>CAZMRW010000025.1:0-46694 GCA_964568805.1 uncultured Methylococcaceae bacterium | reverse complement strand
AGGGAAGAAGTGAGAAAATATGGGCATCCAAAAAAGCTTAAGTAAGTGCCATTCGTGTCATAGGCCTATTGACGATGCTCTATCCGTTTGCCGTTTATTTCGGCACGCATTATTTGGAACCCTGGAAAATAGCGAGTGTACTGGTTGTGTTACTGGGCATCAGACTGATTGCAAGTTACTCGGTTAAGCACTGGAGCTGCCCGCTGTTAATAGCCGGTATGTTGTATTGCGGATTTGCAATCTGGAGCAATGAGTTGCTCACGTTACGGTTTTATCCGGCCATCGCTAATGGTGCAATGTTGCTGCTTTTTTCATGGAGCCTGCTGTCGCCTCCCAGCTTGATTGAACGGCTTGCCAGAATCCAGCATCCCGACTTGCCGCCCGGAGGTATCGTTTATACGCGGCGGGTTACCCAGATATGGTGTGTGTTTTTTATTGTCAACGGGAGTATTGCCTTCGCAACTGCACTCTGGAGCAGCTTTGAATTCTGGAGTTTATATAACGGTCTGATCGCCTATATATTGATGGGGATATTGCTGGTCGGGGAATATATAGTCAGGATGAAAACCTGGAAACATCTCAGATGAATATATCGCCTTGTCACATTGCTTGCCGAAAGGGCGACGTCCTACGACCCGGAATACCTGTCTTACCGGGCATTATTATCACGCCGATGAGCTTAAGTTCGTGCTTGACTGGGATGGGACGTACCGTTCAGGGCAACGCATTGACGCAACCAACTATCGAGATTACGCATGAAAACCTGCATCATCATCCCTGTCTATAATCATGAGCACGCCATTGCTCAGGTAATATCCAGAATAAAAGGGTATGGCATTCCCTGCTTGTTGGTTAATGACGGCAGTTCAGCCGCATGCTCAGCGGTGCTGGAAGGCTGTGCCAGGCAGGAATCAGGCTGGCTTACCCTGCTAAACCGGGCTGAAAATGGCGGCAAAGGCGCGGCGGTTATTGATGGATTCAACAACGCCAAAAGGCTGGGATACACGCATGCGCTACAAATCGACGCCGATGGACAGCATAATATCGATGATATCCCGCGCTTTCTTGAAGCCGGCAGGCTAAACCCGGATGCAATGATTTTAGGTCAGCCTGTTTTTGATGAAACCGTCCCTAAAAGCCGGCTATACGGGCGCTATTTAACCAATGTGTGTATAGTGATGCAAACCTTGTCCTTGGCAATAGCCGATGGCATGTGCGGTTTTCGACTCTATCCGCTGGCCGCCGTTGACAAGTTAATCAGCACGACACCCATCGGCCGACGCATGAATTATGATATAGACATCGTTGTGCGCCTGTACTGGCAGGGTGTCGAAGCTATCAATATACCGACAGCCGTACACTATCCTTACGATGGCGTGTCACATTTCAGGTTATGGCATGATAATGTCATGATTTCAAAAACTCATGCCGGATTGTTTTTGGGGATGCTGATACGGATTCCGCAATTACTGTCACGACACTGGCGATGAAAGAAACACTGCACTGGACGCAAATGGAAGAGGGGGGCATGATCTGGGGCATGAGGCTTCTGTTGCGTATCTATCTGCTGTTTGGCCGCAAGCTTCTGCAACTGTTTTTATACCCGGTCGTGATTTATTACTGGCTCGTTAACCGGCAGGCCAGGCAGGCCAGTCAGGCTTATCTGAACAGACTGTCGGTTTTTGCGCCGTCATTAAAACTGAGCGGCAGCTTCTTCTGGAGCTTCAGGCACTTTATCAGTTTTGCCAACGCCATTATTGACAAACTTGCCGCCTGGTCCGGGGCGCTCTCGCCGACTGATGTTCAGTATCATGGACGTAATGAATTAATAGCTGAAATCGGCAAAGGGCAGGGCGTTGTGTTGCTGGGTTCGCATCTCGGAAATCTTGAGGTTTGCCGCGTCATCGCTGATTTCGATAAAACGCTGCACATTAATGTGTTAATCCATAACAAGCATGCCCAAAAATTTAATCGGCTGTTAAAGCAGACCAGTAACAAAAGCCAGTTAAATATGATTCAGGTCACTGAAATTACCGCCGCTACGTCCATGTTGCTTCAGGATAAAATTGACGATGGTGAACTCGTCATTATCGCTGCAGACAGATCGCTGCCGGGCAACCGGCAACATGTCAGCAAGGTTACCTTTTTGGGCGCTGAAGCGTTGATCCCGCAAGGACCGTTCATCCTGGCCGGCTTGCTGAAATGTCCGGTTTATACCGTGTTTTGTCTCAAACAGCAGGGCAAGCATGCCATTTATTTCGACCACTTTAGCGACATGCTGGACTTCCCTAAAAAAACGCGCGATCAGGCCATGCAGCAAATAATCCAGCGCTATGCGGAACGCTTGCAGGCTTACTGTTTAAAAGAGCCGCTACAATGGTTTAACTTTTTCGATTTTTGGCGTGTTTCGCATGATGACGAATAACAAAAATACCACTGCCTTCATTGATACCCCATGACATTTAAATCAACCCGCAACAGTTTCCTCATCGCGATCAGCATGATTGGTTTGTTATATGCGTTTTTCGGAATCGATCCAGGGTGGCTGGTAGTGTCAGGCGCAATTTATCTGGCATTGATCATTTATGGTTCGGTAATCATTCAATCCAATTTTCACATCCAAGCCTATTGTTTTGCAAATACGTCAGAAAAAGAAATTGCCTTGTCGTTTGACGATGGTCCAAACCGGGAATACACCCCACAGGTGCTCTCCCTATTAGCTCAGTACGAGGCACCGGCAACGTTTTTTGTCATCGGGAAAAACATTGAGGGTAATGAAAGCCTATTGAAACAAATAGACACAGGCGGGCACAGCATCGGATGCCACAGCTACACGCATTCTTTTTTTATGGATTTTAAAAGCGTGCAAGGTTTTAGGGATGAACTGAACCAGACCGCAGAGAGTGTTTTCAAAATCATCGGCAAACGAATGAAATTATTCCGGCCGCCCTATGGCGTCACCACACCCAATCTTGCGAAAGCCTCAACGGAATTGAATTACAGCATCATCGGCTGGAGCATTCGCTCGTTCGATACAACGGCCGCCTCCGCACAAATCATAACCCGGCGCGTACAAACGCAAATTAAACCGGGCGCTATTATTCTGTTTCATGATAATTCGGATAAAACCATCCAGGTATTAAAACAAACGCTTAATTTTGCGAAAGAGAATGGCTATAAAATTGTCAGCGTAGAGCAACTGTTGAAGATTAAAGCCTATGAATAACTGAACCGGGTTTTTTGTCGCAAATTTATTCAAAGTGGTAATAATTGGATGCTGATTGACAGAAGATGGTTTTCAGCTCTTGGCTACAAATTCAGTAGTTGTCATCATTCATCAGCTTATGTGCGCCACCGAACCGACCGAGGTTGATTTATCGGATAATCTTATTATAAGATCGTTATTGCGGTGTTTTTTGATTTGCGCATCTCGCTAATTCATCGGAATTATCGTTTAAGAAGTATAAGCCCAAAATTTCCGGGGATTGCGCTTATACACCACCGGGTAAAGAAATCGTCCAACAAAACTATTACAATAGGATATTATTATGAAAACTAAAGAAATTATAGCTACTGGTTTAGTTACTTTGGCGTTACTGGCTGGCTGCAGCAAAGAAAAGGAAACCACCTCTACCACCACGAAAATCGTTACAACACCAGCTCCGGCTGAAGAAACAACTAAAACTCAGGAATCGACCTCCACCACGGAAAGCGTTACTACGCCAGCTCCAGCTGGAGAGCCAGCCACTACTAAAACGCAGGAATCATCCTCTACCACCACAACCGATACAAAATAATTTATATACGATTTGCCGGTTCCCAATCTCCTCCTGATTGGGAACTTTATTTTGTAAGCTCCGGCATTCAGCAATGGAGCGTTAGGGCCTGAATCATCGTCCAATATATTCCACACTTTCGGCTTTCAATTTTTATCTGGACTTCATAAAAACTAGTAGTTCGCCAATGCAATTTTGACGGGAAGCGCAATAAGTGTAGGTGCGGATTTATCCGCGCTGTGTGAATGAATTCGCACCTATATCTGACCGCCATTACATGCTTGGCGGACTACGAGTAGAAACAATGTGATCTAAATTGTTGACGGTCGGTTTTGAAACTGCTTATTGGTAAATATTCGACGCCTTCACTGGCTTCCAGTCTTCCGCTTCGCAGTGGAAGCACCGGCTGTTTAACAATGGTTTCTAAGAAATGAAGTATAGAGAGTAATGCAGACGCGCTCGATTAGATAACGCACTCAGTGGAAAATCCGGTGTTGGGCTGAAGTCAATTCGATGGTGCGACCCTTTTTGCTCCCTATTTTGTATTGATGGACTGGTCGCCGGCTCACTTCTTTTTGCTCGATTTAGTCTCAATCTTGACCTGGGTGGTGCCGTCCTCTTGCAAATCAAGCTTTTTAGCGGCTGCGCGGGAGAGATCGATGATGCGATCCTCGGCATAGGGGCCACGGTCATTAATCCTGACTACGACCTTCTTGTCATTCTCAAGATTGGTCACTGTGGCCTTGGTTCCCATCGGCAAACTCGGATGGGCTGCCGTCATCTCCTTTTGGTTAAAGGTCTCGCCACTGGCCGTTTCCTGGCCTTGAAACCCCGGACCATACCAAGAAGCCTCACCCACTTCCTTATGAACACGTTTGTTGGCGGTACCCCCCCCTTGCTCTTGCCGCGTCTGTTTGCTTTGTCCGCCCGAGTTTTCAGAGGTACATCCGGATAAAATCAACGTGCCGATCAAGAGTGCTCGCGCGGCACCTGAAAGCCATTTGCCAAGGGGCATGGCACCGCCGGGTGCTGTTCTGACTTTCCATAACAATCGATTTGAACCGGGAATCAACTGGAAGTTCTCGTCGTTGTATAAGGTATCGTAATGTTGAATTGTTTGATATGACATGTTCTCTTCTGCAATGTTTTGTTCCGTCAGGTGGTACAGGTGTTATAAGAATTCAGGGGGATGTTATCCCAAAGTCTAAGGTTGCCGGGGAGAAGGATCCACTAAATTAAGTATCAAAATGTCACAGAAACTTTTTTCCGTCTGTGCGTTAGAGCACATACGTATAGTTCGCCTGGGAAAGCATTGCCATGGAAAATCAATTCCGAAAAGTCTAATGTTTGCTACTTAATTAGCTAAAATCGCTTATCATATAGCGTCAGTTAGACTGAAAAAACTAAATCGGTTTATTTTCTGACGAGGGGTTCATGAAACAATTGTCGCTGCTGTTTTTATCGTTGCTGTTATTGAGTTGCCAGGATTTATTGGCGCGCGAGCAGAAGCAGGTTCTCCGGCATGGCACAGCAAAAAACAAAGCGCAAACCGCGATGCAGTGCGTTGCCTTTAGTCCTTATGTCGGAAAACTAAATCCTGATTACGGCGCTCATCCATCACCCGGTTTAATCAATGAACTGCTGGACAAAATAGTCAAAGAAACCCCGTTTCGCTGCATCATGACCTACGGCGTTTTAAACGGACTGGATGCCACGTTTGCCGCCGCAGAAGCAAGAAAACTGAAAGTCATCGCCATTCTTTGGCTGGATAAAGACATCGAGATTAATTCCCAATCCATCGCCAAGGGCATTGAAGTCGCTAAGGCATTTCCGAAAACTATCGTTAGGCTCAGCTGTGGTTCGGAGGTGAGAACCCGTCACGGTAACCGGTTTGATGGCGAAATCAGTCGTTGCATAGATGCCCTTCGCGAGGCGGGGGTATCCCAGCCCATCACCACGATCGATACCTGGTGGGAATGGTGCAACCGGGCTTCGCCTTGCCAGCAGACCGGCTTTGCAAAATCCGTGGATTGGATAGGGACCAATATTTTCCCTTGGTGGGAAAATAAGCATGCCGGCGTTCATACCTGTATTCCGGCAGCAAAAGCCGCCGACTTTCATATGGCGCGGCTTGAGGATATCAGGCGGACATACCCGGGCAAAGACGTGATTCTGACTGAATTCGGCTGGCCCAACAGTCCCGAAGGCGCCACAGAAATCAATGTGCACACGGGACAGCAGTGCGGTATTGCAGGTAAGAAAAATCAAAATGAGGTCATCCGCTCCACGTTCAAAAAACTGGCTGAAAGAAACTGGTCCGGCGTGGTGTTTGAAGCATTTTCGGAAAACTGGAAGCCCAACATTGAAGGCCAGTTTGGCGGTTCATGGGGAATTTGTCAGGGCGAGCCTCCTTATACGTGTACGCCGGGCTTATTAGGCAAGCGCTGATTTCAAACATGGGTTTAATCAGGACGGATCAAATTGCCGCCGCACGTGGCGGGCTTTTCGTCTACGCTCAAAGGAACCTGGCCGAACCATGAACGCAGCGGTTTGTTTAGCGCGTCCTCGGAGAGGGCTCAATGCAATTGGAAGCAATCCCGGGTAGCGCAACTCAGTTGCGGCAGGTTGACCCGCGCTAACTGACACCTTAGCCGACAACGCAAGCTTTTCCTTGTTTCACTGAAAAGCCATCGTTTTAATGGCTTGTTTTTTTTGATGTCCCTAGTCCTTTTTAGGCCGGGTCAGGAGGTCAGGCGCCATGGCCAATTAACGAAAGCCCTACATAGTTTTTATTATGTGCGGATTAAAATACTATATAATTATACACATGGCGCAGACTCTTTTTAAATTGCCGGAACTCCATTAACTAGCATATTGATTGAAATTAATCGCCTCAATAATAACGAAAAAGAGTCTACACTTTGATATAAGCAAGCGCCCGATTTTTAAACTGATTCCTTATGGAACGGACCGTTAACGAATGAACGATTTTTAGCGGTTTGTATCTATCCTTGCATCTAGTTTGACAATTGCCTTGAGGACGTCTGTTCCTGTACGAAAACAAATCATCCGCGAGTTAGGCGACGGCTTGGTCGCGTTCCACTGTGTGATTTTTAATAAACGATTTTTTGAGAAACCCGCTTCATGACTAAAGTTAAATTGATTTTTTTAATTTTGATGCCGTTCTGGTTATTTTTCGTTTCAGGAGCCAGTTATGGACGTTACGCGGCGATTATGGTCGATGCCGACAATGGCAATGTCCTTCATGAAGTCAATTCGACACATCCATGGTATCCGGCATCATTAACCAAGGTCATGACCTTATATATGGCGTTCGAAGCGCTTGATTCGGGTCAACTGCATTTGTACGATTCGATGACGACGTCATACCATGCATCCCGCCAGCCTAACAGTAAGCTCGGATTACGAAATGGGGAAAGGATAACTGTCGAGGACGCCATACTGGCAGTAATCACCCGCTCTGCCAATGATGCAGCGGTGGTACTGGCCGAGCATCTGGGCGGCACCGAGGATGAGTTTGCGATTAGAATGACAGCGAAAGCGCGTTCAATCGGCATGTATAACACACGATTCATGAACGCAACAGGCCTTCCTAACGAGTGGCAGGTAACGACCTCTCGCGATATGGCCGTCATGGCCTTTAACATAAAGCGTAATTTTCCAAACTACTACCCTTATTTTTCCAGCCACAGCTTTTATTATAAAGGCCGGGAATTGCGCGGGATTAATAAGTTTACCGCTCGTTATCCGGGCGCGGAAGGAATGAAAACAGGTTATACCTGCGGTTCCGGTTTCAATCTGATCGGAGCCGCTCATCAAAACGGCAAAAATCTGATTGGTGTTGTATTAGGTGGAATGTCCAGTGCGGAACGTTACCGGTTGATGACGGATATGATGGACAACGGTTTTAGCAACAGATATGTTGCCGATTCGGGAACAACAATCAATACCATGCCGACAAGCTTTAGCGGCGAGCCCCCTTATCAACTGAACTGCGGTAATGGCGCCAGAAACTACACTGCATCATCTACCACCACCCAGAGTGCGAACCATAGCCATAGCCACCATAGCAAAGCCAAGCTTGTTAAAAGTAAGCGCTACAGCAAGAGATATCTAATGGCCAAGAATAAACGCACGACTCATGGCAAAGCTGGCAAAACAAAAGTCGCATCCCGAACTAAGACGGCCGGCAAGACCAAGAAACTGGCGGTTGCTAAATCGGGGAATTATAAACGGGCTGGTTCAAACAAGTCTTTAATTGTTGCCAAGAAGACAGCCAAAAGTTCGCGGGTTAAAAAAGTTGCCGCAAACAGCAGCAAGCGCGTCGCCAGTGTGAAATCAGGAAAGAGCAAGGGTTATCATAGCCCTGGTTAAGCCTTCTATAAGCGGTTGCGCTGGATGCAACCGGACAAGGTATATCGTAATAGCAAAATAGTGGTCATAACGGGATAGACCAGATAATGGTCATGCAATTCCAGGCTGACAAGAACGCCAATCATGATCACCCAGGGCTGAAGTCCGTTCTTTTCTGAGAGAAGACGCATGAGGCGCAGCGATTCACTATCCAGTTGATCACGTTTGCCGATGAATGCCAGTGAAAAAAAAGCAGTCATGACGGCAAAAAACAGCGGAAAAAAAAAGAACATCGGCGAGTCTTGGCCGAATATGGGTTGCCAGTAAGCAAACCAGACCAGCAAGGAACTGCTGGCAAAGAGATCGTACCAGATTTGCTCGGACCGTTTTTTTAATAACGATCCTAGAATAGCGATAATTCCTCCGGCGAGCCCGATATAGATAAACAGGGGTGAATAGAAAATGCTTCTGAATGGTTGCTCGGTTTGTACGATAAAACTGATGGCAAGACTGAGGGAGATGAAAATTATCATGACAATAAGAAATGGATTAAGTCAGGTCAATAACGCTTATTTATATGAATGCTCGGAAGGGTTCGACGATGACCGTATCTCCAGGTTGAATGCCATTGCAATCGGCTGGCAAAACAATATAACACTGGCTTTGACTCATTGAGCCGAGAATGTGCGATCCCTGGCTGCCGGATGATGCAACGAAAAAATCGCCGTTTTCATCCTGGGTAAGAATGCCTCGCTGATATTCCTGTCGTCCGGCTTCTTTTTTTAACCGGGTTGTGCAGACCGCTTTAAATCGTAGCGGTTTTTCATCGTGCGCTCCTGTTAGCCGCCTTAATGCGGGGGCCACAATTTGCTGGTAAGTAACGATGACCGATACCGGATTCCCCGGCAAGCCAAAAAAGTAACATCGGCCGATTTTCCCGAAAGCCAAGGGTTTACCGGGTTTTATTGCTATTTTCCAGAAATCAATCTCGCCGCAGCGATCGAGTACTTTCTTAATAAAATCGGCTTCGCCGACCGATGCGCCGCCTGTTGTAACGATGACATCGTTATGCCTTGACGCTGCCAGCAAGCGCGATTCAAGCAGTTGCTCATTATCAGGAACAACCCCCATATCGACGGCGCTGATATTGGGGTCCGTCAATAATCCGCTTAGGCTATATCGATTGCTATCGTAAATTTTTCCGGATTTCAAGGGTTTACCGATTGGGACGAGTTCATCGCCAGTAGAAAAAAAAGCTATCCTGAGTCGCCGCTTGACCGGAAGTTCATAGATTCCGGCAGAAGACAATAAAGCCAAATCGATTGCCGTCAATCTTTTTCCTTGGCTGCAGAGCAGGCTGCGCTGTTTGATATCTTCGCCCGCTTCCCTGATATGTTGGTGTGTTTTTATCTGCGACGGAAAATTGACGAATTGGCCATCCGTTTGCGCCAGTTCCTGGACAACGACTGAATCAGCAGGCGAGGGCACTACCGCCCCGGTAAAAATCCTGATGCATTCCCCGGCTTGCAAGTGTCCTGAAAAAGGTTTTCCCGCCCAGGACATGCCGGCTAAACGCAAACGGAAAGGATGCTCGGGATCGATATCACTGCTGGCTAAGGCATAGCCATCCATTGACGCATTCCGGTCGTGAGGGATGTTGATCGGCGAATATATGGATTGAGCAAGCACGCGCCCGACGGCATTTTTTAAAATAACAATCTCCTCGCCGTCGATCTGTCGAATGGCGCCGGTAATTCTGGCCTGCGCTTCTTCGACCGACAGCAGCAAATTCGATTCCAGACTGCACGGATCCGTCATGACCGTCCCAGGAACTGATCGAGAATAAAGGCAGCGATCATATCGGGCCGATTGATATCCAGTTTTGCCAGATAAGCAGGCGTCTCCAGTGGACTATCGGTAGCGATGGCGATGATGTCCGGGTCATTTGGATAGAGCAGCGGTTTCAGAAGTGAAGACCTGTGCAATTCAATCTTGGGAAATTTTTCGGCTTTGAATCCTTCAACCAGAATGAGATCGAGTTCTGACTGATCGAAGTACTTTAGTTGGTTGTCCAACCTGGGTTCCTGGTTGGGATCGATTTCTTCGATTATTGCGCGTCGGTTCCGCGAGACCAGCATGACCGGCGATGCCCCGGCCTCGCGTAAGCGAAAACTGTCCTTTCCCGGCTTGTCGATTTGAAAATTATGATGACTGTGTTTGATGATGCCGATGCGCAAACCGTGTTGTTTCAAGATAGGAATTAATTGCGTTAGCAAGGTGGTCTTACCGGTGCCGCTGGCAGCGGCAAATCCCAGAATGGGTTTGAGAGCGTTCTTCATGTCAGGCAATAATCATATTCTTATCATAAGATGCCCTATTCTAAGGTATTATTTAACCCGGTACTACGTGAAAGATGTTAAAGAAATGAATAATCCCGGAGCAAGCATTGATTCGAATTTTGTTGATACTGTTACTGATCATCATTGCATTTTGGAGTTTACGCGCCCTTCTTAAGATTCCTCAGGCCATTTTGGCCCGTTATATCAGGTTAATATTACTCGGCAGCATGGGGGTAATGATTCTTTATTTAGCGTTTACCGGACGGTTGGGCTGGCTCGTCGCTCTTTTAGGCGTCGTTCTGGCTTCAATAGCCCGGTTAATCCCCGTTTTGTTGCGGTATGCGCCCTATTTGCACAGATTGTGGCTGGAGTTTTTGGCTTCTAAACAACATGGTTCCCGGCAGCAAAGCAATGCCCCTAACACAGGCAATATGTCGGTTGCCGAAGCCTATGAGGTACTCGGTCTGAAAGTCGGCGCTACGGACCAGGAAATCATTGCCGCTCACCGAAAATTGATGCAAAAAATACATCCGGACCGTGGAGGGTCGGATTACTTGGCAGCCAAAATCAATTTGGCCAAAAAGATTCTGCTGAAAAAGTAACGGCACATGCATTTGAAATTATCAAAATCGATATTTTTGTTGACGTTCCCGATATGGCTCCATGGGTGTAGGCAAGCTTACGACCTGGCGCCTGTCGTCAGTGCAGATCAGAGATTTGACGGATATTATCGGGATATGGCCAGGCAAAATCAAAACATCGATCTCGGCAATCCAAGCCCGTCTGTCATTGGACAAAACAATGCCGGCAGCAATCAAAAACTGATGGAACATGGCCAAAAACCCGAAAAAGGAGATAGGGAAAAAGGAAATAACGAATTTGACCCTATTCAACCCGAGATAAAATATCATGTGGTCAAAGAAGGCGAAACACTGTATTCCATCGGTGTTCGTTCGGGTTACGGCTTGGATAAGTTGGCGATGTGGAACCGGATTGCACCGCCGTATCAAGTTGAGACAGGCCAGAAGATCAGGCTTTTTAAACCTCCATCCACCGATAAAGCAGGATCAGTAAAGGGAATCAGCGATATCGCAGCCAAAAATCCTGACGATAGCAGGAAAAATAACTCATTAAATTCAAGCGAGAAACTCAAATTCCAAAAGAAGCCCCTGTCCAGACGATTAAAATCTGATAAGAATCACAAAAAAAATAAAAAAAATTCAATTATTTCAATTGATAATAAAAATATGTTAATGTTAGACTTTCAGTGGCCGATCACGGGAAAAATTCGAAAAAATTTTTCTCAAACCGATAATAAAGGAATTGATATTGCCGGCGCTGCAGGCCAAACAGTGCGAGCATCAGAAGCCGGTAAGGTAGTCTATAGCGGACAAGGGCTAATTGGATTTGGAAATTTACTGATTATCAAGCACAATAATGAATATTTGAGCGCTTATGCAAATACCAGCAGTCTGTTTGTCAAGGAAGGACAGCACGTAAAAAAAGGTCAGGATATTGCTAAAATCGGAGCGGCGGTATCAAAAAAAGCATTGTTGCATTTTGAAATTAGAAAAAATGGAAAGTCGGTTAATCCGCTGTCGCTCCTGCCGAAGAATGATTAACCAGTACAACTTAGACCTAAAATCAGGGAGTTAATATGAAAGAAGAGTTAGTAGAACCAAGTGACGATGATATTAGTCTCCCATTTGAGGATGATCTTTTTTTTGAAGAGGAGATTGAGGCAGAACCCAATCTCAACGAGATTCTGGATGTTGACGATATTCAGGCGATCAAATCCAGGGATGAACATTTTGATGCGACTCGCGTTTATCTGAATGAACTGGGCCGGTCGAAATTACTGACGGCAGATCAGGAAAAGCACTACGGCGCCAAAGCCTTGAAAGGCGACCAGGATGCCCGCAAAATCATGATCGAGAGTAATTTGCGTCTGGTAGTGAAAATTTCCCGGCGTTATCTCAACCGAGGCTTGCCGTTACTTGATTTGATAGAAGAAGGTAATCTGGGATTGATTCGCGCTGTTGAAAAATTCGATCCGGAACGAGGTTTCAGATTTTCAACCTACGCGACCTGGTGGATCAGGCAGACGATCGAACGCGCGATCATGAATCAAACCCGTACGATCCGGTTGCCGATCCATATCGTCAAAGAAATGAACACTTATCTTAAAGCGCAACGCCATTTGGCGCAGATACTGGATCATGAGCCCACCGCGGAGGAAATCGCTCAGCATCTTGATAAACCGATAAGCAAAGTGGAAAAAATGCTTAAACTCAATGAACGGGTCACTTCGGTGGATGTTCCCAGCGGTAAGGATGTAGACAAGCCTCTGGTTGAATCGATTTCGGATGATGACAGCTTGTCCGCCGCTGAAAAAATCCAGGAAGACGGTATTAAACAGAGTATTTCCAGTTGGGTGTTCCAATTGCCCGAGAAACAGCGGGAAGTGATCTGTCGTCGCTACGGCCTTTGCGGATATGAAGGCGCGACGCTCGAACAGGTTGCACAAGAACTCAATGTCACCCGCGAGCGCGTCAGGCAAATTCAGATGGACGGCTTAAAAAGACTGAAAGAAATCCTGCATTTTAACGGTTATTCCTTCGAAACCATATTTAATTAGAGCACAGAAGTTTGCAGCGGCCAATCCCGGTAGTTGAAAACTTGCCCCTGCTCGCGCACCGTACGAATTTCGTCTAGCGAGATTTCAGCGATGACCCATTGCACGGCATTGAGTTTGCCTATCGCTAGTATGCCATTATCCGGAAAGCCACGGTCCACAGGCGTATAGACCGCCGCAGCGCCAATATTGACGTCGACCGCTTCCGACCAGGGCGCCTCTCCTACGGTGGGCGACTGCACCACATAACACTGGTTCTCCAGGGCTCTTGCCTGACAACCTATTTTAACCCGATGGTAACCAGCCAGGGTGTCGGTACAACTCGGCACCAGTATCAGATTTGCCCCTGATTCTATCTGTTTCCTCGCCAGCATTGGAAACTCGCTGTCATAACAGATATTGATCGCAATTTTTCCATACTCGGTATCAAAACATTTTAATTCATCGCCGCGGTGAATAAACCATTGTTCGTTTTCAAAACGGGTCATCATCAGTTTGTCCTGATAATCAAAATGTCCATGCGGCATGAACAGATAAGCGCGGTTGCGGTAGCTGCCGTCGGTCATTTTTACCGGAAATGTACCCGGCTGAATATAGCAGCCATGCTGCTGAGACAGGGACTGAAACAGGGCGATATAATCATCCAGCAATGTCTGCATGGCTTCCAGCTGTTTGCTCAATGACGAATAGATCTCTTTACCGAAAAGCGAGGCCAGCTCCATGCTGGCATATTCCGGAAAAAGCAAAATTCCGGCGTCTTGCCTGGCGGCTTCATCAACCCAGCGCTCGATTTTCAGCCGGTAATTTTGCCAGTTTGTCAGAAAGCCGATATCGTACTGGGCGGTTGCAATCTTAACTTTCATGTTTAAGCCAGAATGTCATAGGTTTTGCGGTTTCTTCGTCATCGTCAAGGTCTTTCCAGGAATAGGCGGTTTTAAGCTCGGGGTGTTTGACATAGCCGCGTTTATTCCAGAATTTATCAAGCGGTACATAATTTGCCGGTCTGCGCGGATGATCCACAGGCCGTTCGACACAGCAGAAGGTGATATGCTTGAACCCGCCCAATTCTTCGGCATGGGCCTCTCTTTCCTCGAAAAAACGCACGCCGATTCCTAAACCCCGGTAATTTTTGTCCAGCACCGATTCGCTGCAGTAAAAAACCTCGTCGAGGTTATAGCCATTTTCGATAAACGGTTTTTTCAGCTCATCCGTTTCATATTTCATTGGGATTGCGGTCGAGGCGCCCACAATCTTGTCGCCGTCAAACGCGAGGACAATGACGCTTTGAGGGCAATTTAGATAGGTTTGCAGATATTTTTCTTCATATTCATAGGTCCCGTCATATAAATAGGGGAATTCACGGAACACTTCAATTCTCAGGCGGGCAAGTTCCGAAATATACTGCCCCAGCGCCTTGCCGCTACATCTTATAATGCGAATATCTTTGGACATAAGGAAATTCAACGGTTAAATCAAATAAATTATTTTACCAAAACTTTGGGCGGGATACGTAGCTTATGAGCAATAATCAAGCCGGCAAAGAACGCATTGAAATGAATTGGTTATAAATCCAGTTGGTTTTTTTTGGTTTAACAGGTTGTTGGGGGCGTCCCATCCTTAAGACCGGCCGTCACCGGATCCGGATGAGTGCCCCTCACTTTGAGACGGTAACTGAGCCTTATTTATTGATTTGGGATTGCAATATAGCCAATATTCTGAGGAGTCGCATCAAAAAAGTCCAAGGGAGCGCCATTGCTGTCCGGGCAAGCGTAATCAAAGCCGTCAGTCCTCTTGGCGACAATATTCCAGGTACAGTCTTTATTTGTATTGCTAGTAATATCAGTAAAATTATTGCCAATCAGTGCGACCTGGTAATTTGCGGTTTCCATCGGAGATGAGAACACTACCGTGCCTTGAGTTACATTATCTCCCGCCGGTAAGGTTGTCGAGCCGGCGCGAATTCCGGTGATGCCGCCTTGGGGTCCGGTTGCCCCGGTTTCACCTTGCGGACCGGCGGGGCCTTGAGGGCCGGTTGCCCCAGTTGCGCCCGTTTCGCCTTGCAGACCAGCGGGGCCTTGCGCGCCGGTTTCACCCTGCGGTCCGGCGGGGCCTTGGGCGCCGGTATCACCTTAAGGTCCGGCGGGGCCTTGGGCGCCGGTATCACCTTGAGGTCCGGCGGGGCCTTGAGGGCCGGTTTCACCTTGAGGTCCGGTTGCCCCGGTTGCGCCGGTTGCACCTTGCGGACCGGCAGAGCCTTGAGGACCGGTGTCCCCTTGCGGTCCGGCGAGGCCTTGAGGGCCGGTTTCGCCTTGCAGGCCAGCAGGGCCTTGCGTACCGGTATCGCCTTTAGGTCCGACTGGGCCGGTTTCACCTTGCGGACCGGTCGGGCCAACCGCATCTTTAATATCGTCCATGCCCACACCAGACCATACGATATCCAATTCAGGCTCATGCCCCGTCGTTTTGCTTTCTTTACTGTCGATTTTAATGTTTAAACCTCCATTACCGAGCAAGGCAAACCCGATCGTAGAAGCATTGGCGCTCTCAACTTCGTTTTTAACATAGTCGGTTACGTCAAATTCAAGCCATTTATTAGTAGCAGCGGGAACGGATTCGATCAAGCTACCGGGTACGGGATGTGAGTTACCGGTGATCGTCCATTCATTCCAGTTGGAAGCGGTTTGATGTATCGCCAGCGCTCCTGCGGAGCGAGCTTTGATACCGGAAACATAAACCCTCAAAATTGCCTTCGACACCATGCCGGAGTTTGGTGAAGATTTCACCAGATCGAATTTAAGGTAGCCTTCCAGGCTGCCATCAATGACCTGAAGCATAGCCTTGCTACCATAGTTTTTTGTTGAAGCCCTCGTGGAAATGTAACTGTCGTCAATCAGTGTTGCACCGAGTCCTGCGACAGGTAGTGCGGTTAAGGTAGCTAGTGAACTAATCAAGGTCAATGATTTGATACCGGTACGACCTGCCCGGTTGATACCACGTGTTCTTATTCTCATAGGGTCTCTTTTTTATTATTAAGGGCTGAATTAGCTGTTCTTTAATTTCGCTCCCACTCGATAGCAAGAATTACTGGGAAATTAACTCCCATCATTTACTTAATCTTTTAAATCCAATGGGATTAGAACATGTTGGCAAGACACAATTTAAGAATTATGTCTGTGATGAATATAGCAGAAGGGAAATAAATTGTAAGAAACAGACTACAAATATCTAAGACAATGACTACATTAATCGGCGAAAAAAACGAGGATTCGATGCGATCGGCATGAGGAAATTGGTTACCGGATGACGTTGCCGCCTTCTGCCGGGTTATAGCTCTCGATGGATAAATGTCGGCAATTCGGATCCAATTTGGAGTGCAAGGTGAAGATTATCTGTTGATCAGGAACTGTGATGAGTTATCGGTTGCTAAATTGGGATGGAAAACGTGAGAGAGAACCCTAAATCCGCGGCTTCACCGTCGCATGAACAAGGGGGAGGAAAGGGGGGTATTGTCTGTTTTGCTTCGCCGCCTTGAAATAGGTGTCGGTCAGATAATCATGACCAACCTCCGTTATTTCGCAAAAACCTCTATTCGCCAGGAATTGTTCTATTGTGCCTTCTTCGATGCCAAAGGTGAATGGCTCCCCGATGCTGGCCAATATCTCTTTTTCTCTCTTGGCTTCTATCGAATCATAGGTGCCATCGATTACGGACTTGAAAATATAGTCGAAGATAATGGAACTGCCGGCGCCGGATTGATCGCGCACAAAAGCCAAAGTGCCATCAATCGCCCCATCGGATAAAAAATAAGTCACGCCCTCCCAGATGAACAGAGTCTTTAATGTCCTGTCATAGCCACTTGCAAGGAGCTTCTGTTCAAATGTTTCCCGGTCAAAATCGATGGAGACATAGGTTACATGGGGTGATAGAGCCCCGAACAGTTTGATGAGTTTCGCTTTTTTGTCACTTTGCGTTGCCGGATGATCGATTTCAAATACCTTGACCTTTTCCTTGATGCCTCCGATGCGATAAGCCCGGCTGTCATAACCGGCGCCCAGTATGACCATCTGCCGCATGCCGTTGTCGATGCACTGTTTGGTATAATCATCGATAAAGCGGGTCCTGCCGATTCCTTGCGCCACGTCACTCGAGAAATTCCGTTCTGCTATCAGCCAAAAAAGCGGTTGAACAAGAGGCCCCAGCTTGCATACCAGTCTAAAACCGGTGCGCAAGAAGTGGATGGCGAATGGATCATAACAGACACGCTGATGTTCCGGCTTCAGTGATTCAACCGCCCGGTAGCTGGCAACCACTTCAGCCGTGTAACTCGGTTTCTCTTGTTTCATCGGCACAGTCTCATTTGGTCAAATATTGATGCCGACATCGACGACGAAGCAGGTCTCGAAATCCAGCAGTTCATTGATGGGTATATCGAGTTTTTTGAACAGGGCGTCGATGCTGTCCCGATTGCGGTGAGGAATGGATTCGGATACCGAAGCGATCAGTTCGTCAGCATTGTCCGCCGATTTTAATATCATGCTCAGATTTTTAGTCAGGATGCGTTCTTGCTCGGGCAGAAACAATTGTAATCTGATCAATTCAGCGATGATGCTGAACAGGCTCAAATTTGTGTCCTTTCTGATTGCAGCAATGAAGTCTTTGGGATCAAGCCGGCTCAGCTCAAACAGCCTTCTGCGGCGCAGGGTTCCCTGGTCGTTGACGATGCCGATGCGTTTCATAAATCGTTCTGTGACCGGATGGATTTTGTAGAAAGAAATAAGCAATTTACCCTCTTTCCCGGTCACGCGGCGGGTTTCGTCTATGATCTGGCGGATTTGATTGTCATCATCCAGGAAATCGATCACGCCCGTTGCAATAATGGAAGTGCCGTAGCTGCCATCGGCAAAAGGCAAACTGGAACCGTCGGTAAGCACCAGCTTGACGCCTCGCCGTTGCTCGGCCAACTTGACCATTTCAGGGGATGAGTCTACACCATCGACCAGAAATCCTTCCTTCTGCAATTCATTCACCAATAAACCCTGCCCGCCTCCGACAACCAGAACAGGTGAGGAAATCTTTTCCACAAGGGCATTGATGGTTCGCAAATCCAGGTGATTATCTTCCAGATAGACCAGATGCGGAGCCCATAATTGCCAGAAGTTTGATTCATTTGCCATAGTTCAGTTCACTTTCCAAGTTTCTTATATCAGTTGCAAGCATAGGAAAGACATTCCAATTAGTCAACACTATTGGCCTTTGCTTCTGAGCGTCTACTTAATATTAATCGTTTCATAAGTAATCGCATACCGCAGAGTTTAAAAACATGTTTTTTAACTCCAATGCTGGAATCGGGAAAGTGCAGAAACTTATGGGACGATTAATAACATACACTTATGGAGCAATTTTCTGAACGAGGCAGTCTCAGTCCAGCCATTTAATGATATGTTCTTCAATCTTATTGACATCCGATTCCTTCATGGCATAGCTTCTGATGGAAACCCCCGCTTTTTGTACGCTATAGGCGCTGCCTGAAACCAGAGGATGCCAGGAGGGCAGGTCTTCGCCGTCGCTAAGCAGCCGGTAAGCGCAGGTTGCGGGAAGCCAGTTGTACTCGGCAAAATCGTGTTGCTTCAAATCAAGGCATTGCGGTACCAGTCGAGTTCGTTCGGCGTAACGGGTGCAGCGGCAGGTTTTTAGATCGATCAGATTACAGACGACGCTGGTAAAATGAATTTTACGGGTTTTATCATCTTCCAGTTTGATCAGACAGCATTTACCGCAGTTATCGCATAATGACTCCCATTCTTCGGTCGTCATTTCGTTCAGTTTTTTTGTTTTCCAAAAGCTCATGAGTGATTCAATAGATGGTAGCGTTGTCGAGCGTTATGTCCTGGAACAATTGACTGGATTAGTCGCGCAAGAGCGGATGGGCTATGCATTTTGGTTATCACCAGGGCGCGACTCATCCGAGCCATGGTATTACGCCAAATTTTGACTGGCCAGATAGTCTTCATAATTGCCGTTAAAGTCGACGATGCCGGTTGGCGTTAATTCTATAATTCGCGTGGCCAGCGAAGATACAAATTCACGGTCATGGCTGACGAATATCAGGGTGCCGGGGTAGTTTTCCAAAGCGGTATTCAGCGATTCGATGGATTCCATGTCCAGGTGATTGGTCGGTTCGTCCAGGACCATGATGTTGTTTTTCTGGAGGATCAATTTGCCGAAGAGCATGCGTCCCTGTTCGCCGCCGGAAAGGACCTTGACCGGTTTGTTGATCTCATCCTGCGAAAATAATAAACGGCCCAGGGTGGCGCGAATCGCTTGATCGTCGTCGGTTTCCTTGCGCCATTGCCCCATCCATTCGATAAGGCTGATGTTTTCGGCAAAGTCTTCGGCATGATCCTGGGCATAGTAGCCGACTTCAGAGTTTTCCGACCATTTGACGATGCCCGTATCCGGTCTCAAATCGCCGACCAGTGTGCGCAGCAAGGTTGATTTGCCGATGCCATTGGGACCGATCACCGCAACGCGCTCGCCGACCGCGACCATCAGATTCAGGTCATTGAATAATGGCTGTACTCCGAATCCTTTGCTCAAATTTTCGACTTCCAGCGCCAAACGGTGCAGTTTTTTAGTTTGATCGAAGCGGATGAAGGGATTGACCCGGCTTGACGGTTTGACTTCGTCGAGTTTGATTTTTTCCAGTTGACGGGCGCGCGAAGTCGCTTGTTTGGCTTTGGAGGCATTCGCCGAAAAGCGGCTGACGAAGGTTTGAAGTTCGGCAATCTGCGCTTTTTTCCTGGCGTTTCCCGCCAGCAGTTGTTCACGGGCCTGGGTTGAAGCGGTCATATAGTCATCATAGTTGCCCGGATAAACGCGAAGTTCGCCATAATCCATATCCGCCATGTGCGTGCAGACGCTGTTCAAGAAATGCCGGTCGTGCGAGATGATGATCATCGTGCTGTTGCGTTCGTTGAGCACGTCTTCCAGCCAGCGGATGGTGTTGATGTCGAGGTTGTTGGTCGGTTCGTCCAGCAGCATGATGTCGGGGTCGGCAAACAGGGCCTGGGCCAGTAAAACCCGTAGTTTCCAGCCAGGAGCGACGGCGCTCATCGGGCCGTAATGCTGATTCCGCGGAATATCCAGGCCCAGCAGCAATTCGCCGGCTCTGGCTTCGGCGGTGTAGCCGTCCATTTCGGCAAACTCGACTTCCAGTTCGGCAACCTGCAGACCGTCAGCTTCCGTCATTTCCGGCAGCGAGTAGATGCGGTCGCGCTCCTTTTTGACTTGCCAGAGTTCTTTATGTCCCATGATGACGGTGTCTATGACGCTGAATTCTTCATAGGCGAATTGATCCTGGCGCAAAATTCCGAGGCGTTCGTCGGGGCTGATGCTGACGTTGCCGGATGTGGGCTCCAGGTCGCCGCTCAATATTTTCATAAAAGTCGATTTGCCGCAGCCGTTGGCGCCGATCAGGCCGTAGCGGTTGCCGTCGCCGAATTTGACGGAGACATTTTCAAACAGGGGCTTGGCCCCGAATTGCATGGTGATGTTTGCGGTGGATATCAAGTTAAGTATTCCGAAAAGGTAGGTGGGATAAAGGTACAAGGTACAAGGTACAAGGTACAAGGTACAGGGTTGGCTGTTGCCTTTTACAGTAAAAGTTTTTCGTCTATGGCGATAAAGCGATCGGCGGCATTAATGAGAGACGGCGCGGTCAGTTCGGGTACGCCGTACACTTCGGTGGCGACCTTGTAATGGTTGCGTACTTTATTCAGCAGCAGGTCAAAGTCACCATCTCCTGATAATAGGACGATGGTATCGACCTGTGTGGCGGAGTCTATCACATCAAGCGTAATCCCTACGTCCCAGTCGCCTTTGGCGGAGCCGTCGCGGCGCTGGATGTAGGGTTTCAGCTTGACTTGAAAACCAATATTTCTGAGTATTCTCTGAAAGCCTTGCTGTTTGCTGTCGCCTTTTTCAATGGCGTAAGCAAATGCTGCAACGACTTCTCTTCCGGCTGTCGCCTGCGCCCAGAATGCGCTGTAGTTAAAATGTTTGTGATAGCTATCTTTAACGGTGTAATAAATATTTTGCACATCGGCAAAGATGGCTACTTTTTTCACAGCATTATTTTAAAAATGAACAACAATAATCAGTTGGAGTATGTATGTTTATCGTGAATTGGGAATTGGCCGGCACATGAAAAGAGCCGCCGCCGGTGATTCGTTGCCATTGTTTCGATCCGGGCAACAATACTTCCAGATCGCCGTCGATGATTTCCATCAGTTCCTTGTCGGCAGTATTAAAGATATATTCGCCAGGCAGCATGAACCCCAGGGTTTTTATTGAACCGTCAGAAAAATGCAAAGTTCGGCTGTTGACTTTGCCGCCGAAATAGACATTAGCCTTTTTGACGACGGATACGTTGATAAATTCAGACATGGATGGACCTTAATTGAGCAATTTATATAAATAAGGGGCGCAATCATACCAGATTGTTGTGCTTTTAGTTGCGGTTTTCGGTGGTTTGTATGGGAGGACAGCCGTATCTTGCGCCTTGAACCTTTATTCTTTTCGATATGACTAATTACCAAGTGCTTTACTATGGAATTAAATAGGACTAAAATAGTCCTTAATTATCGGGAGCACGGTATGTTACGATTGAGTAAATTGACAGATTATGCGACGGTTATCTTGAGTTTTATGGCTAAAGATAACAAGCAGGTGCATGCTGCTATGGAAATAGCCGCGGTGACAGGCATCGCTTTGCCGACTGTCAGTAAAATTCTCAAGCTACTGGTCAATGCCAATGTGCTGGTATCCACCCGTGGCGCCAAGGGCGGTTACGCGCTCGCCAATTTGCCGGAGAAAATTACGGTGGCTGCGGTGATCAGCGCGTTGGAAGGCCCCATTGCGCTGACCGAATGCAGCATTTCCCATCGGGGCTGCGAACAGGCATCCGGATGCGGGATTCGGGGTAACTGGGGTCTGATTAATAAGGCCATCCATAATGCCCTGGAATCGGTAACGCTGGCGGATATGATTAGCCCGGCTATTATAACCGAAGAAATTATGATTCCAGTCGCCAGTTTATACCGTTAAACGAAACTGTGCGAAGGTATTTTACGCATATATTGCACCACTGTAATTCGCAGAGCAATGCTTAAGCATACTCTGCAAAGATGACGAACATGTAATTTGCAGAGCAATGCTTAGGCATACTCTGCGAAGATGACGAACATGTAATTTGCAGAAAATTGCTTAGGCTTATTCTGCAAAAATGACGAATATGTAATTTGCAGAAAATTGCTCCTGCATTTTCTGAAAATTTGATGAGGTAATTCGCAGAAAAATAGCTCCTGCATTTTCTGCATACATTACGTCCTTGTAATTAATAGAGAGTTTTTTATGTCCGCAAGTGCCCAAGAAATCAAGAATCTGATCAGCAAGGAATACAAGCAAGGGTTTGTCACCGTATTGGAAACCGATACGTTCCCCCCCGGATTGGATGAAGAGGTCATTTACAAGCTGTCCAAAGTCAAGAATGAACCGGAATTTATGCTGGAGTACCGCCTGAAGGCGTTTCGTCACTGGCGGACCATGAAGACGCCGGAATGGGCATTCGTCAAGTTCGATCCTATCGACTATCAGTCCATCAGCTATTATTCCGCGCCAAAACGCAAGGAAGACGGCCCCAAAAGCCTGGATGAAATCGATCCTCAAGTATTGGAAGCCTATAAAAAACTGGGTATACCGCTGGATGAGCAGGAACGGTTGGCCGGCGTAGCGGTTGATGCGGTGTTCGACAGCGTTTCGGTGGCGACAACCTTCAAGGGCAAGCTGAAAGAGGCCGGCATTATTTTTTGCCCGATTTCAGAAGCTTTGCGCGATCATCCGGACCTGATCAAACAGTATCTGGGCTCGGTCGTGCCGCATACCGATAATTTTTTCGCGGCGCTGAATTCCGCTGTCTTTACCGACGGATCGTTCGTCTATATTCCGAAAGGCGTGCGCTGCCCGATGGAATTATCGACCTATTTCCGCATCAACGCCGCCAATACCGGGCAATTCGAGAGAACCCTGATTATTGCCGATGAGGGCAGCCATGTGTCCTATCTTGAAGGCTGCACCGCGCCGATGCGCGATGAAAATCAGCTGCATGCGGCGGTGGTCGAACTGGTCGCCCTGAAAGATGCGACCATCAAATATTCGACCGTACAAAACTGGTATCCGGGCGATAAGGAAGGTAAGGGCGGTATTTATAATTTTGTCACCAAACGCGCACATTGTTTGGGTGAGAATTCCAAAGTGTCCTGGACGCAGGTGGAAACCGGTTCGGCCATCACCTGGAAATATCCGAGCTGTATTTTGACCGGCGATAATTCAACCGGAGAGTTTTATTCGGTGGCGCTGACCAATAATTGTCAGCAGGCCGACACCGGCACCAAGATGATCCATATCGGCAAAAACACCAGCAGCACGATTATTTCCAAAGGTATTTCCGCCGGCAAGGCGCAAAACACCTATCGGGGATTGGTCAAGGTGCTGAAAAGCGCGGAAAACGCCCGTAATTATACCCAGTGCGACTCATTGTTGATCGGAGACAAATGCGGTGCGCATACCTTTCCTTATGTCGAAGTCAGACAGCCGTCCGCTCAGGTCGAACACGAAGCGACAACTTCCAAGATCAGCGAGGACCAGTTGTTTTTCTGCCAACAGCGCGGCTTATCCGCCGAAGATGCGGTATCGATGATCGTCAACGGTTTCTGCAAGGAAGTGTTCAAGGAACTGCCGATGGAATTTGCGGTCGAGGCGCAGGCCTTATTGGGACTGAGTCTGGAAGGCTCGGTGGGTTGATTGGGTTGTGACTGTTTCGGTAATGCGATGAAAAACACAGACAACTATTCAGCCACCAACCGGGAAGAATCCGGCGGATTTTTGCGCGGCGCATTGATGTGGCGTGGTTCGGTAACACCTCTACTGCTGCCGGGGCTGCTATTGGCATCCTGCTATCCGCTGCTCCTGGTTATGCTGGATCAATACTGGCGTCCGTTGCCTCATCTGGACGTCACTCCTTTTGAATATACCGGTGTTGTGCTGGGCCTGGTACTGGTATTTAGAACCAATGCAGGCCATGACCGCTGGTGGGAAGCGCGCAAGTTATGGGGCGGTATCGTCAATGCGAGCCGGAATATATTGCTGGGCGCCTTGTCTTACGGTCCGGCCGATTCCTCCTGGCGCCGGGAAATATCGCACTGGACGATCGCTTTCGCTTATGCCGTCAAGGAATCGCTGCGCCGTACACAGGAATTCGATGAACTCAGGGACGTGTTGAGCGAGAAAGATATTCAAGCCTTGCAGGCTGCGCAGCACATGCCGATTTTTATCTCCGGCAAGATTGCTGGCTTGCTGCATGAGGCCCGCATGCGTCAGGAACTGGATGCAAATGCATTTAGAGAACTGGAAAGGCAAAGAGCCCTGTTAATAGATTACGTCGGAGGCTGCGAAAGAATTCTAAAAACGCCGATGCCTCTGGTTTATGCGATCAAGACTCGGCGCTTCATACTCATTTTTTTGTTGCTGCTGCCTTTTTCCTTGCTTGAGAAGGCAGGCTTCGCGACCGTTTTTATTTATGTTCTGGTGGTTTACCCCTTGCTTGCTCTCGACCGAATTGGCTTGGAACTCCAGTACCCGTTCGATACCCAAAGCCTGAGCCATTTGCCGCTGCATGGCATTTGCAATACGATCAAGGACAACGGAATCGCCTTGCTGGCGTCGGTAAGCGGCGCAAAATCTTAGCGGCGGTATTGCTTGGCCGAATTGAACAGACCGGCTCACAGATAATCGAATGACATTAAAACACTTTAACATCAGTCCAACTCAGGTAATAACAGTATGCTCAGCATAGAAAATCTTCACGTCAGCGTTGGCGACAAGCCCATTCTCAAAGGCATCAATCTTCAGGTTAAACCTGGCGAAATCCATGCCATCATGGGGCCGAACGGCTCCGGCAAAAGCACTCTGGCGCATATCCTGTCAGGTAAAAGCGGATACACGGTGACGCAGGGAACCGTGACCTATCAGCAACAGGATCTGATTGAAATGGCGCCAGAAATCCGGGCGCGCGAAGGCGTTTTTCTGGCCTTTCAATATCCTGTGGAAATTCCCGGCGTCAGCAATATTTATCTGCTTAAAGCGGCGCTGAACTCGATTCGCAAACATCACGGGCAGCCGGAAGTGGATGCCATGGATTTTTTAACGCTGGTCAAAAATAAGGTCCGCTTGCTGGACATGGATGAGCGCTTTCTTTACCGCGCCGTCAACGAAGGCTTTTCCGGCGGCGAAAAGAAACGCAATGAAATTCTGCAGATGGCGATACTGGAACCCAAACTGTGCATACTCGATGAGACTGATTCCGGTCTGGATATCGACGCTCTCAAAATTGTTGCGGAAGGCGTTAATTCCCTGCGTTCGCCGGAACGGTCATTCGTTATGGTGACGCATTATCAGCGCTTGCTGGATTATATCAAGCCCGATTTCGTGCATGTATTGGCCGACGGCCGGATTGTGAAATCCGGCGGCCCCGAACTCGCTCTGGAACTGGAAGAAAAAGGCTATGGCTGGCTCGAACAAATACAGGCGGCTGCATAATGATTAGCGTAACTGCGAGCCGCTATGCGGCGGAATACGAGACACTGGCGCCGGTACTGCCCGGATCTTCCTTACCCTGGTTAACGCAATTAAGAGCCAGGGCATTGCAGAAATTCTCGGCGCAGGGTTTTCCATCGCCACGCGAAGAAGAATGGCGTTATACCAATGTTTCGGCGATTGAAAAGAAACTGTTTTCGCCCTCGCTAAGCAGGACCACCGACTCTAATGCGGTTACGGTGGAGCTGAAATCATTCCAATTGGAAGATGCCTGGACAGTGGTATTGGTTGACGGCCGTTTTGCACCGGAACTGTCGACCCTGGATGACCTGCCGGAAACGGTGACGGTGATGGCGATGGCCGATGCCTTACAAACGCATCCGGAAATAGTCCAACAGCATCTGGGCCAGGCGGTCAGTCTAGAGGAACACAGCTTTATTGCCTTCAATACGGCCTGGTTTACCGATGGCCTGTTTGTACATGTGCCCGCTAACATAGTGCTGGCGAAGCCGATTCAGATACTGCATATCGTATCCCGGGCGGATGTGCTGGCGGCGACCCGCAACCTGATTGTTGTCGAACAGCAGGCCGAGGCTCAACTCATAGAAACTTATGCTGGTGCGGATGCCGCCTATATGACGGCGGCGGTCACGGAAGTGTTTGTCGGTCAAAATGCCGGTTTGACGCTGTATAAAATGCAATGCGAATCGGATAAGGCCTATCATTTTGGCGGCATTTACATTAAGCAGGCGCGCGACGCCCGCTTGCAGCACCATAATTTTGCTTTCGGCGCCTTGCTGGCCCGCAGCGATATCCATGCGGACCTTGACCATGCCTCCGACTGCGAACTGAACGGTTTGTATTTAGGTATCAAGCGGCAGCATATCGATAATCACACCCGTATCAATCACCTGAAACCCTATGCCGTCAGCCGGGAAATGTACAAGGGCGTACTGGATGACAGGGCGCGTGGCGTGTTTCAGGGACGGGTTATTGTTGCCGAAAATGCGCAAAAAACCGATTCGCAAATGAATAACCGCAACCTGCTGTTATCGGATGATGCCGAGGCCGATACCAAGCCGCAACTGGAAATTTATGCCGATGACGTTAAATGCGGACATGGTGTGACGGTGGGGCAACTGGATGAAAAATCGGTTTTTTACCTGCAGTCACGCTGTGTCGATGAAGAAACCGCGCGCAACATGCTGACGTTTGCCTTCGCCAACGAAATGGTCGATAAGATCAAGATGAAAAGTCTGCACGATCAGGTGCTTGAACAAGTGCTGGCGCGCTTTCCTCAGGAAGGTGTCAATAAGGAGTGGCTATAGGGCCAGGTTGAGAACCATCCGGCGCCTTCGATGCCCGTTACAGTATATCAGCCATGTTGACAGTGATTTCTGCTAATTGCGACAAGGTTATCGAGTCGCCGGTGCGCAGGGTGGTTTTTTCGGCATACACCTCGCCGTTGGGCTTGCGATACACTTCCAGGCACGAGTCATTGAGGTTAAGCAGCCAGTATTCAGGAATGCCTTGCAGTGCATATAAATGCAGCTTCTGGTTCTGGTCGAACTGCAACGAGCTATCGGCGACCTCGATCAGCAACAATACATCGTCGGCATTGGGGTGACGGGATGAATAGAAATCAACATGGGGTTTTAACAGCATGAAATCCGGTTCCGGTTCGGACAGGTCGCCGAGTTGGAGTGGGTTCTGAGCATTAACTAACGCTTTTTTGCCAACCAGCGGTGCAAAAAAATTAAGTAAACGAATCACATGACCCGCATGATTAAAGCCTATCGGTGCCATTTCCAGAATTTCTCCATTAATGAGTTCAAGCCGGCTTTCAGGCGGAAAAATATTAGCCTCGCCCAACCTGCGCCATTCATCGAGGTTGGTCAGGTGTTTTGCAGGATTAACAGTAACCATAAGTGCAATCAAACCCAATTGGAATCAGAAACAAATATAATATGTCGCTAGTGAATACGCAACATGTCAAAATCAACGCAGACAAAACCATGACAAATTTCCCCGTAGAAAAAATCCGCGCCGATTTCCCCATATTGGCCGAGAAAATCCGTAATAAACCGCTGGTTTACCTGGATAATGCCGCCACCTGCCAAAAACCGCAAGCGGTGATCGACAGTATCGTACAGCTGTACAGCCACGATTACGCCAACGTGCATCGCGGCGTCCATGCCTTGAGCGTGCGCTCCACCGATCGTTTCGAAGGCGCGCGGACCAAGGTTAAAGACTTTATCAATGCGGGCAGCGAAAAAGAAATCATTTTTGTCAGAGGCACGACGGAGGCGATCAATCTGGTTGCGCAGAGCTTCGGCAAGACTCATGTCAAAGCCGGTGACGAGATACTCATCACGGCAATGGAACATCATTCCAATATCGTGCCCTGGCAAATACTTTGCCAACAGACCGGCGCGATATTAAAAGTGGCGCCGATTAACCTTCAGGGCGAATTAATTTATGACGAGTTTAAAAAATTGCTCAGCGACAAAACCAGGCTGGTTTCGGTTGCGCACATGTCCAATGCGCTGGGTACGGTCAATCCGGTAAAAACCATCATTGCAGCCGCCCATGCCAAAGGCATTCCGGTAATGCTGGACGGCGCGCAGGCAATTCCCCACATGCCCGTCGACGTGCGGGACCTGGATTGCGAATTTTATGCCTTCTCCGGACACAAGCTTTACGGGCCATCCGGTATTGGCGTACTGTACGGTAAACAGGCCTTACTGGAGGCGATGCCTCCGTATCAGGGCGGCGGCGACATGATCCGCAAGGTCACTTTCGAAGAAACCGAGTACAATGTCTTGCCCTACAAGTTTGAAGCGGGCACGCCGAGTATTGCCGATGTCATCGGTTTGGGTGCCGCTATCGATTATCTGAATGCAATCGGCATGGATAATATCGCCGCCCACGAAGCCGAATTGCTCGCTTACGCCACTGATCAAGCCAAGCGGATTCCGGGTCTGAGTATTATCGGAGAGGCTCGAAATAAAGGCGCTATCCTTTCATTTGTACTGGATAAAATACACCCGCACGATATCGGCACCATGCTCGATAGCCTGGGCATTGCGGTCAGGGCAGGGCACCATTGCGCCATGCCGGTCATGGATTTCTTCAAAGTCCCGGCGACGGCAAGAGCCTCATTTGCAATGTATAACACGAAAGCAGAGTGTGATGCGTTAATACACGGTATAGAATCATTAATTAAGGTATTTGGCTAATGTTTGATGAATTACGCGATCTCTACCAGGAGGTTATTTTTGACCACAACCGCAATCCCCGTAATTTTCGAATCATCGAAAATGCGGACCGGAAAGTGGAAGGGTTTAACCCCTTATGCGGCGACCGCCTGACCTTATATTTAAAGATGGATGGCGACGTGATTGCCGACGCCAGTTTTCAGGGTTCTGGTTGCGCCATTTCCACGGCCTCCGTGTCGTTGATGACTGAAATAGTCAAGGGAAAAACCGAACAGGAAGCCGAAGAGCTGTTCAAAAAATTCCATGAAATGACCACGGGTAAAGATGAAAACTTCAATCTTGAGGCGGTCGGCAAACTCGCGGTGCTCGCCGGCGTGCGCGAATATCCGGCACGGGTCAAATGCGCGACACTGGCCTGGCATACGCTGGACGCCGCGTTGAAGAACGAAGCCAAGTCTATTTCTACCGAATAATAATTCACCCGAAGACACGAAAGGGCGCAATGTCTTTTGTTTTACGGCCTTTTCACCGGTATGATTCGGACTCTTGTCTTCAGGCGGACGATACAGCCAGAGTCTTCGTGGTTTCAATATGACCCATACGCCACCGACATTCTATACCGGAAAGCTGGCCGTCCTTTACGAAGGCCGGGGCGATAGCCTGCCGTTCCGCCAGCTTGCGGACCGGCTTGCTGTTCCTCTCAGAAACTCGGCCGATGCCGGGTTTGAGGCGATTGAACCGTTTTATTTAAGCTGGCGCGAAGGTTGTTTAAGACTGCTCGATAAGGAACTGCTCAAAGCCGGCGGTTTAGCGGTTGATATTGAACCGCGCCCCGGCGAGCAACGTTCCCGGCCTGCTCCAAAGGAAGGTCCGCTGGCGAAGGCGCTTGGGCGAAAAACCCGAACGGTCGTGGATGCCACAACGGGCTGGGGACAGGACAGTCTTTCGATCTTCCGTATGGGCTACGATTTGCTTTGTATCGAGCGTTCGCCGGTGATGGCGGAATTGCTGGTCGACGGATTTGCCCGTCTGGCGCAACTGGACTGGATGCAGAAACTGAATCTGCAACCGCCCCGATTGCTGACCGGCGATGCCACTGAGTTATTGGCGGGGCTGGAATCCCGGCCCGATTGCATTTATCTTGATCCGATGTTTCCCCCCAAACGAAAAAAATCGGCATTGTCCAGGAAATCGATGGTCATCCTGCATGATCTGGTCGGCAGCGACCAGGATAAGGACCTTCTTTTTGCCGCAGCGCTTCAGGCCGCCGGCAAACGGGTGGTGGTAAAAAGCCCCGATTATGCCGAGCCCCTGGGCGGCAAGCCCAATGAAAGTTTTCAGGGAAAATTGCTACGGTATGATGTGTATTTGAAAAGTTAGTTTTATCGTGTTCGCACTTCAAAATTTGCATATCAATTCCCTCTCTTGATGGAGAAGGTTAGGGAGAGGAGATTATTTAATCGAATTCTGAAGTGCGATGAATATACAATTGAAGGTGATAAAAAATGTCGGAATGGATAGAAGTTTGTGGGCAAAATGCATTGGCTGACGGCGAAAATGTCGTTGTCGATGTCGATGGAACAGACGTGGCGGTATTCAAGCTCGATGGTCAGTTTTACGCGATTGAGGATGTTTGTACGCATGATGGTGCGGAAATTGCCAGCGGCGAACTGGACGGCGATGAAATCATTTGCCCACGCCATGGCGCGCGATTTTGCATAAAAACCGGTGAGGTAAAATCGCCGCCCGCCTATGAAGATATCGCCTGTTTTCCGGTGCGCATTGAAAATGGCAAAGTACAGGTCAGGGATAATCGCTGGGATTAAGCTATATTTGAACGCTGCTACAGTCTGTTTACGGTCCTCATATTAATCGTTTCATAAGTAATCGCATGCCGCGGAGTTTAAAAACATGTTTTTTAACTCCAATGCTGGAATCGGGAAAGTGCAGGAATTTATGGGACGATTAATATATGCGTAGAGCCCTATTTATGACTCCGGAAAATGAATGCCGGACGTAGGAGCGACGCCCTCGTCGCGATTAAAATTTCAAGTCGCGACGAGGGCGTCGCTCCCACAAAAATTCCTCATATTGATTCGGACCCGTGAAGTATTAACTCCGTTCGCCTTGAGCTTGTCGAAAGGCGGGAGAGTTTCGATAGAACAGGTTCATACGGTTACAAATATTATCAGGCCGGATCAATAGTATTCCTTTCCCAGCGGGAGAAGGTAGGATGAGGAGAAATATTGAATGCTAAAACGTTTGAAACGATGAGTAGTTGCCCTCACAAATCAGAAAGAGAACGGTAGCCGCTAGACAGTCTATACTTGGTAGATATCTCACCAGACCAGCGCTGTAATCCTCATGGACCGCTTCGAACGCATCTATCAACTGCATAACATCCTCTCCGGCCGCCGCACGCCGATAGCAAACAAGGAACTTCAAGAACGACTGGAGTGTTCAGAAGCCACCGTCAAACGGCTGATCACCGTCATGCGTGATCATTTCGCCGCGCCCGTAGTATATGACCGGCAACGCAACGGCTACTACTACGACACCGAAAACGGCGCGCATCCCTACGAATTGCCAGGCCTTTGGTTCAACGCCGAGGAGCTCTGGGGCCTGTTGACCTGCCATACGCTGCTCACCAATTTATCTCAAGGCATTTTCGGCGAGCACATCCTTCAGTTGCAAAAGCGCGTGGAAAAACTGCTGGCGTTAGACAAAAGCAGCGCCGGAAGAAAACTGGAAAGTATTAAAATACTGACGATGGCTGCCCGGCAAAAAGGCGTCACGCCACTCTTCAACAAAATCGCCTCCGCCCTGTTCGACCGGCAACAATTGCAATTGATCTATCAGGCGCGCAGCGACGGCCTAACCACGGAGCGCGCCGTCTCTCCGCAAACTTTGGTCTATTACCGCGACAACTGGTACCTCGACGCCTGGTGCCATGTCAAAAAAGAACTGCGCACCTTTGCCGTCGAAAACATCAAATTTGCCGCCCGGCTAAACCAGTCTGCCAAAACCATCGAACGCAAACAACTGGAAGAATACTACACTTCCTCCTATGGTATTTTTTCCGGCAAAGCCGAGCACCTCGCCAAACTCAAATTCACCCCGCAACGCGCCCGCTGGGTCAGTGACGAACGCTGGCATTCCGAACAAACAGGACGTTGGCTCGACGACTGCAGCTACGAACTCACCATTCCCTTTAGCGACCACCGTGAACTGCTGATGGACATCCTGAAACACGGACGCCACGTCGAAATCATCGCGCCGGATTTTTTAAGGGAAGCCGCGCAGCAGGAAATCCTGGCCATGGCGGAAATGTATAAAAATAATTCAGCACCGTAGCATGGATTGATACGGTGAGTGCGGATAATACTTATGTATTAACTGCACATCATATTGAAAGCTTATCGATAAGAAGACACCGGCATTTAATGTGCCGGATGAATTAGTAACGACCGGCTCATACAAATGTATTTATTGACAACGAGGACGCTCAATGAAACTTAAAATTATCGTTCATAAAACGGAAGAAGACGGGTATTGGGCCGAAGTGCCCTCGATTCCAGGTTGCGTCATTCAAGGCGAGACCATTGATGAGTTATTGAGCAACCTCCACGAAGCCGTAAAAGGTTGTTTAATCGTCGAGATGGAATACTTTACCAGCAATAGGGAAGAGCAAAATAATGGAGATAGCCGTATGCCGCCGGTTTGGGGAAAACATTTGCGCAGTATAAAGCAAGGGTTGGGCGTTGGGGCGCATTAACGGCAGCCATCATATCCATAAAAAAATCAGGCAGCAATTGACGCATTTCCTTACCGGTGCAGGCGGTACAAAATTAAAAATCGGATTGCAGATACATCTCCGGCCAAATGACTTTTAACTTCATTGCGCTATCGCAAATTATCGAAGTTAATGATCCCGCTGTTGAAATTTATGCGTCAATACCGGATTTTCGACAAGCTTACCGATTAGCCATGAGTTTCGGCTAATCCGTCAAGCCGGCATGGATTGCCGGCATCCAGAATGCAGGGATGTGATAGGCACGAATCATCCCTGGCATCCGGGTAACTACATTCCCTGGCCGGTATAAGTTTTGCCGGAACGACGGTTTCGTTGGATTGCTGACGATTTTTGCTAATCAGGATAATAATTCAGCACCGTAGCATCGATTGATACGGTGGCTGTGGATAATGCTTATACACCCCTAAACCTAGGCGAAATAAATGACGACAGATCAAAACATGACAGAACCACCGCTATATTACCGCTATTGGGGCAAAGCCAAGCCAGATGCCGATAGCGGAGGGCTGGCTTATCATCTGTTGCCGTATCATTGTCTTGATGTGGCGGCGGTGGCGGATCAATGGTGGAAAAACAGCCCTGCGCTACGCCAGCAATTCAGACAATCCACGCAATTGGAGACAGAAGAAAAAGCTTATGCCTGGCTGATATTTTTTATTTGTTTGCATGATTTAGGCAAGCTGGATATTCGATTTCAGATGAAATCTCCGAAAACAATGCAGAAATTACAACTGGAAACTTATTTGTCAATTAATGCCAAATACGATCATAAGTCTAAATATGATCACGGCAGTAATGGATATGGTTGGTTTGAAAAAGAAATTTCGGATTATGGCTTCAATTGCATTGTTGAAAACGACGCAATGGATTGGATGCAACAAGTTGCTGGACATCACGGGCGTATTCCTGACAATCAATCTCTGGTAGAACCTGCATTTATCAACGAAGACATTAAACAACAAGATAAACACGCGCGTATTGAATGGGTACTAAGCCTTAAACAGCTTTTTTTACAACGAGCGGATTTGGAATTGAGCGATATGCCAGAAAACTTGCCAACGATGCTGGCTGGATTTTGCAGTGTTTGTGACTGGATAGGCTCATCAACAGACTATTTTGCCTATCAAGCATCAATACAAACCGATTTACAAGCCTATTTTGATTCGCGCTTGCCATTTGCCGCCAAAGCCCTTAGTGCTTTCGGGATATTGACAAAAGTTGAAGGGAATGGCGGCATGGCGGCGTTATTCCCAAGCTACAAACCGCAAGGGCTACAAACGCTGGTCGATCAGTTTCCGCTTACCCAAGGTTTAACACTAATCGAAGCTCCCACAGGCTCAGGTAAAACTGAAACCGCGTTAGCCTATGCCTCCAAGTTATTAACGTCTGAAACCAGTTTTAGCGGCGGCATTATCTTTGCGCTACCTACTCAAGCCACAGCTAACGCCATGTTGAAGCGCTTACAAGATGTTGCCGATAAATTGTTCGCAGGAGGCGCAAATGTGGTTTTGGCGCACGGCAAAAGTAAATTGAACCCTGATTTTGAAAACATTTTGGCAAACAGCCGGTTGACGGCCCAAGGTACAGAAGAAGCGGGCGTGCAATGTTCAGAATGGCTGGGGGCGAGCAAAAAACGGGCGTTTCTAGGGCAGATTGGCGTTTGCACCATCGACCAGGTTTTATTATCGGTATTGCCCGTGCGCCATCAATTCGTGCGTGGTTTTGGCATTCAAAAAAGCATTTTAATTGTTGATGAAGTGCATGCCTACGATAGTTACATGTATGGCTTATTGGCTAAAGTGCTAGAGTGCCAAAAGCAAGCTGCTGGCAGTGTCATTTTATTATCGGCGACCTTGCCGCATCATCAAAAAGCCAAATTATTACAGAGCTGGGGCGTTGTGTCGGAACAGCAAAATCCGGCATACCCGTTAGTGACCCATGCTTCTCATAATCAGATTCTTCCCTTTGCATTGCCCGCATCAGAACCGTCTACCGAACGCCGGGTAAGTGTCGAAACCTGGCAAGCTGACCAACTAATTTTAACGGCTGAACAACTGGAAAAAATCGCCCAAGCTGCCAAACAAGGCGCGAAAGTTGCCGTCATCTGCAATTTGGTTGCCGATGCCCAGCATATCGCTCAACAACTCGCCGCATTAACGACCACACCCGTTGATTTGTTCCATTCACGGTTCCGGTTTATCGACCGCCAACAAATAGAACAAGACATTAGCCGCTATTACGGTAAAGAAAAACAACACCGCGCAGCAGGCGGCGGGCGGATTTTAGTGGCAACCCAAGTTGTGGAGCAAAGCCTCGATTTGGATTTTGACTGGATGCTGACCCAACTTTGTCCGGTCGATTTATTGTTTCAGCGTTTAGGCCGCCTGCATCGCCATCTACGCAAGAGACCACCCGGCTTTGAACAGCCACGTTGCGTGGTGATTGTGCCGACTGCGGAAGCGGTTTATGGCGATACGAGCTATGTTTATCAGAATTTACGGGCATTGTGGCGGACAGAGCAGTTGCTGAAAAATCAAGAGATTGTCTTTAAATCAAACCAAGAAGAATTGAAAACCTATACTGCTTATCGGGATTGGATCGAAAGGGTTTATTGTGAAGAGGCTTGGGGTAATGAGCCGGAAGCGGTAGAAACGGCTTTCCATAAATATGTTGATGAAATCGTCGGCGTTCAGCGCATGGTTGCCAACATGATGGTCAATCGAAAGGTAGAAGAGATTAAAAGTGATGAAAGCGATAAGGCAGGGTCTTTGACGCGTGACGGCGAAATGAGCTTGACCCTCATTCTGGTGGTAAAAAAACAAGGCAAGTTTTTTACCTTGGACGATGTTGATTTAGAGGGCTTGGAAAAATGGCAATATTGGCAAGAGATCAGTTTAAATTCGGTTTCTGTGTCTCAGCGATGGCAAGATCAACTTCCCAAAGCAGATGCTAGAGGTTTACGTTTTCTACCGATGGTTCTTGAAAACGGACAATGGCTTAGTAAACTTGATAAAGTGACGATTGCTTACTGTAAAGAGGTGGGCCTGACAATAACGAAAGCGTAAGGAACGGTTGTGATAGCCGTTCCTTACGAATCCCCACAAGTGTGGGGAACTATTTAGAATCCGCTTATAAAAACTAAAAAAAGACGGTTCATCCCCACAAGTGTGGGGAATGCTTTTATTTTATAGGATAACTACGAAAACCGACAAAATTTATTTTATATAATCTAAATAAAGACTTAAATTTTATTTGTATTTTTCTGCTTTGGCGTTATCATCTCTCCCGTCTTAACTTTTTTAGGAAGCCGGATGATTAAATACGTCGAAAAACTGATAAGTGTTGTAAACCAAATTACGCCTAATGGACTTGTTGCTTTGGCGTTACTCATTGTTCTTGTTGCTCTTATTCGATTTTAACGTAACGCGCGGAAACATTGCTCTTGTTTACGTGCTGTGTAGGCTGGAGAAAAAATGAATTTATTGATTGATAGTTGGATACCCGTATCGTTAAACAATGCATCACAACGGATTTCCTTAAAACAACTGCTATGCGACAAACAAGAACAGGACTGGCGCATAGCTGTTTTGCGTGACGACATGGATCTTGCCGCCTTGCAGCTGCTGGTTTGTTTGGTGCAGGTGGTGTTGATGCCGGAAGATGCGAAAACACTGAAAAAACGCTGGTCTGAACCACTATCCGAAGCTGAGTATGAACAAGCTATTCAGCCGTTTATAGCGTGGTTTGATTTGCTCCATTCTCAAACGCCGTTCATGCAAACAGCCAGCGTAACACCAGAAAAAGATAATAAAAACTGGGCATCATTGCAGAAGCTGTTTGTGGGTTTGCCTGAAAAAACCAGTACCAGCGCATCATCTAATGGCTTTTTCAATACTCCCGATGAAATTCAGTCGGTACATTTGGGCGATGCAGCCATTGCTTTATTTCAACAAGCGACAAATGGTTTTAGTTTAGGCGGCGCGGCATTTTCGGTAGGTTTAAAAGGTTCTATGCCGCTAACAACCTTGGTTTTAAGTGAAAATTTAAGAAAAACGATCTGGACAAACGTACTGAGCAAAGCGTTTTTGCTTGAGAAAGCCCCCGAATTAGTAAACGCAGACATTCAACAACCGACATGGGTTATCGCACCGCATTCAAACAAATCAGAAAATGCGCTACATATCGGCTTGTTACGCGGCTTATTTTGGCAGCCAGCCAAAATAAAGCTGGAGGTTAAAGATGGATTAGCCTCCGGATTTTTCAAAAATACGGGAATGTGCAGTGTGCCTGGTTTTTGGCAACATCCGCACACACCGATTGATATGCTGCGTTTACATACAGGCAACGCCAAGGAAAAGCCCTTTCTTTCTGCTCGTAATGATTTGCCATTGTGGGGACAAATGCTGAGTTTCTTTTATACCCAATTACAAGTAAAGCTCGTTGATACCCAACAGGAAGGTACTAGCTGTGCTTTGGTCGTACAGCAATACCAAGATAACAGCACTTGGCGGGGAAAAAATATTAAATTAGCCATAGGTGGCTACGTAAAAGGCGGCAGCGCTGAAAGCCTAGCGGGACGCAAGCATGAAACCTATAGCCTTGCCACCGACTGGGAAAATAAAAGTGCTGAAATAAATCAACTGATTATTATGGGGCTGGATGTGTATAAAAAACTGGAGTGGGCAATGAATGAGTTTGCCCGTATCGCTATAGATAAAGACAAGCGTAAAGCTAAAGAATCAGGGTTTAAAAAAGCCGTTAAGGGCAAAGCCAAGCAAGCGTATTTTGATAATTCAGAAAGCTTGATGCACGGTATTCTAAGGAAAATGGCGTGGAATGATGATATTTCGACTTATCAAAAGCAATTTGCTGATTTGGCGCGAAACATTTTTGAACAAATTATGATGCCTTATGAACACGACCCGAAAATGCTACAGGCCATTATTGAAAGCCGTGCCCTGTTAAACAACATGCTCAACAAAAATGGGAGCCGTACATGAGTGAACCAGAAAATGATTATTTAAAGCTAGTTGAACGCTATGAACGCCTGGACAACGGACAAAAAGCCCTGTTAAGCCGAGCAACTAGCCCTGAGGACATGGCGGGTATTGCGGCATTTTATCAGTTGATTAACGCGACAAAATTTCAATTGAAGCAATATGAAAAACAAGCCGCCCAATTGGTTTATTTTTTACCTTGGGTTAAGCAGCGGATTAACGGAAAACCACTTGGCAAGTCATTGCATGAACATCGCATTAGCGAGAAACGCCTGTTTTTAGTGGTGCGCCGTGACTCCCCTGATGACCTGATTCAGTTAAGGCGCGTCGTGCAACAAATAAAGCCCGTTGCTTATGCCGACTGGTCAGTGCTGGGTAATCTTCTATTTTATTGGGGAAAAAAGAATAAGCATCAATTGATGCGTGATTTCTACATTTCCACATCCCCACAACCCCAAGAAACCACCGAGGACTGACCATGCCCATCATCAGCCGCTTTTTGGGCATCATCATTACCATGTAGTGGTCAGACCACAGTCCGTCGCACTTCCACGCTAAATACGGTGACTATGAAATCATCGTTACCATTGATGGTGGTGTTGTGGAAGGGAAATTTCCCAAACGTGCGTTAAAACATGTGCTGGAATGGCTGGACTTACATCAGGAAGAATTATTGGACAACTGGCGATGCTGCCAACAACGAGAACCTTTAAAACCAATAGCCCCTTTGGAGTAAACGCAATGATCTTACATGTTACCGATGCCAAGCATCTGCAAGATTATCAACTATGGCTCAAGTTTAACGATGGTTCCGAAGGTGCTGTCGATTTAAGAAAAGAATTATGGGGAGCCGTGTTTGAACCCCTCAAAGACGTAAACTTGTTCAGCCAAGTCAAAGTAGATACTGAACTCGACACCGTCGTCTGGCCTAACGGTGCGGATTTAGCCCCTGAATTTCTGCATGAATTATTACAATCACAAGGAACCCAACATGTCTGATAAAAACTTCGTCAATTACCACATCCTGATTTCCCATAATTCCTCCTGCCTAAACCGTGATGACATGGGTATGCAAAAAACCGCTGTTTTTGGCGGCACGCGACGAGTGCGGATTTCCAGCCAGAGCTTGAAGCGGGAAATGCGTAAACCCCGCTTGCAAGAACATAGCAACAATTATTGGCAGCAAAACTTGGGAGAACCGTCCATCCGCACCCGCGATTTAAGCAAGTTGAACGAGAAGTTTATTGCAGAACTGGGTGATGAATTTGAACCCGCTTTAGTTACCGAAGCGATTGACCGCTTTGTAAAAACAGCTAAAGCGACTGGCGGCGAAGCCGAAGCAGATGCCGCAGACGAGGAAGGCGATGATACGGCTGAAAAAGGGGATACAAAAAAAGCCAGTAAAAAAATTGCCGTTGCGCCTTGGGTAACCAACGAAATTCGTGAAATTTGCCGAGTCATTAAGGCTGTTAAAGAAGAAGGCTTATCGGCGGACGAACTGAAAAAGATTGAAGAAACATTCAATAAACAGAAAAAGAAGAAAAAGAGCCTGGAGGATTTTAAGGATGAAGCCATCGGCAAAAAAATAGAAAAGCAATTGAAGGAAAAAGCCGAAGCTGTCAAGAATGCCTTAGCTTCTGCTGTGGACATCGCTCTTTTCGGACGCATGGCAACCAGCGGATTGATGACCAGCGTTGACGGCGCAATGGCTGTCGCACATGCCATCACCACGCATACCGTCGATGGCGATATTGATTGGTTTACGGCAGTTGACGATTTGATTCAAGATTCAGGCGAAACGGGTTCAGGGCATTTGGACACCCAGGAATTCAGCGCAGGTGTTTTTTACCGTTACGCAAGTCTTAATCTTTCGATGTTGCAAAAAAACCTGGGCGTTGATCGTGCGCGGGCATTGGAAATAGCCAAACATTTTTTACACATGTTGGCGACTACCATCCCATCAGCAAAACAAAACAGCTTTGCCGCATTTAACCCGGCTGATTTTGCCTGTGTCTCTTTAAGTGATATGCCTATTTCCTTAGCCAATGCCTTTGAAGAACCTGTTGCAAGAGGACAAAAAGGTGGTTTCCGTAAGCCGTCAATTGATGCTTTTTGTGAATATAAACAAAAAACTGATGATATTTACGACTTTAAAGACCAGACTGTTTTTTTTAGTAGTGAGAATTGTGCTTTACCATCCAACCAACGCATGAAAACCCTAGCCGAGTTGGAACGATGGTTACAAAATGACGGCAAGGCGTAAATCATGCAAGATTTCCTCATCATTAAACTGCAAGGCGCTATGCAGGCGTGGGGCGGGCATACCTATGAAGATTATCGTCCTAGCTTAATCTTTCCAACCCGTAGCGGTATAGTAGGTTTGTTAGGTGCATGTTTAGGTATCGAACGCGAAGATTTAACTGCGTTAAAAGCACTGGATAGGAGTTTTCACCTGACCGTCAGGGCCAATAAACGCAAAATCGTTCAACGGGAAAATTCGGCAGCTAAACCACCCGTATCCATGCAAAAAATTACTGATTTTCATACCGTTCAACATGCCAGAAAAGTGGACGGAAAGCCAAGGACAGAAGCAATTGTTTCACGGCGCGAATATCTTTGTGATGCCGAATTTACTTTGGCATTGGCATTTGCAGAAAATGCCGGTTACGGCTTGGAGCGGGTTAAGCAAGCGATCCAAAAACCCGTTTACACCCCGTTTTTAGGGCGGCGTTCCTGCCCGATACAACGTCCATTATATGAAGCCGTTGTAAACGCAGAAAACGCCCAAGCCGCCTTGAGTCAAATTGAGCCTTATCACGGTACGATTTACAGTGAGCTTGAATTGGACGGCGGTACACCTTTGATGGTGCGTGACCAGCCTTTATTTGTCACTGCTGTGCGCCAATTTAACAACCGGAAAATTTATATTTTAGGCGCAGGAGGAAAACATGTACCTGAGTAAAGTCTTTATTGATTTTAGAAAGCCGAAAAATATCTACCAGATACATCAAGATTTATGGTCATTGTTTCCAGACCAGGATGATAAATCCCGCAAATTTTTATTTCGGATCGAGCAGCAACAAGCGGGCGTTGGGGCATCTATTTTGATGCAGTCTGAAATAGTTCCAAGTTCAGTAAATGAACAAATCAAGCTGCTGGGCACACGCGAATATCCCTTATCGGTGTTTAAGAACCAGCGGTTACGTTTTTTGCTGATTGCCAATCCGGTTAAAACGATTAAAGATCAACAAGAGCGGAAAAACAAAAAAGGTGTTATTAAATCTAACCGAGTGCCCTTGGTAAAAGAGGATGAACAGCAAAACTGGATGGAACGCAAGATGCAATCATGGGCGCAGCTTGATAGCTTGCGGATTCATCCATGCCATCCGATGTATTTTTATAAAAGAGGCCTAGAAAATAAGGGTTATGGCGGTAAAATTGTTCCCGTTACGTTTGAAGGTGTTATAACTGTACAAGAACCGGATGAGCTTATTAATCAAGTCAAACAAGGTATCGGCCCTGCCAAAGCTTTCGGTTGCGGCCTGCTTTCTTTAGCAAGAATTTAAATTAGACCAAATTGAGTTTATATCTGGTCATTTACAAAATATCCAAAAATATAATGACTTTATCAAAAACCATTAAACCGATTAGCTATTTGAAAGCCCGTGCTGGGCAAGTCGCTTTGGAGTTAAAAGATTCCGGTGAAGCGATGATTATTACACTAAACGGCGAAGTTACCATGATTGTTTAATCGTTTGCCGAGTATGAACGCATGTAGGAAACCTTGGCATTGTTGAAAATGCACGCGCAAAGCCAGCAGGGCTCATGAAACAATTTTAGATAAACCTGTTGTGCATGCCATACTTGATGGGCTATGTGACAAAAATCAGTTGCCGGTCTATTTAGCTTGGGAAATATTTAAGGCGGCTACGCTACTATTGTGCCGTGATGGAAACCGGCGCTGGCAGCAAACATTACCCATTCATACCACCGAGGAATTGGATTATGACTGATACTTATCTTGATTCAATCGAACAGCATAGCCGGGAGTGCCGGGAAGACCTCGATGCCTTGTCAGAGATTGCAGGTCTTAGGCCGCTTAGCCGAATTGAGCGAAGGGCTGCCGAACGCGTTTTGCAAGTGCTGCTAGAATCCTGTATTGGCGCGGCAAAATTCTGGCTAAAAGCCGAGCATAAAACGCTGCCGCTGGATGCTTGTGATAGTATTGCCCAATTGGCCGAACTGCAAAAAATTTCATCGGATGAACTCAAGCAATGGTATAAATTCATCGGTTTGCGGGACGCCTTGGTGCGCGACTACCCAATGATTGACAGCGATTTGTTGCATGCATTACTGGCCGATCGAGCGTATTATTTTTTGATCGATTTCATTATCAAGGTTAGACAGCAGCTTGCTGCCAACCCAAAAAACTGAAAAGGAAATCCGTCATGCTGCCTCCGCTCAAACCCATTGCCATGAAAGAACGCGTCTCCATGGTCTTTATCGAAAAAGGCCAGATAGACGTTAAAGACGGAGCTTTCGTTGTCATTGACGAAACCGGCATCCGTACCCACATTCCGGTCGGCAGCATTGCCTGCATCATGCTGGAACCGGGCACGCGCGTCTCCCATCATGCCGCCGCGCTGGCGGCGAGGGCAGGGACGCTGCTGGTCTGGGTCGGCGAAGCAGGGGTTAGAGTTTACGCATCCGGGCAACCGGGCGGTGCGCGTTCCGATCGCTTGTTGTATCAGGCCAAACTGGCTTTGGACGATGCCGCCAGGTTAAAAGTCGTGCGTAAAATGTACGAAATCCGCTTCGGCGAAAAACCGCCCGAACGCCGCAGCGTCGAACAACTGCGAGGCATCGAAGGCGCCCGTGTTAAAAAGCTATATGATCTGCTAGCCAAGCAGGCCGGCGTCGAATGGAAAGGCCGCCGCTACGACCATACGGAATGGGATAACAGCGATACGGCCAACCGTTGCATCAGTTCGGCCACCGCCTGTTTATACGGCATCAGCGAAGCGGCGGTATTGGCTGCCGGCTATGCCCCGGCGATCGGCTTTATTCATACCGGCAAGCCGTTGTCGTTCGTTTACGATATCGCCGACCTGTTCAAGTTTGACGACATCATCCCGCATGCCTTTAAAATCGCCGCCAAGAATTACCGTGATCCGGAACGGGAAGTTCGACTGATGTGCCGTGATATTTTCCGGCAAAGTAAAATCCTCAAGAAAATCATCCCCACCATAGAAGAAGTACTAGCGGCTGGTGAGCTGGAAATGCCCAAGCCTACCGAAGAATCCATAGCTCCGGCTATTCCCAATCCAGAGAGCATCGGCGATGTTGGTCATCGTAGTTGAAAACGTCCCGCCTAGACTAAGAGGCCGCCTGGCTGTCTGGCTGATCGAGATTCGCGCGGGCGTTTATGTCGGCGATTTGTCGGTTAAAGTCAGAGACATGATCTGGTCGCAAATTGAAAAAGGCATAGAAGATGGCAATGCGGTTATGGTCTGGACCACCAACACCGAATCAGGCTTCGACTTCATCACCCTAGGCAAGAATCGCCGCCTTCCCGTCGAACTGGACGGTCTGAAACTGGTTTCTTTTTATCCTGAGGAAGACCCAAAGGATGAAAATGCTCTTTAACAATTTATCCTTAAATTACCCGCAATATTTCGGTAGAAATTCCGAGGCTATTATTCAGCTTATTTAACAATGTGTTAAGATAAGTGCGTTCCCCACACCCGTGGGGATGAACCGCCTAAACGTGCACTTATGTAGTTTTATGTACTGCGTTCCCCACACCCGTGGGGATGAACCGATCGCTCCGGTCATCTCAGAATTACTGGATAAGCGTTCCCCACACCCGTGGGGATGAACCGAAAGTCATTGGCACCGACGGAATTTTAAACCGGCGTTCCCCACACCCGTGGGGATGAACCAGGTCCCCACTGATCAACATGGTGCCGTTCGCCGCGTTCCCCACACCCGTGGGGATGAACCGGCAGGCAGGCGATTAATCGTTAAACAGGGGCGGCGTTCCCCACACCCGTGGGGATGAACCGAATATCACCAACGCCCCAGCCGTTTAACTCAAGCGTTCCCCACACCCGTGGGGATGAACCGACATTTTACAATGTATGGCGAGCATGTCAACAGCGTTCCCCACACCCGTGGGGATGAACCGGATGCGTCTGATGCGCCAACAGCGATGGGTACGCGTTCCCCACACCCGTGGGGATGAACCGCCAGGGCGCAGAATGCGCTTCAGGGCGTGCAGGCGTTCCCCACACCCGTGGGGATGAACCGCTATTGTTATATATAGAGGGATATGTACGTTTGCGTTCCCCACACCCGTGGGGATGAACCGCTTAATGTCCGGACAGATCGACAACCCTTATTGCGTTCCCCACACCCGTGGGGATGAACCGCAGTTTGGCTATGCCGTCTATTTCAATAACGTGCGTTCCCCACACCCGTGGGGATGAACCGGCTCCAAATCCGCATCAGGCAATAATTCTTTAGCGTTCCCCACACCCGTGGGGATGAACCGGTTTTAAAAAAGGCGAAAAAATTGACGCGGCGGCGTTCCCCACACCCGTGGGGATGAACCGAATAAAATTCATCGGTTCGGATCGCATTTCTGGCGTTCCCCACACCCGTGGGGATGAACCGAAATACGCTCGAAACAAACGCGCTCAAATGGAGCGTTCCCCACACCCGTGGGGATGAACCGATAGTGAAGATAGTGACGTTGTTGTTTTAAGAGCGTTCCCCACACCCGTGGGGATGAACCGCACAATTCGGGCTATAATTATATGCCGGAAGAGCGTTCCCCACACCCGTGGGGATGAACCGGATTTGACTAATATTATGCCGAATCTTGTTAAGCGTTCCCCACACCCGTGGGGATGAACCGGTGCAGTTCGCTCCGTTCAGCGAAGAGGGTCCGCGTTCCCCACACCCGTGGGGATGAACCGAAAACCCCTTGCTCTTCTCAATCGCCATAGAGGCGTTCCCCACACCCGTGGGGATGAACCGAGCCGGAATCTAATTGCGCACGAGCTGTACGCGCGTTCCCCACACCCGTGGGGATGAACCGCCATTAATCCACTTGGGCGCGGGACAGTCGGCGCGTTCCCCACACCCGTGGGGATGAACCGTTACTTCTGGCTGAGCCGTACAAATGCCATTAGCGTTCCCCACACCCGTGGGGATGAACCGAAATTGACCCAACTCCTCGCGCCCCCCGTTTGGCGTTCCCCACACCCGTGGGGATGAACAAGGAGTTATTGATTCAGGAGAGGATACAGCATGGCGTTCCCCACACCCGTGGGGATGAACCGCACCCAATCCGACTGATGAAGCCGAAATTTACGCGTTCCCCACACCCGTGGGGATGAACCGCCGATTGAGCCTCGGCGCTTGAATTGTACCAAGCGTTCCCCACACCCGTGGGGATGAACCGTTGATCCCAAAAACCTATTATTGCGTTCCAAAGCGTTCCCCACACCCGTGGGGATGAACCGAAATACATTGACCTGCTGTTTGATATGCCAAGGCGTTCCCCACACCCGTGGGGATGAACCGCAACACCGTCTTTAGTACCGGAACGGACTTGCGCGTTCCCCACACCCGTGGGGATGAACCGGAATTTTCAGACGTCACGATTGAGCAGCATATGCGTTCCCCACACCCGTGGGGATGAACCGCATGAGCGCAGTATTAGCCCCACAAGAACAGCGCGTTCCCCACACCCGTGGGGATGAACCGGGATTTATTCAGCTGCTGTTTCGTGCCGGCTGGCGTTCCCCACACCCGTGGGGATGAACCGACAAGGACGTAAAACTTGCCGTCCTGGATAAAGCGTTCCCCACACCCGTGGGGATGAACCGACATTTATGATTGTTCGATGCATTTGATTGAAGCGTTCCCCACACCCGTGGGGATGAACCGATAGTTTCCGCCATAGTCTGGCTTTTTACGTGGCGTTCCCCACACCCGTGGGGATGAACCGTTGATCCAACAACCGGACAAATGCGCATTAGAGCGTTCCCCACACCCGTGGGGATGAACCGGCGTTGCTATGATCATATTTCATGAAGGCTTGGCGTTCCCCACACCCGTGGGGATGAACCAGAGCAGAGATTAGCCAAGCTGCATGGACTGGAGCGTTCCCCACACCCGTGGGGATGAACCATTATCGATCAACTCAGTGCCGAACTTAGGGAAGCGTTCCCCACACCCGTGGGGATGAACCGTTCCACACCAGTTTTGGGGCATTGGACCTTCCGCGTTCCCCACACCCGTGGGGATGAACCGTTTTTAACTACGCCTTTTCGTCCAATATCTGCGCGTTCCCCACACCCGTGGGGATGAACCGTTCTTGTATTAGCCTTATGAAATTGACCTTCCGCGTTCCCCACACCCGTGGGGATGAACCGGGAATTTAGCTCGGAAGAGTGGCCTGAATGGAGCGTTCCCCACACCCGTGGGGATGAACCGCAGTTATCAGCACTTCAACAACGACCGTCGTTGCGTTCCCCACACCCGTGGGGATGAACCGTGCGGTTGCGGAACAAACGCCTTAACCAAACCGCGTTCCCCACACCCGTGGGGATGAACCGCTTCAATTCCAAACGTAGTATCCTTTGAAGTTGCGTTCCCCACACCCGTGGGGATGAACCGTATCTAGGTAGGCCACTAACGGCCATGTAGTAGCGTTCCCCACACCCGTGGGGATGAACCGTTAAATGTCTTTGATATGCTGACCGATAGCCAGCGTTCCCCACACCCGTGGGGATGAACCGAAATAATTTGCTCAATAACTCGCCTAGCCTATGCGTTCCCCACACCCGTGGGGATGAACCGCGCAGCGATAGGTTGAAAA
>CAZMRW010000024.1:0-49838 GCA_964568805.1 uncultured Methylococcaceae bacterium | reverse complement strand
CAACAACTTACCGTTAACTTGTTCGAGAGTCGTGTTCTCGGACAGGCTCCTAGGGGATGAGATATATAATAGGTTGCATCCTGATGAGAACGCGCCACCGGTAATTGCACATCCACCAGGGGATTATCCATCTCCAAATAGGAGAAGAAACCTCCCATGTTAACTTTTAAACCTTAAGCTACAAAGTGCGAAGGACTGCATACATTTATGAGTGGCGGTTGATGCTTGAGCGGGACGGGTTTTGTAAACCCGTCCTGAACGTTTCAATAATGCAAAAAGCGCAGTAGCCGGGTAGGGTGGGCACATGCTTTTTCGTGCTCACTCTGAACAATTCGGTAATGCAGCCGGTAGGCAAAAGCGCCTGCCCTCCTACTGACTTTTATTTTCCGGGATAATGGCGAACCGTTTTGATTGTTAGGCAGTTGCATTGTCAACTTTATTTATACCAATTTGTAAAGAGGAGAAATAACCATGAAACCACACCAAGTCAAAATCATCGCAGCATTTGCGCTTACGGCCAGCGCTGCTAGCGTAAATGCCGCTCTCGTTACAGTAACCGCTGAGTTTAACCAATTCACAATGGGTGCTTTCGCCAGCGCGGCCGCCACCTTCAATAACCAGCTTTCGGTAAACGGACAATCCATTGATGTTTGCGGAGGCGACCCTTTGTGTGCTAATGCAATCAATAATCCAGGGAGTATCTCAACCAGCCTGACCGGAAACTCGGTCACCTTCGGGTATGACCAAACCCTCTTCCCCGACGCCCTGATGAATGAATTTTCCTTTGTCGGCAACACATCTGACGTAGCTGGTGTCGGCCTACAAAACCAGTTTAATTTGGGAACCTTTACTTTCACCAATGGAATGTTCTATCCCCTGGTATTTCTGGACTTTACCCTAACTACTCACTCCAGTGATGCCGTTCTGGACAATCAAGTTTTCAGTGGACGTATCCGTTTGGATTCAAACCAGGCACTTACCTTTCCTCGTGATCCGCAAGTGGAAGCCGATTACTTCACGATACAGGATTTGGCGGGGAACACGTTTGCTGCCCTGGGAAGCGCGCGGGTATACGACTACAACTTTTGCCTTGCCGGCGACTCGTCCGCTCCGAATTGCAACACAGGTTCCGTTGATGTGGTCGGTCACATCAACTCACTTCATCTGGATGGATTCGCGAACGCTACGGGTGGGGCTTTCCTGAACAGTAGCACGACATCAACACTCAACCCTGCTTCAGTTCCAGCGCCACCGACAGCGTTCCTAATTGGTTCAGGCCTATTAGGTCTTTGGGGAGCGAGAAAAAAATTTAATTTCAAGTTTGCCGCCTAACAGGGATGGGCACTTACTTTTCGTGCCCACGCGGAATGAATGCTGCTATCTGCGATGGCTGTGCGAAATACCGCAATTGCATGGAAATGGTGAGCAAAAAAACCTGCCCACCCCACCTGACTAGTCATAAGTGGTGCTAATTGAAAGAACAATGCCTTTAAAAATGCGCTCTCCAACAGAAATAATCATGGTGTGCTCTCGTTTTCAAGCGGCCTATCCTTCTGATTAGAGATAACATCTGTGATTAGACATCAAATCAATATTACCGGTCCTGTTATGTTTGTTATCTATAGCTACACAATAAACACATAAGGTGATTCTATGAAGCAAACAGATAAATGGATTGAACAAAGTGACGAACGACTTGAAAAGAAAGAACAAAAATGGATATGTGGCTTTTGGCAGAGAATTGTTGCGTTTGTTATTGATATGTTTCTCCTGGGACTTATTGGATCAAGTGCAGGATTTTTTCTTGAAACAACATTTGTGGAAATGGGCACTTGGGGACGTTTAATCGGTTTCGGCGTTGCACTGGTGTACTTTGGAGTCATGAATAGCAAGATATTCATGGGACAAACCCTGGGTAAAAGGGTATTAAAACTGAGGGTGGTAGATGGTCAGAATAAACCGATAAGTCTCATTCGATCGTTAGGTCGGTATTGCATTCTTGGTCTGCCATACTTTTTAAATGGTTCGTATGAGACTATGCCGCCATTTTTAATCTATCCAGTGTATTTTGTTATATTTGGTGGAGCTTTCGCCATAATCTATCTCTACGTATTCAATCGTGTTACTCGGCAATCGTTACACGACCTAATATTCGGTACATACGTTGTAAACGTTGGCGGGGAAGAGACAAATATTGCCAAAGTATGGCGGCCTCACTTGGCTGTTGTAGGTTTGTTCTTTGTTGCAGTGGCCATAGTGCCAATAGTTACATCAAATAGTGGTAAGCAAGAACTATTTTCTGACCTAAGAAAAAACGAAGAATCTTTAATGAAGAATCCATTAATAGATTATGTGTCTGTCTCCGAAGGAAAAACCAGCGGCATTTGGGGGGGAAATGAAAACATTGAAACCACATTCATCAGCGAAAAAGTATTTTTGCTGGTAGATCAAACTTCAAATAAAACACTAGCCAATGAGTTAGCTAAAACTTTAGCAAATTTATATCCTCAGGCATTGCAAAAAGACACGATTCAAATAGTACTTATTTACGGTTATGACATCGGCATTTTTTCTAAAGGGCATAAATATACGTACCTATTCAAACCAACTGAACTTGGCGAAATAAGACAGCTTGGCGAAATAAGGCAGTAAGGAGCAATCCATAGAGTGGTGCGACTGACATGGTAGTCCGGCAGGGTGGGCATTTACTTTTCGTGCTCACGCGGAATGCATGCCGCTATCTGCGATGGCTGTGCGAAATACCGCAACTGCCTGGAAATGGTGGGCAAAAAACCTGCCCACCTCACCTGACTAGTAGCGCAGAAGCAGCATCAAGCATCGCAGTTATTGGGAACACACCATCCGCGACAACGGGATTTGACCCAGGACTTCAAGGCAATACCGGCCCTGCTGGACTTCAAGGACCTCAAGGCCCAGTTGGGCGTTTCCGGATATGAAGTTGTAACAAATCCTGGTGTTGATTTGCCATTAAACACACTCAGACAAGGCATTGCTTATTGTTCTCCGGGAAAAGCTGCCATCGGCGGGGGATCCGAAATATATGACAATGACTTCATAATAGTCAGATGGAGCAAGCCAGTAACTGATGCAACTGGATCAGAGTGGGCTGTTGGCGTAAGAAGCAAGGTTGCCTGGATGAAATGCAATGGAATCCGGGCTTTTAGTGGCTTCGATGTTCCCGCATTCCGAGAGGCTTCACGCGGGCTTCTGGCTGCGGCAAAACGCGGGCGGATAAGCCTTGCGCCAACCGCCGAATACCGGATGCGGGACGGGCTATGCACGCCGTCCTGAATATTCGAGCCAAAAAACTATCGAAAAACGCCATTCCTGGAGTTTAATCAACTTTTGGATTCAAATGAAGCTTTCGACGCGCGCACGGCGTTTTTCCAGACAACTTTTGATGATGACTTCCGCCGCCTTTTTTCCGGTTTCGGCGCCGCCTTCCATAAATCCCTGGAATTCTTCGCTGCAATGTTCGCCGGCGAAATAGATATTGCCAACTGGCGTGGCGATATGAGGCTTGACATGCACGAACTGGCCTTTGGTAAAACAGGCGTAACTGCCCATGACAAAAGGCTGCCTGGGCCAGTGCATGATAGCCCGTTTGCCGTTGTGCGCCGCTTTTGCGCCATGATAGGCCTGATCGATGCCATCCAAGTATTTATCGTACTCGTCCCGGTTCAAATTTTTTCCTGCAGCGCCGCCGAGGTAAACTGTGTAGCCGCCGTAACCTGTATCGCCGTTTTGCGCCAGGCTGTTGTCCCAGCCGTTTTGTACCAGATTGCTGAACAAGTAGCCGCCGTAGCCTTGATCCCGCCAGACCCGTTTATCCATGCCGAACATCATCTTGGCATTGGTGCCATAGTTTAGGCTTTGAATGGCATTTTTCTTTTCAGGTGCCATCTCCAGAGCCATTTCCACCTTGCGCAACATCGTAAAGGGAATTGCCATGATGACATAATCGGCCGTGGCTTCCCTGCCGTTGGCAAAAGTGAGTGTATAGGCTTCGCCTTCTCGGGCTATTCTGGTCAGTATGTGCCCGGTCAGGATACTGTTTTTGTTGGCATCGGCTAATTTATCCACGACCTGCTGGTTGCCGCCTTTTACTTTATAGCGTTCGTCGCTATCGCCAAAATAGTTAAAATCGCCCTGGCGGGTATCGGTATCGATAAACGTGATGAAATTTAAAGCCGATAATTCGCCCGTGCTGCAACCGAACTCGCTTTCATAAGCCGCCTGAATGAATTCTTTAAACCAGCCGGTGCATCCGACCTTCACTAAATAGTCATCTATAGAAAGACTGTCCAAAGTATCGGCATAACTGCCAGGGCGGTAATCATCATTGATATTAACCAGGTCGGCTTCAATCAATGTGTTAATTTTATTGAATTCTGTAATAGCCTGTTCAACCGAGTAATGTGTTCCGTCAATAAAAATATCGTCACTTGTTAAATCCTTTAAGCTGGGCAGGGTGTCCAAAGTTTCCAGATTAAACTCTTTCATTAAATCGAACATTGTGCGGTGATTGGTATCGAGATATTCACCGCCGAATTCCGTCACCAGATTATCGCCCATAACATTATGTACAGAAAGCATGCGGCCGCCGGTGCGGTTTGAACCTTCATAAACGGTAGCTGCAAAGCCGTATTTTTTCAGGATATGGCACGCATGCAAGCCGGCGATGCCGCCGCCTATGATGGCGATGGAGCAGTCATAGGCGGCTACTGCGTGTTCAGCCGTTGTTTTATGATCATCAAATGCGCAGGATGAAATTAAAGGAACAGAACTGCCAATACCAAACATGACGCCTGCTTTTGCGGTCGTTTTTAGAAAATCCCTGCGGGAATAAACAGGATGATCAGGATTCAGTAATTCCTTGGCCGAAATACCGGTTTTTTTGCTGAGTTGTGCCGCATTGGACAGTTTACGTAAAATACGCATCAAAGGAGTTTTGGCATTTTTCATATAATTATTGTTTTGGTTGAAGTAAGATCGGAACGCGCAAAATAATGTTCGCTAAGTATTTACAATCCACGCAGTTTAAACCAAACTCATCAACCTATCTATCATGACCAACAAGCAGCCTGACTATATCCGCGAGAGCCCTGCGGGATTTCTGGAACGAGCCGGCGTCGGCTATTATCGCCGGCTGGCCGGCAAAGTGAAAAGCAGTCCGGGCGCTTACGCCGCTCAAACGGACGATGTCTCCGACGACGAATCCTTGCGTTTTCTGTCGATCATCATTACCGATTACGCCGCCATCATTGCATTCTGCATCGGCGCCGCCTGCAGCATGCCGGCGGTGCTGCTGGAATGGCTTTATGCCGAAAAACTGGATCTTTATCATTACCTCGCTCTGCAAGCCGGGGCCGGCCTGATCTTTTTGCTGATCGAACTGGCGCTATTATTCTGGCTGGGCCTGAAAACCGTGCACAGCATCGCTTGCCTGACCCGGCATCATCGGCTCGATGATTATCCGTCAATTCCCGGCGACGATACGGTCGCCAATCTTCTGGCTCGCGCGGCGCTGGAATTGCCCGACCCTGTGGTCAGATACCTGGGCGTCGATCCGATGAAATATGTGTCCAAACCGAAGTTGCTGATCATCGGCCTGTTCTATAAACTGAAAGTCGTCCTGTCCAGCGTCTTGATTAAACTGATACTCACGCGCATGGCCGGCAAATTAGGCATGAGAGTCAGCTTCAGCTGGGTGGCGATGCCGATCACGGGCGCGTGGGACGCCATCGTCATCTATCGGGTCGTGAAGGAGGCGCGTTTAAGGTTATTCGGGCACAAGCTTGCTCACTACATGGTTGAGGAAATCATCACGCCGGAATTATCTTCGAGGCTGTCTTTAAAGGCCAAAGAAGGCGCGGTTCGCGCCATTGCGACGATGATGGTGCTGACCCAGAACAACCATCCGAATATGCTGATGCTGCTTTATAAATTCAGCGAACTGTTCGATGTGCAGGATCGCGTAGATTATGACGACTGGAAGTCCTTCCTGCGCGTGCTCGATGAGGTTTCAATTGATGAGCGTTTTTTCCTGCTCGATTTGCTCGGTATTGCCGCCGTATTCGACGGACATTTATCGCCGCTGGAAAAACGCCGCTTGCCGGAGGCATTCGGCAGCGATACGGACGCCTATATGAAACGCATTAAGGTCTTAATGGAATGCCTGTTGAATGGGCAGCTTCATCAGGCGAAATCCTTGTGCCGGCTCGATTTCAGGCCGGCGGTGGAGACGGTCCCCGCTTGAGACAATCAGGCCGGAGTAACTGCTGGCAATCGATAACGGAAGAGACAGCCCGCGCAAATTGACCATTAACTGTTTATATCAAGCAGGCCGCTCCTGGCCGGATCAGATGTGGAAATAGGGCGGCAGGCTGTCATTCGCATTCCAGTCCGTCAACCCGCTGAAAACCTCTAGGCAATGCCAGGCCCCGTTTGGCGCGGCTGCCCGAGTAATGCTCGATATCCGACCCTTTCAGCGTTAACTGGCGTTTCCCGGACAATACCTTGAGCTGCCCTTGTTGCGGAATCGCCGCCGTCGCAATCACATAATCCTTACCGGCGGTCAGGTCGGCTGCCGGGATCTGGATCAGTTTATTGCCTTTGCCTTTAACCAGTTCGGGTATTTCCTGCGCCGGAAAAATCAGCAGGCGGCCCTGCAAGGTTACGACAGCGACCAAATCCGTTTCGCTGCGTATCGGCGCGGGCTTGATCACCCGGGCGCCGCTCGGCAACGAAATCAGGAGTTTGCCGGCCTTATTCTTGCTCAATAATTCCTTTAGCTGCACTCTGAAGCCATAGCCGGCGCTGCTGGCCAGCAAATACCAGTCATCGGGGTTGCCGGCCAAAAGATGCACAAACAGCGAACCGGGCGGCGGATTCAGGCGCCCGGTCAAAGGCTCGCCCTGCGTTCTCGCAGACGGCAGATCATGCGTCGTCGTGCTGTAGGCGCGCCCTGTGGAATCGAGTATATAGACGGGCTGTGTGGTCCGGCATTTGACGGCATCGAGAAAACCGTCGCCGGAGCGGTAGTTCAGGCTTTCCACGTCGAAATCGTGGCCTTTCGCTGCCCTGATCCAGCCTTTTTGAGACAATATCACCGTCAACGGCTCGTTGCTGATCAACGACGTGGTTTCCATGGCTTGCGCGGCTTCTCTTGCGACGATCGGAGTGCGCCGGTCGTCGCCGTATTTTTCAGCATCGCGTTCCAGTTCCTTGCGGATCAGCCGGTTCAGCAAACGCGGCGATCCCAGAGTTTTCTCGAGCGCGGCGCGCTCCTGCTGGAGTTCATCCTGTTCGCCGCGGATTTTCATTTCTTCGAGTTTGGCCAGGTATCGGAGCTTCAGTTCCAGTATCGCCTCGGCCTGAATATCGGTAATGCCGAAGCGTTCCATTAACACCGGCTTCGGATGGTCTTCGGTGCGGATAATGGCGATGACTTCGTCGATATTGAGATAGGCGATCAACAGGCCTTCGAGTATATGCAGCCGCGCCAGAACCTTGTCGAGCCGGTGCTGCAGCCGGCGCCTGACCGTCTCGGTTCGGAACGCCAGCCATTCGACCAGGATTTCCCTGAGATCCTTGACTCTGGGCCGGCCGTCCAGGCCGATCATGTTCATATTAACGCGGTAGCTTTTTTCGAGATCGGTAGTGGCGAACAGATGCGACATCACCGCATCGACATCAATGCGTTTCGACTTGGGAATCACCAGCAGACGGGTCGGATTCTCATGGTCCGATTCATCGCGCAGGTCTTCGATCATCGGCAGTTTTTTGGCGAGCATTTGCGCGGCGATCTGTTCCATCAGTTTGGCTCCGGAGACCTGATGCGGCAGCGCGGTTATGACGATGGTGCCGTCTTCGATCTCGTATTTGGCGCGCATTTTTATCGAGCCGCCGCCGTTGACATACATCTTCCGGATATCGTCGGCCGAACTGATGATTTCGGCGTCGGTCGGATAATCGGGCCCTTTGATGAACTGCAAAAGCTGCTCCATCGTGCTATCCGGCTCATCGAGCAAGCGGATGCAGGCGCCGGCAACTTCCCTGAGATTATGTGGCGGGATATCGGTCGCCATGCCCACGGCAATGCCCATGGTGCCGTTTAACAGCACATTAGGCAGCCGCGCCGGCAATAGTTCGGGTTCCTTCAGCGTGCCGTCAAAATTATCGGTCCATTCGACCGTGCCCTGCCCCAGTTCGCTGAGCAGGGTCTGAGCATAAGCAGTCAGACGCGATTCGGTATAACGCATCGCGGCGAATGACTTGGGATCGTCGGGCGATCCCCAGTTGCCCTGGCCGTCGATCAGCGGGTAGCGGTAGGAAAAATCCTGAGCCATCAGCACCATCGCCTCATAACAGGCGGAATCACCGTGCGGATGATATTTACCCAGGACATCGCCGACCGTCCGGGCCGATTTTTTATATTTGGCCAAAGCCGTGAGCCCCAGTTCCGACATCGCATACACGATCCGGCGTTGAACGGGTTTCAGTCCGTCGGCGATATGCGGCAGCGCCCGGTCCAGGATGACATACATGGAATAATCCAGGTAGGCTTTTTCGGCAAAATCCTTTAACGGCAGTTGTTCAAAATTCTCTTGTAGTCCCACTTAATTCACTTTCTCCAGTAAAGCCACTTGCCATAACAGATTTGTCCCGCCAGGTGTTTTCTACAGTTTATTGACGGCATCGAGTATTTCGCATCTTCTGTCGCGGCCGGCATGGCTACAGAATGACCTGAGCGTCAATGGCCACGATGATCGGCAATCAAAGCTTAGTATACCTTTTTTCGAAGAGCCTTAAATCTTCGGCACCCACATTTCACTAAACTCTTGTCGACCGGTCTTATTTATTGATAAGGGACTATGGGATAAGCGAACCGGGTTTGAGGCAGAGCACTGCCGTGGACCGATAACATGATTGTCATTTGCTCAATTTACCACGTTCTCGATTGGTAAGAATCCGTAAAACGGTCAGGGTCAGCCAGCCGACGAGGATCAATCCGATGGTGAAGCTGCCATAAGAGACAGGCCAGGGAATTCCCTCCGTCATCATCGAGAATTCGGACATGCCGCCGATGCCGACCAGCACGTTCAGCGGCAAAAAAATGACATTAATGACCGTTAACCGCTTGAAGACTCTATTCTGGTTAATGTTGATAAATCCCACGGTGGCATCCATCAGGAAGTTGATCTTGTCGAACAGAAAGGCGGTATGTCCGTCCAGCGATTCAATATCGCGGAGAATCTGTTGAGAGTAGTCAAACTGGCTTGTTGCCAGAAACTTGCCGCGCATGAGAAAGGAAACGGCTCGGCGAGTGTCCATCACATTCCTCCGGATCCTGCCGTTCAGATCCTCTTCGTGGGCGATGTCGGTCAATATTTTGGCGGCAACGTCGTCGCTAATCTGTTTGCCCAGGACATGATTGCCCACCATTTCCAGGCCACGGTAGACATCCTCCAGCGCGTCGGCTGAATATTCGGCATTGGCCGCGTACAGATCCAGCAGCATGTCCATCGAACCGGAAACATAGTCTGGTTGGGTCAGCGCACGCAAACGCTGCAAGCGGAATACAGGCAATTCCTCTTTGCGCACAGAGAACAGGATGTCCCGATACAGAATGAAAGCGACCACCACGTTGCGTGACACATCATCCTTATCAAGCAAAAAATCCGAATGTAAATGGATTTCGCCGTTTTCTTCCACATAGAACCGTGCGCTGGATTCCAGGTCGCTTAATTTTTCAGGGTCTGGAAATTCTATCCCGAAAATTTCGCCAACCCAGAGCCGATCCTCAAATGTCGGCGCAACCATATCAATCCAAACCGGCTTGGCCTTGATCAAGTCATCACGGTTTTCTATTGCTATCTCGTGCAAGCGGCCGCTTTGCAGATCAAAAGCTTTAACTCTGGATTTTTCTGTTTTAAAGTCCCGTTTCCCCAGAATTTGCAGAACGGACACCGGCGCTTCCTGCAGGATGAATTGTTTTCGTTCATCATCCAGTTGATCCCAGACAAATAGTTGATCGGCCGGCGGCAAGTTTTGCAGTATGTGAGCGATTTCTTCGTAAGTTAAATGGTTGAGGATATGCTGCAAACGAGACAAGTTCTCTTTGCGAACCAGCGATTCCACCAGTTCGTGACGCGGCATGTCCTGATTATGCACCAAATCCTCGATCATTCTGTGCTTGAGTAAAATATCCCGCACAGCCTCCAGGCTATCCTGATGTTGAGCAACCGGGTCATTTAGCATGGTTAATCAATTTGTTGTTGAAATGGGGAAACTTTTATTTCAATTTAAATGCAGTACCATCCATCTTCCTTTCTTTCAATTCCTTCCTTTTTTTGCCGGCGTATAAACGCTTTGATCTGGGCTTTATATTCATCGTTCTCGACTCGCTGGATCAGTTCGTTTAACAGTCCTATTCTTATCGTCTTGACCATCGCCGGGTCCCGGGCTTCAATAGGCACTGTATATATAAAGTATTTCTCGTTTTTATTGCCAAAATCAAATAATTTTCTGCCGCATCGCAAGGTTAACTCGATAAAACTTAAGTCATCGGCTACATAAGAGAGTTCCATGATGTAGGAAGGATCTTTATGCTTGCCCTTCCTGGACAGTTTATCCGGATCTTCAACGAGTTCGATATGCCGCTTGAGGGTATTGATGATCTCATCCTTGTAGTCGCTATAGTCCTTTTTGGGCGCACGGATCTTCTCAATGCTGGATCTGGTTGATAACTTACCATGCTTAAAAAAATTGCTCATTTTTTTTTACCAAAATTGATTCAAACTGCCATACAGTAATTATTAAATAAATGACTTGCAACGACAAAAGCCGGGAGTATCAAATCGGCGAATGTGCCAAGCCGGACATACATACAATCAATTTCCTTGGAAAGAGAAAACGCATCAGGAAAAGTGATAAGTTAAAGAATGCGGAATCCAGAGAAAATGTCGTCAAGCCGGTAATATGCAAAGATGAGCCGACGGCTCAGAAAAAACAGGAGCTTTGCCAAAGTTCCCACAGGCTGGATAACGGTATCAGAAAAACAGACGGCCATAGGAATGTGACATAAGCATGCGAACACGCAGGATAATGGAATGGATGCCGTCCCCTTGTCCCGGCATCATCGGGTTGTGCCAAAATGGAAGAGCTCCGGCATAACCATTTGCCACTGCACGACCAGTTGATAGGCCTGTGCAGGAATTATTCGGTCGGATACATGGGATGAAAATGCCTTTATTTGCCTCAAAATATCCGGGAAACTTTTAAGCTGGAAATCATTAGTAAAGCCTGGATCAAGATAATGATCGGCCAAAAGCTTAAACTTCCCGGGATATTGCTGTAAACCACAAAAAGAACAGGAAACAAAACACCATTGACTGTGATCGGAACGCCTTCAAAACCTGGCGCGTCAGAAATATTATATCTGGCAAGTCTCAGCATGCCGCAAGCGATGAAAAACAACAGTAATATGGAGACGAGAATTCCCGGCGTGTTCAATGAATAAAACAGCAACATAGGCGCAACGCCAAAAGAGACCAGATCCGACATGGAATCGATCTGTTTCCCGAAAAGGTTCTTTTGATGCATCAGGCCTGCTATTTTTCCGTCCAATACATCGAATATTGCCGCTAAAAACAGCAATATTGCGCTTAATTCAAAGTTTCCTTCCATTGACATCGTGATGGAGAGTATCCCGCATGACAGATTGGCAATTGTAAAAATATCAGCCAGTTTCATCAGTTTTAATATATTCATATCAGTCTAAAACTCCCGAACCATTGCACGAACGCCGTTGCTTTTTTAAATCAATTAAAACTGCCTCTACATGAATATAACCCTAATTTAGGCTGGCTGAATGAAGATGCGGCCTGACCTCGGTATAAAAGAGTCTGGTCAATAATAGTAAATCGGCTTTATGACATTATGATGAAGTATTCCCACTTCATCAGCCAGCATTCAATAGTGAGTTCTTTCAATATCCTTTTGTGGCTGTTTAATGAGGTCTGGACAGAACCGCCTTTTATTTCCCGCAAATTCCCGATTACAATCATCTAATCGATGCTGATAACATAAAACACACCGATTTAATCGACGCTGATAACGGCAATAGGCGCACATGACTAAATAGTCCAGGCGTTTAATCCGATTGATGTTTCCTGTGGACAATGCGTATTTTTCGACGGATAACACGGCGTAAAGACGCCTCGCTTGATTGATCAGGGTGTCATTATCCATTTTTATTTACTTGAGAATTGTCATTTATTCGTGTTTTTACGTCTCGTCCATCAAGGATTTTGAATAATTTAGATCGTTTTTTTTCGTAATTCAAACAGCGATGTCGGGTTTAAAACAGTTTTGGGCATATTCTGCGGGTTGCAGTTTGTAAAAATCAGAGCTTCCGTTTGCATGGGCAAACTGCTGTTAATCCTGGTCATGACCATGCTTTTGGTTGAGCCAGGCCATGGCAACCGATATGAATAGCCCGAATATGATCACGATCGTATTCACCGAAAATCCGGCTTCAATCATCAACGCATAGGCTCCCAGCATGAATAAAATGCTGAGATTTTCATTGAAGTTTTGCACGGCGATGGAGTGTCCCGAGCCCATCAGCCGGTGGCCCCGGTGTTGCAGCAAGGCGTTCATCGGTATCAAAAAACTGCCGGCCAGGATGCCGATCAGTATCAGCATCAGCACCGCCAGCCGCCAATCGGTCACCCAGACCATGCCCAGGACAACGGCTCCCATGGCGATTCCCAGCGGCAATACATTCACGGCATGTTCCAGGGGTACCGCCTTGGCCGCTATCACCGAACCGATGGCAAGGCCCACCGCGACGACCGCGGTCAATTGCGTTGCCTGTTCGAGATCGAGCTTCAGTGCTGCCGCGGCCCAGGCCAGAACGATCAAACGCAAGCTCGTGCCGGCGCCCCAAAACAAAGAGGTTACCGCGAGAGATACCTGTCCCAACGGATCTTTCCACAGCAGCAGAAACGTTCTCCAGAAATCCGTTATCAGGAATCTGGGCGTTCGATTCAGCAAGGTGTGCTCGATGGGCAGCTTGGGGATGTAACTATTGAGGATCGCCGCTACGGCATAAAGACCCAGAATGACAAAAATCGCAAACTCGGGTGCGGTATCGATGCCGCCATTGAACTCAAGCCCGCCCAGTTGCTGGACAAGATGATCTTCGACGCGATGGCCGATCAATAATCCGCCAAAGATGGCGCCCAGAATGATCGCGGCAACGGTCAGGCCTTCCATCCATCCGTTTGCCCAGACCAGTTTATCGGCCGGAAGGTATTCGGTCAGAATGCCGTATTTGGCCGGCGAATACAGGGACGCGCCAAAGCCGACGAAGCCGTAAGACAGAAGCGGATGCAAGCCCAGTAACATCGAAGCGCAGCCAATTATCTTGATGCCGTTGCTGATGAACATGACCTGTCCCTTCGGCAGCGCATCCGAGAATGCGCCGACAAAAGGCGCCAGCACGATAAAGGAGAAAACGAAGAATTGCTGCAATACCGGGATTTGCCAGGAAGGCGCATCCAGATTTTTAAGCAGCGCGATAGCGGCGAATAACAGGGCGTTATCCCCCAGCGATGAAAAGAACTGAGCCGCCAGAATGGTATTGAAGCCGCGATTGACGGGAATGGCTGCACTGTGCGACTCTTCGATAATCATCTTCATTCTATTCATGCACATTGAGTTCCAGGTTCTCATGCGTGAAAATGACAGGTTCGCTCTTGCGCCACTTCACGAGTTCCAACGTACCGTTGAAATGTTCCACGATGGCGGTGCAGCTTTCCACGAAATCTCCCGTGTTAACATATAAAAATCCATCCATTTCCTTAATTTCCGCATGATGGATGTGCCCGCAGATGACGCCATCCAGTCCCCCGTCTTTAAGCGTGGTGACGATGCTTTCTTCATACTCGGAAACGAACTGGACGATATTCTTGACTTTGAATTTAACGAAAGCGGCCAGGGAAAAGCTTGATTGGATGCCGAGCAAGCGCCTGATCATTCGCAGAATGCGATTGATATCAAGCAATAAGTCATAGCCAACGCTGCCCAGTTTTGCAATCCATTTATGATGTCTGGCGATGGTATCGTATTCATCGCCGTGAACCACGAGGAATTGCTTTCCATCTGACGTGGCATGAACATCGGAGTTTTTAACGATAATGTCACCAAAGACATGATTGTTGTAATCCCTGATGTTTTCGTCATGGTTGCCGGGCACGTAGATGATCCGGGTGCCGTGCCTGGCTTTTCTCAATACTTTTTGGATCACGGTATTATGATCTCTCGGCCAATACATTTTCTTGGACAGCGCCCAAAAATCGATAATATCCCCGACCAGATAAAGCTTTTCGCTTTCGTTGTATTTTAAAAAATCAAGCAATACATCCGCCTGGCATTGCGTGGAGCCGAGATGAAGATCAGAGATCCAGATGGTTCGATAGGTGTTGTTATCCATCATCAAACTTTTTAACATGTTATTGTGGGCGCCAAGTGTTTTTTCATTGACCGCTCAACCCTTATATATCGGGTTCTCGTGTCCCGCCCGCCTCAGAGATTGAATTGTTTTTTGCATGGCCGATCCCGGGAAAATCATCGTGAAAAAGCAGAGAAGGCCGGAAAACACCTTTCGCCGCACAAGGTAAGGGTTATCCATGAAGGGTCTACATTATGGCTATGCTAACAAACGTAAATGAAAGTTATGTTACAAGGCCATTTTGAGCTGATGAAAACACTCAAAAACCGGATAAGTAATCCAAAGTACCTATAAAACCATCTTCAATCTTCTCTGTTCTGTTGAAATTTATTATCTGAGGTGAGTTTGAGGCGTAAACAATGCAAATTTTTTAGCCGTTATTTCCGTTAGGGACAGGTTTCTTCTTTACTTTTTTATGTGATTTGCTGCTTTTTACTTCATTAAAGCGTTGATTTGCCAGTTTGATCTGCATTTCCTGAGCGCCCAATTGATTTTCCTTAGGCCGCAACTGAATATATTGACCGTCAGCCTGCATTTCCCAGACACTGCGCTGATTGGTCAGTTGCACATTTAATATTTGCCGCAAGACAGCATGCAGTTCGGGTTTTTGGACCGGGGTGACGACTTCTACACGGCTCTCCAGATTACGTTTCATGCAATCGGCCGAGCCGATAAAATATTCTTCTTCGCCGCCATTTTGAAAATAGAAAATGCGGGAATGCTCCAAAAATCGCCCAATGATGCTGATAACCCGGATGTTATCGGATAATCCGGGAATGCCGGGTCTTAAACGGCAGGTGTCACGAATGATCAGATCAATCTTGACGCCCGCCTGCGACGCTTTATAAAGTGCTGCGGTGATGTCGATATCTTCCAGGGCGTTCATTTTAAACTGGATTAAACCGGGCGACTGTGCGCTGTGTTTACTGATTTCCCGCTCGATTTTCTCCAGGAGTTTGGGCTTCAGCTTATTGGGGGCAATGAGCAAATTTTGATAATTACGTTTCGGTACGAGTCCTGTAGTCAGATAATTGAACAATTCGGTCAATTCTTCACCAATTTTGTTATCGCAGGTCAGCAAGCCGAGATCGGTATAAAGCCTTGCCGTGCCGGCATGATAATTACCCGTGCCGATATGGGCATATCGGCGCAGGCCATTATAATCCTGGCGAACAACATAGATCACTTTGCTATGGGTTTTTAATCCAACCACACCGTAAGTCACATGAATGCCCGCGCTCTCCATGCGATGAGCCCATTTAATATTGGCCGATTCATCAAAACGGGCTTTCAACTCCACCACGACGGCAACCTGTTTGCCATTTAACGCCGCATCGATCAGGTACTGAACAATCTTGGTGCCGGCAGAGGTTCGATACAGCGTCATTTTGATCGCTTGCACATTCGGATCACGGCTGGCTTCCTTGACAAAGCGTTCAACGGTGGTGACAAATGATTCATAGGGGTGCTGCAGTAAAATTGAGCCTTGTTCGCGAATTGCATGAAAAATATTCGGAACCCCCGCCAGTTTCGGGTGATCGCAGGGATGATGGGGCGGATCGAGCAAATCCGGCCGGGCAATACCGGCAATCTGAAACAGATCAGTCATTGCCAGGCGCTGATTAACGACAAAAACATCCTGCTCTTCATTAAGTCCCAACTCAGCCGCCAGCATTCCGCTTTGCAATTTTCCCATCGTCGCTGCCACTTCCAGACGAATGACCGGCGCAAATTTACGTTCGCGTAATTCTGATTCGATCATTTGCAAAAGATCATCGGCCTGCTCTTCATCTTGTTCCGTGATCGCATTACGCGTCACCCGGAATAAATTGCAGAACGCTATCTTCATGCCGGGAAAGAGCAAGTCAAGGTTATTGGCAATCAAATCTCCCAACTCGACATAAAGATGCTCATCACCCACCTGGATAAAGCGAGGCACGCTGGAACCGACTGGCACTTTAATGCGCACCAGAGTCATCTCATGTGTTTCACCGGAACAGACGCCAGTCAGCAGATTCAGGGACAGATTGGAGATAAAGGGAAAAGGATGCGCAGGATCAATCGCCTGCGGCGTGACCAGAGGAAAAATGTTTTGAATGTAGTGCTCTCGCATGGCTTGTTGCTCATCTTTTGACAGCTCAAGAAAAGGCAAAATACGAATCCCCTGTTGCTGAAGCAGGTCACGAACTTGAGTCCAGATCAGTTGTTTTTTGGCTTCAAGCTCGCGCACAACCGCATAGCATTCGTTAATTTGTTGCTGTGGACTGCGCCCATCCACACTTAACTCGCTGATCCCTGCACCAACCTGCTGTTTAAGCCCGCCTATCCGCTTCATGAAAAACTCATCCAGATTGGAGCTGACAATAGCGATAAATTTAACCCGCTCCAGCAATGGAGTACGTTCATCTTCAGCTTCCCATAATACCCGTTTGTTAAATTCCAGCCAGGTTAATTCACGATTGAGATACCATTCGGGAGCTTTCAGATCAAAACATTGAGCTTTAGATTCAGGCGTTAATGCCTGCTTTGTTTGGATGGTCATCTTTATTAATTATTTTCGGTTATTGAATGGATTTGTTAGACAGTATTAATCCTAAAGATCTCGGTTCACCACAAAAGACAGGAGATCAAACACAGCTACCAGTGCAATGCCCTCAAGCGGGAGAACTTTTTCCTTTGATGTTCCTGCATACGGATCATGACGTTAACAAGCGCCTCTATGGCGTCGAGTATATACGGGCCTTTATTCAGCATGACGCATTCGGCGCGCACGGCCATTGCCGCATCGGTAAATTCAGGTCTCGATCTGACGCCTTTTTTGGCAATCGATTCCAAGACTTGAGTCGCCCAGATTACCGGAACATGAGCCGCTTCGCATACCCAGAGCAATTCTTCCTGAATCTCCGCAAGTCTGGCGCTGCCCAATTCGACGGCAAGATCGCCTCTGGCAATCATGATGCCGAGGCTATGTCTGCCGATGGTGCCAAGAATAATATCAGGCAGGTTTTTGACGGCGCGATTGGTCTCTATTTTGGCAATGATAGGTAAATCCGTCGCATTGCGTTTCGCCAATTCCGCAATTAAATAATCCATATCCGCTAATTTTTCCACGAAGGAAAAGCCGATCATATCAGCGTGAGCGCAGGCAAAATCGAGATCGCTTAGATCTTTTTCGCTCAGAGGGGGAAGCGCCAGCTCCGTCATCGGGAAATTGATGCCTTTATCGGATTGAATTCGAACGCCTTCACTTCTTGCATGGGTTACGCGCAATAAAGCCCCCTGTTCGGCAATGCTTTCCACGACCGCACCCAGCTTGCCGTCATCAATCCAGACCGGTTGCCCTACTTTGAGTTTATTGATAATTGACGATAATGTGCAGCCTATCTGAGCCGGTTTCAGTTGAACACCGGTTGCATCGTATTGAGCCGGAGCTCCCGGGATAGTGTTATCGGTCAATAAGAACAATTCATTTTTAAAAATCCGGATATCTTGAGCTACCCCGGAAAATTCTCCCAGGGAAAATTTGGCAATGGACGCGTTTTTCTCATCAGGGGCCGATTCGTATAAGGATAATTGACAGCCCGAGATCAAATAGCTGTTTAGAGGGCAGGAAACGAGCCATTCACTGTCGGAAATCGCTTTTTCAATTTTCAGGTATCGTCGCTTGTCGCGCGCATCGATAAAGACCAGGAAGCAACCGGGTGCAATGAGTTTGTGGATTTTTTTGGGAATAGTGGCCCTGAAAAATGATTGGGGATCTTCCGGAGCATTGTCGGAGGGCTCTCCTTCCGGCATTAAAATCAAATAACCGGGTGCGATGCATTTTCCAGCCGCATCTTTTTTGATTTTGATATGGTGAATGGCCGGGCCGGGCTCGATAGGGCCGGTGCGGATTTTATGCCCGGCAAGGTCCATCAGAATTCTGCAGGATTTGCCTGTCTCCGTTTCGGCTTTTCGAATATTACGGATCATCCCCTGCCAAAGGACCGGATCGTCGTGTGCGCAATTGATGCGGGCGCAAGTCATACCTTTTTCGAATAAGGAATAGATAAGATCATAATTCCAGGCGGCATCCGCCGCTAGCGTCACCATCACATGAACTTTGCTTCTATCATGAAATGGACCGAATAATTCGATGGTATGTTGCTCCAATAATTGTTGTCCCCGGTTAAATCCAAACTCACTTGGATTTTTGTCGCCGGGAACAAAGGCATCATCGGTCGAGCGTTTTAAAATATCGATCAAGGCATCCAGTGTGGACATGACCGAGGCCTCGGCTCTGCCCAGCGATGACAGGCCGGCTTGCGCCAGCCTGTCCTGCAGATTGCGCAGATCGTTTTGTCTCAATGCCAGATAATGCGCCAAGTTGCAGGCGCTTCGCGTGAATACTTCGGATCGATATTTGTCTTTATATTGAAGCAGGCGAGAGTTTGCATGTATTTCGACATTTTTCCTTAATTCCGATACATCTCTCAACAGATGTCTAAGGATGTCGTTATAAGGATCGTTATTGATAATGGCTTTCACAGGACTTCGTAGGGTTTTAGTGTTTTAATTCAAAAAGTTAAGACTATACGGCTAACAGATGACAGTTTTATGACCATAAGCTTTCCAGCAATGAACTGGAAAAACTTCCAGTCATTATTTAAGGCCGCTATCCCCAAAAAAAATTCATAAAATAGCGGCGCCTGACTCCTTCCTGGCATTTTCTGATATATATCCGTCAACTTTAACGGTGCAGAAAGCTGTCATAAATGTGTCATCTGCAGATGCTATCTTTCCGCTATGAGCAAAGATAAAGTCAAAAAGCATGAAAAGCATAAACTGATACTTCGGCATTTGACCCTTGAAGACTATGAGCAAATTGCCGTATTAATGGATCAGGTCTACGGCAATCTGGGAGGCGCCTGGAAAAGAGGGCAATATTCCTCTCAAATTAATCGATTTCCTCAAGGTCAAATTTGTATTGAAGACAACGGCCAGTTAGTGGCGGCATCATTTAGCATGGTTGTCGACTATACCCGGTTTGGCGATACACATACTTACTCCCAGATTACCGGCGACGGTCATTTGACTCACCATACGCTTAAAGGCGATACGCTTTACGGCGTCGATATTTTCGTACATCCCAAGTATCGGGGCTTACGGCTTGGACGCAGGCTTTACGATGCACGCAAGGAATTATGCCGCAATCTTAACATTCGCCGGTTTATTGCCGGAGGACGCATTCCAGGGTATGCCAAATATGCAGATTCACTGACGCCCGTCCAATATATCGAACGGGTCAAAAGCAAAGAGATTTTCGATCCGGTACTTTCGTTTCAGTTAGCCAACGGATTTCATGTTCGGAAACTGTTAACCGGCTATCTTCCGGTCGATGCCGATTCGCACGGATACGCCACGCTTTTGGAATGGTTGAATCTTGATTATGTCGAGAAAACTCCATCAATCGGCGATTCAAAAAACGTTATACGCTTAGGCGTAGTTCAATGGCAAATGCGGACGCTTGCCGGTGTCGACGAATTGTTGAAGCATGCCGAATTTTTTATCGATGCAGTAGCCGGTTACAATGCCGATTTCGTACTTTTTCCGGAATATATCAGCGCACCGCTGATGGGGCTGTTCAACGATAAAAATCCTGCCGACGCCATTCGAGCCCTGGCGGGGTTTAGCCGGGATATTCGCAACGGCTTGCTGGAAATGGCCATGTCCTACAATATCAATATCATCGCCGGATCAATGCCGGAATATAGCAACCGCATGTTGTACAATGTTTCATGGCTGCTAAGACGCGACGGAACCTTCGAGGCGCAATACAAAATACACTCGACCAACGACGAAGTGAGTTTTTGGGGTGTCAAAGGAGGCGACGCCCTCAAGGTATTCGACACCGATTGCGGCAAAATCGCGGTACTGATCAGCTATGACTCAGAGTTCCCCGAGCTGGCTCGCCTGGCTGCGATTCAAGGCGCGCAGATTATCTTTGTGCCGTTCTGGACTGACACCAAAAACGCCTATCAGCGGGTAAGGTACTGTTCACAGGCGCGTGCGATTGAAAACGAATGCTATGTCGCCATCGGAGGCAGCGTGGGAAATCTCCCTTATGCCGAAAATATGGATATTCAATATGCCCAAGCGGCGATTTTCAGTCCCAGCGACTTTTCGTTCGCCCATGACGCCATTCTGGCCGAAGCAACCCCCAACACGGAAATGACCCTCATTGCCGACGTCAATCTGGAGCTCTTAAAACAGGCGCGCTGCCGGGGCGCATCCCGAAATCTGGCCAATAGACGTCTCGATGTATATCGCTTGGATTGGTATTGAAGACTTGGGAAACGACGTATAAAAGAAAGTCATAACAGCACTCACTACCCAGGATTATTTTTCATCAAACGACGAAAAAATAAGTGTTTTAACTGGTTATTTTGATTGGTTTTCCCGATTTTTTCGTTCCGTCTGCCTTGATTGGGATATGGCAGGCGGATCAAAGCCTAGGCCGCCATCAACGGTCGTCTTGGCTAATATAGATTGGTCAAGCCAACCATCAAGTTGACTTGTGAGGTATTTTTCTCCAGGCGCAGTAGGTTCGGCAATTCTTCCCTGTCGGCGGTATAGGCGGCCGTCACCGTGACGCTATGGATGGTGACGCGTGCTCCAACAATAAAGGCCACGGTACGACGTGTTCCATTTTCTCCTAGAATGACTCACCTCACGGCGCGTTTGACGCTTTTTACAGGTGTATTCGAGATCAGCACAGTTGGTTTGGATTGGCATGGTCATCCCACGTAGCCGTATCATTCGGCTCTATTATCTCATAATCAGTTTTAATCAGCGCTTCCTTAGGGAGCAATTAACCGACAAAAAGGATTTTATGAATAAGTCGAATTCTCCGATAATGTCATTTAGTAATTAATAATTCCGTAATGGTTACTGTAGTATAAAAGCGCGGTTTTTTTGAAAGAGACTATTAATGTATTACGAAGATAAGAATGCCAAGGTTAATCATGCCTATAATTTCGATCCCGCCTACGGTTATTCGCTCAACCAACTGTTGACTGTGAAGTCGCCGAAAGAGCCTGAGGATTTTGATGCTTTTTGGCAGGCTCGTTATCAGAAGGCTTTAACTGTTGCAGCCAAGCCGCACATTCAGATGATAGATAAAAATAAGCTGGGCTGGCAGGTGTATGAAATCAATTATTGCTCCACGGATGAATTATCTATCCGGGGCTGGTTATTGGTGCCGGCTTCCGGCGCGATTAAGCGGGGGTTTATCGTGGGTCACGGCTATGGCGGCAGGAACGGTCCCGATTTTAATTTGCCGTTTAAGGATGCGGCCTTATTGTTTCCCTGTTTTCGTGGCCTGGGCCTCAGTCAAAACCCAACCATTTCCGCAGATCCTTATTGGCATGTCCGGCACGATATCGACAAGTTAAACCGGTATATTCTGGGCGGTTGTGTTGAAGATTTGTGGTTGGCTGTCAGCGCCATGCTGGAGCTGTTTCCGGATACGGCGGGACGATTAGGTTATTTGGGCGTCAGTTTTAGCGGCGGAGTCGGCGCTTTGGGCCTTGCCTGGGAGCGTCGAATCAACAGGGGTCATATCAATGTTCCGAGTTTTGGTCATCACCCTTTACGGCTAAAGCTGGAATCATTGGGCAGTGCGCATAGTGTCCAGCAATATTATAAAAAACATAAAAAGCAAACCCTCAAGGTTTTACGTTATTACGATGCGGCAATTGCGGCGAAACGGATTAATATACCGATGCATTGCGCTTGTGCGCTATATGATCCCTGTGTCGCACCGCCCGGGCAGTTTGCGATCTTCAACGCGCTCCCGGAAAAAAAACAGCTGTTCATACTTGAAGCCGGACATCATTGTTATCCGAACCAGCTCAAACAGGAAAAAGCGCTTCTCGATGAGCTTGAATTATTTTTCAAACCTCTCTGAATATGCCTATCTCCAGCAAAATACGAATACACGGGCAGGAAGGATGAACCGTGAATATTGCCGATGGTGGAGCGACCGGCTGCAACGCGATATGGAATTGCTGGTGTTTGGACATGCCGGCGCAAAAGTATTGGTTTTTCCTACCCGGGGCGGACGATTTTATGAGTACGAAAAGCTGGGTATGATTGAAACGTTAAGACCCAAACTGGAAGAGGGACATCTGCAGATTTGTTGCGTCGACAGTATCGATACAGAGAGTTTTTATTGCTGGTGGGCGCATCCTTATGGCCGTATTCAGCGGCATATCGCGTATGAAGACTATATCCTGAATGAAGTGCTGCCTTTTCTGCAAGCGATGAATCCCCACGAGTGCCTGATTGCCCACGGCTTAAGCCTGGGCGCCTTTCACGCTGCCAATCTTGCGTTTCGTTATCCCCATTTGTTTAAAAAGCTATCGGCTTTTTCGGGCCGCTATGACCTGACCCTTAATATTGAAAGTTTTACCGATCTTTTCGATGGCTTTTATAATGAGGATATTTATTATCATACCCCAACCCATTTTTTGCCTAATCTGGAGTGCCCGTGGAGACTGGATCATCTGCGGTCGATGGACATCATTCTGGTGATTGGCAATGATGATCCGTTTTTACAGAATAATCTCTATCTCAGTTCGATATTGCGGCAAAAAAACATCGCACATCAATTGCTGATATGGGACCACAGGGCGCATAGCTGCGAGTACTGGCGGCGCATGGCATCTCTTTATCTTTGACTGCTGCGCATTGATTCATTTCATAATTTCGTCATAGTCGATCGTTATAATCTTGACCAAGATTGTCACGTCATACTTAGCCGCTTTTATGAAACTCGCAGTTCACCATGTCTCGGCCGTGATCATCCTGGTCGTGAGTTCATCAATATCAAGTTCTCAGAATCTATGTCTTGCCGGAGCTATTCAGTCGGAAAACTTAAAACTGGAAGCGCTGTTCCCGTCCTCCGATAACCCGCCGGTTACCTTTGACGAAAGCATCATTGCGTCTCCATTGCTGGATATGTCTCAAGGAAAGCCATTGATCATCGTCCCGGCATCAAATGGCGTTATCGCCGCGCTGGATGCCGAAACAGGCGCGCTGGATTGGAAAATCGAGGCGCCTGCTCCACAGAGACAGCAAACTCAGCTGGTTTCAACCCCCGTCATGGCCGGCGACAAGCTGATTATTCTCTATCAATGTCTTGAACAAGGCGTACGTATCAGCCATCGCCTGGCGGTCATCGACATGGCCAATAAACAACTGGACGTCGGCTACCCGGCGCTGGTTTTGCATGCTGAAAAACCGGCGGCGGACGGCAAGTCGATCGTAAAATTTAACCCCCCGACGGCCTTTTCTCATGCGGCACTCAAACATGCTGTCAATGCGGAAAACGGGCAGGGGTATATTTATGCCTCCTTTGGCAACGCGGGCGATACCCAGCCATTTCATGGCTGGATGTTTGAAATCGACCTGCATGCCTGGAAAAATCAGGGCGCCGCGCACGCGATCAGCAGTGTGTTGTTGACGACGCCGGAAGCCGGCTGTCCGGTAACGGTTGAATACGGCACCCAGGAGATGATCTGCGGCGGCGGTATTTGGGCGCCTGCCGGACCGCAGATTTTTCCGGCGGCGGATAGCTATGAAATTTTGGTGCCTACCGGCAACGGACAGATCGATCCTGCCCGGCACAATTATGCGAACACGCTGATGCGCTTAAAACCGGGACTTAAATTCGATTCAGGATGCGACGACTTGAAATGTTCGAATTTCGATCCTTCGAATCCTGAGCAGGACTGCATGGAATCCTGCAAGAATTTGTTTATACCCCGTTTGGCAGATGAAACCGCTCCGTTAAAACCGGCCAATAGGGAGTGCGACGACAAAAGCTTCTGGGAATGTCTGGCCTGGATGGATTATGATCTGGGCGCCAATGCGCCGGTTAAAGTCGCAATGGACCATGGCCGTTCTGTTCTTGTTCAGCCGGGTAAGGACGGCGGGGTTTACCTGATTGATGCGGACCATCTCGGCACGCAGTATGATCGCCTGCAAATTGCCGATGTGTGCGGAACGTCAACCGATCCGTGCAAAATACCGTGGGCGGGAATGATTGTGAGCCAGCCGGCGTTGAGCACGATCGATCATGTGCCCGTCGTGGTGATTGCAACCTTTGTCCCGGACAATAGCCATCCTGCCGGTCTGGTCGCGTTGCGGATAGTCCTTGAAAACGGTTCGCCAAAATTTAAGCGATTTTGGCAATTCCCCGACCCGGAGAGTGTTGAAGCCTTGCAATCATTCAGAAGCCATCCCTCGTTGCCCGCGCTTGCGGGAGTGGGCAAAAACGGCGATCCGGTCGTCTGGATCGTCGATATCGGCAATCAGGGAACAATTTACGGCGTTCGGGTAAAAGATGGCAAAATGATGGCTAAAAAGTCCATGCAAGGGACCGGCCGCCCGCTTGCGGCTCCGTTAATCCATGGTGCAAACCTGTATGTGACGTCAACCATGCCGGCTACCAATAAAGCGATTCTGGAGGGTTTTAAAATTGCCATCGAAAAATAATGCACGCTTTGCTCGCCCCTCTGTCTGTCCATTTCATGTCATCAAATTGTCACGTTCGTGTCGTTAAATTTTAACCTTGACGGGCTATGCTGTCCTCATTCGATCATTTATGAGGGCTAAACGCCATGAATAAATTAGTTTATATGGGCCAGCGGCCTGCTGCCTTCAATATCACGCTTTCGGCTCTGATACTGTCCATTTTTTGTCTCATCATTACCTGGGGAATCGAACAATTGGCCGGCGTGCTGTTTCGATTCTGGTAAGGCTGGATGCCTGATTTTTTACTCAGGGACGCATTGTGCGGCAATTTTTTCGATACGCTCACGTTCGTGGTTTTAAGCAATGAGCCGGTACGCATTGGTTAACAGCTACCGTTTGTCCGAGATATTGAAGCCTCAAACGGCGGGACAGCTAACCAGACAGGACTTGATTAACGCAGTGTGAGTCACAAGTGTCATTTTACAAAGTTCTCGCTTACCGAATGACTCTCCTCTTGCTGAATTTCGCCAAACGGCGGGACCAGATTATTGAAAAATTGTTCGGTACATTTAGCCCAGGAATAATTGACTGCATAATTTCGACAGTCCTGCGAATCCAGTTGCAACGCTTCAGTGACCGCCTTCTGTAAGTTTTCATCCAATCTGCCCACTTTATCGCTGACGATCACATCCAGCGGACCGCTCACCGGAAAAGCTGCGACCGGGACGCCGCTGGCTAGGGCTTCCAGCATGACAATGCCAAACGTATCGGTGCGGCTCGGAAATACGAATACGTCCGCGGCCGCCATATATTGCGCCAGGGCTTCGCCCGTCTGAAAACCGGCAAAAATTGTTTCAGGGTATCTGGCTTTGAGTTCCTTCATCTGCGGTCCGTCTCCCACGACAATTTTGGTGCCTGAAATAGCGAGGGATAAAAAAGCGGCGATGTTTTTTTCAATCGCAACCCGACCGACAAACATGGAGATGGGACGAGGCAGCGGTAAAAATTTTTTATCCCTGGGATGATAAAAATCAGGGTTCACGCCTCGAGACCATCGCACCATCGTATTGTTGAATCCCTTTGATCTTAAATCCGATTCCAGCGATGGCGAGGCGACCATGATTTGTTTTGCCGGCGCATGAAACCAGCGTAAAAAGCCATATCCCCACGACACAGGAGTTTTAAATCTTAAGTTCACGTATTCTGCAAATAAGGTATGAAACGAGGTCGTAAAGGCCAGATGATGCCTGAGGCAATATCGCCTTGCGGCCAGTCCCAAAGGCCCTTCCGTGGCAATATGGATGCGTTGGGGTTTGAACTCATCCAAAAGTCTTGTTAATTTTCCATAACAGGTCAGCGCCAGGCGAATTGACGGGTAGGTCGGGCAAGGAATTGTTTTAAAGTGGTCCGGGGTAATCAGCTTAATTTGATGTCCTGATCGTTCCAGGGATGAACAGGTATTTTCTATGGTTGTCACCACGCCATTTATTTGTGGATGCCAGGCATCGCTGATGAAAGCAATTCTCAATGACATAAAACCCTTGATTGGTATAGTTATTATCGGCAATACGGACGAGACGGCCGGCATTGATCGTCAGCCGTGGCGCTTCATAAAATCGGATTTATCGATTTTTCGGTTCGGCAATATGAATTGCCAGATGCCAATGTTACAGGGAGAATATGACTTTTTAATGAAATTGAGAATGTCCGTCGCTTTGCAGTTTGGGCAGTGTCACCGACGCGTTGCCGGACGAAACCACGCTTCTCAACTTCCGTCACCTGCTGGAGAAGCGGCAGCGGACCGGAAAGTTGTTAGCGGCCATTAATGTTCACCTGAAAGAACAAGGACTCTTGGTGTCTCAAGACACAATGGCGGGTGCGGCACTTATTCATGCCTCAGGGTATGAACATCTGTCGGCGCCGATGTGAATTCCGGTGCTGCGCACACGGAGAGCACAACAGCGGCCAACGCCGCCGACATCACTGAATTGCACAAGTTGTTGCGCAAGGAAGATCGGGTCATCTTTGCCGATGCCGGTTATACCAGCGACGACTACCGGAGCGGCGGCCGGCATCTGGGCCTGCGCTGGTGCGGCAATGACAAGCGCAGACCGATTTCATCCTGCCGGGACGACGGAGCAATCTATAGATTAGGCGGCCTGAAGCTTTTTGCTGCGCTCGTTGACGACGACGTGAGCCTCATGTTTTTTAATCTTTTCCTTACCGTGCAAATCGATCACTCTGACCGAAATATTGTCATCAGGCGCGGCGGCTAAAAAATCTTCTATCGTCTCGACAATGTCGTGGTCGATGAATCCCGCCCTGCTCGCGTCGATCACGACCGTGCTGTTTTCCTCGATACGCAAAATAAACTTGCGCAGCAGCGCCTTGTTCAAAAACGAGACGTCCTTGTTCAGCGTCAACAGATAATGCGAACCGTCCTGGATGAAGGTGATTGCGGCATGGTAATTCGCAAGAATTACGAAAATCAACCCGACTACCATGCCGATCGCCATGCCTTCCAACAAGTCGGTCGCCAGAATCGCGCCGACCGTAATCACGAAAGGTGCAAATTGGCTCCATCCTTTCTTGAAAAAGTGCATGAACACCGCCGGTTTTGCCAGTTTATAACCGGTTTGCAGCAAAATCGCCGCCAGACAGGCCAACGGGATGTAATTCAGATATTGCGCCAGGAACAACAAGCTGATCAACAGGCACATACCATGCACGAAGCAGGAAATACGGGTTCTTCCGCCCGCGTTGATGTTTGCGGAACTGCGTACGATCACGGCGGTGATCGGCAAGCCGCCGATAAAGCCGCTGATCATGTTGCCGATGCCCTGCGCCCTCAGCTCGCGATTGGTCGGCGCGATGCGTTTCAACGGATCGAGTTTATCGACCGCTTCCAGACTTAGCAGCGTTTCCAGACTCGCGATGATGGTCATGGTCACAGCGACGGTATAAATCTGGGGATTAGCCAGCATGCTGAAATCCGGAAATACGAACTGATCGAGAAGAGCCGTGGGGTGCTCCAAAACAGGTAGAGTGACCAGGTGTTTGGCGTTGATTGCCCATTCCGGCGCAAATTTCATCGCCGTCAGGTTATAAGCGACGCCCCAGGCCACCGCGACCAACGGCCCGGGAATCAGCGTGAAAAACTTGCGCTTCCTGAACCAGGACAAATCCCAGATGATCATGATCAGCAGGCCGATCGAACTGACCACGATCGCGCCGGGCGAGATCGCGTTCAACGAATCGACCATCGCATGCAGGCTCGCCAGGCTTCTGTCGGCCGCGTAACTCTCGGCGCCGACATAATTCGCATCATAACCGGCCGCATGCGGTAGCTGTTTCATGATCAGGATCAGACCGATCGCCGCCAGCATGCCTTCGATTACCGACGCGGGAAAGAAGGAGGCAATGATACCCGCCCGCAAAAAACCCAGGACCAGTTGCAGGAAGCCCGCTATCACAAGCGCTGTCAAAAAGCCCTGGAAACTGCCGATCTGCTCGATCGCAGTCAGAACGATCACGGTCAAGCCGGCGGCGGGACCCGAAACGCTGAGCTGTGAACCGCTGAGCCAGGCTACCACTAGACCGCCGATCAGGCCCGCAATGAGGCCGGAAAATAACGGCGCGCCGGAGGCCATTGCGATTCCCAGACAGAGCGGCAAGGCAACTAAAAAGACAACAATGCCGGCGGGCACATCGCCCTTCAAATGGTCGGTATAGTACTTGAGGTGTTTGTGTATCATTTGATTAACTCCACTTTAACTGGGTGACTCTATTGCACCATGCCAAATAGTATAACTAGTTTCGAATCGATACAATAATAAAAATTTTATATTACTGCACTTTTTGCATTACATATTCTCTTTAAACAGCCACTCTTCGGCTTTTTCGACAATTGCCCTGACGGCCTGATACCGGGCGCTACACCGAAATCGCGCAATAAACGAATGATTGACTTCAGCGACCGAATCTAATGCGATCAATTCATGTTTTTCTCGATTTCGATTTCGGCATTGATTGCGGTCGGTGCGGCAATCACGACGGCGTCTTGACTCAACAGGGGAGCACTTTTCGGGTTCTTCTGGTGTAAAGGAGGGAATATTTTGATGCTAGGCGTTTGTTAACGGGCCGTAATCCCGGAAGTCGATATCCGGAAAAATGTTATCCATGATTTCCAGTGCGGTTAGATAACGTTCGTCGATTTTGCCTTTGCGAAGGCTGTCGTACAAGTAGTTAAAGCGTGCAAGATGGTCCGTAATCCGCTTGTTTGCATATTCGATGGTCGTTCCCGATTTCATGATAAACGGCCAGTCGGAGGCTTGCGCTAGCAGGATTGATCTGACAGCCTGATTCAATGCTCTCTCCTGTAACGGGCTAACGGTTATACCTCGCAATTCGGCGACGAAGTTTTCCATCTGGGAGCCGGCTTTGTGCAGAAAAGGGTAAATCCAGTCGTTGGCTTCATTGATCCAGTAACTGGAATAACCTTGGTCGCCCCAGGTCGACGCTGACGGAGTAGCGATTTGAAGAGAGGTCTGCTGATTTAAAGAATCGCTGCAGCTGATCGACTGTATGCCGTTTGTGCTTTCGCTTGCCAGTCTCAGCACCCATTCCAGCCATTGCGGTCCTTCAAACCACCAATGACCGAAAAGCTCGGCGTCGTAAGGCGCCACGATAATGGGAGGCCTGTCCATTTCGGCGCTGAGCGCATCAATTTGGCGCTGACGCTTGTCGATAAAATCCTGGGCGTGCAGTCGTGCTTTCAACCCGGCTTTTTTCGGCTGGTAAATGTCCTTGGGTATATTTTCGCCGGTGACGCGATGGTATTTGATGCCGGTATTGATCCGGGTTTTGCCTTCGAGAATATAGGGCGCGAGGTAATCCAGATCAAGATCGAAGCCGATGTCACGGTAATATTCCCGGTAATCGAAATCTCCAGGATAGCCTTGTTTGGAACTCCAGACCTGTTGAGACGATTCTGGATCCCGGGCAAATGCCGCGACGCCGTTACCGCAATCCAGCGGCGCATAGACGCCATGCCGGGGAGGCTGGCTGGCATTCAGAATGCTGTGGGAGTCGACAAAGAAATATTTGATGCCGGCATCCTTCAGAACGGCTTCCAGTCCGGGGTAATATCCGCATTCAGGCAACCAGAAGCCTTCAGGGGCAAAGCCCAAATTTGACTTGAATGTTTCAACGCCCACCTTGATCTGGTTGCGGACCGCGGTTTCACTGATACTAAGCAATGGTAAAAAACCATGTGTCGCGGCGCAGGTGATGAGTTCCAATTTTCCCGCTGCCTGATGAGCGACAAAAGCCGCCACTAAATCACACTGATAGCGTTCTTGATAGGTTGTCAGGGCGTTCCGGAAAACCCGACGGTATAGCCGCGCCAATTTTTGGTACTCGGGTTTTTTGCGGGTTCTGACCACTTCCTTTTCGGCCAGATCCAGCAGTTTATGCAGGTGCCTCAGGTATCGGGCCTGCAATAATTCATCGCGCAACATCGAAATGAGAGGCGGCGATAGTGAAATCGTCAGGCGGTAGTTCACATTGTCTTGCTGTAACCTGTCCAGCACGCCGAGCAACGGGATGTAGCATTCGGTGATGGCTTCGAATAGCCAGTTTTCTTCAAAAAAACTTTCGTGTTCAGGGTGCCGCACATACGGTAAATGGGCGTGCAAAATGATGCCAAGGAAACCTTTTTCCATTGAGACTCTTTATATTCCCTGCCCTGAGGCATTTTTATTCTGGAATTGTGACGCTTCCAAAAAAACCGGTTCCATCAGCAACTGTATATCGATGCCTTTCTCATTCAAATGATTCATCAGTTTGGAGTCGATTTTTGCATCGCCATAACGATGGGCCGAAGCGCGGTTGAAATGGAGTTTTACAAACCATCTTTTGTCGCTGGATGGCTGCGTGTCATTCCTTTTTTCGTAGAGAATGTCTGTCAGCTCGGATCTTATTAAAGTTTCTTGATCTAAAAGGTCTGTAGAGGCATGAGCGGGATGATCCAGAGTCGGGCGAGCGGCTTTTGTGTTGGCCATCGGCAAGTCACTATCGTCCGGACGTCGGCTCGCCGCCATTCTCATTTTGGCGGGCGGCACCCGGACAATATTTGAGACAGCGTAGATATCGAAGGTTTGATCCGGATCCAGTTTACCCAATGCCGCCGAATAAGCGGTATCATCGATCGGCAAGGGTACTTGTTGCCTGGCTTCAGGGTCGTGAACGGTGATATCGAACCATACATTTGAACGGGTAATGCCGGTGTTTTCGTCCGGCCGCCAATAAATCCTCAATGTCAGATTCTGTCCGGAGGCTTGTTGAGGCGTTAAAGATTTTTTTTTGTCGCCAAGATCCCAGTAGGCATACAGATGGTAGGGGTCTACCGGTAAAAGAAAAAGCTCCGGAAGGGTGGTTGAAACATCCGGCATGAATTGCCTGCTGATTTCCTGGCTTATGCCATACAATTCCTTTGCAGCAAGGCCGATATGGGAATCCCGGCTCGAATGTAAAGCGGAGTCCGCTTTCTTGTCAACGGTATCGCCGAAACGATAAAAAGTGCCAGGATCGACGTGAAAGTCATTATCATCCGGAGCCGGGAATGTGGCATTCGGTGCAAAATTGCGGCTGATTTCCTGGCTGATATCAAGCATTTCTTTCGGAGTAAGCTCAAATTGTGATTTCTGTCCAGCATATGAAAATGTCATCAGCAGCCTTAAACAATTTTTATTAATTTATCCAGGGTTTATCCATAAAGTCATACTTGCCATTCCAGTGAGCTTGCCGCTGATCTACAATGCCTGTTTTGAAAAGTATCACTCATTTATAGATAGGAAATTCAATGCTATTATCCGGTTTTTCTTGCAAAAAATCTAACTCCAGTAGATTTTTTTTCTGGGTGTCTGTTATGTTGACAGGATTTGAAATCCATCGGCGTCGGTTAATGGATTCAAAATGCCTCTTGACAAGTGAGGCTAACAAAATAGACTTGCATGTTGCTTTTTAATAGATAGCCTCAATTTACGAGACACGGATATGAAAAAAAATGAATATAAATTAAAGCATGGAAATGCGTATCCACCGGGTACTATGTCCAACTCGGGAGGAGTTAATTTTTCCATATTCAGCCGTCATGCTACTGCAGTAGAGCTATTACTCTTCGATTCAGCGGAGAGCGAACACCCTTTTCAAACGATCAAATTAAAGAAGAATATAAACCGGACATTTTTCTCATGGCATGTTTTTGTCCGGGAACTGCCGGCCGGAATCTGGTATTCCTGGCGCCTGGATGGCCCCAATCATGCCAGTGAATCCGGCCTGCGTTTCGATAAAAATAAACTGTTGGTAGATCCCTGGGCTAAGGCCGTCAGCCAAAAACGCTGGGACCGGAGTGCGGCATGCTTGCCTGGCGACAATAGCCAAAGCGCCATGCGCTGTGTCGTGGTGGATGAAAAATACGACTGGGAAGGAGATACTCCACTCGCAATTCGAAGCGAAAAGGCCATCCTTTATGAACTGCATGTCGGCGGTTTTACGCGTCATCCGTCGTCACAAGTAAAAAATCCGGGAACGTTCGTAGGCCTGATCGAAAAAATACCTTATCTGAAGCAGTTGGGCATTACTCATGTCGAGTTATTGCCGGTCATGGCCTTCGATGAGCAGGATGTTCCCAGGGGGACCGCAGCGCTTGGACTTAAAAACTACTGGGGCTACAGCACCCATAGTTTTTTCAGTCCGCACCCCGGTTTTTGCGTTACGCCGGAACAGGGAACGCATACCCGCGAGTTCCGCGACCTGGTCAAGGCGCTGCATCGAGCCGGGATAGGAGTCATCTTGGATGTCGTCTTCAATCACACCTCAGAATCCGGGCACCATGGCCCGATCATCAATTTTAAGGGCATCGCGGGCAATATTTTTTATCACCTGGACGTCCACGATAAAAGCATTTTTCTCGATTACACCGGTTGCGGCAACACCCTTAATGCAAACCATCCCCTGGTCTCCAGATTTATCATCAGTTGCCTTGAATACTGGGTCAGAGAAATGCATGTAGACGGTTTTCGCTTCGATCTGGCCAGCGCCATGGCACGGGGCGAAGGCGGGGCTGTGCTGCATGATCCCCCGGTGTTATGGGGCATCGAACTATCGGAACAACTGGCAAAAACCAAGTTGATAGCCGAGGCCTGGGATGCCGCCGGTCTTTATCAGGTCGGCAGTTTCCCGGGCTATCGCTGGGCTGAGTGGAATGGGAGATACCGGGATGTCATTCGCCGGTTTTTGCGCGGCGATCATGGCGTCATCAAGGAACTGGCGACAAGAATCTGCGGCAGCAGCGACCTATATGAAGAACAGGGCCGCTTGCCGATCAGCAGCATCAATTTTGTAACCTGCCATGACGGTTTTACCTTGTATGACTTGTTCAGTTATAACGAAAAACACAACGAAGCCAACGGTGAACAGAACCGCGATGGCTGCAATCATAATCTAAGTTATAATTTGGGCGTAGAAGGTGAAACCGACAATCCAGTTATATTGGAACTGCGTAAAAAGCAGGCAAAAAATGCGTATGCGATCTTGTTGCTCAGCCAGGGAGTGCCGATGCTGCTTGCGGGCGATGAGTTTCTGCACAGCCAGCGCGGTAATAATAATGGCTACTGCCAGGATAATGAGCTGACTTGGCTGAATTGGAATATGGCCGAGCAAAATGCCGATATGGTTCGTTTCGTTCAGCAGATGATTGCCTTGCGCAAAAGACATCCCTCGTTGATGCGGCGTCATTTTTTAAGCGGCCATACGATCGAAGAAAAGAACCTGCCGGATATATCATGGCATGGGATGCAATGGGAGGATCCTGAAACCCGTATGCTGGTTTTTACTCTCCCAGGAACTGAACTGGACGAACCGGATCTGCATGTTGTCATGAACATGTCAACAGCCGATTGCACGATAGAATTGCCCGATATTAAAGATAATCAACGTTGGCGTCTGGCGATAGATACTTCTTTGCCATCACCTCGGGATATCATACCTCCGCATGAGCAAATGCCCGTTGGCAGTCGTTTGTATGAGATCGGGAGCCGTACGGTGGTGGTCTTTGAAAAGATTGATATGTAAACCGGGTAATCTTATTAAAGACGAAGTTAGCGGTAGGACCGGAAATGTTTCGAAACGGTCCAGTTCGAAAAACTTTATCGGCAGTGAAGCTTCGGGGGCAACATAATGAGTTCGCAGTCTGGAAAGTGCCGAAACGGGAGCAGGCTGGTCGGCCCAATCCAGATTACCCGACCCGGCAGTATAACGGTTCAAATGGTGCTTGATGCGATGAACCATTAGCCAGACTTGCCAAGTATTCAGTTTTTTTTCGGAGAACAAAAAATTAGATTCGCGTTTGGCAAGCCTGATGAGCTGAAAACATCAATCGGCGTTAATCATTCAGTTAAATGGCCGGTCAATTTTTGCCCATGCTTTTAATTTTAACTGACGGAGGAAGTTGGCAATGACTCACCGGATGAACTGAACGGTTGACCTGCTGATGAATTAAAATTCAACTGGCACGATGGTTCCGGCGTTCTGTCTATAACCACGATCGCCGGGTGATTTTTAATTTTCTCTTTGCCTTCCAGATCGATGACGGTAACCGAAATATTGTCATCAGGAGCCGCTGCCAGAAAGTCTTGAATCGTTTCCACAATGTCGTGATCGATAAACTGTGCCTTGCTCGCATCGATGGTGACGGTGCTGTTTTCCTGGATTCGTAGAATAAGCTTTCTTAACAATGCCTTGTTTAGGAATGATACATCTTTGTTGAGTGAAATGACGTAGTGAGAACCGTCCTGCACCATGGTAATAGCGGCATGATAGTTAGCCTTGATGACAAAAAGCATGCCGATTGCCATGCCGATAGCCATTCCCAGCAGTAAATCGGTAGCCAGAATGGCGCCGATGGTGATGATAAAAGGCAGCAGTTGGCTTATGCCTTTCTGGTAAAACTCCTTAAATAAGGCCGGTTTGGCCAATTTATAACCGGTATGCAGCAAGATTGCGGCCAAGCAGGCCAGCGGAATGTAATTGAGATAATTCGCTAAATAAATGACGCTGATCAGCAAACATAAACCATGGACAAAACAGGCAATTCTGGTTTGGCCGCCTGCGTTGATATTGGCGGAGCTGCGGACGATAACGGCCGTGATCGGCAAGCCGCCCAGCAAGCCGCTAATAATATTTCCGATACCTTGCGCTTTAAGCTCACGATTTGTGGGCGCGATGCGCTTCAACGGGTCAAGTTTGTCCACTGCTTCGAGACTCAGCAGGGTTTCCAGGCTGGCGATTATCGCAATGGTCACTGCAACGCCGTAGACTTTGGGATTGCCGAGAGCACTGAAGTCGGGAAAGCTAAACTGGGTAAGAAAATCAGCAGGTGTTTCGGAGACAGGCAGTTTGACGAGGTGACTTGCGCTCACCGCCCACTCAGGCGCATAGCGCAGGACTGTCAGATTATAGGCAACACCCCAGCAAACGGCGATTAACGGGGCGGGTATCAGCTTTAATAAAGGCTGATTTTTGAACCAGGACATGTCCCAGATGATGAGTATCAGCAGCGAAACCATGCTGATCAGGACGGCCCCCGGTGAAACGGCATATAAGGAATCGAATAACTGATAGAAACTGGAGCCGGCGGTTTCCTGCATATAGCTTTCATCGCCCTCGTAACTGGAGTCGTAACCGGTGGCGTGAGGAAATTGTTTAATAATCAGAATCAAACCGATGGCAGCCAGCATGCCTTTGATCACGGCCGACGGAAAGAAGGCGCCGATCACGCCGGCACGTAAATAACCCAGCGCCAATTGCAATACACCGCCCAGGACACAGGCGATGAGAAAACTCTGAAAACTGCCCAGCGTTTCTATCGCATTTAAAACGATAACGGTAAGACCGGCGGCGGGGCCGGAAACGCTAAGCTGGGATCCGCTTAGCCAGGCAACGAGCAGCCCCCCGACGAGGCCGGCGATGAGTCCCGAAAACAAGGGGGCGCCGGAAGCCATGGCTACTCCAAGACAAAGCGGCAGTGCGACTAAAAATACTACGATTCCGGCGGGTATATCATCTTTGAGATGACGAAGATAATACTGAGTGTGTTTATGTATCATGTTTTTAATACTCCGGTGTTTACAAGTTTGATAAATATAAATTGTATCGATTCGAAATTAAAATGATTTAAACTACCAGGCGACCGCAGCAAAAGGTTATCCCCGGTTCGTCAAGTAGACGACTGACGCCTCGAATAATAGGGACAACGTTCGGGCTGTAGGACAAAAAACCGGCCGTCCTGCAGAGGAACAAAATACTTTCCTTGCCAGGGTTTTAAATCGGTTCGACGAGGGATAGAAGAAGCCTCCATTGACGATTACCAACGAATCAGGGCGTACGGCCCTATCGATCCTATTTTGATTGTCAGAGCGATTCCACACTTGGTTACTCATGGTGCTTTACTGTTTGCAGTCGGGGACGGTATTGCCTGTAATCGGCGTTTTGATATGGCGGCGGTATGGAGAAATAAAGGACTCTCCTAAAAAGGTGCTCCAGGCGGTTTAATTCGATATGGGTTTACGATGCAAGTGGAGCTTTCCTCCTCAGGACTCAGACTTTTACTTAGCAGTCATTTATTTTTCATTGATAACGCCGGACAAAGCCATGTTGAATTTTAATTAAAGAAAAACATAGTTGGAAGACAAAAAACATTTAACTATTGTTCCTGCTTTTCTCTGAAAAATCCGATATGCAATCCCATCCTGATTAAACAAGCTGACTGAAGATGTTTGATTACTTCTTTATTGAAGCCCGGCATCCAATGTGACCGTAGAATCAAGTGAACAAATTTAGGTTAACACAGAAGAACCGGATAATCGAGCGATTATCCGGCACAATGATTTGCCCAAAGGGTCCAGGGCAGAATATAACAATAGCCGATAAATGGATTTGTCCGAAAATGCGTTATTTATGTCATTGTAACTGCCTAAATATCGGCGTACATTAAAAAACAGCCAAAGCGCACAGAGGAAGACGCATATGAATCGCCCAAATCCCTTGTTCAATCCGCAGCCGCGGACGATAGCCATGCTGGTTTATCCTGAATGCGAATTAATCGATGTCAGTGGCCCGATGAGTGTATTCAATTTCGCCAATTTTGCATTGCGACTTACCGGCCAATCCAATAAACCGGTTTACACGCTAACCATTGCGGCCGATAGCACAGGGCCTGTTAAGACATCCTCCGGTATTTGCATTGTTGCCGATCAATCCATCGAAAACGTAATAGACGGCATCGATACCTTACTCGTCGCAGGAGGACATATTATTGATCATGCCATTCACGATGAAAAGATACGCCATTGGTTAATACAAATGGCGCCGCGGGTAAGGAGGTTGGCATCGATTTGCACCGGTGCTTTTATACTGGCTGAAAGCGGCCTATTAAATAACCGTAAAGCAACGACGCATTGGCTTTATTCTCAAACTTTCGCCAATCAATATCAGAACGTTCAGTTGGAGTGCGAAAAAATTTTTGTTCGTGACGGCAATGTCTATACGTCGGGTGGTGTGACCGCCGGCATAGACCTGGCGCTAAGCCTGGTTGAGGAGGACTGGGGCTGGAATATCGCCTCGCATGTTGCCCGCGGTATGTTAATTTTTATGCGGCGTCCCGGCGGGCAATCGCAATTCAGCTCCTATATCTTTAATGAAGCGAAAAGCCGTAACGATTTTCGGGAACTGCAAGCGTTTATAGCCAGTAATCCGAATGCCGACTTGAGCGTTGAAAAACTGGCTGAACGCATGGCAATGAGCCCAAGGAACTTTTCCAGAATTTTTTATCAGGAAGTCGGGATTACCCCCGCGAAATTTGTGGAAAGAGTACGCCTGGAAGCAGCTCGTAACATGGTGTTACAAACTGATCTGCCAATAGATAACATTGCCGCCAACTGCGGTTTTAACAGACCGGAGCAGATGCGCAGAGCGTTTTACCGACAATTAAATGTCTCTCCGCACGAGTACCGGTCAAGCTTCAAATAAACAACGGATTTTATTGCAGTTGAAAAAGAAGAAAATTTTCCTGGAAAAAATCCGTTCATTTTAAGGAGGATCATGTTATGTCGACTTACAACAAACAATTTGAATTAACGATTAAGGATGTCGATTTGATTGAACGCGCAGTACGCCATCAAATCAGCTGTTTAGCGCATTCGGAGGCCTCAGTCCAAACCGAGGAATCTATCGCCAACCATAACAAAATTATTGAGTTAATGGATGTGATGGGTACATTGCACAACCAAAAAATATGGTATGGGCAAGTCCATCGTACCGGAGTTCCTCTTGGCTGATGGTTAATAAATTTCAATTCATGCAACCGGACATCCATTAATAGCGCGTATCATTTAAATAACCAATTCTTAATAACCAGGTCTTAAAAAAAACAACAACAAACCGGAGAGCTGCCATGCGAATCTTATTGATTTCCTCATCATATAATGGACTGTGCCAGCGTGCTCATGTAGAGCTGGAGGCTCTGGGGCATGATATTTCCATCACTCTGGCATTAAGCCCTGACGATATCAGGCGAGGGGTTACGTTTTTTCAACCTGATTTGATCATTTGTCCTTTTTTAAAAGAAAAAATACCGGAAGATGTATGGAGCCAACACCATTGTTTGATTATTCATCCCGGAATCAAAGGCGATAGAGGGCCTTCATCATTAGACTGGGCGATTATGAATGGTGAAAGGGAATGGGGCGTTACTGTTATGCAGGCTGCCGAGGAGATGGATGCCGGCGACATCTGGGCGACTTCGACATTTATAATGCGGCAGGCCGGCAAGGCCAGCCTTTACCGACGCGAGGTGACGCGCGCCGCCATTGCTGCCATGCTGAAAGCTGTTCAACGGATCGAATCAGGAAACTATATTCCCGAACCCTTGGACTATTCGAAAGCCGGCGTACGTGGACAGCTTCGACCGTTGATGAAACAGAATAATCGCAAAATCGATTGGGAATGCGATCATGTCGCCACCATCATCAAAAAAATTAATTCCGCCGATAGTGCGCCGGGTGTTCTGGATGTCATCGATGGCAAGGAATATTACCTTTTCGGTGCTCATGAAGAAAACCTGCTGCAAGGTTGGCAGCCCGGCCAAATCATTGCCCAACGTCATGGTGCGATCTGCCGTGCAGCAATCGACGGAGCAGTTTGGATATCGCATCTCAAACGAAAAAATATTGAAAAAATACCGTTTTATAAACGTTTTCTATCCCGTAATAAGCAGTTTGATTTTAAGCTGCCTGCCGCAATGGTCCTGGGTAGTGTGCTGAGCGAGGTTCCGGAGTCACCCATAGATCCCTTGCATATTGGTGCTGATAATACTTTTAAGGAAATTTGGTACGAAGAAGCTAACCAGGTCGGCTATTTACACTTCGATTTTCACAACGGGGCGATGTCCACCCCACAACTTCGTCGCCTGCTGGCATCCTACCGTCTGGCGCTGGCGAGGCCGACCAAAGTTCTCGTCTTGATGGGGGGAACCGATTTCTGGTCCAATGGCATCCATCTAAATGTGATCGAGGCGGCGGATGATCCCGCTAATGAATCCTGGCGTAGTATCAACGCGATCGACGATCTGGTTTTGGAAATTCTTACGACCGAAAATAAATTAACGGTTTCGGCGGTTTGGGGCGGCGCCGGCGCCGGAGGCGCCATGGCGGTTTTAGCGGCCGACAAGGTTTGGGCCAGGGAGGGCGTCATTTTCAATCCTCATTATAAGACGATGGGATTGTACGGTTCGGAATATTGGACTTATTCGTTGCCGAAGCGAGTCGGACCGGTTAAGGCATTGGAGTTGACGGAAACGCCTTTGCCGATCGGGACGAAAAAGGCCAAGGCGATCGGTTATATCGATGACATTTTATCCGATGATTTTTCGGAGTTTCAGGAACAAGTTCGGCAAAGAGCGGAAGCATTGGCCTCCGATCCCAACTATCAGCAAATCATAGAAGAAAAAAGAAAAATAAGACAAAAAGACGAGCGGGTTAAACCACTGGCGGCTTATCGGGCGGCGGAACTGCAAAAAATGAAAATCAATTTTTCCGGTAAATTTTACGGAGGAGAAGTTAATTATCATGAAGCGCGTTATAACTTTGTCCATAAAGTCAGGCCGAAGGAAACGGCCGCCTATTTGGCTAAACATATGCGGCTGGATATTGCCAAACTAAGCGAATTAAGACAACCACTAGCATATTAACAGAGGGTCATCGTCATGTTTTTTAACTACTGGCCGGTGCTTTTGGTGGATGACGAGCCGGATGTATTGGCTATTTCGCGTATCGCGATGAAAAACTTCGAAGTCTATGGCTTGCCGCTGAAAATCTATACCGCAAATAGCAAGAGCGATGCTATTCGCTTAATGAACGATGAAGTCGATGTCGGTTGTTCCTTGGCTGTGGCGTTTATAGACGTGGTGATGGAGTCCGATACGGCCGGCCTCGAGCTTTGCGAATATATTCGTAATAACATGGGCAACAAGTTGACCCAGATTTTTGTTCGCACTGGCCAGCCAGGAATCGCGCCGGAGCGCGAAGTGATTGATAAGCACGATATCAATGGCTATTTCACCAAAGTGGAAACAACTGAAGATAAATTGTATTCCTTGGTCAAAAGCAGTGTACGGCAATATCTTGCCTACGGCATGGCACTGGCCACCGTGGATTTGTCGAGTAATCTGATCGAAGCGGCCGGTTCACAAAGAAATCTTTTATATGCGCTGTCCCCTATAGGGGGGATGAACCCGGCGCAGGCCGATACACCGCGCTGGCTGATCATTGACGGTCGGGTGCTATTTCCCGATGAAATAGATGAGGTTCTGGGCTTGCAGTTACAAAAACGGCTGGCCTCAGCCGAAGGCATGCCGCTGACGCCTGACGGTGACCGTTATGTCATGGATAGCGACGGCTATCGCTTGATTGATGTTGTCGGCGGCACTAACCATGCACCGGTTTCGTTTCTGTTCAAAAGCCGTTTTACCCCGCCCGAACTGTGTGTCAATTTGATGCACGGTTTTGTTAAACAGCTATCTTTCATTTGGTATCAAAGCCGCGATGATTATGATGTTTTCTAACGTACTTTTCACTAACCGCCATGAAACATTATTTTTACGACGGCAGAAACCTGAATCTGGCATTAGAGACCAGTTATAATTCCGGTTTAGTACTGCTTTCGATTGCGATTGCCGCATTAGGCTCTTATTCAGCCTTGAGTGTAGCCGGCCGGATAAAGGCCACAGACTCGGTCACTGTGCGGCGGATTTGGCTGCTGGCTGGTGCATTGACGATGGGCGGCGGCGTCTGGGCGATGCACTTTATCGCCATGCTGGCGCTAACATTGCCGATTGAAGTCAGTTATAAGGTGTTGGTTACTGCGGTGTCCATTTTGCCGGCGATCCTCGCCAGTGCCAGCATGGTTTATGCGATCAGCCGGCCAAAAATTCATAACTTGACTGTTTTATTCAGCGGTTCGCTGATGGGCGGTGGCATCGCTTTAATGCATTATATCGGCATGGCTGCAATGCATGGCATTTCCCGGCAATTGGTGATGCTTTACGAACCTCGATTGTTGACCTTGTCTCTGATTGTTGCACTGGTGCTTCCGAATGTCGCTCTGAGCGTCAATTTACAGGTCGGCCGAAGTCAACATAGTAGAAACTTGACCTGGTCAAAAGTCGGCGCCGCGTTGATCATGGGCTTTGCCGTATCCGGAATGCATTATACCGGGATGGCGGGCACCTATTTTTTTCTAGGAGATGCATCAGTCCCGAACCTAAGCCAAAGCGCTCTGGAACCGTTGTCCCTGATTTTCTGGGTGTCCTTTACCTCCGTGTTGATTGCATCTCTGGCCATTTTTATCACTTTCGTAGACAGCCGAATCCAGCAAGCCACGCATGAAGAGGCGCTAAGCCGGTATCGAATGCGAGAGGCGATCGAAAGTATCCCGGATGGCTTTTCTCTCTACGATATGGATGATCGCCTGGTGGAATGCAATCAGCGTTATCGGGAAATAATGAATTTTGGTACGCCAATTGTACCGGGCATGACCTTTGAGACGATCATGCGAGGCGCTGCTCATTCAGGCTTGATACTGGATGCCAAGGATCGCGGTGAGGACTGGCTCATTGATCGTATGGCTCGTCATCGCTCGCCGCGAGAAAGCTTCATCGAACATTTCAAAAATGATCGATGGATGCGGGTAAGCGAGCGCCGGGTCTGGAACACCGGCACCGTAGCGATACGCACGGATATCACCGAGTTGAAGCAAACCGAGATCGAATTGTCGAAAGCGATGGAGGAGGCACAGAAGGCCAGGGCCGTCGCAGAAGAAGCAAGCAACGCGAAAAGCATGTTTTTGGCCAATATGTCCCATGAGCTGCGCACCCCGATGAATGCCATTATCGGTTACAGCGAAATGCTGCTGGAAGAGGCTCAATGCTCAGAGCAGAATGCTTACGTCAAGGATTTGCTCAAAATTCGTTCTTCGGCCGTACATTTATTATCATTAATCAATGAAATACTCGATCTTTCCAAGATCGAAGCCGGCAGAATGGAACTCTGCCTGGAAGAAATCCACTTGCCTTCGGTCATTAATGACGTCATTAACAGCATTAAGCCGATAGCAGATAAAAATGCCAATATCCTATCGGTGGACTATGCCGAAATACTGCCGCCGATGAAAACCGATTCGATTAAATTATATCAAATTTTATCGAACCTGCTGAGTAACGCCGGAAAATTTACCCATCTAGGCCGGATTAACTTTAAGGTCGACGTTGAGCACGAAGGAAACAGCGACTGGGTCATTTTCCGTGTCCATGATACTGGAATCGGTATGTCGAAAGATCAGGTCGATAAAGTATTCGACGCATTCACTCAAGCCGATAATTCGACCACCCGTAAATATGGTGGCACCGGTCTAGGCTTAACGATTAGCAGGAAATTTTGTGAAATGATGGGCGGTAGTATCGATATTCAGAGTGAACCAGGCGCTGGATCTACATTTACGGTCAGGCTTCCGGCCATCGCCGGAGATGCAAAACGCTGCATCATGCCGTAAGAATAAGGATTTATTCACTATGCCTAAAATCCTGCTGGTTGAAGACAACGAATTGAATCGCGATATGTTGTCGCGCCGTCTCATCAAAAAAGGCTTCGAGATCCTCATCGCTGTCGACGGAGTTGAGAGCGTCCAATTAGCAAAGGAGGCGTTGCCGGATTTGATTTTGATGGATATGAGTCTGCCGGTCATGGATGGCTGGGAAGCTACGCTCAGGATAAAGGCAGATTCGGTCACGCAAAAAATTCCTGTGATTGCGCTCACGGCTCACGCGATGGGAACAGATCGGCAAAAAGCGCTGGCGGCAGGATGCGATGAATACGATACGAAACCTATCGATTTATCACGTCTATTAACCAAGATTCAATCGTTTCTAGTGTAATAACGTCATGATGAATAGCGAAGCTTTAATCGGGATTTCCTCTAAAATCGAATGCGCATCTCGTCACGAGCTGCTGACGCAGCTTAATCAGATCATCGGTTATAGCGAATTGCTCGCTGAGGAAGCTGAATGCAGCGGTCAGGAGTTTTTATTATCCGATTTAAATAAAATAAAGCAGGCGGCGCGACAATTGACGGGCCAGTTGAATACCCTTTTTGCCGGCGCATCAGTCGAAGATAATTCCTCGGCATCTATCTCTGTACCGGGAAATAATTATGAGCTACATGCGGTTTTATTACATAAAAGCCGGGAAGAGAATTCCGACAGTACAAAGTCCGGTAATATTTTGGTGGTTGATGATAACGAAGCTAATCGAGAAATCTTGTCCCACAGGCTTCAACGTCAGGGCCATTGCGTTGTTATGGCTGAGAATGGATTCTGTGCGCTCGAAAAACTACGGATGGCGCCTTTCGACTTGGTATTGCTCGATGTCATGATGCCGGGTCTGGATGGTTATGAAGTACTTAAGCAAATAAAATCGGATCAAAAACTGAGACATATCCCCGTTGTTATCATTTCCGCCAACACCGATATGGACAGCGTCATTAAATGTATTGAAACCGGGGCGGAAGATTATTTATCGAAGCCATTTAATCCTACCTTGTTGAAAGCAAGAATAGGCGCTGCCATTGAAAAAAAACGGTTGAGAGAACAGGAACAACATTTTATCGAACAGGCTATGCGTGCCGAAGCCGCACTCGAGAGACACCGCATCCTCACCCAGGCCGTCGCGGGTATCGCTCACGAAATCAATACGCCGTTGGGAATCGCATGTACTGGCATCAGTATTATCGAAAACCGGCTTTCGTTGCCGAGAACCCAGGCTCAATTCATGGGAGACAAGGAAAGTTGGGACCTGTTACAGGATGTTCTGGATTCCACGGAGTTAATCAAAAAAAACGTCATTAGGGCGCATCAATTAGTCGAAAACTTTAAAAAAATCTCGGTTAACCAAATGATAGAGCAAAAGGAAGCAGTGAATCTGCCAAGCGTTCTCAAAGATGCTATCGACTTATTTAAAATGAGTGCGAAACAGGCAAAGCTGAGCTTTGAACTCGATGTTTCCGGAATTCAAAAAAGCCAGATTTGGTATGGCTACCCGGGTTATCTCATTCAAATTTTGATGAATTTTTTTCAAAATGTCGAACGCTACGCTTATCCCGGGGGTGACGGCGGAAAAGTGACCATTGCAGTTAAGGACCTGACTGGTCATGAAGGTGACGACAGGTTTATTTTAATAGTGCGTGATTTTGGCGCGGGGATAAAACACGAAGATATCGAAAAAATTTTCGATCCGTTTTTTACGACCGGGCGAGGAAAAGGTGGAACGGGATTGGGACTTTCCATTGTCAGTAATATTGTCACCATGGCGTTAAATGGCATTATTGAAGTAACGTCGGTGCCAGGCTCCGGTTCTTGTTTTTCCATTCAATTTCCGAAGAATCTTAATGAGTAACGACGACGCCTTGCGTCTATCGCTAGAATCAGAATTGTCCTTGTTGCCTGCCAAATTACATAAGCGGGCAGTACCGTCAAAGTTGGTTGTCCGGTGTCGGGCCTTTGGTTCAAATCCTTAATTAATGGGAAAATTAAAATTTTCTGATTGAACTTTCCGTTTTCTATTTAATCTTATTTTTGCACGTCTTAAATACGGCGTCGAATCAGCCAGGCTCTCCCCCTGCTTTTCGGCTGATTTTTCTCGAAGCCCCAATGTACTCGCTAGATGCATTGGGGCTTTCTTTTTGGTTCTTCCAGAAAGTGAAATCTCTGCTATGCTCTTATTGACTCACCGCATATTTTCTGATTGAAATGGAAAATTTTGATAAAGACCACCTTGTTGCTTTGGTCGGGAACATGCCCGCATTTCCTAAAAGCGTCCAAAAAGTTTTACAGTTAACTTCAAACATCAATGTTTCGACCAAAGAAATCGTTCATGTTATTGAATGTGATCCGGTTTTGACTGTTAAAATTCTTAAGGTCATCAATTCGGCAATTTACGGTTTACCTGAAAAGATTAACTCTGTGCAGCGAGCAGTAGTCCATATCGGTCTTAACACGCTCAAAAATCTGGTATTAAGCGTAGCTGCGATGGGTGTGCTGAAACCATTAAACAAAGCCTGTTTCGATATCAATGATTTTCTTTTGCATGCTTTGACAACGGCGGCGGTAAGCCGTAAGCTTGCCGATCGTTTAAACCTGTCCCAGGTGGAATGCGGCGACTGTTTCGTAGCGGGGTTGCTGCACGACTTTGGCAAGGTGATATTCGCCGAATTTTTGCCGGAACCCTTCAAAATCGCCCTGCAAAAAAGCAATGATTTGAACATTCCTCTGCATCGGGCCGAGCAGGAATTCATCGGCTTTAATCATGCCCAGGTGGGTGAACTGCTGGCTATAAAATGGGGCTTTTCCGAATTGTTGGTCGGCGCCATTGCTCGCCATCATGACTACCCCGATAATGTATTGGCTGATTGTGTTTATGCCGCCAATCAAATCACAAAACAGTTGCGGCTGGGTAATGCCGGCAATCCGGAAATAGATCCGTTTCCCGAGGCTATCATCAACAGATTTGGTTTGCCAATGGTCCCGTTAATTGAGGCTTTGGGAGATTTGGAATTGATTAAAATCGAATCAACAGCATTTATAAACCCGTAGCAGAGAGAGCGATGAAATTTAAATTTTGGGGCGTACGAGGATCGATTCCCTCACCAGGACCAAATACGGTTAAATATGGAGGCAATACCACCTGCATTGAAATCAGAACGGATAATAATGATTTGATTATTCTTGATGCAGGCACCGGCATACACTCCCTGGCGCAAAGCCTGCTCAAACAAATGCCTGTCAATGCGCATATCTTTATTACGCATACGCATTGGGATCATATACAAGGCTTGCCTTTTTTTTTACCGATATTTATCCCCGATAATCGCATTAGTATTTATGGCAGTATCGATCCAGTGACCGATGAAGGGATTAACAGGGCTCTGACTGCCCAGTTACAGTACAGTTATTTTCCGATACAGGAAGCGCAGTTAAAGGCTAAAATTGACTATTTAACTATCAGTCCAGGCGTACCGGTTACGGTAGGCGACGCGAAAATAACCCCGATTATTCTCAATCACCCTGTTCTCAATTTCGGCTATCGAGTCGATTGCGACGGGCAGTCGCTTTTTTTTACCGGCGATTACGAGATTCAGCTCAATATTTATAATCCCCAGGATGAAGACTATGAGCAATTTCAAAGCTACCTTGACGAGCGGCAAAATGAAATCAAATCGACGATGAAAGACGTCGACGCGCTGATAATCGATTCATCCTATACCAGCCGAGAATACGCCACAAAACACGGCTGGGGACATGGTACCTATGATTCCGCAATCGAATTAGGCCTCGCTACCAACGCCAAAAAAGTGTTTCTTACTCATCATGAACCGACCCGTACAGATGCAGAGCTTGACGAAATTTTCCGAAATTTGTTGGAAAAATATCCGGCGCTCAATTGCCAGTTATTTCTCGCTCAGGAAGGCGATTATACGTGTCTTTAAGACTGTGCCGCACGTTTAAACAATTGATCGAGCGCCTCGTGCACTTCATCAATGCCGGTTTTTTTCAGCGCAGAAAACAGTTGCACGGACAACGGGGAACTCATCTTCTCCAATTCTTTTTGCACCTGCAACAGGGTGTTTTTCGCTGCGCCATAATTCAGCTTGTCGGCTTTGGTCAACAAGATATGAAGAGGCAAATCCGACTGTTCGCACCATTCGATCATTTGCCAGTCAAATTCGGTCAAGGTATGGCGTATATCCATCACCAGAATAATGGCGCACAGGGACTGGCGAGAGTGCAAATAGTTTTCCATCAGCTCATGCCATTTTTTCTTCACGGCTTCCGGCACCTTGGCATAACCGTAACCCGGCAAGTCAACAAAGCGTTGCCGCTCATTAATTTCGAAGAAATTAAGCATCTGGGTTCGACCCGGTGTTTTACTGGTACGCGCTAGCCCCTGTTGCCTGGTCAACGTATTAATGGCGCTAGACTTGCCGGCATTCGATCGCCCTGCAAATGCAACTTCCAGTCCAAGGTCTGGAGGTGCATTTTTAAGCTGGGGTGAGCTGTTAATAAATTTTGCTTGATGATAAACTGGGTTCATCGTTGTCTCGCATAGCTTTCGTAATTAGAGTAGAATTTGGTGATGACTAATCGTCTGTGTTTAAAGGCTACCATAAATAAAACTATTCCGAAGGGGAACCTGATGAAAAAAAATTTCCTGGCACTTGCAATTAGCCTGGTGTTTATCGGCACGAGCAGTATTTTACATGCAGAAGGCAAAATTAACGCAGGAAAAGAAAAGTCCGCATCCTGCGCCGGTTGTCACGGAGAAACCGGAAACAGTACAGTGTCCACCTTTCCCAAATTAGCCCAGCAACATGCTTCCTATCTGGTAAGACAATTAAAGTCTTTTAAAGACGGGAGCCGAAAGGATCCGATGATGTCAGCCATGGCATTACCTTTGACTGAGGAAGATATGGCCGATATCGGCGCTTTTTATGCGGCACAAAAAATTTCGCTTAACGAGTTGCCCGTGTTGCCGGATGCCGATGGCGAGGACCAGCCGGCGGACTCCGGCAAGAAGGCTACCGTCCCGGAGTTGATAGCGCAAGGCAGCGATCTATACCGTAACGGCGATCTTGCCAGAGAGGTCTCGGCCTGTATTGCATGCCATGGCCCTTTCGGCGAGGGAAATAAGCCGGCAGCATTTCCGGCGTTAAAATCTCAACATGCCGATTATTTGATTAAATCGCTGACCGATTTTAAATCCGGCGCTCGCAGCAATAACCCGGAAAATATCATGCATATGATTGCAAAAAAAATGACGGATGAAGAAATTAGAGCGGTTTCATATCATATATCCATGATGAAATAATCTAAGACTCTGGGTTATCAAGCTGTATTTATTGGCTTGCGGTGACTTTGAGGCAGGCTCAACTTTATGGAGTAATTGAATTTATGTTAAAGAAAATAACGCAAACCGGATTTTTAATCGTATTATTTTGCTGCGCCATGCAGGCCAGAGCGGGTGGTCTTGGGTATGAAACAATAACGCCGGCTCAGCCTACGCATAATCCTGATAAAATTGAAGTGATGGAATTCTTTTGGTACGGATGCCCTCATTGTTACAGCTTCGAGCCGGTGATTAATGCCTGGGCAAAAAAACTGCCGGACAATGTTGAATTTATCCGTCAGCCTGCAATATTCAGCGAGCTTTGGGGTAAACATGCGAAAGCCTATTTTGTCGCCGAAGCCCTCGGCGTCGTTGATAAAGTTCATGCCGATTTTTTTGATGCGCTGCAAAATAAAAAACAAAGCCTGGAGACTGAGGATCAGTTAGCCCAGTTTTTTGTCGAGCATGGCGTTAAGGAAGCCGACTTTCATGAAGCCTTTAATTCCTTTCTGGTCGACGCCAAAATGCGCCAGGCGGCCACCATGCCCGCTCGCTACGGCATAACCGGCGTACCGGCGGTAGTCATCAACGGTAAATATAAAACCAACGGTACGTTGGCCGGCTCCCATGAAAAGATGATTGAAGTCATCAACCGGCTCATCCAGCAGGAAAGTTCCGGTAAATAATTTGCCCTGTTTTTTAGCCGTTACGGTTGCTTTTTCTGAATGTAATAACCGTAACGGTTTCAGAAGAACCCAATCAATGCCGATGAAGGCGATCTCAAATCCGGTCATTTTACCAATGCAATCATCCTATTTGTCGGTTGGCGTGCATCACATCAGCGTAAGCCGGCAAGTTGTGTTACACTATCGCCAGAAAGAGTTGGCTGAGCAGTCGCTGTTTTATCGTAATGATAAAATGGAGGAAAGTCCGGGCTCCATTGGGCAGGGTGCCAGGTAACGCCTGGGAGGCGCGAGCCTATGGAAAGTGCCACAGAAAATATACCGCCCAGCATCTAAATCATTGTTTTTCTTGGCTTACAAGATAAAAAATAATTTATTATTCATAATATGAAGATGAATTTGCAAAGAATTTAGGTGCTGGGTAAGGGTGAAAAGGTGCGGTAAGAGCGCACCGCGCAACTGGTAACAGAAGCGGCACGGTAAACCCCACTCGGAGCAAGATCAAATAGAGGAACAGACGCGTGGCCCGCGCGGTTCCTGGGTAGA
>CAZMRW010000023.1:0-50798 GCA_964568805.1 uncultured Methylococcaceae bacterium | reverse complement strand
AGTTTAAATCAATTACTTATGCGATATCTTGAATTTAACAAAGTAGAACTAAAAAGGTGTCTACTTAACGTTAGGATTTAATATGCAGCTAGACCTTAACGCCGCTGGCACATTGGCCTCCATTATCAGCCTTGTGCTCGCATTTGTATTTTGGCGATTGGCCGACCGCCAAGCTGATAGAGCGGAAAGAACTTTGAATGAGCTTAGAGACAAAATGTTATCTTGGCAAAACGAAATAAATACCGCCGCGATAAACTTGATACAGGCTCGCCCAGAAGTAATTGCACAAAAAGTTTCATTGGAAGAAACAGCAAATAACTCGGCTTTTATGAATCGTCTAGCAGATAACATTGAGTCCTTAATAAAAGAGTCTGATGAAGAATCTCTTAAATACAAAATAATCATAATTGACCGTCTATTGGCGCATCAAAAAGCCATGGTTGTAGAAAGAGAACAAATAAAGGCTAATGTAATAGCCGGACGAAAAGAATCACAACCTGAGCAATAATCGTCAAAAAAGCAGCCCATACAAGAATATTTATAGGCGTGGTAACTTTTGGTATATCTTTCTCGCCTGTGAGCTTACAGAGTATATACAACGGTATGTCTGAAATATTCATTTTTACCTATCCTAACAAAATGCTCAACCGGAGCGCGGTTATAATGCGGTTTTATTTTTCAGCGTTCCGGGCCGCGCCCGGTTAGCTTTGCGTTAGGGCGCTCAACAAATGCAGAGCTTCGTGATATTGCTGTTTTGTAGTTGTCGTTTTCTGCCGCTACTCTTGCTCAAAAAGTGATTTCAATCTGACAGAAAAGGAAAAGACCCATGCCAGTCAAAGCTCAGTGTGTATCAAAGAAAAAGGACAACGTAACGTGGTGTCGCCCAAGCGAAGGCTACGCCACCGACAATTCAATCGAAGTTGAATTGGAGGACTACGTGGAAGTCTGCGCAGTTCAGGGCGAGTTGCCAGAGAGCGACGAGACGTGGCCTAAAGGGGCATCTATGACGGACTACGTCAAGGTAGGTGACAAGATTTTCAAGAGGAAGACACCTTTGAGTACCGTACCCATCGCGCCCTAACCCTGCGCTCAAGTGAGACGCGCCAAAAGCGGTGCGCCCCTTACCGTAACGTTAGCCATCAAGCATTCAAAAATATAGGTAATTATGGCAATTGAAAAGCACTTTATACTTGATAATGATGGATTCTTCATAAAAGAAGAGAGATTTCACTATAAGGACGTTGACGCAACCTATTTTTATTATGTTCAAACTCAAAAAGCCATAAACTTTGCAGCTGCTGGGGTAGATAATAGTGTCACTATTAAAATCTACTTAAAAACAAGAGCAAAACCAATCACAATAAATGCAGGCCCTCAGTATTTTTCTCTTCCATATTTTAGCTTGGGACGGAAACCTACGGAATTATTAATTGCTAAGTTTAACGAAATCTCACGATTGACTTTTAATCAGCGTGCTGAGAAATACTTAAAGTCAATGCAAGAGAAGGGATATTTTTTATATGATGGAAAAAAATTCTTTAAAGATGGTGATGTTGTTTCGGATAAGTGGCAAGCAAATTTTTATACGGACAAACCTTGGTTAAAGCGTCCATTTTTTATATTTCACGAGAAAAAGACACCTTTATTTTTTTCAAAATACTATCAATTTGAAACAACAATGGATACAGATGTTTTGTTCTGGTTGCTGGAACGCATGTACAATCTTAGGTGGTCATAAATCCGTAAACTGGATTCGTGTATCGGGCATTGTTGTCAGTTGAGCTAATGCAAGGAAACCAAGCTATTTTGGTGGGTGGTAGTTTGGCCTTGCTGTATTACCTGGCCTAACAAGCCAGTCAAAGGGACGCGCCGCCCTGATGCGGTTTTTAAGGTTTGCTTTTGAATCGGGTTCGGCGGTTTCGCTTGGCTTCCTTCAGCGGCGCGCCCCTGTTTGGCGTTAGCGCGGCAAGCGAAGCTTGCCGCTTCTTGCAGGGTGAAAGTCAGGTAGGGTTACACACCGCGTACCTTTTAGTCCAACATTGCGCTCAACCGAAGCATGGTTATAATGCGGTTTCAGTGATATCAGATTTTCCGTGCCGCGGCAACCTAGCTTTATGTTCGGCTTACTTGTTTTTTCATCACGAAAGAGGAGATTGATCATGTCCAAGATACTCGTTCTCTACTACAGCATGTACGGTCATATTGAGACCATGGCGTATGCAGTGGCTGAAGGCGCGCGCAGCGTCGAAGGCACCGAGGTGACCATCAAACGCGTACCCGATTTGATGCCGGAAGAGGTAGCGCGTAAGGCCGGCGCCAAGCTGGACCAGGCGGCGCCCATCGCGACCGTTGATGAGTTGCCGAACTACGACGCAATTATATTCGGTACGCCGACCCGCTTTGGCAACATGTGCGCGCAGATGCGCAATTTTCTGGATCAGACCGGCCGTTTGTGGCTCAACGGCGGCTTGATCGGCAAGGTCGGCAGCGTGTTTACGTCCACAGGCACACAGCACGGCGGCCAAGAAACCACGATCACGTCGTTTCACACGACCCTGTTGCATCATGGCATGATCATCGTGGGAGTTCCCTATTCCTGTCAGGAGATCATGAATATGAATGAAATCACCGGCGGATCGCCCTATGGAGCAAGTACTCTTGCCGGCGGCGATGGCAGTCGTCAACCGTCAGAGAATGAAATAAAAATCGCCCGATTTCAGGGAGCGCACGTCGCAAAAGTGACTCGGAAGCAGTCAGCTTAACCGCCGTTTGGCGACGGGTGCATCAAGGAGCATCAGCAAACAGCTCGTATGTAGCATTGGTCTTTCACGTGAATCGTGACTCCTACAACAAGATCGCAAAGCAGTGGGACTACGCCCGCAGAAAATTCTACGGGCGGGAAAAAGACTATCTGGATGTCCTGTTAGGCGAACTGCCGGAAAATTCCCTGATTATCGATATTGGCTGCGGGACCGGCAGCCCGATGGCGGAGTATGTCATCGCCAGGGGACATCGTGTGGTTGGGATCGATCAGTCCGAGGAACTCATCAAAATAGCCGGAGAACGCTTTCCGAACGGGCACTGGATATTATCGTCCATAGAAGAGTTCGAGTTCGCGGGAATCTTTAATGCTGCGGTATTCTGGGATTCGTTATTTCACATCAAGCGCTCCTATCATGAACCCATCTTGCGCCGTGTTATCGGCAATCTAGCGGTCGGCGGCAGATTGATGCTTACGGTCGGGGGCTCGGATCATCCGCCTTTTACCGACACGATGTTTGGGCAAGTGTTTTTCTATGATTCGAACACACCAACAGAGACGGTGCACATTCTTCAGGATTTAGGATGCCGTGTGCTGATTGGAGAATTCATGAATTTGCCAACGGCAGGGCGCGATAAAGGTCGCTATGCAATTGTCGCTCAGAAAGGCTAACGTACCAATCATGCGGACGTCAGGCTTTTGCATGGCGAACTCGTAGGGCAAACGTTATTCTGAGTGCCCAACTGTATGAGCATCGTTCATCAAGTCAATTGCAGGAGCGACGCCTCGTCGCGACTAAGGCTTCAAGCCATGGCGATAGCGTCGTTTTCACAGCCGATTTTCATTTTCAGGTGTAATGAAACCATCTTATTGATCATTAGAAAGTCCAAAAATCGCTGCCAAATCCAAACAGCGGGCTCGTAGATCATATCAACCATTGACGCACCTGGCAGTAATCACTTTCGTTTCCGCTAATCCTTTGGCGCAGTGCGGTTCTATTCAGTTATCCGTTATATATGCACCGGCATCATCATGTTTGAGTCACCCTAGATGCCTGGCAATACTGACACAGTTTTGATAACAAATAAAATCAATTTTTAAAGTCGATGACGGGTATTTTTTTTCTGCTTAGGCGAAAAAATGTTTCCTTAGTGAAGAAAACCAATTATAGTATCGATTCGAAACTAAAATTGCTTTTTTTAAACCTGCTATGAGACTCTAATTATGAAATCAATTACAATTTTTATAACAACATTGGTTTTGTCACTGAATGTCTTGGCAATTGAGAATGTTGAAAAATCGAAAGCCATCATGCATGATCGACAGTACGCGCGTATGGAAGGCACCCTAATCCAGGACAGTTTACCAGTTGCATTATCTGCTGATAACGGCATTAATGGTCGTGCAATGACCCAAGACACTAGTACCAAGCAAGATGAATTGTTAATTCAACTCAGCGTGTATTTTATAATTATTCTGGTTTACTGGTTTTATTGGCTGAAAGCCAACACTTTAAAAAAGACGCCTTGACAGTTGTTTTTTATCCTCATCACTGTGAGCTTTTATCATTAACCGGGTATTTAAAGCATCCTGATCGTAAAGTACTTGCAGGTATCCGATTTATCAATGATTGCATGTCATTGATAGATAGTATTCACATAAAATCCCATTCTAAGGAAGCAAGATGAAAAAATACATGGATGTTTTTCATCTTGCGAAAGACTTTCCCCAGTAATATTTGATGAGGATGATAACGATGGGTAGATCCAGTTTTAGCAAAAAGAGCGACAAATACTTTGAAAATTACCGTGTTATTCAATGTGCGCTACCGTACCGACTCGACTGGAAATTGCGAGTAATATTAACAATGAGTTATGGGAAACAATATTCCATGCTTTGATCATGGACTTATATCCATGGCTAACAATTTTCAGGAGACAATCATGAACAAAGATCAAATAAAAGGCAAAATCGAAGAAGTCAAAGGTAAAGTCAAGGAAGCTGCCGGCGTGTTACTCGATGACGAGGGTATGGAGATAGAAGGAAATGTCCAAAAGAACGTCGGCAAGGTCCGGGAAGGCTTTGGTAATCTCAAGGAAGATGTTAAGGATGCTATAGAGAAAAACGATTAAAACGAGTATTGCCGGATGTGCAGGCCAGTCCGGATAGTCTGGCTTGCATAGCAGCAACGAGATGCTCTCAAATACCTTTTTAACACATGATAAACATGAAGCTAACCGGTTTATGAGTGAAACTTCATATTCTTATCCGTGGTTCACAACGCCGTCAATTGACGGCTTCTTTCGGAGAAGCACACATGCTTGAAACTATTGCAATCATCCTAATCATCCTGTGGATACTGGGTTTGGTTTCCTCGTACACAATCGGCGGATTCATTCATATTCTTTTGGTAATCGCAATCATCGTGATCGTGCTGCGTGTAATACAAGGCCGACGAGTCCTGTAGTGGGTAGTGGCGCTGGAATGCGCTTGGGCCGCGATAATCGACCGGCGCGATCCGGTAACGACAGGCAGACTGGAAGCCGTCATCCCAACTTCGTAATGACGGTTTCCAGGCCTGATTTAATAATCACCGACGAGGACTATTTCCGATTTATTTTATTGTTTAATCCCGGCAGGCCCACTCGCATCTGAATGGTCTTCTGCAGTGATCAGTGTAGCGGGTCGGTACACATCGAGTCCCGTCTAATTCCGGGCATTCCTGGGAGAAAGGCACTTGGTCGGATTCAAATGTGCCATAGATAGGAGAAACAAAATGAGCGCAGTCAAAATCGTGGCAATCATACTGATCATAGCCGGATTATTGGGGCTGGTATACGGCCGTTTCAGCTATACCCGAGAAACCCAGGAAGCCAAGTTGGGCCCGTTCGAGCTGACGGTAAAAGACACGCAGACGGTCAACATACCGGTGTGGGCCGGTGTTGCGGCGGTCGTTGCAGGCGGCGGGCTCCTGTTATTTTCGAGCAAAAAGAACTAGTAATAGCAGTATCGACCAGAAGTAGAGAAAGGGGTAAGGTCAGTATCCGGCTACCGTCGTCAGGTTGACCCGATCTGTGGCATCACCCAGCGCATAGATTGATGTCACATTGGTTTGATAGTCACTGTTCAGTTCAACGCCAAGCGCCTCCAGGCCAAATCCGGTCGAATTCGGCGTTCTGCCTGTGGCATACATCACCAGATCTGTAATCATTTTGCTGCCATCAATCAATCTTGGAAGGACCATGATGAGTCTCCGCAAGGTTAAGTTTGAGAAATTATTCGCCGTCATTGTCTGTACGCTATCGTTTATAGCATTTAATAAATTCGGAGCCAGTCATCATTATCCGTGACGTGCAGTTTTGGCTATCAGGTCGCGTGCGTTTCCGAACCCGAAAAAAAATCCTGCGCTATGTTCGATAACGTACCGACTAAGCGGACAGCCGAACTTATTCTGAATGCGAGCGAGACAAGCCGCCGATCGGTGGCTTAGCCTTTGTATCCGGTCCGAAGAGACTGGTATCAACTCAAATAAACCTAAATTGACGAGAAAACTACTATGGAAATTACAGACAAAGTGTCCCATTCCGCACATGAGGCATACGATAAGATCGCCGATGCGACCAGTCAGGCCGCTGAAGCGCTTGGCGAAAAAGGAGAGCAAATGAAAAAAGCCGAGCAGCAATTGATGAAGAATTGCCGCAGTTATGTCCGCGACAATCCGGTAACGTCGCTGGGTATCGCGGCGGCGGCCGGTTTTCTGCTGAGTCGCCTGTTGAGCCGACGTTAGACCAATCGGCTAACATGATAAACCTGAACGCCACAAATGACTTGCGGCCTAAATAGAGAGGACACCATCATGGAAAACATAAATAAAGCAGCAAATTCCGCACATAAGACCGTCGGTAAGGTCGACAGAGCGACCAGTCAGGCCGCTGAAGCGCTTGGCGAAAAAGAAAAACAACTGAAAAACGCCGAGCAGCAATTGATGAAGAATTGCCGCAGTTATGTCCGCTACAATCCCTGGATAACGCAGTAACGGCCGGTTTTTCTGCTGATCCACGTGTTTTGAGGCTGTTAGACCGTCAAACTTCTTGATCGGTGTGTAGTCGGGATTCATGGCTGCCACCGGTGCCGGGGTCAGTAGAGAACGGCGGCATGGTCAAGAGAAGCGCCATACACATGCGGGGTTTCGCGACCTCAATAATCTCCCCGAGGAAGTCCGGATCGGAATCTTCAGGGAGGCCCGCACCTATCTTGCGTGGATTCATTATTCCAATGATTCCTTTAACTTTTATTTTTCTCACCATTAACACTGCCAACAACGCCGGCTGTTGCGATAAAACGCATGGCATCCTCAACAGACATATCTATTTCTACTACATTTTTCCGTGACATAATGACCGTGTTGCCGCCCATCTGATAACTGAATGGCAAATAGACGGCAACCTGATCATCGGCAATAAAAGTATGTGAATGCTCTTCGATATCCGAAACTGTAATAAAACCTACCTGTTGACCATTGCAGAGAGGTACATTTACCAAAACTACCTGATTAAATTTCCCTTTCTGTTCACTGGAAAAAAGAGAAATAAAATCGCGTATCGCTGTATAGATGCTTTTAACAACGGGAATCTGGAGCACAAGTTCTTCAAAGCTAATGAACAGTCTGAGAAAAGTTCGAGTCTCCAGAAAACTTCCGAAAAAATAGGCTACAGCAAGGCCCAATACAAACCCCAAGCCTTTTATGTACCAGCTGTCAGGTAAGAAAAACTTGAAGATATTTCCCAGCACCAATTCTGCAGTGTCGGCAAGCCAGAGGAGCAAATAAAGGGTGAGTATAAGGGGGATAATAGCGATTAACCCTTTGAAAAAGGTTTTGCTAACCGGCTTCATTTTTTTATTTCCAATAGTCATTGGTCTACATAATTTGGCGAAGTTGACGACCACTCCTGCATTGCTTGATCTCCCGGATGATCTACTTTAATCTTGCCGCCATCGGTTGAAGTTACCCAGTTTACCGGAATGTAATGGTGCAGCCCGGTCTTATCTTTCTTCAGCTTGATGGTGCCCGATTCCATATGATCGACAGTGGCAAACTCGCCGTCCTGGGAACAGACAACGGGCATATCAGGTTTAATCTGGTCGGTATTAATCATAGGTTTTCTCCGGTTGGCTCAATGTGAAAGTCTGTGCGAATTTAATTGATAATTCTTACAGGGATGCTTTCAAAAGACAGCATGATGAAAGTTAATTAAAAATATACTGGATAAGCTTCCTGGAGTCTGTGCGGTTTCGAACATTGGAGATTAACTGTTATTTTCTCCGATGCGGACATCCCTATATCAATCCACTGAGTTCAGCGATGGGGCGCCGTTGCCGTCGTGTGAAATCGCCCTTCGGGCGTTTGACCCGATGTCGAGCCCGGTTGACGGAAGGACTTCATCAGCCAAACAAGAGGCAAGGCCTTGTATAAAGTGTGAACGGAGATCACAAGGTTTAGTACAGATCTCAAGGGTGTAGTCCCGGCAGCACCTAGCTTATCGTCGGCAGCGCCACTGAATTTTTGGGGTTGGCGCTTGGTGATCTCGCCAATGATGAATCCGATCCCTCCCGCCAGCAGCAAGGTTGAAGGAGCGGTCATCTGTTGGTGTATCTTCCGTACCAGTGTATCAGCGCGAACACCTACTACCCCTTGACGTATCAACACCCGACGCTCCGCATCCCTGATTTGAGCCGTCAGAGATTTGGGTTTGCGGTGATTTGGAATAGTGGCCTTGATCATGATTTCTCAGCTTTCTGGCGCCTTGTGGGCTGAAGACTGCGGAGGGTCGCAGGGAATTGTAGATAACGGCTCTTGCGGCGTATTACGACACAGAGGATTAACGCGAGCAGCAAATTGGCAGCGACGGCAAGCAGTATGGCGCTACTCACATCAACGCCATGCTCGACCAGAGCTGCCACGACGGCGGCCATGAGTCCCAGCCACGCGCCGCTCAGCAAGATGGCTACGATCACTCCCGTCATGATCATCGCCACCAGGCTTTCGCCCGCCCGCTGCGTCTCCAGCGCGGCGAGCCGGAAGCGATCGTGGCTTAACCCAAGCAGCTCATGCCATAATGACCGGGCATCTTCCAGCACGCCGGAACCGCTCACCGGTTCCCCGTGCGTGGCTGTTAGCCCATCCTTTTCGGCGTACGGGTCCATGATGTTTTAAAGACTAACGGCCGCTCAACAGGCGGCTCAGCACGAAGCCGGCCGCTACCGCGATACCCAGCGACGTTATGGGGTTGTCGCGGATATAACCGCGGCAATTCTCCACCAATTGCTGCTCGGCATTTTTCAGTTGCTCTCCCTTTTCGCTGAGCGTTTCCGCTGCCTGATTGGTTGCACTGGCGACCTTATCGACCGCCTCATGGGCGGATTTAGATGCTTTGTCTATGGTTTCCATGTTGGTTTTCTCCTCTATTTGAGACGCATATCATTCTTGACCGACTCAACGCCCTTGACGCTGCGGGCAACTTCGACCGCTTTGTCAATATCGGCACTGGAGTTCACGAAGCCGCTCAGTTGCACCACGCCCTTGAAGGTTTCAACGTTGATCTCGGCGGAGCTTAAGGTAGGCTCATTCAATATGGCCGTTTTAACTTTGGTGGTGATAACACTGTCGTCAATATACTCCCCGGTTCCCTCGTGTTTGTGCGACGATGCGCAACCCACCGCAGTGATTAACGTCAGGGTCAAAAAAAATACGGAAAAAAATCTAATAAGGTATTTCATGACTAAGTCTCCAGTAATTCATAAAAAATCAGATGAGGTCTTGCATGGCTAAATTTACAGTTAAGTTTCTATTCCGGAAGGAACAGAAAAAAGCGTCACCAAAGATACTCAAGTCATCTTGCCAATAACCAGGGTTGGCGGCGAGACTGGGTTTTTAAAACCTTGATGACACTTTAGCCGTAAAACCAGCGGCAGTCGGTACGGTATCGCACATACAGACGGATTGGGTGCTTTAGGCGGTGAGAGAAAGCTGTTCCTCCAATTCCGGAATCCAGGGTCTTTTCCCTTTGCCATACACAATGGATTGCAGATATCTTCACGGCAAGAGAATCTTATGTGTGTTACCGCACGGACGAGCCGCCATGTTGCCGTTAAGCTACTTTTGAGATTTTTTAACAACACTTGTACTGAGTGCCGCAACATTATTGGATGATTAAGCCGGGAAAACAGGATTTCCAGAGAAGTCAATATCCGATACTTTTGCAGTATTACAAGTTAACGCGGTTTCAAACATCAAGCGAGTCAGGAATGTTCCCTTGGCTTTGAAGACACAATCATGTGTTTTTATCGATGCCCATTTTTTTATTACTCTCAAGGAAATTATCATGATGACAAAAAAATTACTCACAATTGCCTCATTAACCAGCGTAGGCTTTTTGCCACTGGCACAGGCCTCCGATGAGTTCCTGGATGACCGGTTTTACATCGCGCCTTTCGGTACATTCGTCAAATCCGGCGGCGACCGGAATGCAAGCGACGGCTGGGGCGGCGGCATGGGCTTCGGCAAGATCATCGATCGACATTTCAATGTCGAGGTGAAAGGATTTTACGAAGAATTCGGTCCCTGGAGCCTAACCGGCGGCACGGCTGATGTACAGTATTATTTCTTCCGAGATAAATTCTCGCCTTATACCGTCGTCGGACTGGGCGGCATGAACAGTTGCGCAACAGTTGATTGCGGCGCCGGCTTCATCGGCGAAGCAGGCGCGGGTTTTACCTACGAGGTTCACGACAATTTCCTGGTTCGCAGCGATGTGCGTTATCGTTACAATAACAATTTCAATGCCCATGTACAGCCGGGTACGGACGAATTTCATGATATGACGGTTAACGTCGGTTTTGTCATTCCGTTCGGCGACAAGCCGGAATATGTTGTGGCAAAGACCGAGCCAGCCCCGGTTGATGATTGCTCCACCCGTGATTCGGATGCCGACGGCGTTAACGACTGCCTGGATCAATGTCCCGGTTCCATGAAAGGCAGCAAGGTTGACGTGAATGGATGCCTGGTCAGCCTGGTGCTAAAGGGTGTCAATTTTAAATACGATTCAGCCGAGTTGACGCCGAATGCCATGGCAGTTCTGGATGAAGTAGTAAACAGTCTGGTTGCCTATCCTCAGAAAAACGATATTGAAGTCCAGGGTCACGCCAGCAGCGAAGGCACCGATGCCTATAACATGAGGTTGTCGCAACAGCGTTCTGAGTCAGTTGTTGAATACCTTAAAATGAAAGGCGTTACCAACAGACTGATTGCGCAAGGCTACGGCGAAACCCGGCCCATCGCCGATAACAACACGGAAGCGGGCCGGTCCGAAAACCGCCGTATCGAATTGATCTGGTTAGGCGAGTGATCGGATTTTAATTCCGAAAAATCGGCCTGAAATATTGAATGCCATCAGCCATAAAATTCGCTTTGAAAACAGGTTTTATTATGTACGATACCGTACAGACTGCACTTCATATTGACTTCAGAATAAAAAAGTGATTTGAGGTTTTCGGTTAAATACGCTGAATTCAAATTGAGCGATAGTATTTCAACAGGAAAAGCCTCAATGTCACTTGGCGCATTTGTTTAAAAACACAACAAGAAGGAAAAAACCATGAAAAAGACAAACGAATCCATGCAAAATCTGTCGGCCAATAAAGTTATTGTGATGGCCTGTTTATCTGCTGTCCTTGGACTGGCTGGCTGTGAACAGGAAGGAACGGCGGAACAGGCTGGGAAAAAAATCGATCAAACGGCTGAAAAAGCCGAGCAAAAAATTGAGCAAGCGACTGAAAAAGCCGAGCAAAAAATAGAAGGGGCAAAGGAGTCATTGGGACAGCAGGCTGACAAAGCCGGAGAAGCCATCGATCAGTCGACTGAAGCCTCGAAAGAGGCGCTAGAAAATGCTGCTGACAAAATGGATCAAGCGACAGAAAAAGCAGAAAAAGGACTTGAAGACGCAAAGGAGTCGGTAACCGAAAAAGCCCAAACCGCTGGAGAATACATCGATGATTCGGTGATTACCGTCAACGTTAAGGCGGCTCTGTTAAATGAACCATTGCTTAAATCGTCTCAAATTGAAGTGACTACGGTGAATGGCATAGTAAAGTTGAGCGGTACGGTTGATTCCGAACAAAGCATCAGCAAAGCCATGGAAGTGGCCAATAGTCAGCAAAATGTGAAATCAGTGCAAAACGACCTGACTGTGAAAACAAGTACACCGAGCGAATAATGATGGTTTATTGTCGATGTATAGCTATTCTGGGCGTTGTGCTGATGCCGGCATTTGCACATGCCACGGCACAGGATGACGCCTACATTGCCGGTTATGCTGCCGGCGTCTTGAAACAGAGCCTAAATCTTGAATTGCCGCCATTAGTGGTAAAGGATGGCGTCATTACTTTTCCCATAGGTAGCCTGGAAGCGGCCGACAGGGCCAAAGCGGTTCAGCTATTAGCGGCAATCCCCGGGGTTAATTCCGTAAAAACAACGGAAACCCCTGGTGTGCAGCCAATGGACGCCGCTTCAGGGTCTGTTCAGGTTCCCGCCGATGAGACTGTGACGGCAGCTGAATCCATTATTTTACCAACAGGACTTCTGCCTGCCGGTCATTTATTTAAACCCTTATTGGCGGACCCTCGCTGGGCTCATTTCTCGGCGGCTTACCGCAACTATCAGAGCAATAATTTTGATGGAAGAGATATAGGCTCCGTCAGCTTTGGTGAAACGATACCGATCTACCGTAGCCATTTCGGACAATCCACTGTGCAATGGGAAGCAGGAATTCAGGCCGGGGTTTTTAGTGACTTCAATCTGGGCGCCTCGTCGTCCGATCTGGTCAACACCGATTTTATTGCATCGATTTATTCGAGTATTCGCGCAGGGCAATTTTCCGCGTTCGGCCGGATTTATCATCAGAGTTCACATCTTGGCGACGAATTTCTGCTGCGCAAGATAGACACTAAATTCGAGCGCGTGAACCTCAGTTACGAAGGCGTGGACCTGAGACTCTCTTATGAACTTCCCTATGGCGTACGCATCTATGGCGGAGGGGGCGGGTTGTTTCACAGAGAGCCTTCTGACCTTAAGATATGGTCGGCGCAATACGGCATTGAGTTTCGAAGCCCTTGGCGCATCGAAGCAGCCTCCATGCGGCCGATTATTGCCGTTGACGTCAAGAATTTTGAAGAAAATGACTGGAATATGGATGTCTCAGCCAGAGCAGGCGTTGAATTTGACAATTTACAAGTCCTGAGCCGGAAGCTTCAGGTTCTTGTGGAATACTATAACGGTTTCTCTCCCAGCGGACAGTTTTATAATGATAAAGTGGAATATGTCGGCTTGGGAGCGCATTACCACTTCTAAGCGAAGAGTGTGTGGCCAGTGTCCGGCCGTATAAAACGGTGAACACACTGGCCGGCACACGGAAGTGACGGTCGTCTGTGCGCAATGACGGCCTCGTGTTGAGCCCAATGCCGTTAAATTAAGATGCAACTGATTTTTTAGGTCGACCCGTTCATCTATTCATAAACCATCCTTGCGGTTAAGCCTGTCGAACGAGTAAGTCAACCATTTTTGGGATTCTGTTGACATTTGGTTTTAGAATCCAAACAAAAACCGATTTTTTGTTCCATACTTTGTTAAAACATTTGATCTTTTCCAAGGAACTGCTGTTCAGGCGCCCGGTTTAGTGCGGCTGCTTTAAATGATATGATTGCCGACACCTTATTTAAATATCATTGAACCAGTATAATGGCCAAATCCAGCCCAGCCAAACTCACCCCGGTTTCCGCAAAACCTGCCAGTAAAGAAACCGCCACCCTGTCCTCGCGTGTCTCCACCGATAATACGCCGCCTATTATTGGCATCGGCGCATCAGCCGGCGGACTTGAGGCTCTGGAACAATTTTTTGCTCAAGTACCGGCCACTAGCGGCACGTCTTTTGTGGTCATTCAGCATCTTGATCCCACTCATCAGGGCATCCTGCCGGAATTGTTGCGGCGCGTCACGCCGATGACGGTCATCCAGGTCGGCGATCGCATGAAAGTCAAACCGAACTGGGTGTATGTGATTCCGTCCAATAAAGACCTGTCAATCCTGCACGGCAAACTTCATCTGCTTGAGCCGGTCGCTCCGCGCGGATTGCGTTTGCCGATCGATGGATTCTTCCGGGCGCTGGCCGACGACCAGCACGAACGGGCTATCGGCGTGATACTCTCCGGAATGGGTTCCGACGGCACCCTGGGCTTGCGCGCCATCAAGGAAAACGCCGGCCTGGCTCTGGTACAATCCCCGGACTCCGCCCAATTCGACGCCATGCCGCGTAGCGCGATCGATGCAGGGCTGGCCGATATCGTCGCACCACCGCAAGAGCTGTGGGATCGGATATTCGCCTATCTCAAACATAGCCCGCGCGGCCTCCATGCCATTTTTGAGCCGATACTGGAAAGTAAATCTCAAAGCGCTCTGGAACAAATTGTCATATTGTTAAGGGAACGTACCGGCAATGACTTCTCGCTGTATAAAAAAAACACCATTTACCGGCGCATCGAGCGGCGCATGGGGCTGCATCAGATCGACGCCATCGCCAACTATGTGCGCTATCTGCGCGAGAATCCCCAGGAACTCGACCTGCTGTTCAAGGAACTGCTGATCGGCGTCACCAATTTTTTTCGAGATCCGGCGGCATGGGAACATCTCAAGACCGACGCCATTCCGGCGCTGCTGGCAAATCATTCTACCGGCAAGGAACTGAGAGCCTGGGTGCCGGCATGCTCGACAGGAGAAGAAGCCTATTCTCTCGCGATCGTGTTCAAGGAAGCTTTAGCGCAAAGTTACCTTCAGCACCGGTTTACCTTGCAAATTTTTGCTACGGATCTCGATCAGGATGCGATTGACCAGGCCCGGCAAGGCATCTATCCGGCCAATATTGCCGTTGATGTGCCGGCGGAACGTCTTGCCCGGTATTTTAGCGTCGACGGCAACAGCTACCGCATCATCAAGGAAATTCGCGAGATGGTTATCTTTGCGCCCCAGAACGTCATCATGGATCCGCCGTTTACCAAACTGGACATTATTTGCTGCCGCAACCTTCTGATTTATCTGGGTCCTGAATTGCAGAAAAAACTGATCCCGCTGTTTCACTATGCACTGGCCGACCACGGTCTCCTGCTGCTCGGCAATTCCGAAACGATTAGCGGTTTTGCCCATTTATTTGAGGTGATCGACAACAAATCACGGCTTTACCGGCGTATTGACAACCCGCTCCAGACGATCGAAGTCGAGTTTCCGACCAAGTATTCTTCGAAGTCTCCCCTGGTTCGAGGGGGTGACAAAACCCAGGTTATCGCCAATATGCAAACATTGGCGGACCAGTTATTGTTGCAAAGCTTTTCTCCGGCGGCGGTATTGATCAATGCCGGCGGCGACATTCTGTATATTAACGGCCGCACCGGGAAATATCTGGAGCCGGCTGCCGGTAAAGCCAATTGGAATATTCACGCCATGGCGCGCGATGGGCTGCGGCATGTGCTCTCCGGCGCCTTAAAAAAAGCGCAGCACCAGGCCGATGCCGTCCATGTGCAAGGCTTAACGGTGAGTACTGACGGGGGAACGCAATCATTTAACCTCACTGTTCAGGCAATCACTAAACCTGAAGCCTTAAGCGGCATGCTGATCATCGTATTTACCGATGAGGCTTCACCGCCGGTTAGCAAGATCTCCCGTAAATTACCGAATGCGGCACAGCAATCGTTACAGACCGAATTGCAACAAGCCAACGAAGATTTACAGATCTTGCGCGAGGAAATGCAGACCTCTCAGGAAGAACTCCGATCCGCCAATGAAGAATTGCAATCGGCCAACGAAGAATTACAGTCTTCCAATGAGGAATTGACCACGTCAAAGGAAGAAATGCAGTCCTTAAACGAGGAACTGCAAACCGTGAATGCGGAACTACAGGTTAAAGTAGACGATCTGTCGCGGGTCAGTAACGATATGAATAATCTGCTCAACAGCATGGAAATCGCCACGGTATTTCTGGACAATGCCCTCAACATCCGGCGTTTCACCAGCCACACCACGCATCTGTTCAAGCTGATTGCCGGCGATGTCGGCCGGCCGCTTTCCGACATCGTTACCGATCTGGAGTATCCGCAACTGCAATTCGATGCACAGGAAGTGCTGCGCACTCTGATATTTATCGAAAAACAGGTCAAAGCCCGCGACAATCGCTGGTTTAAGGTGCGTATCATGCCGTATCGCACCCAGGACAACCTGATTGACGGCGTGGTTATCACCTTTATCGATATTTCCGAAACCAAGAAACTGGAAGCCGAATTAAGGATTCGTCATGGACAAGCAGACTGACAAACCCGAGGATGCCGAGGAACTGCGCCGACGCGCGGAACAGCGGCTCGCCGACCAACAAGGGACGGCGACGGACAAATCGATAGACGAGAAAAGGTTAGTGCACGAATTGCAAGTCTATCAGATTGAACTGGAAATGCAGAACGAGGCCTTGCGAGAAGCGCGCACTAACGCTGAAACAGCCCTGGAACACTATTCCGATCTGTTCGATTTTTCCCCGATCGCTTATTTCACCTTAAGCAGCGACGGCGTCATTAAACAGACGAATTTTTGCGGAGAAAAATTACTGGGCATCGCTCGGTACAAGCTGGCCGGACAACCCTTTGTAACCAGCGTATCCAGCGAGTATCGGCCGGTTTTCATCCGTTTTCTGGAAAACGTATTCGCGAGCGATAACACCCAGTACTGCGAGATAACCCTTCAGAGTGGCGAGAATAATCACTGGGTGGCTATCGAGGCGATTGCCGACAAAACCCGCAAAACCTGTCTTGCGGCGGTGCTGGACATCACCGAAAAAAAACGGTCGGAGGAAATCATTCGTAAAGAAGCGAACATCGATCCGCTCACCGGGCTGCCTAATCGGCGCCTGTTCCTCGATCGCTTGCAGCGAGACATCAAAAAAGCCCATCGAGCGGATCGGAAACTGGCGCTGATGTTCCTCGACCTTGACCATTTCAAGGAAATCAACGATACACTGGGGCATGACATGGGGGACCGGTTGCTGACGGAAACTACTCAACGCCTGTCTGTCTGCATCCGCGAGACCGATACGCTGGCGCGCCCCGGCGGCGATGAATTCACCATCATTCTGGGTGAACTGGATGAACTCGGCATCATAGATCGTGTCGCTCAATCCATTATGCAATGCATGACGGCTCCCTTCCTGTTGAAAGGTGAACGCTGTTATGTTTCGGTCAGCATCGGCATTGCGCTGTATCCGGACGACGCCGACAATATGAATGAGTTGCTGAAAAAAGCGGACCAGGCCATGTATGCCGCAAAAAATCAGGGACGCAACCGTTTTTGCTACTTCGCGCCAGCCATGCAGGAAGACGCGGAGAATCGATTACGGCTGACCAATGATATACGCCACGCACTGATTTATGAAGAGTTCTGGGTGGCTTATCAACCCATCGTCGATTTGGCGACAGGCACTATCCAGAAAGCCGAGGCGCTGCTCCGCTGGCAACATCCACGGCGTGGGCTGATCGGACCCTCTGAATTTATTCCCATTGCCGAAGCTACCGGGATGATTATTGAGATAAGCGAATGGGTATTCCGGCAAACGGTAAATCAAGTGGCCATATGGCGCAGAAATCACTGCCCGGAATTCCAGATCAGCATCAATAAATCTCCCGCGCAGTTCCACAATCATAGTTATAGACTTAGAGACTGGTTCGACTATTTGCAACTTCTCGGCCTGCCTGGAAGCAGCATTATGGTGGAAATCACCGAAAGGTTATTGATGGATGCTTCCTCCATTGTTTCAGAAAAATTACTCGCTTTCAGGGATGCCGGAGTGCAAGTATCGCTCGACGATTTCGGCACCGGCTATTCGTCGTTGTCCTTTCTGAAAAAGTTCGACATCGATTACTTGAAAATAGATAGATCCTTTGTCTCCAATCTGATCGCCGAGTCCACCGATATGACATTATGTGAAGCCATGATACTGATGGCGCACAAACTGGGTTTGAAGGTTATCGCCGAAGGAATCGAGACGCCGCAACAGCGCGACTTGCTGATGCGGGCAGGCTGTGATTATGGACAAGGGTATCTGTTTTCCAAACCGGTGTCCGCAGAAGAATTTGAGAAGTTATTTAACCCAGGATATTCTGGTAGATAACTTTCTCGTCGCGATAACACCCGCAGGAAACGGCTTCCAGACCGGCGCGGTCGAGAATGGTGATGTCTCCGCGGCGGTACCTGATGAGCTTTTGTTTCTGCAGGGAATTTGCCGCTTTGGTGATGCCGACGCGCCGTACCCCCAACATGTAAGCCAGAAATATATGTGTGACATGGAAGGTGTCGGAGTGCGCCCGGTCCTGAGTCATCAACAGCCAACGGGCGAGACGCTCCTCTACCACATGATAGCGGGTACAGGCGGCGGTTTGCGCCAGGTGGCTCATCGACACATAGAGGTAACGCTTCAACTCTCGTTGCAGCGCGGGACTCTGTTCGAGTTGACGGAGAAACGATGGCACCGTTATGCGCAGTGCGGGTCCTGCCCCTTGGACCAGAGCGTGAAACAGGGCGTCATGGATACCCAGTATGAGGGTAATTCCGAGCATGCCTTCATTGCCGACAAGCCCCACTTCCAGGCTAGCGCCATTATCGAGGGGCCTTACCAGGGAAATGAAACTTTCAGTCGGGAAGTAAACGTGCGGAATGAGTTCCCCGGCGCGGTAAAGCACCTCTGTAAAAGTGAGCTCAACGGGTTCGCACTGTGCGAGAAACTGTTCGCGATCCTTGCTGGGTAGGGCAGCCAGCAGAAGGTTGCTGGCGGAGACAGCTTTTTGGGACGGCACGAGTACTCTCCTGCAATATTTTAGGAAACTCGACAGATTATCCAAGAATCCAGGAATGAACATTTCGATGTCGGCGGTGCTCGAGGAACACCGCTCACCGTTAGATAAGCTACCGCAGAAGACGCCTACCGTCTGTACGTTAGCGTACGTACGTGCGTCCGGATGGAAAGTCCGGCTTCAGAAACAGATGGGGCGAAACCGGCTATGTATTAATCGTCCCATAAGTTTCTGCACTTTCCCGATTCCAGCATTGGAGTTAAAAAACATGTTTTTTAACTCCGCGGCATGCGATTACTTATGAAACGATTAATACCCTGCAACGGGCCCAGTAAGGCGAGAGGGGCCGCGACATGGCCGATTTTTCTTATTCATGCTCCCCGGATAAAGAGAAAGCGAGTTCGCTTAGCGAATTTCATGATTTCGCATAACTCAAGTGTGAAGCTCCCCTCCGGATATCAAGGGCAGCAGGCGGTCGGATTCGGTTTTGACCACTTGATAGCACTCGCAGACCCGTGCTTCCAATCCCGGCCGGTCCAGGACCGTGATGCGGCCGCGGCTGTATTCAATCAATCCCGCCCGCTGCAATCTTCCGGCGGCCTCCGTGACGCCTTCGCGCCGAACGCCCAGCATATTGGCGATCAATTCCTGGGTCATGGTCAACTCGTTCGAAGCAAGCCGGTCGAGACTCAGCAGCAGCCAGCGGCACAGTTGCTGATCCACGGAATGATGCCGGTTGCAAACCGCCGTTTGCGCCATCTGGGTAATCAGCGCCTGGGTATAGCGCAGCAACAAATGATGAAGCGCCCCGTAACGGTTGAATTCCTGCAAAAGAAGCTGTCCCCGCAGCCGATAGGCGGAACCCTCGCTCTGCACGACGGCCCGATTCGGCATGGTTCCGCCGCCCATGAAGAGGGCGACTCCGATGATGCCCTCGTTACCGACCACGGCGATTTCGGCCGATGCGCCATTCTCCATGACATAAAGCAGCGATACGATGCAGGTCGTTGGGAAATAAGCATAACGCAACTCGTCTCCCGACTCATAAAGCACATGGCCGAGCGGCAGCGGGATGTATTCCAGTTGGGGAAAAAGGCGCTCGTATACATCATCTGGCAGGGCGCCGATGAGATGGTTTTGTCGAGGATTATGTGCATCGATCATAATCAATATTCCTAATCTATAGCCAAAGTTTGAATTCTCCACTCATGGGGCCTTAACCCTATTGGAAAACCCGGTGTTTAAGGTCAATTGAAATAAATAAAATAGTGAATTCAGGCTGTGCTTTATAACACAGAGTATCGTTGACATTCAATCCATCGCTTGGGATATCGGTAGGGTGAATCCGATGAGAGTCGGCTAGTGTGGGGAAGCGAGCTCGGTCACGCTGGGTATTGTGGCTGTTTTCGACCCAGGCTGGTGATTTGGAATCATTTTCACTCCGTAATTAACTCAGATGTAAACACTAGCGAGTCTCCTGCATGCTTGTTATTGATGAAGCGTCATCATCGCCCCTTCCTTCTGATTGGCCAGCCCCAGAGCGCGAAAAATAATGCCAGCAACAAACACAGAGCAAGACTCAATGTTTCATACACGAACGATAACCCGAATGTCGCGAAATAAAGAAAGGGGCCAAACCGATACTGCTTGGTAATTTGCGCGGCTTCGTCTTTTTCTACGCTGGTTGCATTGGTTGACAGCAGTTTTATCGAGGCATATCGCCATAGGATGTCGAAGGCGAGTGAAATTGCCAGGAATGTCCCTGTATAGACGTTTGCGGCCACCTTTGCTTCGGGATGGGTCGAATACTCTGCTATTAGCGCTGTTGGGAAGGGCAGGAATGCGACAAAGAGCAGTAAAAGGCCATTACAGTAAAGGAAAGAATGGTCAATTCTTCTGATCAACCCGAAGATCCAGTGGTGGTGTACCCAGATTACAAGGATTGTGACGAAGCTGGTCAAGAACGCCAAATAGCTGGGCCAAAGTTCAACCAAGGATTGCGCCAGCCCCTTTACCGCAACCAGCTCATGGCTCGGTATATCGATTTCGATCACAAGCAGCGTCATCGCGATGGCGAAGACATGATCACTAAACCCTTCCACGCGTCCTGTCTCTTTTTCTTCGTGCATATGTTTGTTGATGTTGCCTTAATTTAACTTTTGGAATGAGTTAGTTCCCGGGCGATCGATCATTGGAAGGGGTAGGCATAATCAGCCTATAGTGAACCTATCGGTCTTGCTTCCAGTGGGACTTGTGCATTAACTAATGTGCGACCGACGTGCGGCAGAATTAGCCGGATAAAGCGTTGCGAGAGATCGGTGGATGCGCTTTGGACTCGGACATGGGATGCTCGACCGTCCAGAGATTGAAGAACCTATCTGAATATAAGTTTCCGTATGTGTATCATGTCTATTGCCTTAATAGCAAGAAATAACGTCTGATCTGGTCAATCTAGTTTGCCAAGGCGGGGAGTATTGACTGGCCATGCTGCTGACAAAGGCGTTTGCGTTAACCCAATTAGTCAGCAACTATTTTGGGATTTATTTAGTTTGAGCCGGTTGAATTTTTTATGTACGTTGCCGCACAGACCGAGCCTGATATTGCCATTAAGCTATTTGCCAGAGACTGAAATAAGAATCAATGACTTGCCATAAACCTCAAAATCAGCCCTGGCATCAATGCAATGCTCCTCTCCAGTGGCCTCTTTCGCCGCAGCGGCTCCTTACTGCGGCTTTTTTTATTCGGCCAACCCGGATTTACCCGATGCCGGCTGAGAAATTTAGCTGTCTATCCCAATATGCCCCATCGTAACCTTAACGGGCGAGTTAGATCAAGGAATACCAAACCATGCTAAAAGATACCACTTCCCTTCCCGGTCCGGAATTCGCCTACCCAGGCGCCTCCCATGATCCATCTATCCTGGATCGCGCTATTTCCAAAGCCCGGACGCAACTCCTCGGCCTGCAACACAAGGAGGGTTACTGGATATTCGAACTGGAAGCCGATTGCACCATCCCCTCGGAATACATTCTGATGATGCACTACATGGACGAAATCGACGAAGCGCTACAGGTCAAGATTGCCAGGTATCTGCGCACAAAACAAATCGCGGACGGCAGTTATCCGCTCTATCAAGGCGGTTCGGGCGACATCAGTTGTACCACCAAGGCTTATTACGCCTTGAAAATGGCCGGCGATTCCAGCCATGCAGCGCATATGCTCAAGGCTCGCGAGTGGATACTGGCCCGGGGCGGGGCCGCCAGGACCAATGTCTTCACTCGCTTATATTCATGGGCAATCTGGTTAACCGGAACCCGGAATACAAGAAAGTCATAGATCACTGCATCCATTACTTGCGCAATGAGCAGGAAGCCGATGGTAGCTGGTTTGGCCGTTGGGGCACCAATTATATTTATGGCACCTGGTCGGTGCTCTGCGGTTTTGAAGCCGCAGGCGTCGCAAAAAATGATCCCTGTATTCAGAAGGCCGTAGCCTGGCTGAAATCCAGACAACGCGTCGACGGGGGTTGGGGCGAGGATAATGACAGTTATCAGGATGGGAAGAATCGCGGCGAATTCCATACCGCGCTTGCTCTTCTGGCATTACTGTCGACGGACGAAGCAGGCTGCCCTGAAGTCGAGGCCGGAGTGAATTATCTGTTGAAAAACCAGCAGACAGACGGATTCTGGAAAGACGAAAGCTTCAATGCTCCCGGATTCCCCAAGGTTTTTTATCTGAAATACCACGGTTACGACAAATATTTTCCGCTTTGGGCGCTGGGTCGCTATCGTAACGAGTGTTTTGGCGGATTTTAACAACCAGACTCACCGGAGTTCTCTGCAGTTCGGGATTGTATCCAGAATTTACCGGATTTCCCCTTCTCGTTTGGTTTCCATTTCCAGGTTTTGATATTCATGCTGTTCCAGCTTGCCACCCTGGCCTGCATCTACCTTCAATAAAATTATGACGGGACGCGCGATACTGTAGGTGCGGATTTATCCGTTCTGTACGCCACAGGGTATACGTGCGAAAATCCTCTGGGGCATAAATGAATTTGCACCCCCATTCTGACCATCATTTTATGATGGGCGGACTATCAGGCACCAACGCTATTTTTAGGAAAAACGGGGAACGTCCCTATGAAAGACCATGAACCCATTAACGGCCTAAGCAGTGAAATGGCGGCAAAACGCCTGAAACTGGACGGGTACAACGAACTGCCCAGATCCGACAAGCGGGGATTTTGGCGCATCCTGTTCGAAGTGATGCGCCAACCCATGTTTGCGCTGCTCATTGGAGGTGGCATCGTCTATTTTCTGATGGGTGACCGAATAGAAGCCATACTCTTGCTACTGTTCGCCTCCCTTTCGGTTACGATCACCCTTGTCCAGGAGACCCGCAGCGAAAAAGTACTGGAAGCGCTGCGAAATCTCGCGAGTCCCCGGGCCCTGGTCATTCGGGACGGCAAGAGAATTCTCATAGCCGGCCGGGAGGTCGTGCGGGACGATCTGATCGTCATATCCGAAGGAGACCGGATTGCGGCCGATGCCACTTTGCTCTGGTCGCAAGACCTGTTGCTCGATGAATCGCTTTTAACCGGCGAATCCGTTCCGGTCCGCAAATCGGCACAGGGTGCCCCCGTGCAGACTCAAGCTCAGCGTGCGGTACCGAAGCCGGGCGGTGAAGACTTGCCTTATATTTTTGCCGGAACGCTGGTGGTGCGCGGCACCGGACAGGCTCTGGTGCACGCGACCGGTATCCGCAGTGAAATGGGCAAAATCGGGCGCGCCCTTGGCACTATCGAAACGGAACAACCTCGTTTACAACGTCAGATACATTCGTTTGTGATGACCTTCGCCTTTATCGGCTCTCTCGTAGGGTCGCTGACAGTTTTACTGTTCGGGCTGCTCCGCGGATCCTGGCTTGAAGCCACGCTGGGCGGCATCGCGATCGGCATGTCCATGCTGCCTGAGGAATTCCCGCTCGTCATGGCCGTATTCATGGCGATGGGCGCGTGGCGTATTTCACAAGCCCGCGTACTCACCCGCCGCGCATCAGCGATAGAGACGCTGGGAGCCACCACGGTCTTATGCACGGACAAGACCGGCACGCTCACCGAAAATCGCATGACGGTCGTTTCCTTACTCGGCGAGGAGACGCACTGGGGTCAGGATGAAAAAAATAAAGTCATTGACAAGACAAGAGAAATCCTGGAAGCGGCCCTGTTCGCTTGCCCGCCCGAACCCACCGATCCGATGGACATGGCCGTCCATGCGCTCTGGGAGACTCAAATCGGTCCGAGCAAGGCCAGCTTCGCCGATCGCACCCTGATTCGTGCTTACGGTCTCCGGCCGGATTTATTCGCGGTAGCCAACCTGCTGTCCAGCGATAATGATGGAAACGGCACGGCCTATGCCAAGGGCGCTCTCGAAGCCATAGCCGAACTGTGCCAGCTGCCCGCTGAGCGCCTGGTCAAAATCCGCGAACAGGTCGATGCGCTGGCGCACGATGGCGTTCGCGTGCTGGGGGTCGCCAAGGCAAACGTCCCGAAAGCAGCGCAGGAGAACGACCTGCCGGAAACGCCTCGCGGCTTTCAGTTTGATTATGTCGGGCTCATAGGATTTGCCGACCCGATACGCGACAATGTGCCAGCAGCCGTAGCCGAATGCCGTTCTGCAGGCATCCGGGTGGTGATGATTACCGGAGACTATCCGGCAACGGCCCGCGCCATTGGCTTAAAAGCCGGGCTTGACTCGACGGATGTGCTGGCCGGTGACGAAATCGACGCTATGTCGGACGACCATCTTGCCAAGCGCGTGCAATCTACGACGATATTCGCACGCATCCAACCCAATCAAAAACTGCGCATTGTCCAGAGTCTGAAAGCCAATGGCGAGATCGTCGCCATGACCGGCGATGGGGTAAACGATGCGCCGGCAATCAAGGCGGCTCACATTGGCATTGCCATGGGCGGGCGCGGAACGGACGTTGCGCGCGAAGCCTCCGCAATCGTCCTGCTCGACGATGATTTCGGTTCAATCGTGACAACAATCCGCCTGGGCCGTCGTATCTACGACAATCTGCGCAAGGCGATTGAATTCATTGTCGCAGTGCATATCCCGGTAGCCGGACTCGCGCTCCTACCACTTTTGCTGGGGCTGCCGCTCATGCTGACGCCGATTCATATCGCCTTTCTCGAAATGGTCATAGACCCGGCGTGTTCGGTGGTGTTTGAAGCCGAAAAAGAGGAGGACGATGTGATGCAGCGCCCCCCGCGTGATCCCGAAAGCCCGTTGCTGCAGCCGAAGCGAATTTTATGGGCGGTCCTTCAAGGTCTGGTTGTTCTCGCGATCCTGGCGGGCATTTTGATCAGCGGGGCTAGCATGGAAATGCCCGAGGCGGATCTGCGCGCGCTGGTCTTCACTTCTCTGGTGCTGATGAACATCGGCCTGATTTTGATCAATCGCTCGTTCAAGGCTTCTCTGTTCAAGTCGTTTCTGCGGCCCAACCGCTCGCTCTGGATTCTTCTTGGCAGTGTTCTTGCGCTCCTGGCGACGGCCGTATTCTGGCGTCCGGCGCAATTGCTTTTCCATTTTGGCCAATTGCATTGGGACGATCTGGTTGCATGCGCAATCGCCGGTTTCTTCAGCCTGCTGCTATTGGTAACGATCAAGTCACTCTGGTTTCGCGTTGGAGGACGGGATAACAAGGCCAGATTACCCAGGCAGACTTGATATCGGTGATGCAAGCGGGCTTGATAAATTTGATACGCTTTGACCGATTCGACAGGATTGCGGCAGACAGGATCAGGACGAATGGTCAAAAATCAAGGTGTCAGCCGATTGCGTAGGACCCTATGCCTGATAACAGGGGATGTCTGACAGCGTTCTTATGTACGATACCGTACAGACTAATTTCGAACTTCCCGATAGACTTAATTTATATTTAATTAGGAGGGCAGTCATGAGTATCGCTATCGAACCCATATTGGCGCTTGTGATAGGGATATTAATTTTGCTGGTGCCGAGGTTTTTAAATTATTTCGTGGCCGTGTATTTAATTGTCGTGGGTATCCTGGGACTCGTGCACCAAAACCTCCCATGAGGGAAAAGGCCCAAGGGCCAAGACTACGCAACTTTTGAGCTGTTTTCATTTTACCGGTTCTGATCTTATGGGACAAAATCTAGCCCTGAAATAATACCATTCTGTTTTCACTTTCAGAGTCAAGGCCGATACAAGTGGCTTCATGCAAATGTATGAAAAAATCTCCGCATTGCGGGGTGGAGGTCTCAATAGTCTTCTGATTCCGGTGTTTCTGGCATTCAGCCTTAGGTCACCGTGTTAACAGCGATCATAAGCTATACCGATGGTATTGGGACCGGAGATCACGTTATTCGCGGAAAGTTGATCTGATTCCTTGTCACTAGCCCCTTCTATTGTGGCTGGACCGGAACAAGAAAGCCACGACAGATTGGGCGACAAGAGTTTTTGCATTGGTGATACGGCTTTGGCGACCGAAATGTTCCAAAACTTTCACGGTTAACTACACGATTTTTTGGCTCAGAGAATAAAACCATGGCGAAGCAACGAGAACAAAGGCGATACGTTAGAGTTGATCACCCAGGGGATAATGAGGCACCCATCCGGTTTGAGCTATTCAGCACCGAAAGGCTCGAACAGCATGCGGTTAGCTTGGCGCAGGCGCAAAAGATCAGCAGTCGCAAACAAGGCCGAAAACTGATTCCGCGGGTACGCGAGAATTGCCGGGTGCTGCTCGATGCCTATAAAGCAGTCGCCAAGGCGGTAAATGAGAAGCACGCCATTACACCGGCAGCGGAATGGCTGCTGGATAATTTTCATGTGATCGAAGAGCAGGTCAACGACATTCACGTCGATTTGCCCGAAAGCTTTTATCATGAACTGCCCAAGTTGTCGGAAGGCGTACTTGCCGGCTATCCCCGAGTCTACGGTATCGTCTGGGCATTGGTGGCTCATACCGACAGCCGCTTCGACCCGGAGTTGTTAACCCTATTTGTGCGGGCGTATCAAAAAGTCGAACCCCTCACGATCGGTGAACTCTGGGCGATACCGAGTACTCTTCGGGTCTTGCTGGTCGAAAATCTTCGCCGCCTGGCCGTTCGCATCATGCGTTCCCAAGCCGGCCGTCGGCTGGCAGACGAGTTCGTCGATCACGTCGAACAAATTTACGCTCAAACAGACAAGCCGGACTCGCCGCTGCCCAAGGCGGTATTACCCGCCGCGTCTCTGCGTCAGGCGTATGTGGTCCAGATCCTGCAGCGTTTGCACGACCCGCATCCGGGCACCACGCTTTCCCTCGATTTTCTGAATGATTGGCTGAAAGAGCTAGGCGTCAGCCTGGATGAAATCGTGCATCTGGAGCACGCCGACCAGGTTGCGGATAACCAGACGGTACGCAACATCATCATCAGCATGCGCGCCATCTCTGCATTCGAATGGCCCCGGTTCGTCGAGGATGCGAGCATGGTGGACGAGAACCTGTGTGCTCACGACGGATACAGTGCAATGGATTTTCTGACTCGTGATCGTTACCGCCACGCAATTGAAGATCTCGCCAGACGCTCCCCGCTATCGGAGGTGGAAATCGCTCGTCGGGTGATCGATAAGGTGAATCGTATCAGTGAGTATTCCACGACCGACGCCAAACGGCAGGATCCGGGCTATTACTTGATCGGGGCAGGCCGGTACTTATTTGAAAAGGAAGTCGGTTATCGACCTTCCTTCAAGCAACAACTTTTGCGCGGCTATATCGCCCATGCGGGGCTTGCTTACATGGGCAGCCTCGGTCTGTTGACCGTATTGTTGCTCTCGCTACCTTTGAGCGCATGCCTTGTGGCGGGACTAAACGGATTTCAATTGATCTTGCTCGCGCTGTTTGGGGTATTTCCCGCATCGGATATCGCCGTTGGCCTGGTGAATCGGCTCATCATTTCTGCCCTTCCGCCGCGTTATCTGCCTCGTTTCGATCCAAATTACCTTCCGCGGCTCGATCTTAAGGACGATGTACCCCAAACGATGAGTACGTTCGTTGTAGTACCGACGATGTTCGTTAGCGAGGAAGGGGTAAAGGAGCAGGTCGAGCAGATGGAGATCCGTTATTTGTCCAATCCGGCTGGTCATGTTCTTTTTGCATTGTTGTCCGATTGGTCTGATGCCGATCAGGAAACGATGCCGAACGATGGCCAGTTGTTAAGCATAGCCGTTGACGCGGTGGCAGCGCTCAACACCAAGTATGGGGAGCAACGATTCTTTGTATTCCACCGTAAACGCTTGTGGAATCCCAGCGAGGGCAGATGGATGGGGTGGGAACGCAAGCGAGGCAAGCTGCACGAGTTTAATCGTCTGTTGCGTGGTGCAGTCAATACGTCATTTCTCCCGATTAATGGTGAACCGGCCGTCGCTCCATCTGGCGTTTGTTATGTCATTACTCTTGATGCTGACACGAAGTTGCCCATGGGCATCGTATCTCAATTGGTTGGTGTGGCAGCCCATCCGCTGAATCGGCCGGTGTTCGATCCGGGCACACAGTGTGTCGTGGATGGCTACGGCATCCTCCAGCCACGCGTGACGGCGACTCTCCCCCATCGGCAGGAGCATTCGATATTTCACCAGATTTTTGCCGGCGCTTCCGGCACCGATGCCTACTCCAGTTCGGTGTCCGAACTTTATCAGGATCTGTTTGCACTCGGTACCTACAGCGGCAAGGGTTTGTATCATGTAGACACGTTTGAAGCCGCGCTGGCAGGACGCGTGCCTGAGAACACCCAGCTGAGTCATGATTTGTTCGAAAGCGTGTTCGCGCGGTGCGCACTGGTGAGCGATATAGAATTTTTCGAGGAATATCCTTCCCACACGGAAGTTTCGGCATCACGTCAACATCGCTGGACTCGCGGCGATTGGCAGTTGTTGCCCTGGATATTTGGGCCACGGGGCAAGGGTATGCCCATGATCGGACGTTTGAAGATGCTCGACAATTTGCGCCGATCGCTGTCGGCACCGGGAGCCCTGTTTGCCTTGATCACAATTTGGGCAATCCCGAATGCCCCGCAGGGTATACTGATCGGGTTCGTGTTGGTGGCATTGGCCTTTCCTGCAATCCTGACTATTGCGAGTAGCTTCACGTTGCCCCGTCGAGGCGTCTCGCTGGTTAACCATTTGCGATTGATTATAAGGAATGTGCTATGGGCAACTGGCAACAGCCTGGTGACATTGACGTTACTCGCGCAACAAGCCTGGTTGATGATGGATGCTATCGTCCGTACTCTGGTGCGGCTGTTTATTACCCGACGTCAATTGCTCAACTGGGTCACCGCTCTCGAGGCAAAAACAGTCGCGGGGCATTCGCTGAAGAATCTCGTCCTGTCACTTGGCAGTTCTTCTACGATCGTTCTTGGCGCCGGCGCCATAGTACTGCTTTTCAATCCGGCTGGAATTAAGACTGCTGGACCGTTCCTGCTGTTATGGTGGCTGGCGCCGGTCATTGCTCGCGCCTTGAGCCTTCCGCCCGGGGTTGATCGGGCCGAATATCTGCAACCTTCGGATAGCCTGCAACTGCGTTTGATCGGGAGGCGTATCTGGCGTTTTTTTACAACCTTCGTGACAGCACAGGAAAACTATCTGCCACCGGATAATTTTCAGGAAGACCCGCAATCCGTTATCGCCCATCGTAGTTCGCCCACCAATTTTGGCCTTTATCTGTTGTCCGTCACAGCTGCCAGGGATTTTGGCTGGATCGGGTTGATGGACACCGTCGATCGGCTCGAAGCCACATTGGCAACACTCCTGTCACTTCCGCGTCTACACGGACATTTTTATAATTGGTACGATACCCGCGATCTGCATATGCTGGAGCCCCGGTATGTATCGACCGTGGACAGCGGCAACCTGGCTGGACATCTGCTCGCGCTGGCTGAGGCCTGCCGGGAAATGCTCAGGAAACCCCTCGATCTTTCTACCGCATTGACCGGCCTTAGGGATACGCATCAACTTCTCCTGGATGCGCTCGATAACATCAGAGATGACCGGCGTACCAACACTGTTACACTTAAAGAACTGAAACAAAAAGTTGTTGTCCTCGGGGAAATGTTGCAAAGCCATCCTGATGACGCAAATGGCTGGAGTCGCCTTTGGCGGCAGTTGACGCAAGGCGCCGACACATTGCAGGATATGGCGCGCGCCTATGCCGCCGAACGCGGCGATGTCGCCGACAGCGAAGTGCTGGCGTGGGCTACATTGCTTCTCGATGACATACGCTCTCATGCGCGCGATGTAGATAGCCTGGTTCCGTGGATTCATTTCGCGGGACGTCTCGACGCAAGTGCTGAAACGGATACACAGTTACATTCTTCGGCGTATCTCCGGGAATTTCTGACCCTGGAGACTCATTTAGACGAGCTATCCGGTTGTTATGCGCTGTGTTTGGAAAAAATCCAGGAAGCTCCTGAAGAGGATCAGACGGCCAGTAAATTTAAAGCACTGGCGGCGCTGCGCCGAGCCGGTGAGCAGGCCGAAGCGCTTACCGATCGACTGGAAAACATGGCTGTACAGATGGATACGCTGTTCCACGAAATGAATTTTCGCTTTCTTTATGATTCCGTATGCCATATGTTTGCGCTTGGATACCGCGTGGCGGAAGGCACTTTAGATTCCAGCTATTACGATTTGCTAGCTTCAGAGGCACGCCTTTCCAGTTTCGTCGCGATTGCCAAGCGCGATGTACCGAGCACCCACTGGTTCCACCTTGGACGAAGGGTTATACGAGCCGCGGGTGGCACCGTGCTGCTGTCATGGTCGGGATCGATGTTTGAATACCTGATGCCTTCCCTGGTGATGTTTGCGCCACGGTATAGTTTGCTCGACCGTACCTGCCGGCTGGTGGTAAAACGGCAGATTGAATATGGAAAAAAACGGGGTGTTCCGTGGGGTGTTTCAGAATCGGCTTTCAATGGCCGCGACCTCTTCTTCACCTATCAATACGCTGCTTTTGGCGTGCCCGGCCTGGGAATGAAGCGAGGCCTCGGCGAAGATATGGTGATTGCCCCTTACGCCACGGCCTTGGCCGCGATGTATCTTCCTCATGCCGCCGTGGAAAATTTCGAGCGTTTAAAAAAGGAGGGCGCAATGGGCCGCTTCGGTTTCTATGAAGCGCTTGATTTCACCCCGATCAGACTTGCCGAAGGCCAGCGGGTCGCGATGGTACGTTGCTACATGGCGCACCACCAGGGTATGTCTCTGGTGGCTATTGCCAATGTTGTGCATGACGGAGCCATGCGCCATCGCTTCCATCGCGCGCCGCTGATTCAGGCAGCCCACTTGTTGCTGCAGGAACGTGTCCCAAGTGGTGCGGAAGCCAGCAGCATGCCGTTTATCCAGGATCTTTCCGAAGTCAAAGAATTAGAACAACCACCGGTCCGGCGCGTACCCTCGCCTATGTCTTCAGTACCTTCCTCGCAAATACTGTCCAATGGCCGTTATGCCGTGATGATCACCGCTGCAGGATCGGGCTACAGCCTTTGTCGGAATCTGGCGGTAACGCGCTGGCGCGAAGACGTGACGAGGGACTCCTGGGGTAGTTATATTTATCTGCGCGATGTTAAAGATAGCCGGGTATGGTCTGCCGGATACCAGCCGACGGTGACAGCTCCTGACCACTACGAAGTGATATTCGCCGAAGACCGTGTTCGTATCACTCGCATCGATGGCAGTATAACAAGCATTCTGGAAATTGTTGTCTCGCCGGAGGATGACGCGGAAATTCGACGCCTGAGTTTGATCAATAGTGGAATGCATACCCGGGAAATCGAAATTACCTCCTATGCGGAGGTCGTACTTGCACCATTTCCTGCGGACATTGCCCACCCCGCTTTTTCCAATCTGTTCATCAAGACCGAGTATCTATCCCAGGCCCATGGGCTAATCGCTCAGCGGCGCAAGCGTTCAGACAGCGATACCGACATCTGGGCAGCCCATGTGCTGGCCCGCAGCCAAACCGGGGACGAAATTCAATACGAAACTGACCGGGCCCGCTTTGTCGGGCGTGGACAAACGCTGCGAGAACCGATTGCGGTGATGGATGGACGCCCGCTGACGAATACGGTTGGTGCCGTTCTCGATCCGATTTTTAGTTTGCGCACACGAGTTCGCATTGCATCGGGTGCAACCGAACATGTGACTTTTACTACCCTGGTCACCTCTTCACGACAAGCGGCGGAAGAATTGGCCGACAAATACCACAACGCTGCCGCGTTCGAACGTGTATCCGCACTGGCATGGACCCACGCCCATGTACAACTGCATTATCTTCGCACCAAACCGGACGAGGCGCAGCTGTTTCAGGATCTGGCTAACCGTTTGGTCTTTTCCGATCCCTGGCTTCGCTCAGTGGCCAGGTTGATGCAGTTGAATAATTTGAACGTCACCGGATTATGGCGACATGGAATCTCGGGAGATCGACCAATCGTGTTGCTGCGCGTAACGGAATTTGAAGACCGGACCATCGTCGAACAATTGCTGCGCGCACATGAGTATTGGCGCATGAAAGGACTTGCCATTGATCTGGTAATCCTGAACGAAAAGGAGTCGTCCTACATCGAGGATTTGCAAATTCTACTGGAAGGTATGGTAAGAGAAAACCAGACACTTTCTGCCCATCGGGAGCATGAATACCATGGTGAGATTTTTATCATGCGGGTTGTTAATCTCTCGGTAGAAGAACGGTTGCTGCTACAGACATCCGCACGCGTGGTTCTAATCAGCAAGCGGGGCACATTGTCCGAGCAACTAATGAGGCACCCACGACCGGAATCCGCTTTTGTTTTGCCGAAAGCCTTGCCCGCTCCCGAAATTGATTCGCCATCGTTGGAGCTGCCTGCGCTCGAATTCTTCAACGGGCTCGGTGGTTTTGCCGAAGACGGACGCGAATATGTGATCGTGCTCGACAAGGGCCAGTGGACGCCGGCACCCTGGATCAATGTGATTGCCAATTCAGACTTCGGCTTTATGGTCTCGGAGTCGGGAAGCGGCTGCACCTGGTGTTGTAACAGCCGCGAAAATCAGTTAACGCCCTGGTCGAACGACCCTGTCAGCGATCCTCCCGGAGAAATCTTTTATTTGCGTGACGATGAGACGAACGAATTGTGGAGCCCGACTGCTCAACCGATCCGCGTCGAAAATGCCAGCTATTTGATACGCCACGGACAGGGTTATAGCCGTTTTGAACATGCATCCCATGGGATTCATAGTGAGCTACTGCAATTCGTCAGCCCGGACGATCCGGTCAAGATATCGGTTTTATCATTGAAGAATATTTCCGGGCGGACCCGCCGGCTGACGGTCGCGGCCTATGTGGAATGGGTGCTCGGCGCGTCGCGTACCGTAACTGCACCCCACATTATCACCGAACTGGACACGGAAACCGGCGCCCTGTTCGCTTACAACCCCTGGGATAAGGAATTTGGCCATCGCGTTGCCTTTGCTGATCTTGCCGGCCGGCAAACCGGGTGGACTTCTAACAGGGCTGAATTTATCGGCCGCAACGGGAGTCTGGATGCACCGGCTGGTTTGCTGAGCACCAGGACACTGAAAAAACGTGTCGGCGCTGGCCTGGATCCTTGTGCGGCACTAAAGACGGTGATCGAGCTTACGCCCAACGAACGTGTAGAAATCGTTTTCCTGCTGGGACAAGGCAATGATCATACGCATGCCGGCGAGTTAGTCCGGCGCTATCGAGCAACCGAGGTAGCAACGACTTTTAACGAGGTGACCCAGTCGTGGAAGAAAGTCCTCAACAAGGTTCAGGTAAAAACACCCGACCGGGGGCTCGACCTGCTGTTGAACGGCTGGCTGCTTTATCAAACTTTGAGTTGCCGCATGTGGGCTCGAGCCGGTTTCTATCAGGTGGGTGGGGCATTCGGATTTCGAGATCAACTCCAGGACAGCATGGCCCTGGTCGTTACCCGGCCTGATGTGTCCCGCAGCCATCTTATAAAAGCCGCAGCGCGCCAATTTGTTGAAGGTGATGTGCAACATTGGTGGCATCCACCAACCGGTCGCGGTGTGCGTACTCATTTTTCCGACGACCGTGTCTGGCTGCCTTATGCCGTATCTCACTATATCAAGGTGAGCGGTGATGTCAGCGTGCTAGATGAAACTTTACCGTTTCTTGAGGGGCCCGAGCTGGGCCCTGAACAAGATGACGCCTATTTTGAACCAGCCCAGTCGATACAGCAGGCAACCCTTTTCGAGCATTGCGCACGTGCGCTCGATCTGAGTTTGAAAACGGGTGTGCACGGTCTGCCTTTGATGGGCAGCGGCGACTGGAATGATGGTATGAATCGGGTTGGCAACCAGGGCAAGGGAGAGAGCGTCTGGATGGCCTGGTTCCTGATCAAAACACTCGATGATTTTGCAAGTGTGGCGGAGTCACGGGGAGATAATGAACGGGCCATCCGCTGGCGTGAACATTCTACCCAATTGAAAGCCGCAGTGGAAGCAGAGGGATGGGACGGGGCATGGTACCGGCGCGCCTATTTCGATGATGGCACGCCTTTAGGTTCTGCTACTAATGTCGAGTGCCGCATTGATTCGATTGCTCAGAGCTGGGCTGTCATTTCCGGCGCTGCCGAGCCCGAACGAGCTCAACGGGCAATGAATTCGGTACAGGAATACCTCGTTCGTTACGGAGATTTGGTCTTGCTGTTCACCCCGCCCTTTGACAAAACCATGCAGGATCCTGGCTAGATCCAGAGCTACCCCCCAGGCGTACGCGAGAACGGGGGACAGTATACCCATGCGGCTATCTGGTCTGTCATCGCCTTCGCCATGCTCGGTGAAGGTGACGAAGCGTCGGAACTGCTGCGCATCCTTAATCCGATCAACCGCACGGCTACCCGCACCGGTGTTTACGGCTATAAGGTCGAACCGTATGTGCTTTCGGCGGATATTTACGCTGAGCCACCTCACGTACGGCGTGGCGGATGGACGTGGTATACAGGAGCGGCAGGATGGTTTTACCGCACAGGAACGGAATGGATCCTAGGTCTACAGGTCCTCGCCGGTAAATTGGTTTTTAATCCCTGTATTCCCAAGGAATGGCGCAGTTACAGCTTATATTATCAGCACGAAGATACACGCTATGAAATTGAGGTTGAAAACCCCAATGGAGTAGAGCACGGTATCGTTACGATAGAACTGGACGGGGAGCGTCAATTAAACGGAAATAGCATCAGATTACAGAACGATGGACAACTGCATCGGGTGCGGGTGGTGCTTGGTTAATAATGCTGAAGTAACTTATTGCTCAGTCTGCTTATTTAATTTGAACAAGGAGGACAGTTCCGATCTGTGGAGAAGCAATAAGAGAATAGTCATGGTTTTATACGTCAATCATTTTTTTCAATTTTAGGAGAAAGGCAATGGACTTAATATCGCTTGTGGTAACACTTATCGTTGTCGGCGTGCTGCTGTGGCTGGTTAACAGCTATATCCCGATGGAAGCCCGCATCAAGCAGATACTGAACATCGTCGTGATCATCGCGGTGGTGTTGTGGCTGCTGAGCGCGGTCGGTGTTTTGGGCGTACTGCCAATAGGGCTTGTTTCAGTAGTGGTGAGCCTGATCGTCGTCGGCCTTCTGTTATGGCTTGTCAACGCCTATATCCCGATGGAGTCACGGATCAAGCAGATCCTTAACATCGTGGTCATTATTGCGGTGGTGCTATGGTTGTTGAACATATTTGGAATCTTGAGCGCAGTTCCGGCGGTATTGCTTTCGGTGGTGGTGAGCATTATTGTCGTCGGCATTCTGCTGTGGCTGGTCAATAGCCTCATCCCGATGGAAGCACGGGTCAAGCAGATCTTGAACATCGTCGTGATTATTGTGCTGGTGCTGTGGCTGCTGAGTGTACTTGGTGTTTTCAGCGGTCTCCCGCGGATATACATCGGGAATCGGTAGTTTTGGTCTAAGCCGGTGTATTTCTCTAAAGTTTTATTTGCGAAGTATCCCTTGACAGTGTGTGCTCACCGAAACGGGGCGGAAGTTTGCCGTCATTGGTGGCGGATTTATCGGTTCTGAGATTGCAGCGGCGCTGGCTATGAACGGTAAAGAAGTGGTGATGATTTTCCCCGGCAAAGATATTGGAGATCGTGTCTTCCCGAGCCCTCTCGCTCAGTTTGTGTCCGGCTTCTACAAGCAAAAGGGCGTTGAGATATTGGCCGGCGAAGAGATTGTCGGTTTGGAAACTCGCGGCAACCAACATATTTTGAAAACGAGTACTAATCGGGAAATCGTCGTGGACGGAGTGGTAGCGGGAGTCGGCATCGAGCCGAATGTTGAGCTTGCTCAAACAATCGGACTCGAGGTTGAAAATGGAATCGTGGTGGACGAGTTTCTGCGCACCAGCCATCCCGATATTTATGCAGCAGGAGACGTAGCCGCATTCTACAACCTTGCGTTGGGAAAGCGCATCCGAGTCGAACATGAAGACAACGCCAATTCCATGGGACGATTGGCAGGATGAAACATGGCAGGCAAGTCTGAGCCTTATCATCACCTGCCATTCTTTTACTCCGACATGTTCGATTTGGGATACGAAGCCATGGGCGAAGTGGACTCACGCTTGGAGACTTTTACCGACTGGAAGCGACCCAACGAGGAAGGCGTCATCTACTATTTGCAGAACGATAGAGTGCTAGGAGTGTTGCTGTGGAATGTATGGGAACAGGTGGAAGCCGCTCGCCAATTGATTGCCGATCCTGGCCCCGTTCACGCTCAAGGATCTCAAAGATCGGTTGCCGGCTAAAACTTCAAGCCCGAAAGCGCATTCATGAGTCTCGACCTTCCGGCTATGCACAAGGGGTCGGTGCTCAAGAAACTCAAAAGCAAACAATGAATCCGCTGAGAATAAAAAAGTTTCCGAACACGAGGAATAAAGCATGCCAAAGAAAAAAACTTCACTGCTGGTAATGACGATAGGTCATTCCACGCACACGATCGAGGAATTCATCCGCCTGATTAAGGCGCACGGTGCAACATACGTAGTGGATGTGCGCACCATTCCGTATTCCCGGCACAATCCGCAGTTCAACAAGGCTACCTTGCTCCATTCGTTAAAGAAAGTCGGCTTGGAATATGTTCATATGCCTGGACTCGGCGGCCTGCGTCATGCGAAGATCGATTCGCTGAACGTGGGCTGGCGCAATGCCTCCTTTCGAGGATTTGCAGATTACATGCAAACACCCGAGTTTGCACAGAGTCTCGAAGAATTGATTCGCGTGGCGAACCAATACCAAATCGTCTTGATGTGCGCTGAAGCGGTGCCGTGGCGCTGTCATCGCTCACTCATCGCAGATGCCTTGCTGGTCCGTGGAATTCGCACCGAGGACATCATGAGCGCAACTCACCGTCAGGTTCATACTCTCACGCCGTTTGCCAACGTCCGGGACCGCTCGATCACATATCCTTCCGAGGATTCTGGGAGCTCGAAAATGCAGCCTTCGGCCAAACACGCCCGGCCGCAGCCCGTCACGAAAATCATGCCTAAAGAAGATTAAACCGTGAAAACAAACACACTCACCCCGAAACTGCTCAACAAGATGGATGCTTACCGGCACGCCGTCAACTATCAGCCGGTTGGCCAGATTTATCTTTACGACGATCCACGACTGAAGCCGCAGATGGCGCTCGCCGATGTGAAGCTCATGCTGCTGGGCCACTGGAGCACGACTCCATGGCATGATGGCGGGCCGGGTCTTTTACGGGTAAATCCGAAGTGGAGACGATCTCATGAACGTTGAAGCCCTTGCCGATGCCGAATCGGTCATGCGCCGTGACTGCAAGCAAAGGAGGTGATAGTAATGATCGTGACTCTCAACTCCTGCCTTTCGGCAGCAGTCGCAACGGATCACGTACACGAACCGTCGTCCCGAGGAGACTTTGCCGCATGAGCAGCGAGTCTTTGAACGAGCAGTGGCTCGACCAGCTCCAGCGTGCCGCGTTCGGCTACTTCCTGCAAGCCGTAAATCCGGCCAACGGACTGATCGCCGACACCTCGCGCTGGAATTCGCCGGCCAGCATTGCCGCCGTCGGATTCGCTCTGTCGGTCTATCCGGTGGCGGTGGAACGCGGCTGGATGGCGCGGACCGACGCGATCGAACGCAGTCTTTCCGTGTTGCGTTTCTTTCGTGACAGCGATCAAGGCGGCAGTCCGGAGGCGACCGGCTTCAAGGGCTTCTACTACCACTTTCTCGACATGCACACCGGCGCCCGCGTCTGGCGTTCGGAGCTGTCGACCATTGACTCCGCGCTGCTGATTGCCGGCGCGTTGACCGCAAGCATGTACTTCACTGCGAATACGCCTGAGGAAACCGAACTGCGCGAACTCGCCGAGACGCTATACCTTCGCGTCGACTGGCGTTGGTCGCAGGGTGGAGCTGCAACGATTAGGCAAGGCTGGAAGCCGGAATGCGGATTCCTGCACTACGGCTGGGATGGTTACAACGAGTCTATTGTCCTCTATGTCCTCGCGATGGGTTCGCCGACGCATCCGCTTAAGTACGGTAGTTACGAGGCCTGGACGGCAACCTATCAATGGGAGCATCTGTACGGCAACGATTATCTGTATGCGGGACCATTATTCATCCACCAGTTCTCTCACGCATGGATTGATTTTCGCGGCATTCGGGATCGCTTCATGCGCGAAAAGCGCTGCGACTATTTCGAGAACAGCCGACGGGCAATCGAGATTCAGCGCGAGTACGCGCGGCGTAACCCGCACGGTTTCGCCGGTTATGACGAAAACTGCTGGGGCCTGACGGCCTGTGACGGCCCGAGCAATCTGCTGCCCGAACTGGCCAACGAACGGCGACGCTTGTTCGGCTATGCCGCGCGTGGCGTGCCGTACGGGCCCGATGACGGAACTCTCAGCGGATGGGCGGCGCTGGCATCGCTGCCTTTCGCGCCCGAGATTACCTTATGCGCCGCACGCAACATGCTGCAACGCTATCCCGAAATGCTGACCGATCAGCAGTACACCAGCAGTTTCAATCCGACTCTCGCCAATGCCGATGGTAGCGCCTGGGTTTCGGACGGCCACTTCGGGCTAGATCAGGGCATCGTGGTGCTGATGATCGAAAATTATCGCACCCAACTGATCTGGCGGCTGATGCGGAACTGTCCCTATATCCACACCGGTTTACGGCACGCCGGATTCCGCGGCGGCTGGCTTTAGCCGCTGCCTTTATTCAAGGATTACAACCATGCAACCGCACAACGTCTTTTATTCGACAGCCCCACCGGACGCGCACGATCGCGAGCGGCTGGAAAACGTGCATCCAGCCGGATGGCGCAATCCGCAGCCGGCAGGCCGGTACAGCCTGGTGGTCATCGGTGCCGGCACCGCAGGTCTGGTGGCGGCGCACGCCGCAGCGGCACTGGGTGCGAAGGTCGCACTGATCGAGCGCGCCCTGCTCGGAGGCGACTGCCTGAATGTCGGCTGCGTGCCGTCGAAAGCGATCATCCGCACGGCGCGGCTGTATGCCGAGATGCGCAATGCCGAGCAGTATGGCGCGCAAATCCCGGGCGATATCCGCGTTGATTTTGCTGCCGTGATGGAACGCATGCGCGGTATTCGCGCCCGTATCAGCCGCTCCGATTCGGTGCACCGCTTGATTGCGGCCGGCGTGAATGTCTTTTTCGGCCAAGCGTATTTCACCGGAACTGATACGCTGACCGTGGATGGCACGAAACTGCGATTCAAAAAGGCAGTTATCGCTACGGGCGCGCGGCCGAACACAACCTGTATTCCCGACCTCGTCGAGATCGACTATCTGACTAACGAGAACATCTTCGACCTGACCGAGCTGCCGCGCCGCCTGCTGGTCATCGGCGGCGGCCCGCTCGGCTGCGAACTGGCGCAGGCATTCTGCCGCTTCGGATCGCAGACCATTATTGCGCAGGAAAAGCCGTTGTTCCTGCCCAAGGAAGAGCGCGACGCTGCACAGCTCCTCTCGGATGCATTCGCGCGCGACGGCATCGAAGTGCGCCTGAACACCAGAGCCGTCAACGTGCGCATGGAAGGCGGGCAAAAACTCGTTGATCTGGTCAGCGACGATTACAAAAGCACTGTAGCGGTCGACGCCATTCTGGTCGGCACAGGGCGGGTACCGAATGTCGATGGCCTTAATCTGGAGGCCGCAGGCGTCGATTTCGATACTGCCACCGGCATTCGAGTCGATGATTTCCTGTGCAGCAGCAACCGGCGCATCTATGCTGCCGGCGATGCCTGCCTGGAGCACAAATTCACCCATACCGCCGATGCGTCGGCGCGCATCGTGGTTCATAATGCTTTGTTTCTCGGCCGTCAGCGGCTGAGTGCACTGACGATTCCGTGGTGCACCTACACCGATCCGGCAATTGCTCATGTGGGCCTTTATGTGCGGCAGGCGCGCGAACGGAACATTCCGGTGAAAACTTTCACCATCCCGATGCATGACGTGGATCGCGCGATCGCCGACGACGAGGAGGTGGGCTTCGTGAAGATCCACATCAAGGAGCGGACGGACCGGATTCTCGGCGCAACAATCGTAGCACGTCATGCGGGCGATATGATCAACGAGATCACCCTGGCGATGGTCGCAGGGATCGGATTACGTACCCTCGCCCACGTCATCCACGCTTATCCGACCCAGGCTGAAGCGATCAAGAAGGCAGCGGACGCTTACAACCGCACGCGTCTGACGCCGAGACTCCAATGGCTGCTGCGGCGCTGGCTGACATGGTAACCTTTTTTCGGAATGACTCGCACGGGCGAAATCTAGCAAGGCCGGCAAGTCATAATTGATCAAGTCGCTGATACGCTCGACCGTCAGATCGGCAACCGGATATGTGTTATCAATATCCAGCAGGAACACCACCTCGTTCGCCGTTGTCATTTTGCCACCCGCACTGATATTGGGTTGTGCCAGCTTCCGTCTGCCGCAATTAGCGCATCAGCTTGTTTCGGACCCCAGCTGCCGGGCTTGTAGCGGTGCGCCTTGTGGTGGGCATTAAGCACTGGATCGACTACAGCCCAGGCGGCCTCAACCGCATCCTCACGGGTAAAGAGCGCTCCGTCTCCAGCCATGGCGTCTTCCAAAAGCCGCTCATAGGGTGTCTCTTCTCCCGGCTGTTCATCCAGCAGGTAGAGCTCACGCTGGTCACCGACGAATTCCTTGCCTGCGCGCTTGACGCGCGCAGCAAGAGCAACGGCGGAGTTGGGAGAGAGTCGGAAACGCAGATAATTGGACCGACCGGCCACAGGGGCGGAATCGTCGAACAATTTTTGCGGTGGCGGCTTTAACTCCACCAGGACCTCGGCTGCCGTTGCAGCCAGACATTTGCCGGAACGCAGATACCACGGCACCCCTTCCCAGCGCCAGGAATCTATAAAAAGCCGCAGGGCGCAGAACGTTTCGACGTCCGAACCCTTTGCTACGCCCGATTCTTTCCGGTAGCCCGAGTACTGGCCGCGCACCACGTCATCAGAGTGCAGGGGGCGAATGGCCTGGAACACCTTGGCTTTCTCGCTGTGAACAGCACCAAAGCCCTGATAAGCCGGGGGCTCCATGGCAAGCAACGCGACGATCTGGAATAAATGATTCTGGATAACGTCGCGCAGGCAACCGACATTTTCGTAAAATGCGCCGCGACCTTTCACACCGAAATTCTCGCATAGCGTGATCTGCACGCTGGCCACGCAGTTTCGGTTCCAGATAGGCTCAAGGAACGAATTGGCGAAACGGAAATAGAGGATATTCATGATTGCCTCCTTCCCCAGATAGTGGTCGATGCGGAAGATCGAGTCTTCCGCAAACACCGAAAGCGCGATGCGGTTGAGCTCCCGGGCCGAAGCCAGGTCGCGTCCGAAGGGCTTTTCAACGATGACTCGCGCCTGATCGGCTAGGCCCGCAGCACCGAGCCCTTTGATAACCGTTGCGAACAGTGCGGGAGGGATGGCGAGGTAATGCGCCGGGCACCTGGCCTCGCCCAACGTCTGCTTGAGCGCTTTGAACGTGTCCAGGTCGTTGTAATCACCGCCAACATACTGGAGCAGAGATAGCAGGTGATCGAGGGCGCCCCGGTCATCGATCTTGCCGGCTTGCTTGATACTGTCCGTCGCCTGTTTGCGCACTTGCGCGAGGCTCCACTTCGACAAGGCGACGCCTATTACCGGCACGTTGAGGACGCCGCGCTTGGACATCGCGTAGAGCGCCGGAAAGATCATCTTGTGAGCGAGGTCGCCAGTCACGCCGAAGATCACTAGCGCATCAGTTGGCGTCGTGCAACGATAGGTTTTGCTCATCACTGATATGTCAATACTTTTCTGGGCATATAATCAAGTAGATTTGAGATGCGTTTCATAGTTCCAGCTTTTCGCTTCGCAGTCAATTACCGGCTGTTTAGCAATGGTTTTTTTTGCCGTTACTTGACACCATTGTGGCACGTTAAATCTAGTTTTGGAAGGCAGGTTGAAGAGACCAGTTCTGCAGGTTACTGTTCGTCTTGGCGTGATACATGGACATATCCGCCTGTTTGATTAAATCACTGTAATTTTGCCCACCGGTTTGATAGACCGCGATGCCAATACTAGCGCTCATCTCAACGTCATTGCCCTCCACCACATAAGACGCGGCCAGATGAACGCGAATTTTCTCTGTGACCGCCTCAGCACTCTCCTGTCCATCGATTTCCGGTAGCAAGATCACGAATTCGTCGCCCCCATAGCGGCAGGCTGTGTCGCCATAACGGATACAGGCGGTTAATCGCTCCGCCACCTGCTGTAAAAGTTTATCCCCTGCCGTATGTCCGAGCCTGTCATTGATGCTTTTGAACCCGTCAAGATCAATGAATAGCAGCGCCACCTGTTTATGTTGGCGAGCGGACTGAACCATCGACTGCTTAAGCCGGTCCTTCAGCAAGCTGCGATTGGGCAACCCGGTAAGCTCGTCGTGATACGCGCAGTGACGCGCCTGCGCGCACTTTTTCGCTAGCCGTATCGATTTCTGTCTGAGGCATGCATTGGTTTCCGCAAGCGTTTCAATCTGTTCTTGCGCCGCTTTCAATTGCTGTTGACTCGTTGCGAGTGCTTGCTTGAGTTCCGCCAGCTCCGAAAGGGGATGCTGCAATTGCGTATGGACTGGATTCCCTGCGCCCTCATGCTCAGGAGAATAAAGGGGGCGAGTGCTGGTACGCCCCACCATGGCGGAATCGGCCATACCGTATAAGTTCATTTTCTCCATGATAGAGTCCCCTCAGATGTTGGTTCGACGCGTCCGATTTTTTTACCCGGCCCACTTCCTTCCAGAGTGCAGGGTACAAAGAGAGGCGGACGCGTTCAGTGCGGTAGCGTACGAAGCGGAAAAAATGAAACTTCCGGTCGGGAATTTGACGGAATGCGCCAAGAAGAGGTGAGAAGGCGATCGAATTCCGTTTTGACTACTTGATAGCACTCGCATGCCCGCGCTTCCAAACCCTGCCGGTCCAGCACCGTGATATGCCCGCGGCTGTATTCAATCAATCCCGCTCGCTGCAATTTTCCGGCAGCCTCCGTGATGCCTTCGCGGCGAACGCCCAACATATTGGCGATCAATTCCTGGGTCATGGACAACTCGTTCGAAGAAAGCCGGTCCAGAGTTAGCAGCAATCTGCGGCAGAGCTGCTGATCCACCGAATGATGGCGATTGCAAACCGCTGTTTGCGCCGTCTGGGTAATCAGCGCCTGCGAATAGCGCAGCAACAAATGATAGAGTGCTCCGAAACGATTGAATTCCTGCATGAACAGTTGCCTGCTCAGCCGAAAGGCGAAGCCGGCGTTTTGCACGACGGCTCGATGCGGCATGGTTCCGCCGCCCATGAAGAGAACGACACCGATGAGGCCGTCGTTGCCGATCGCGGCGATTTCGGTCGACGTACCATTCTTCATGATATAAATCAGCGATACGATGCAAGTCGTAGGAAAATACGCGTAACGCAATTTGTCGCCCGACTCGTAAAGGATTTCGCCAAACGGCATCGGGACCCGTTCCAGATGGGTAAAAAGACGTTCGTGTACATCTGCGGGCAGGGCGTCGAGGAGATGATTTTTTTGAAGGTTTTGCGGCTCAGTCATATATTAACTCCGATTATTGCAGATAACTGTCAATTTTGTTGACCATTAACAATGACGATCAAACGGGTCCGAACAGATAGCTAAATGGAAAATTCCGGCACAATAAGTATGGAATTAGGCAAGTTTGTGCTTTATAGCACAGAACATTCTGAGCTGAAATAAGGGTAACTACTTACCCAAACAGACCAATCTTTAAATTTGTATAATGATTGCGACGAATGATACATTAACAAAAGTTGCCATATCTAAATCGAATACGTTCTAGTTTGTATGGAAATTAATATGATTCATAAACTATTCCTTTGTTCATACAAATTGAAGTGGATCATCGTTATCCGGCGGGTTAATTTCAAACAAACGCGCAATAACGACATAAGTCGCGGAAACTTTAACAGCGAAATCCAGCGCATTCCTGAGGATGGCAATCCTTATTCCCATTGCGAAATGAGCATTGATGGCAATACCGGATGAACTTTACGCAATTCAAAACCCAATCGATTATCCTTTATTTTGATGCGCAACCTGATTGGTTGCGCTACGGATGGGCGGTGCTGACAGTCGCTATCGCCGCTATAGCGACTCTATATGTTCCAGTAATCGGCGAGCGGACAGCGTTCTTGTTATTTGTTTTCGCGATTATCCAGACCACTTTCTGGCTCGGACAGAATCCGGGCATTCTCGCGATGATATTATCTTTGATCGCGGTTAATGCGCTTGTTTTATTTCCGGTCTGGACTACAAAGTCTTACGACATTCTTATTTTAAACGCCGGCTTTTGCGTTTTATCCGCTGTTATTGTCGCCTCCACCAGCCTTCATCGGAGGTTAACCGGGGCGCTTTGGGAAAGCCGGCAACGCTATGCCGGGATTGTCGATTCGGCTTTGGATGCAATGATCACTATCGATGCCGATCAACAAATTCTGCTATTCAACGCCGCCGCGGAAAAAATGTTCGGTTGTACGGCGGATGAAGCAATCGGGGGATCCCTCGAACGATTTATTCCCGAACGGTTCCGTTCCAGCCATGCCGATCATATTCGCGCTTTCGGGACTACCGGCGCGACAAAACGTAAAATGGGCGAACTGGCTGCTGTTAAAGGCCTGCGTGCCGATGGCGAAGAGTTTCCTATCGAGGCGGCCATTTCCCAGTGCGAAATAAATGGCGAGAAATCGTTTACCGCCATCCTGCGTGATGTCACCGAGCGTATGAAAGCAGATAGCGCCATACAGGAGCAGCTCAGGCTGCAGGATCAGTTGGCCAAGGTTGCAGCAACGGTGCCTGGGGTTATCTGTTCTTTCCGGTTGCACCCGGACGGCTCCGTTAGTATGCCATATGCCAGTCCGGTTTTCGAATCGTTATATGGACTGAGGCACGATTCGGTAGCCGAAGATTTTAGTCCAATCTTTGCCCGCATCCATACCAGAGATATCGGCCATATCCATGAAACGATCGCCGAATCCGCCCGCACCCTGCAACCTTGGCAAGACTGTTTCCGCTATGACCATCCGACGAAGGGCGAAATATGGATCGAGGGCAACTCGATGCCTCTACGCGAAGCTGACGGCAGCACTCTCTGGCATGGGTATATCCGAGATATTACTCAGGAAAAAAAGGCCGAATTGGAACGGCAAAAATTTATCTCTCTAGCCGATAATAGCAAGGAGTTCATTGGCATGTGCGACATGAACTTACTTCCATTTTACGTTAACGCGGCTGGAATGCAGATTGTAGGCCTGGACAGCTTGGAAGAGGCTTTACAGGTCCCGGTCCAGGAATTTTTCTTTCCCGAAGACCAGCGCTTCATCACCGATGAGTTTTTTCCACGCGTCTTCCGCGAAGGTATTGCCGAAGTTGAAATCCGCTTCCGTCATTTCCAAACTGGCGCAGCCATCTGGATGATCTACAACGTTTTTTATATTAAGGATTATAACGGAGAGTTAGCTGGCCTTGCCACGGTAAGCCGCAACATTACAGCGCGCAAACGTGCCGAACAGGCTTTGCAAGAACGAGAGAGCGAATTACGGCTGATAATGGATGCAACACCGGCGCTGATATCTTATTTGGATACCGATTTCCGGTATTTACGTGTTAACAAGACTTACGAAAATTGGTTTGGCGCTACCGCGGAACGTATTCTTGGACATAAGGCACAGGAAATTATCGGCGAGAAAGCCTTCAATATCGTTCAACCCTATCTTGAACGGGCACTTGCGGGTGAGCGGGTAAGTTTCGATCAGGTTATCCCATACGGAACCGGTAAACCTCGCTGGGTGCATGCGAGCTATATTCCCGATAGGGATTCAACAGGGACTGTCAAAGGTATCGTAGTTCATGTCGTTGATATAGAGAATGTTAAACAGGCTGAACAAAAAATCGCCACATTGAACCAAATTTTGCAGCACCAGATAGAAGAAATGCAGGTTATTTTCGATACCGTTCCCATCGGTCTAGCCATCGCCGATGATGCAGAGGGCTGCCATATCCGTGGCAATCCGGCTATTGAACGGATGTTTGGCTTAGCAACCGGCCGCGAACGTTCATTGGAGGGAGAGCCTATGGCCGCCCTTAATGTACGACAGAACGGACGCGAACTGGCAGCCGATGAGCTTCCGATGAAGCGCGCTATCCGTGGCGAAACAGTAACCAGCCAGATCATGGATATCATCCGTCCGGATGGCCATGTCGTCACGGTGCTCAGCAATGCATCGCCCTTATTTACTGAAGAGGGGTATCCACGCGGGGCGGTTGGTGCTTTCCTGGACATCACGGCGCTCAAACGGGTCGAAGAATCGTTAACGAAGAGCCAGACCCAGCTTCGGCTGTTCATCGAGCAGGCGCCGCTCAGCATTGCGATGTTCGACCGTGAAATGAACTATCTGGTTACGAGCCGCCGCTGGATAGAAGAGTTTGGACGGGGGTACGATGATCTGACGGGACACAACCACTATGATATTAACTCCGATATCTCCGCCGAGTGGAGAGAGATTCATCGCAAGGCGCAAGCCGGGGAGTTTCTGAAAAACGATGATGATTTGTGGATTCAAGCCGACGGAAGCCGGCATTGGTTGCGCTGGGCGGCTTATCCCTGGACAAATCAGGATGGAGAAACCGGTGGCATTATTATTTCATGCGAGGATATCACGGCGCGCCGAACAGCCGAGGAAGAATTGCGCACTGCCCAGACGCGGCTCGCTCTTGTCGTAGAAGAGGTGAAAGCTGCTTATTGGGACTGGGATCTGAATACGAGCACAGTCTACGTATCGTCTGAATGGAAGCGACAAATCGGTTTTGACGAGAATGAATTGCTCAACCAATGGGCAGAATGGGAATGCCGTCTGCATCCCGACGATCGATCATTGGTATTGGAGTCGACTGAAAACTATATTGCCGGGCTGCTGTCGGTCTTCGAATTGGAATTCCGCCTGCGACATAAAAATGGTGACTACCGGTGGATTCACACTCGAGGCGAATTGTTGCGCGACCAAAGTAACAAGCCTTATCGTATGCTGGGAATAAATTTAGACATTACCGACTTCAAGAAGACAAAGGAACTGAACGAGCGGCGCAACAAGATAGAACAATCATCCCGTTTGCATGTCGCCAGCCAGACAGCGGCCGCCATCGCTCACGAACTGAACCAGCCGCTGGCGGCCTTAACCTCTTATGCCGAAGTGGCGCTACACATGTTGCAAAGCGGCAACAAGAATCCGCAAAAGCTCTTGCATGTGTTGGAAAATTGCGCCCTGCAAGCACAGCATGCCGGCGACGTCATACGGCAATTATTGACTGTTTTGCATAAAGGCGAGACGCTCAGCGAGCCGATAGATATCAATAATTTAGTTAACGAAGCACTCGACCTGGTCAAGTCGGACGGACAGTTAGGAGCTTTTAAAATAGAACTGAATCTCGCCGCCGGTTTGCCGCCGGTTAGGGTCAATAGCCTGCAAATCCAAAAGGTGCTGGTCAATCTGTTGCGCAACGGCCTGGAATCCATGCAGGAAAGCGGAATAAAGGCCGGAACGATCACTGTAACAACACATAAATCGGCCAGCGATCCAGCCATGGCGCAGGTGACGGTATGCGACGGCGGAAAAGGCGTGACGGACACCGCCACCCTTAAAACCATGTTCCAACCTTTATATACAACCAAACCCAACGGTTTAGGCATGGGCCTCGCTATCAGCCGCGCCCTGATCGAAGCTCACGGCGGAAAAATGTGGGCTGAGCAAAACGCCGGAATCGGCATCAGTGTCCACTTTACCTTGCCTTTCGTGATATGAGTACTGAACCCTGTGTTTATATTGTCGATGACGACTATGCGGTACGCGATAGTCTCGGATTGGTTATGGAAACCGCCGGTCTCGCTTACCAGACTTTTGACAGCGCCGAGCACTTTCTTCATAGCTATTGCCCGGGCAAGCCCGGCTGCCTGCTGCTCGACGTCAACATGCCGGGCTTGAGCGGTCATGAACTGCATGCCGAGCTAATCCGCCGTAATATACAATTGCCGGTAATCTTCCTCACCGCTTATGGCGATATACCGATGACGGTCCGCGCTATCAAGGCGGGAGCGGTCGATTTTCTGACTAAGCCGGTTCCAAGCAAACTATTGATCGAACGGGTTCAGGCAGTGCTGCAGCACGAAGCTCAAATATACGAACAGGCCCTGGCGGAGCAAGCGCTCTGTATGCGCCTAAACGGTCTTACCTCCCGCGAAATGGAGATCATGTCTCTGGTCGTTGCCGGTCATTCCAATAAGGAAATCGCCCGGCAACTCGGCATCAGCCACCGTACCGTCGAAATTCATCGCGGACGGATCTTAAAAAAAACCGGCGCAACTAATCTCCTGGAACTGGCCCGCCTGTGCGAAGCCTGCCGTCTTCCGATCTGACCCAAGTCCGGAACGTGTTGAACCAGATATCCCAATTTTTCTATTAACTGCTTGCATCGGGGTATTTAAGCAGGGATACTCAAGTTCAATCATTGTGCTTACATCCTCTCGCACGTGTATATCTGTAGGTGTATGAATGTATCGCTCCCCATTCTGGCATTGAATACGTGTTCTTACGTACGCGTTCGTACGTATTTCATTTCGCACCGTTATTCGCTTTAATTTATCCCCATGGCGATGCCCGCTCGGCCAAACGTTCCCAAAGAGGGATTGGCTGATCGTTATGATCGAATGCACTTCCTGCCAGGCAGGGAGGTATCGCCCATTTCTTTTCAGGTGGTGCGGATTATCCGGCATCGGGTTTTATTATAAGGGGAACTAATCAATGGATGCGGATTATGATATTTTCGAGATTGTCGCAGTCATTCGCGATTTCTGGCTTGTCGATGCGGAGTCATATCAGCGAAGGTATTGCACCGACCACGGCCAGCCCTTGGCGCCCGGCTATTATGTCGTCAACTGGCCGGACCATATTCGGTCCAGGCGATTTAACGATCACGCCGCGTTTCATGGACCTTTCAAATTACGCATTGAGGCGCAAGCAGCCCTCGAGTGGATGGGTAAGGAAAGGGAGCAGGTTTTGACCAGATCCTCCGGAATATCGTCTTTTGCCGGTACTGATGCTGGCCGAATGGAAGTGAAGAAAGTTGGTTCGCAAATGCAGTGCCTGTAAAAGGCGTAAAAAGCTAAGCAATCCGTTTGCAGTTAAAAATCCCGGAAAACGGGATTTCCGCCTGCCGAATACCGGAAAAACGTAAAAATGACCGTGCGATAAAAGGACTTATCCGGGTATTAATGATAGTTACAGTTACAGGAAAAAACGATGTGCCTTGATTCGACCGTATTTCTCATAGACGACGATGCTGCGGTGCGGGATGCATTAAGCATCTCTTTGAGTCTAGCTGATTTAAAAAATGAAGTTTATTCTTCCGGGAAAGCCTTCCTGGATGCTTACACCGGAGATCGGCCTGGATGCCTATTGATGAATTTAAGCCAGCCCGAAGAAAAAGACGGTTTGACTGTGCAACAGGAACTCATCAGGCGCAATTTTTCTATTCCAATTATTTTCATGACCGGTATCGGGACGATCCGGCGGGACTCCGTGCCGGCTATGCAGCCAGGAGTTTTCTGTTTACTGGAGAAACCTTTTCCTCGGTCGTTGCTGCTCGATAGCGTCCGCAAAGCAATCGAACAAGACCGCGATAACCGGTCGGACATAAAAACCCAAGACGAAACGGACGACTATGCGGACTATCCTCAATTATCTTACAAACAGCTTTCACCGCGGAAAAAGGAAATTATGGCATTAATCTCGCCGGAAAAATCCGGTAAACTGATAGAGGTAATGTTGGAGATCGCTCTGAGAACCTCGGCCCTATACTGGGCGCATTTAACAGAAATCGGGGCTCAATTTACGCTTTGTGCCGGCTTGTTTTATCCGACCGTGCAGCTTTTTTAAAAACCAGGAATCGATTTCATGAACCATGCAGTCGAACATGTCACTTATAACAAGCGATCGTTGGCTAGAATAGAGATGGAACTGGTTTCCAGAAACCGGAAGCACGATTTCCGGCAACCGGATTAAGCCGGCTCATGTGGCATGGTTTTGGACTTTAACTCGATTTGTTCAGATGGCTTTCAAATGAAAGTGCCGCTCGTCAAGCAAGCGGCACGGCTCTATCCATTCATATCTTAGTAGAAAACAAACGATCAATCGCAAGACTTCTCGAAGTCTTTTACCCGCTTTTCGGCTTCGTCTTGCGCGATTCCGTATTTCTCTTGTATCTTGCCGAGTAGTATATCGCGCTTCCCGGCGATTTGGTCGATTTCATCATCAGTCAAATCACCCCATGTCCCCCTAACCTTAACTTTGAATTGCTTCCAATTACCTTCTATTTGATTCCAGCTCATTTTGTTCACCTTATGAGGAACTTGCAAAACTAAATAAAGCGAGCGGAATTAGAGCTATAGAGGTCA
>CAZMRW010000022.1:0-51395 GCA_964568805.1 uncultured Methylococcaceae bacterium | reverse complement strand
CAACAGGTTAGGTCGGTGTTAATTCCCTGTTAATTTAACAAAGTAGAATTAAGAATTTGACTCAGGCTTTCCCTTGCTAACGCTTGATCGTCGACAATCAGTATTTCTATTTGGATGTTTGCTTTCGCAGGCTTGATCCCATTTCTATCGACAGCCTCAACTAGATTGAAAGTATCAAAAAACATGGTAGGGTTATCCTTTTGCATTATTTTTTACCAGCTTTCTCTAGGAAGAAAAATCCGAAATGCCGTGCCTTTTGTGGTGGACGATTCGCATTGAATGGTCCCTCCAAGTTCATCAACCAGGTTTTTGCAAATAGTTAATCCCAGACCGGAATGGCCTTTACCTTTAGTGCTTTTTACCGGAGAAAATAAATTGGTCATAATGTATTGAGGAAGACCGGGGCCGTTGTCTTGCACTTTTATTTCGACATACTTGCTTGCTTTAAATGTTATTTGATCCTTAGTCGAAATCGATAGAGTGCCGCCAGTTGGCATTGCTTCCGCAGAGTTTTTGATCAGATTGGTCAGAATCTGTTTCAGCTTGCTTTCACTGCTTGAAATTTTCGGGAGTGCATAATCCAACTTTAAACTGATATTGATATCATTAGTTTTAAAAATACCAGGTCTAAATAGATTAATCACATCGATAATGATCGTATTGACATCCACTCGTTTGTTCTCTTCCTTGACAGGTTTTTCCATGGCGTCCGACAAACTAAGAACAATATCGCCGACCCGATCAATTTCTCCCTGTATGATTCTTATTTCATCGGAGTGCTCTTCTCCCAGTTTCTGTCCCAACAAATGCAGATAATTATTGATGATACTTAGCGGATTATTCGCTTCATGCACCAGTTTTCGTACTTGTAATTGATAGCTTTCCTTGAGTTCGGCTATTGTTTGTTGGTTGGGTCCGGCAGCTGATTCCGTTTTTAGCAAGGCTTGAGCGACCTCTTGGGCAAACAGGGTAATAAAATTGATTTTCAAATCAATTGTCGGGATTTCCGATTGATTTATTCCGGAAACGATGACGCCCACAGCGTGTTGGTTCTCCCATAACGGAATTAAAAGCATTCCTTCGGTACCTAGCAAACGGCGTATTTGACGATCGACAATGGTAAGCGGGTTTGTGTTATCGGTGTCGAACGAATGCAGAATCTGTTTTTTCAAGAGTGATTTTGCAAGCAAACTTTGATCCGGTTTGATGTTGATGGTAAGGGTAGACCAAAGCGAATCAGGCTCCTGGTCGCCGGATATGCCGACCAGGCTATTGGTTTCTTGTTGAACTAAAAATATAGCCGCCACTTGAAATCCAAATAGCGCGCTAATATCCCGCTGAATGTTTGTAACCAGCTTTTTGATCTCTGTTGACATTTCAAATTGCTGCTTGACTGCCGATGTCAGTGCGATCTCCTTGATGTGTTCCGCAAAACTGGACTGAACTGCATTTCTTTGCGCAGGCGTCGTCAGACTCTTGATTCCTTCTTGATCGTGACTGGAGATTTTAATACCGAGGCTAATGGCCGCTTGTTCTACCGAAGATTTTACCTCTACAAGCATTTCTTCCAACAGAGACTGATTAAGGCCGAATAACCTGTTTGCCAGGTCAAAGATATTATTTTTTTTTGCGGAATTAATGCTGGATAATTGATTTGCAAGATTGATAATTTTTACCAGCTTGGCGCTGTCAGCGATCGCTTCAATGGGTTGAGTCTGATACAGCACTGCATCCGAGATGAACGATTGAATATGCCATGTTTCAATCAAATAACCTCCGACTTCATTATGAGCTGCACCGAATAGTTTTTTTTCAAGGTTTTCGTGTTCGCCGTCAAGGTGATTAGCTAAAAATTCGGCATATTCCTTGGGAAAACACTTTAATAAAACAAGTTGACCCAGGCGATGAATTAAGCCGGTCAGATAGGCTTCTTCGGGAAAATCATAGGAAGTTAATTTAGCAAGATAGCGCGCAAGATAAGCGCAGGTAAGCGATCGATACCAAATGATATCCAGAAAGTCATAATGGTTCTGCGGAATTTGGGCGAAAAACTGTTGAATGGAGCGGGTAATCGCAATGGTTTTGACGGTACTGAGACCAAGCACGATGATAACACGGTTAAGATCGGTAATCTCTCCCCATTGACGATAAAACGAGGAATTGGCAGTGGCCAATACCTTTGAGCTGAGGCTGGCATCTTGGCCGATGATTCTGGCCAGTTCGCTAAAATTTACTTCTACACGGTGAGTAGCGTCGATTAAATCTAACAATACCCGAGGTACAACTGGAAGGGTGCTGGAATCTATCCTGGATAAAATAGTTAAAACGGGATTTTCCATAGTTTATAATTATAAAAACCGTATCCGACATCTAAAGATAGTATTGTGAGTATAGTAGTTTTATAGGTTATTAATCAATTGTTTAATTTATTTCGAATGTCACCGCCTGTGATGCTGCCTTGTTGAAACAAGGTCAGTCGCAATTAAGTTGAATGTGCCGTGCCGCCTGATAGTTTTGAAAATATCCTGAAAAGGTAAAAACCAACTAATCCACTACAGTATCGAACCTAATTAAACCAGTTTGTGGGGTATATTCTATAAGTGGATATTTCTCAGAAATAGTGTAGTTGAATTTTAGGCGATACGGTAATTTTTTAAGCGTTTCTTAATATTGAATCTTTCCTGGAGTTGTCTCCGAGGGAATTGCGGGCAAGTGGTTTTATTTAAAAAAGTGAGCCCCGGGATAGTTAAACTGTACCAGTCCACGCAATTTCATTACAAAATATAATACAATTGACCGAAAACATAACCGACAAGTGCTTGGAACACCGCATCCCAGGTTATATTCTTCCTATTCAGACAGATAGCAAAATTTGTTGATATTTGTCTGTCATTTATAAACTCTATTGGCCACTCCATTTAACTCAATGTTTAAATTCGTCAGCGCTCGTATGTATGATTTGCTTAACAAGAAAGTCCCGGCAACAGGTATCGGCATATTTCGGCTTTTGTACGGATTAGTTACTTTACAGGAAATCATCTTCCTATTTTATTTCAATCATTTAATCTTTGATCCCATACCCTTTATTGACGTAGAGTTTCCCTCAATTACGTTTTTCCTGGGGCTTTGGAGTATCGTCGCCGCCTTTATCGTAATCGGCTATCGTTATCAATTTTCTGTTATCTGTAATTATCTGTTCTGGTTGGTTTTTGTAAACTTTACCCCGATGCAGCGGGATTTTGACGGCGGTTTCGATTTGTTCATGACAGGGGCTGGTTTTTTTCTGCTTTTTATGCCGGCGGACCGTACTTTTTCGATCGACAGTCTCAGATATAAACTGAGTTCGCCGTTCAAGCATTACAACAGTTATTCCAAGCCGGAGGTGTCAATACTGGCTTATTATTTGCCTGTCGCCATCTGTTTAGGCTTCCTCTATTTCGATTCAGCCATTCACAAACTGTTTGCCGAACACTGGCGTAACGGCCTGGGTTCCTGGTTGCCATCAACTCAACCCTATTATGTTTCAGCCATCGATATGTCGATATTGCTGAACAATGAACTGTTGCAAAAAACCATAGGCTATACGATCCTGGTTTTTCAGTTTACGTTTGTGTTTTTCTTCGCCAATCGCAAGTTGCGTATCGTATATTTGTTTATCGGTATCGGACTACATCTGGGCATTACCTTGTCCTTGAACATCTATCCTTTCGGTTTGGCGATGCTGATGTTTTATATTCTGTTGGTGCCTTTTTCCTGGTGGCGCGCATTTGCCAGACTGGTTACGGCCAAACAGCCCGCACTCACGGTTTTTTATGACCAGCTCTGTCCCTTATGCAACCGCACTGTTCTCATCCTTAATCATTTCGATATTTTTAAACGCATCGACTTTAAAAGTGCCCAGGAGCATGCCGGGCAGTATCCTGCGCTTGCCGCCATCGGCCAGGACGTGCTGTTAACCGACTTATACGCGCTGGATAACAAAAATGCGGTATACTACGGCGTCGACACCTATATACAGGTTTTTCTCAAGATGCGTTATCTGGCTCCGGTCGGGTTTATTTTAAGCCTACCCGGGGTGCGCCAATATGCCGAAAAAAAATACCGGTCCATCGCCGATACGCGCAGCCGGGTTTCCTGCACCGCCGAATGTTTGCCCGCCAGCAGGCTCGATGACAACACATTTTACCATCGGCTTTTTGAAGTATTAGCAGGGGAGAAACCCAAAGCGTTTTCCAGAAAACTGGCAAAAATAGTCATCGCCATTTTTATTCTGCAATTAAACAGCTCCATTCATTACGGGATAGTTTACCGGTTAAAGATTGATACTTATCAGAATCCCCTTGCCGCCGCAGTTACCAAAGGCAGCAACGCGCTGATTTCGGTCTCGCAGATGTTTTTGGGGATGGCCCCTCACGCGCTGTATCTGCACGATCATTTCGCCGGCTATGACCGGATTCTGGCCATTACCTATACCGATTCACAAGGAAAGGAACAATGGCTTCCGTTTGTAAACGAACAAGGCCGTCTGCTCGCTCCCAATTGGGGACGGGTTCATTCGATGTGGGCGAATATCGCCGTTACTCCCACGATAAACGATACCAGGTTAAAAAAATTCATCATGAAAGTCACTGCTTTCTGGGGTCATAAGCTTGGCTTGAATCTTGACCGCACAACGTTCCAGATAAAATTAAAAAAAATAGACTCTCCCACGCAGTGGGTACATGATCAATTGCACAAAAACTTGTCATCTGAATGGATAAACATTGGCACCGCAAAATGGAGCGATGACGTGATTTCCATCAGGTTGCCCGGCAATATCAATTCCCTTTGAACGTTGAAATCATGAAAACTTATTTTTATTGCATCAACATTGCAGGCATGGTATAAATTGTTCGTGCTTTTACGGGCGCAAATATAAAAATAATTTAAACCCCTTTGGAGGATATTATTATGAAAAAAGTTCTTGCACTTTTAGCTATGGCTTTAATGATTGTTGGATTAACTGGCTGCTTAGATGATCCAGATGGCGAAAAACAAAGAGTTGAATCTTCATTTCAAATGAAATAAGACAAAAGCTAGTTACCCCGTAACTGCAAAAAACCCAGCTTAACGGCTGGGTTTTTTGTTTGTACGGGCAAGACAACCGGTTTGTCCGGACTTCTTGCTTTCACACACCTCTACTGCTTTTTTAGAATTAAGCCAATGCTTGAAACAGGGACTATCAGGTTTTTAGGCATTAATCACAGGACATTAGCGTAATCCTGCTCCAGTTGCTTGAAATTCATCGATGACATGAAACGGCTAAAACTGAGCCAGGCAGAAAGCCCCATCAAATCGGTGAACTGGGGTGGAAGAAAACGGGGAGCTATGACGGTGCCTTCCTCAACCAGGTCTACCAGGACCTTCATATCTTCAATCATGGTTTTGCCACAGAACAGCAACGGAATACGGTCTGGTTTACCTTTACTGACTGCAAGCCGCATAAAATTATAGGTGAGTACAAAACCTTTAATATAAGTCAGGTCTTTTGTAAACGGCATGCCGTCGGGACTGCTGCCCCTGAATACCCGGCTGCTCAGCGTGTAGCTTTCCTCCGGATCCAAGCCTTTTTCCCTGAAAAAGCCAAAAATATCCAAAAAACTGGCGCCTTCTTCGGTAAGTGTAATTGCCCTGACCCGGTTGATCAGGTTCATCAGGCGGTTGGGCGTCGAGCTGAATGTCAATATCTCCATTAATACTGCCAGGCCTTCCTGCGTTACCGTAGCCGAGGGCGGCCCTTTACCGAGAAAGGTGCAATAGGGCTGAGCCAGTCCATTCAGGGTGGTGCCTAAATGCACCCAAATTTCGTGTACTTCAAGCACACGTAAGTCGCGCATGTTGAATAAGGCGTCTGCTCGCAATTTAACGTAATCGGTGCCGGCCGCCGAATCAGCCAAAATACCGTCGCTAATCATGGCGCGCAGACCGTTACCGGGAAACAGTTTCTGGATTTTTTCATTCAGGATAGTGACTGCATCCCTGGCATTGATCGTTTTAGGCTCCTCATTGAGGAAATCCAGTTTCAGGAGTTGCGATAGCGTGCTTTCCATCATGCTGCCGAGAGTAGCGATGCTCGGGTCGCCGACATGAAAAACGTCCTGCGAAGAACCGTAAAGTTCCTGGGAAATGTTGGAGAAGATCGGCGTTCCCCTGGCTTCAAGCATCGTCACGACATCCTTGTATTCCCGGCAAATCCTGCGCATGATGACGCTGAGCGGGTTAAGCTGTCCGAGTTTTCGTACCAGATCGCGTTCAATTTGATAGAACTCGAGTTTTTTTGTTTCAGGATCAAATCCTAGGGATCGATTGCGATAATAATCCGGGGTGACCTTTGGCAAAGACTTGCAATTGTTGTTGAAAAATTCCTGTTTGATGCTGTCGTCCCATTTAATGGCGTCGAGGATGCGGATAGGCTGTTGTGCCTTGACGATTCGATCGGAAAGCGTTTTCACCTCGGTTAGATAAGCCGAGGGCGGTTTAACATTCTTTTCGGGAAGGGAGATGTTTTTCATTGTCGTCTTAGTGATCAGGAACAGAGTCTGCCGACATCAGGTGATCCCATAGCGGAACCAGGCCCAGTATATCAATAAATTGAGCATGCCCAATGGAATTCCAATACGGGCAAATTCGATAAAGCCGAGTGTGGCGAAGTGTTTTTCAGCATGCTGAATAATGATCACATTGCTGGCGGCGCCGAGAATCAGAAAATTTCCGGCGATAGTGCTGCCGGCAGCTAACGCCATCAACGCTTCAGTAGTCGGATCAGCCAGCAAGGGCAAATACATCGCTACCAGTGGTACATTGGATATTAACTGGCTGAGCATTGCGCTAAGCACCATGATAGTCGGGACAGCGGACACATCGATGCGCAATTCCTCAACCAGATTTTGTGTGGCGCCCGTTTGCCACACACTGGCCGTCAACACAAACATCGCAGCAAAAAAAAGCAAAGTCGTCCAGTCCACGCTTTTTAATAAGTGAACCCGCTTACGATAAAATAAGACCGGTGGCAAGGCCGAGATGATGGCGATATGACTTAATTCAATAGGGTTTGATCCATTCACGCCGGCCAGAATGAGGTTTGCGGCAATCAGCCCAATCAAAAGCAATAAGGAATAGCGGGCCAGTCTTGCCAGTTGTTCATCAATCAATCCGACCGGGCTATGCACCAGAGGAAAGCTGTTGATGAACTGTTGCCTGTAGGCCAGGCGTAATAATGCGTAGGTTAACCCCAGGTTGATCATTGACGGGATAGCGAGCGATTTAAAGAATGTCAGAAAAGGGGAGGCGAAATCGGCATGGCGAGCAATCAGCAAATTCTGGGGATTGCCGATGGGCGTCATCACACTGCCGATCGTGATGGCGTATGCCAGCGTTAATAACAGCAGCATAGGATTGATTTTATGCTCCTGCGCCAGCCTTAGTACCAGCGGCGTACCCACGATGGCCAGCGTATCATTCATCAGCAGAGCGGAACCGATAGCGGAACTTAACAATAGAGTGATAACCAGTTGCGGAACTGACCTGATGCGATAGAACAAGCGGTAAGCAATATAATAAAGATATCCGCTCGCTACCAGAGCATGGGCAACGATAAACATACCCAAAAGAAACAGCATGACATTGAGGTCTATCGCCTTCAGCGCATTGGACCCGCTAATCTCTCCCGTTATCAGAACGATCAGCGCTCCCGCGCTCATCGATTGCCAGATTCGAATAGTAACGCCCCCGATTTTTCGTACTGCGATCAATATAAATACTGTCAACAATACTAATATGGATATATTCATTTTGTTTGGTTATGCCTGTTGTTTATATTAATAATTTTAAAACCCTCAGGATACGCTGTATCATGAAATATTTTGGGTTGGTTTTGTGAACTAAATTACAATTAAATAATCTAATTTTGAGTTTTTTTTAAAAAAACGAATTATCAATGTACGAATGATTGCAAAGATCAAGCCTAATAATGACAGGACCAATAAGAATTGAAAAAACAGTCTTTACAAAATCCAAACATGAATAAGCATAATCTAATAAATATCTCAGATGACGGCGGCGATGCGATTGTATCGAGAAGAAAGTTCTTAAAAAATCTGGCCTGCGGATCGCTTTTGGCTTTAGGCGGTTCAAAAGCGGCAAACGCTAAAATGTGGAATTTTCCATCGTTTAAGGCACTTTATTTTCACAATACACATACTGGCGACAGGTTGAAGCTGACCTATTTTGAACAAGGGAGTTATTTAAAGGATGCTTTACAGGAGATCGATTATCTGCTCCGGGATTTTCGCACAGGTGACGTACATCCGATAGATACTGCCTTGCTGGATCAATTGTACGACTTGAAATTGATGCTTGGAGCCAATAAGCCTTTTCATATCATCTCGGGCTATCGATCACCGCGCACCAACGCTAGGCTGCATAAAACCAGTCATGGCGTCTCAAAGCATAGTTTGCATATGGAGGGCAGGGCGATCGACATTCGGATTGAGGGATACGATACCCGATTGATCAGAAATGCGGCGATTCACCTGCGTCATGGCGGTGTCGGTTATTATCCCCGTTCCAATTTTGTGCATCTTGATACTGGCCGAATCAGAACCTGGTAGGGATTTTTCGCGGCTAACGTTGAAAAATTCAGCAATTAATGTGCTGTTTGGCTGCGCTGCAGAGTCACTGAATTTTTATCTGAGACGGCGCCAGGTTTTTGCTGATAAATAGCGATTGATCAGATAGATCTTGCGGCTTTTTAAGAACCTCCATCAGTACGGCGTCATGACCATAAATATCGGAATAAAACGTTAAGTTATTATTTTGATCTACAAATGAGGTAGTATAAAAAAACAGCACAGGTATGGACTTTTTCAATATGACTCTATAAGTTTTGGGCCCAGCCATAGCCTGTTTTATCGTTTCGCTGTTCCATCCTGGTTGGTCTTTCAATACAAAATTAGCCAGTCCCTCAGGATTTTCAACCCGTACGCAACCATGGCTGAAATCTCGCCGTGATTTGCTAAACAATGCACCGGCCGGCGTATCATGCAGGTAGACATCTTCCTTGTTCGGAAAGAGGAATTTTACTCTGCCAAGTGCATTTTTCCCGCCGGGACGCTGCCTTATTTTTAATGCGCCTTGTTTAAGCCGAGTCAGCGAGTCATACGAGACAGCCACCGCTTTGGCGTCATTACCGAAAGATGTGACTATCTCCATATTTTCCTTATTCAAATAATTGGGATTGTTAACCAGCTTGGGCAATATTTCTTCTTTAACAATGCTGTACGGAACATTCCAATAGGGCATGAAATCGATAAATCGCATCTCGGCCATCAAAACGGGAGTTTGATTTTTCAGTGCTTTACCGACCACAACTTTCATATTAAGTATTTCCGGATCTGGCTTGGTAATGTCATCAAAAGCCCAAAGTTGAAAAGCTGGAATGTTAACGATGATGTAGGCGCCGGCGTTGATTTCCGGTAACCAGCGCAACCTCTCCATCGCTAATTCAATTTGAGTGATTCGTTGACTTAACGGCACGCTGATAGCGGCGGCCGTTTCTTTACCGATAATGCCGTCTGCCGCCAGTCCGTGCCTGTACTGGAAGTGTTTGACACCAGCACTGATATCGATTGAGTAAAGATCGGATTTTTTGTTATTTAATTCGTTAGGATTCTCATGCAAATCGTCAAGCTTGATCAGTAATTGTCTTAAACTGTCTATTTGAGGATGATGCTCTCCGGGGCGCAGGGATTTTTTAATCAGTAATTGAAGGGGCAGATAGCCGGAGTCCAACTGCCGATAATGGGCCAGGTTCTTTTTCAATTTTTGATATTGCATGAGCTTGGGTTCAACGATCTCGGGTAATTTGGCGATCGATCCTTGACCCAGGCTGCCTTTAATCAATACCGCTAAATCGTTAAGTTTTTTTTCCCTCAGCTTTAATTTGAAATTGATTCCTTGAGGATTTACCCGGCCATAATGTAAATCGTGTAAGAAACGCAGTAACGACAGACTCAGCGCTAAATCGTACTCGGCTAGTTTTTTAACGGAATCCGGTTTCAGTTTTAATACCACGGGCAAATTCCGTTTTAACATTTCAATGTCATAATTGCTTGGGTTCAAGCCCTGAATAGACGCATTTGCCAATAGATTTAAGGTTTCAGCGATATTTTTTTCCGACTCTGCATGTCCAAGCCAAAGAAGCGTATAACCTGACATTTTATAAAGGCTTTCAAGGTCGCCGGCACGATTGGCAAAATTTGGCTGTAGTAGCCCCGGATGTTGTTTTGCCGCAATCAAAGAGGCGATTTCTTGTGTTACCCCGGTTTTCATCTCGACAATTTCATCGGCCAATAAGGGGGGCAATGTCAAATTAACCGCAACAAACAGGATCAATGGATGAAAATAAGTGCCGCGCCGGCCTTTTAAATTTATTCGGTTCCTAAAAAATATAATTGCGGTGTCAAGCATAATGAATTCCCTTTATAGAATCATTTGATATGATCAATGGCCATATCAACCCGAAACTGTTCATCTTAATGTTCTCAATAGAATTTCTTTTTTGTATCAGTGCATCTCAACCCTTGCATTGACCTACTGATGCCGTCACTCAGGCGCAGAGCGCTCTCCATGGCGTAAGCAGGATTACGCCGTTTATAATGCCTGTTTAAGTATAAGTTAATTACTTCCCAGGATGATGTAATAATACTACCATCAACGAAACCGTAATAAGAGATAAATTGCCTTGAATCTGTTGGTCATGAAAGATCGTCAGGAAACCGTTCTATTTAAATTGTTCGCCCGGCACGTTTTTTTCGCTTCTAAAACGGCTAAAATGAAAAATACTGAGCATGCTTGTTCCGATTGCACTGTGGTTGAATTTTCTCCCCCAGGAAGAGATTCCTCTAAAAGAATCGGGATAATCTCTATAAAGGAATCTCCATGACATCATTAACATTTTTAGGCGCTACCGGACAGGTAACCGGTTCCTGCTATTTACTGGAAACAAATGCCAGTCGCATTCTGCTTGATTGCGGCCTATTTCAGGGATCAAGAGAAACGGAAAAGCAAAATTCAGAGGATTTTCCTTTTCGTCCGGGCGATATTGATGCAGTGGTTCTTTCCCATGCGCATCTTGATCATTGCGGGCGACTGCCCAAACTGGTCAAAGATGGGTTTAATGGGCCGGTGTATCTGACACCGGCAAGCTTTCCGCTGCTGGAGCTTATGCTCCGGGATGCGGCTAATCTCGAATTGCGGGATATCGAATGGGAGAATAAACGCAGAGAGCGGGCAGGGAAAAAATTACTGGAACCTCTTTTTACACTGGACGACGTGGAAAAATTGCTGACCTTGCGGCGTTCGTTTGACTATGGCGTAGAAACTGAAATACATCCGGACATCAGTGTTTCGTTTCATGAAGCCGGACATATTTTGGGTTCTGCCATTGTGCGCTTGCGGATTAAGGAAAATAATGATGTAAAAACCTTCGTGTTTTCCGGCGATTTAGGCAACCCGAAATCGCCTTTGCTGCGCGATCCGGCTGTCATGACAGAAGCGGATGTGCTATTGCTGGAATCGACTTATGGCGATCGGGACCATAAACCGCTCGATAATACGCTGGATGAGTTACGGGATGCGCTGAAAGCCGCGGCTGAAAGCGGAGGTAATGTGATTATCCCTGCTTTTGCTGTCGGGCGGACGCAGGATCTGATCTATTGGCTGGGCAAACTCAGGCGGCAGGGCGAACTGCCGCAACAGAAGATCTATCTGGACAGTCCGATGGCTATCAGTGCCAGTCATATCTATGCCGAGAATACTCATTTATTCAATATCGATGATCCTGAATTTACCCGAATTTCTCCGTCCGGATGGCAAGCATGGCTGCCCGGTTTGATCTATACCGAAACTGCCGAAGAATCGATGGCTGTCAACAGGATAGCAGGCGGCGTCATCATTATTGCCGGAAGCGGCATGTGTACCGGCGGGCGCATTCGCCATCATCTTAAATACAATTTATGGAGACGTAATGCCCATATCATTATTGCAGGTTTTCAGGCTGAAGGAACCCTGGGCAGAACCATTGTCGACGGCAAAAAAACGCATATCAAAATTTTGGGAGCTGATATCAATATGGCGGCTACCATTCATACGCTGGGTGCGTTAAGCGCTCATGCCGATCAGAGCCAGCTATTGAAATGGGCGGATAATTTTAAGCCACCCAGACCACGTCTGTATCTGATACACGGTGAGAAGCTGGCGGTATTATCATTGCAAACCTGTTTTCATCGTATGCGTTGGACTGCCAATATCCCCAAGGTCGGGGAAAAAATATCAATCTAAGCGCATCGGCGGAGTTTAATTGACTTTCCGCATTGCCATGCCTCAAAACCCTTTTCAATTGTCTGTTGCTTGCTATATAAAATGAAATTTATTGATCGTTATTGCTTTCGATTCAGAATTGCCCCGTCCCTCCTGGTCATGTTTTTTTGGATGGTTGCTTCTTCTGATTTATGGGCAATTTTAGCTGCGTCCGACAGCAAGGAAGAATCCATTGCATCGATAGAGATCAATGAAAAGTCGCTGCAGGCTAAAATTGAAGCGGTTAAGGCCAGGCAAGGGATTGATGACGCGTTAAAAACCAAGCTGCTGTCCACCTACCAGGCTGCGGAAGATTATTTAGGCAATATTGAAAAATTTAATGCTCAAACGGCTGATTTCAAGAAAGCCATCAAGTCCGCACCCGAGCAAACCCGGAAACTTCTCAAAGAAATCGAGCTAAACCAACAAAAACAGGCTAAACAGAAGCTTGAGGATTTTAATGGGATACTTACCGAAGAACTTGAACAGCGGCTCATCCTTGAGAAAGGCAAAGTCAGCAACCTGGACGATCAGATCAGGAAAAAAGAAGCCGAACTGGTTTTACACAACAGCCGGCCGCAATTAATCCGGGAAGAAACGGTAGCGGCAAAACTGGATATTGAGGAAGCGCAAAAACAGCTTGAAATGACCGATGCCGGTCCGAATTCGAAACTGGAGTTGGAAGCGAAGCAATTTCAGTTAAGAGCACTGATCGACTCCAGAACTGCCGAATTAAAAATGCTGGATGCCGAAGCCGTCAGTAATCCGGCTCGAGTTGAACAAATTAAAGCTGAACTGCAGTGGCTGGAAGTAAAAAAGAATGATCTTGGTCCGCTTATCGCCGCAATAGAAAACCTGTTATCCGAGCGCAGGCAACAGCAGGCGAAAGAAATCCAGGATGCGCTTAGCCAAGCTGAAAGAGAGCTTTCCGGCAAACACGTTCTTATTCAGACGATCACCCGTGAAAACATAAAATACAGCCGCGACCTGCAAACAATAAGTTCCAAAATTGAAAAATATGAGGAACAAAAACACAGATTTGATGAAGAAGCTACTGAAATCAGTAATGATTTTAAAAGCGCTGAACAGAAAATCAGCCTTGCCGGACTCAGTCCTGCCCTTGGCAGGATTCTTCGGGAACAACGACGCAATTTAGCGAATCAGGATCAATTCGCTCTGCAATCCGAAAATATTCAGAAGGAGACTGCTTCAACCAGCCTCGATCAGCTGGGTGTCGAAGAAAAGCTGAAAAGTTTTATGGATATCGACAGCCAGTTGAAGGACATGATGCGATTCGAGGTGGATCAAACCTTGCCTTCAGACCAGCGCATGATGATACAGGCGGAATTGAGGGTATTGCTGAATAACCAAAAGGACGTACTCAATAAACTTTCCAATGCTTATACAACGTATTTGAGAACACTGGGCGATGTTGATTTTGCCAGACAGCAATTGCACGCCCAGGCTGATAAATTCGCCGATTTTCTGGACCAGCGCTTGTTGTGGGTGCCCAGTTCCGAGCCCGTCAATACGGCTTACCTGCTTGGTCTGTATCATTCCATACAATGGCTGTTATCGCCGGTTAACTGGACGTCAGTGATACAGGATGTGATTCATATCGCTTACGAGAATTTATTTTTGACCCTGATTGCGCTGATAAGCTTTCTTTTTTTGCGTTTTTGCAGAAACTGGGCCAAGTATCGTTTAACCGCTATCTCGGATAAAGTAGAAAAAATATATAGCGACAATTTTAATTACACGTCGAAAGCCCTGGCCTATACGTTAATTATGATTGCGCCATTGCCTCTTCTTATTTACTTTTTCGGCTGGATTTTGAGCAGCGATTTCCATGTCGCCGATTTCAGCAGATCGGTAGGGGAAGGTTTGCAGGGCGCATCGATCCCCTTGTTTATGCTGCAGTTTTTTTATCGCCTGTTTGCGCCGGGCGGTATAGCCTGCAAACATTTCCAATGGCAGGCTCAAAACGCAGCCTTACTGCGCAAACAGGTCGCCTGGATACGTTTTATCGTCGTGCCGGGTATTTTTATTATCATCGCCACTGGCGCATCGAAAATTTCACTGTATGGCGATAGCCTGGGGCGTTTGGCGCTTATTTTTATCATGATAGCGATGTCGGTTTTTTTCGGTCGAGCGCTAAAGCCTGACGATGGTTTGTTACAAAATCATCTCAAGTCTCATCCCGAGGGCTGGGGCAATCGTTTGCGTTATGTCTGGTATCCGGCGGTAATCGGCATTCCGTGGATCGTCATAGGTTTTGCAGTAGCAGGCTATTATTTAAGCGCTTTGGAATTGCAACAAAAATTAATCATCACACTTCGTTTGGGTTTTGTGCTGATGGTTATCTATGAGTTGGTGATACGTTGGCTGACTTTGGTTAATCGTCAAATGGCTTTGAAAAACGCCCGGCAGAAAAGAAAAGCCGCCACGCAAGCCGAAAAACCTGCGGTAGCCGGAGGGGATGAACCCATCATACCGATTGATGAACAACTTATTGACATACCCAAAATAAACGCTCAAACGATCAAGTTGTTGAATGTTTTTACCGGATTCAGCGTATTAGCCGGTTTTTGGATCATTTGGAAAAATATACTGCCGGCTTTTTCATTCCTGGAACGTATCGTACTCTGGAAGCATATCGTTAAAATTGATGCTCAGGAAATCTATCAACCGATAACGCTGGCCAATTTGATGCTTGCCGGCTTGTATGTGTTTATCACGGTGGTATCGGTCCGAAACTTTTCCGGGGTCATGGAATTGCTGGTATTCAGACGCCTGCCGATAGAGGCCGGGGGGCGTTATGCGGTCAATCAACTCGCAACATATTTCCTGATCGCCATTGGTTTTGTCTGTGTCGCCAATGAAATGGGCGGCAGTTGGTCAGAAGTGCAATGGCTGGTTGCTGCGTTCAGTGTCGGCTTGGGTTTCGGTTTACAGGAAATATTTGCAAATCTTGTATCCGGCATCATCTTGTTATTCGAGCGCCCGATCCGAATCGGCGATACCGTTACCATCGGAGATGTCACCGGCAAGGTCAGCCGTATTCAAATGCGCGCCACCACCCTGATCGATTGGGATCAGAAAGAGCTGATTGTTCCCAATAAAACCTTTATCACCAGTCAACTGGTTAACTGGACTCTCAGCGACGCCATAACCCGTGTCGTGATACCCGTTTCCATTGCTTATGATTCCAGTGTCGATCTGGCTCATAAAGTCATGATGGAAACAGTAAAGGCGACGTCCAAAGTGCTTTCTGATCCGGCACCGAGTGTGTTGCTGATTGGATTCGGTGAAAGTTCGCTTGATTTCTCGATTCGTATTTTTGTCAATGAATTATCGGATCGGCTGCCGGTGACTCATGAATTACATGTTAGGCTGGAAAAAGCGTTTCGGGAAAATAACATATCCATTCCATTTCCACAGCGCGAAGTCCACGTCCATTCTGTTGAGCACAAATTCGATGCAAGCGCACCGGGCAGCGGAAACAACAAGAATATGGATCTTTCGAATAGAATTGTATTTTGACCGACAGGATGTTTAGTTTGAGAGTTTCAAAGACATACTGTTAACGCGATGATGGTCTTCTCTGTTTATATACCATGGCAGTAAGACTCGAACCAAACGGCTGTACCAGCCGTTTGTCTACAATTAATCAGATTCCAGTTTACGGTAAGCTCCCCGATAATATAGAAGCGGTCCGCCTGAGCGACAAATTGTATTCTGGACTTCACCTATGATAATGATATGTGTGCCGGAAATAAGCATTTCAACGACTTCGCAATCCAGGGACATAAGGCTGTCACTCAAAATGGGAGTTCCCGAAGTTCCCGTTTCCCATGCCGTATTTTCAAACCGTTGTTGTTGGCTGCTGCCGCCGGCAAATTGATTGGAAATATCATCCTGACCGGTTTTTAATAAATTAACGGAAAAGCGTCCGCTTTCCTTTATGCCTTCTCCGGTATCGGCGGATTTATTGATACAAACCAAAATTTGCGGAGGATCGATTGAAACGCTCGAAAAAGCGGTTACCGTCATCCCTTGGAGCCCATATTTTTCAGATTTTGTGATAACCACAGCAACGCCGCTGGCCCATAATTGCAGGGCCCTTTTGAATTCATCTCCGCTTACAGCCATTCATGTCTCCGATTGATAAAAAATGCATGAGGTTTCTTGCAGCAGTGAAAGAAATCATCCCATGAAATCCGGAATTCTATGATACAACAACTCAACTTCGAGTTATTAAAAACTATCTCGGTTTTTGCATAAACCTTAGCGGGTTCTTCCGGATATTGCCCGGATTATGCGGTAACTCCCAATACCACCAGGACGGTATCATTTTTCAGCAAGCTTCATTTGCAGGGGATAGCTTGCTCATTAGGCTTAATGGGCCAGCAAAGAGCTTAACGTAACTGCAGGCGAGACCAGGAGTTTTAACGATTGGCGGATTTGTGCCGCTCAATAATTGGACGGATGTCTGTTGAGAAAACGATGATTTTGTGGTGTAATGCGAAAGTTTTACGAATGCATCTCTTATTTTGTTTTTGTTTGGAATGATGGGATGATTTCGCCGCAACTTGTTTGGAGAGCAGGCTTATTAACTATGCAATTTACTATTAAAAAAGGTTTGGATCTGCCTATCAGCGGAGGACCCAGACAAGCAATTGAGCAAGGCAATGAGGTCAAGAGCGTTGCCGTTCTGGGTGTGGATTATGTCGGCATGAAGCCGACCATGATGGTCAGTGAAGGTGATTCCGTTAAACTGGGTCAGACTCTCTTTACTGACAAAAAAAATCCTGGAGTTAATTTTACCGCGCCAGGTGCCGGTGTCGTGACTGCAATCAACCGTGGCGCAAAACGGGTATTGCACTCTGTTGTCATAGAATTGAAAGGCGATGAGCAGATCACCTTTTCAAAATATAAGGAAACCGAGCTCAGCAGTCTAAGTGAGGAGCAAATCAAGCAAAACCTGTTACTTTCAGGATTGTGGACCGCGTTGCGCACTCGTCCGTACGGCAAGATACCATCTGTCGACAAAAAACCTCATTCCATTTTCGTCACGGCCATCGACACCAGTCCGCTGGCGGCCGATCCGTCCGTTATTATCAAAGCCCGGGCCGGCGATTTTGCCAACGGCCTGACTGTGATCGCCAAATTGACCGACGGCAAGACCTATGTTTGTAAAGCTGTCGGAGCCGAGATTCCCACCGGCAATGCCGCGGTAACTGTCGCCGATTTTTCCGGTCCTCACCCGGCTGGCTTGCCTAGTACCCATATTCATTTTATCGATCCGGTCAGTGCGGATAAGAGTGTCTGGCATCTCAATTATCAGGCCGTAATGGCGATTGGCGCCTTGTTTACTAGCGGCAAACTGAATGTCGAAAGAGTGATTTCATTGGCGGGCCCAACCGTTAAAAATCCCAGGTTGATCCGCACACGCGTCGGTGCCAATACCGACGATCTGATCAAAGGTGAACTGCAGGATGTCGAAAACCGCGTGATTTCAGGTTCGGTACTGCATGGCCATCATGCCTCCGATTGGGCCTCCTATCTGGGGTTCTACAGCAACCAGGTATCCGTTTTGCAGGAAGGCCGAGCCCGCGAGTTATTCGGCTGGATCGTGCCGGGCAAAGACAAATATTCTGCGCTGGATGTGTATATCAAAAGTCGCCAGGATCGTAAGTCAGCGCGTAAATTCCCGTTAACGACCAATAGAAACGGCAGCGACAGAGCCGTTGTTCCGGTCGGCGTCTATGAAACCGTCATGCCTCTGGACATCCTGCCGACGCCGCTGCTTAAATCCCTGATTGTGGGCGATTCCGACCAGGCGCAATTACTGGGTTGTCTGGAGCTCGACGAGGAAGATATGTCCTTATTTACCTTTGTCGATCCCGGCAAGCATGATTTCGGTCCGGTGCTAAGAGCGAATTTAACTAAAATTGAGAAGGAAGGGTAATGTCGGCTAGAGATTTTTTAGATAAAATAGAGCCGCATTTTACAACAGGCGGCAAGTTCGAAAAGTATTACGGCCTCTACGAGATGGTCGATACTTTTATTTACACGCCCTCTACTGTAACGCGCGGCGCAACCCATGTTCGTGACGGCAACGACCTGAAACGAACCATGACGTTTGTGGTCATCGCCACTTTTTTCTGTATCCTGATGGCCTTATACAACACCGGTTATCAGGCCAATGTGGCGATTAACGCATTGGGACGGGAAGGTACCGACGGCTGGCGCGGCGTCATCATGTCGATTTTCGGTTACAACACAATTAACCCATTGTCCAATCTGGTCCATGGCGCACTGTATTTCTTTCCTATCTATATTGTGACGCTGGCTGTGGGCGGTCTTTGGGAAGTCTTGTTCGCCACGGTACGCGGACATGAAGTCAATGAAGGCTTTCTGGTTTCGTCGATGCTCTATGCATTGATCTTGCCGCCTGATATGCCGTTATGGCAGGTTGCCCTGGGCATTTCCTTCGGCATCGTGATCGGCAAGGAAGTTTTCGGCGGCACCGGCAAAAACTTTTTGAATCCTGCTTTGACCGGACGCGCTTTTTTATATTTCGCCTATCCTGCCTCGATCTCCGGTGACTCGGTCTGGGTCGCCGTTGACGGCTATACCGCTGCGACGCCGCTGGGTCTGGCTGCGAACGGCGGTATGGAGGCGGTTTACAAAGCCAATTATACCTGGATGCAATCTTTCTTCGGATTTGAACCTGGCTGCCTGGGTGAAACCTCAACCCTCGCAATACTGATCGGGGCCGCGTTTTTGCTTTGGACTCGCGTGGCGTCATACCGGATCATGGCCGGTGTTTTCATCGGCATGCTGGCAACCTCATTGCTGTTCAATGTGATCGGCAGTGACACCAATCCGATGTTCGCTTTTCCGTGGTATTGGCATTTGACCGCCGGCGGTTTCGCTTTCGGCATGGTTTATATGGCGACTGATCCGGTCAGTGCCGCGATGACCGATGCCGGCCGATGGATCTTCGGTTTTTTGGTTGGAGCCATGACGGTTTTGATCAGGGTAGTTAATCCGGCGTTCCCTGAAGGCATCATGCTGGCGATTCTATTTTCGAACATGTTCGCGCCTACCATCGATTACTTTGTCATTCAGGCCAATATCAGAAGAAGGATGAAACGCCATGCTTAATCAAGAAAAGCAATGTAAGCATTTGGGGAAAATTTGCGCCAAGCTCAATGAGTATGAACAATACCGAAAGTTTATTATCTACAAAGATAAAGTGCTTGCCTTAGGCAATGATAGCCTGGAAAAGACCATAGCCATTGCATTGTCGCTCTGCTTTATTTGTGCGATTCTGGTTTCGTTTTCGGCCGTTGCCTTAAAACCCTTGCAAATCTATAACAAGGATCTGGACATGAAGAAAAACATTCTTGATGTCGCCGGTTTGCTTGAAGAGGGCAAGGATATCGACAAGGCGTTTGAAGAAAAGATTGAAGCCAAAATCGTCGATATCGAAACAGGGGATTATGTCGAAAATATCGATGCCAACGCCTACGATCAACGCAAGGCCGCCAAGGATCCTGCGCAAAGCGTCGCTATTCCGAAGGAAAAAGACATTGCTCATATCCGGGTAAAGGCCAAGCTGGCGAAGGTGTTTCTGGTCAAGGAAAACAATGAGATCAAGTCGATTATTCTGCCGGTGAGCGGCTATGGTTTGTGGTCGACCCTTTATGGCTTCCTTTCATTGGATCCGGATGGGCAAACCGTGCAAAGCATCAACTTCTACGATCAGGCTGAAACTCCGGGACTGGGCGGCGAAGTTGTCAATCCGAACTGGCGCGCGCTATGGAAAGGCAAAAAGGTCTATGCGATGACGGATCAGCCATCCATGGAAAAAGGCCAGATTGCCGAAGCCGACGTCGGCGAACCTGCCTTGACTCTGATCAAGGGGACCGTCGATACCGGCAAACCGGGATCCGAACACCAGGTGGACGGTCTTGCAGGGGCGACCTTGACCAGTACGGGTGTTTCGAATTTGGTCAGATACTGGATGAGCAAAGAAGGTTTCGCCAAGTATCTAAGTAAAGTTAGAACGACTAAAGGGGCTAAATCATGAGTGCAATATTAGATAAAGCGGGACTAAATACCGAAACCAAAAAGGTTTTGACCTCTCCGCTGGTCGAAAACAACCCGATTACGTTGCAGGTGTTGGGTATCTGTTCGGCGTTGGCGGTGACATCAAAAATGTCGACCTCGCTGATCATGGCGCTGGCATTGACCTTGGTCACCGCGTTTTCCAGCGCCGCGATCAGTGCCATTAGAAACCATATTCCGAGCAGCATCCGGATCATCGTGCAGATGACCATTATTGCGTCGCTGGTTATTGTCGTCGATCAGATGCTGAAAGCGTTTGCCTATGATGTCAGCAAGCAGCTATCGGTCTTCGTCGGTTTGATTATCACCAACTGTATCGTGATGGGCCGTGCCGAAGGCTATGCGATGAAAAACCCTCCGCTGGAAAGCTTTTGGGACGGCATCGGCAACGGTCTGGGTTACAGTCTGATACTGATCATCGTCGCTTTTTTCAGGGAAATTCTGGGATCCGGCAAACTGCTGGGTATGGAAATCCTGAAACTGACTAAAGATGGCGGCTGGTACGATCCCAACGGCCTGATGCTGTTGCCGCCCAGCGCGTTTTTCATTATCGGCCTGATTATCTGGGGCGTTCGTCAGTGGAAGCCAAACCAGCGGGAAACGGTCGACTATAAAATTTCATCGATAGCTCACGGCGAGGGAGGACATCACTAATGGAAGCGTATATCAGTTTATTTGTAAAAGCGGTTTTCATTGAAAACCTGGCGCTGTCCTTCTTTTTGGGGATGTGCACCTTTATTGCGGTATCGAAGAAAATTTCGACCGCAATCGGTTTGGGCGTTGCGGTCATGGTGGTTCAGGCGATCACCGTGCCGGCCAACAATATCGTTTATCACGCGTTATTGAAGGAAAACGCCTTATCGGCAATCGGCATTAGCGGCGTCGATTTAAGTTTCCTGGCATTGCTCAGCTGTATCGGCATGATCGCCGCGCTGGTGCAGATCCTGGAAATGATTCTGGATAAGTTTTTCCCCGCTTTATATCATGCTTTGGGTGTGTTTTTGCCTTTGATCACAGTCAACTGCGCCATTTTGGGCGGCAGCTTGTTTATGATTGAGCGCGATTATAACTTCGGCGAAAGCGTCACTTATGGCGTAGGCAGCGGTTTAGGCTGGGCGCTGGCCATTACCGTCATGGCCGGTGTGCGCGAAAAACTCAAATACAGTGATATACCCGCAGGTTTGCAAGGCCTCGGCATCACTTTTATTACCGCAGGTCTGATGTCTCTCGGCTTCATGGCTTTCTCCGGAATCCAACTTTAAGAAGGTATCGTAATGCTGGATATTTTATTAGGGATTATTATTTTCACGGCGCTCGTGATTGCGCTGGTGTTCGTCATTATCGGAGCGAAAAGCAAGCTCGTGGCCGAGGGGGACGTTGAAATCCTGATCAATGAAGAAAAGAAAATTCATGTGCCGGTCGGTTCAAAGTTATTGACCGCATTGGCCAACAACGGTTTGTTCGTGTCATCTGCCTGCGGCGGCGGGGGCACTTGCGGCCAGTGTAAAGTCAAAGTCAATTCCGGCGGCGGTGAAATTCTTCCCACCGAACTGACCCATATCACCAAGCGTGAAGCCGCCCATGGCGAACGTCTTTCCTGCCAGGTGACGGTCAAGCATGATATGGATATCGAGGTCGAAGACTCAGTTTTTGGCATCAAAAAATGGGAATGCACCGTTAAATCAAACCATAATGTCGCGACCTTCATTAAGGAACTGGTGCTGGATTTGCCTGAAGGTGAAGCCATCAACTATCGCGCCGGCGGTTTTATTCAGATCGAATGCCCACCGCATGTTGTTAAATACAGTGATTTCGACGTTGAGGAGCGTTTCCGCGAAGACTGGGATAAATACAATTTGTGGCGTTATGTATCCGATGTCAAGGAACAGGCACTGCGGGCCTATTCGATGGCTAGTTATCCTGAAGAGAAGGAAATCATGCTGAACGTCCGTATCGCGACCCCGCCTCCGCGCGCTGCTGAAAACGTTCCCCCAGGTATCATGTCGTCATACATTTTCAGCTTGAAACCGGGCGATAAATGTATCGTTTCAGGTCCTTATGGCGAATTCTTTGCGAAGGACACCGACGCCGAAATGGTCTTTGTCGGTGGCGGCGCCGGTATGGCGCCGATGCGTTCGCACATTTTCGACCAATTGCGCCGGTTGAAATCGAAGCGCAAGATGACTTTCTGGTATGGCGCGCGCAGCAAGCGTGAAATGTTCTATGTCGAGGATTTCGACATGCTGGCGAAGGAAAATCCGAACTTCACCTGGCACGTTGCCTTGTCCGATCCGTTACCGGAAGACAATTGGACGGGCTATACCGGATTCATTCATAATGTTCTGTATGAAAACTATCTGAAAAACCATCCGGCACCGGAAGACTGCGAGTTTTACATGTGCGGTCCACCGATGATGAACGCTGCGGTCATCAACATGCTGCTGGAAAATGGCGTCGAACCGGAAAACATCATGCTCGACGACTTCGGCGGTTAGTGATCTATAGGCATAGGTGCCTCTCTGCGGGGATTTTTCCGGTAGAGGGCGCCACTATCATTGATAGAGCCCGTTTTAAGCAGCGGTTTCGAACATCATTGTCAAGTCAGTTTACGTATAGTTTCCATTCCGCATAATCAACATTGAAAAAATCATGCGAATGAGCTCAATCATTGACTACGGAGTCCTGGCATGATCAAAAATCATTTGTGTTGGCTAGTGTTACCCATACTCTTTGCGAATGCCGAGATTTCGTCCGGATCTAATGGCTTTATTGGAAATACGAGTCCGTTCGGAAGGGGGGCTACATCCGGAGACCTGAGTATGAGATGCGGGCGGAATCTGGTTGAACTGGGCGACCATAAAAGCAGGGTCTACGCGCTTTGCGGCGAACCGGCTTCCATCGATACCCGGACCAAAATAGTGGGCGACATTCTGCATCATCCGCGCAGAACCTTGGATATTCATCAATACGAAGAAATTCAGGTTGAAGAATGGGTCTATAATTTCGGTCGCAGGCGATTTCAACAATATCTCCGTTTTGAGAATGGCAGGCTGGTAGAAATCAGGGATCTGGAAAAAGGCTATTGAGTGGTCATAACTGAAAGGTATTGACTCAATTTAGGCGATAAACTGAACTTTAAGGCTCATTATTCAGCCTAATTTTCATGTTTTTTTGTCTCATCGATTTGACTTTGAAGCAGACCTTGCGGAATAACAGGTCTTGATGAATGGTTAAGACTGCGATGGATTACGTTTTACTTTGACTGATAGCAGGAGATAGGATCATGACTTATTTTATAGTAACATTTGTAATCATGCTGGTTGTCGTCGGTATTATGGCGATCGGGGTGATTTTCGGACGGCGAGCCATTAAAGGTTCATGCGGCGGATTAAATACCGGAGAATGCGTTTGCGTGGAAAAGTGCGAAAAACGAAAGAAGATGGAAGCCGAGGGCACTGTTTGATCTGATTTTTAGAAAGGATTTTATCGTATCGTCATTCTCGATACTTTGCATTTCGGTTATTAAAAAAACATTATAAGGGGCAAGTTATGCTGACTAAAATTACAGTTGCCGATTACATGACCAAAAGATTAGTGACGTTGACCAAGGATACCAATGTTATTGATGCGATCCAAAAATTATTGGATCATAAAATTACTTGTGCGCCGGTTATCGACGAACGCGGGCAACTGATCGGCATGTTTTCCGAGAAGGATGGCATGGATGTGTTTTTAGAAAGTGTTTATAATCAGGGCATGAGTGGAAAAGTTGGCGACTACATGACCAAAGAGACGATCAAGATTTCCGCTGAATCCAGTATCGTTGATCTTGCGAAAAACTTTCAAAAGAGTTCAGTCAGGAGTTTTCCGGTGTTTGAAGACACGGAGCTGGTTGGAATTATCAGCCGGACTGATCTTTTAAAAGCTCTGACTGCAATCGAATAACTGCATTGAGCAGAAAAATAGTCAATGTCAGATAAAAGCTTTTATTGGCATGACTATGAAACCTTCGGTACGGATCCGCAGCGAGACAGGCCGTCTCAATTTGCGGGGGTGCGTACCGATGAGCATTTCAATATTGTCGATGAACCCCTGGTTATCTATCTTAAACCATCGGCCGATTGTCTTCCACATCCGGATGCCTGCCTTATTACCGGAATAACTCCTCAATTGGCCGAAAAGAAAGGTCTGTGCGAAGCTGATTTTATCGGGCTGATTCACAATCAAATTGCAGCGGCCAATACGTGTACCGTTGGTTATAACAGTCTTCGTTTCGATGATGAGGTGACTCGTCACTGCCTCTACCGTAACTTTTACGATCCCTATGCCCGAGAATGGCAAAACGGTAATTCCCGCTGGGATTTGATCGATGTAGTCAGGGCTGCGAGAGCATTGCGTCCGGATGGCATCAACTGGCCGCTGAACGAAGACGGTAGACCCAGCATAAAACTCGATCAGCTAACCGTAGCCAATGGCATTGTCCATGAGTCAGCCCACGACGCCTTGTCCGATGTTTATGCTACCTTGGCATTGGCGAAACTGATCAAGCAGGCGCAGCCCAAGCTTTTTGAGTTTTTGCGGAGCCATCGGCTAAAAACAGAAGCCCTTAATCTGTTGCGGCTAGGCAGTTTTCAACCGCTGGTGCATGTTTCCGGAAAATATCCGGCGACAAAAAATTGTCTGGCGATAGTGTTGCCCATCGCTATGCATCCGCTGAACAACAACGGTGTTATCGTTTATGATCTGTCTGCAGATCCGGAACCGATGCTGGAACTATCTCCGGCTGAAATCAGGCAAAGAATTTTTACCGCCGCACATGAACTGCCGGAGGGAACTTCCAGAATACCGTTAAAAACCGTTCATATCAATAAATGCCCGGTATTGGCTCCGCTATCGGTGATTACACCGGCCGACGAGGAGCGCCTTGAAATCGATCTGCCCATGTGTCTTGCCAATAGCGTTAAAATCCGGACAAGTACGGGATTGCCGGATAAAATAGCAGCTGTTTTCAACGACACAAGCGGTTTTGGAAAGGATGCCGACCCTGATGTTGCACTCTATAACGGCGGCTTTTTTTCAGATGCCGATAAGCAGAAGATGGTGCGAATCAGAGCGATGTCTCCGGAGCAGCTGGCAAAATCCTCTTTTAATTTTATCGATCGCCGTTTACCCGAAATGCTTTTCAGATATCGGGCCAGGAATTATCCCGAAACCCTGAACGACGATGAAAATCAAAAATGGCGGGAGTTTTGCATCGACCGACTGACCGGGCGTGAACCCGGAGCCAGCATTACCTTTAAAGATTACTTTGCCCGATTGCAGGAATTGAAAAGCGATGAAATCGCTAGTAAAACAGAAATTCTTTCCGATCTGGAAAGGTATGCTGTAGAGAAAATGCACAAGTTGGGTATCGGCCTGCACGATCTTAACGCTGATCATCTCAGGGATAACTATTGATCCTGACTGTGAAGAATTCACTCCGTTCGCTTTGGGCCTCCCGAAAGGCTAGAACGTTTCGTCCGTTCGACAGACATACGGCTCAGACTGAACGGTTTCAATTATAATCAGGGTGGATTAACAACACTTCATTCAGTCTTTATTCATCTCGTGCTATATACCATTGCTTTAGCTGGTACTGGACGTATCACAATCCTAAACTTTACTGTGAGGGTGATTTCATGAACGCTAGCCCTAAATCAGGCAAGATCGCCAAAGCTTTTGGGATCATCATCCTGTTATTCTGTTTTACCTCCGTTCGTCCCGCTCAAGCCGATGTTGATATCAACATCTTTTATGATGCGCTGGCCCCCTATGGAAATTGGGTTAATCACCGCAGTTACGGGAGGGTCTGGTACCCTAGAAATGTCCCCAGAAACTGGCGCCCGTATACCGATGGCTATTGGGCCTATACGATTGAATACGGTTGGCTGTGGGTGTCTGATTGGGAATGGGGGTGGGCGCCGTTCCATTATGGCCGCTGGGCATGGGATGACTGGTACGGATGGATTTGGATACCAGGGAGTATCTGGGCTCCAGCCTGGGTATTCTGGCGCTATGGCGGCGGATATACGGCCTGGGCGCCAATGCCGCCGAATTATATCTGGAGTCCTTATGCCAGCTATCAAACCTATTATTTCGATCATAACCGTTATCTGAATTGGGATTGTTGGGTGGCGGTTCATGATCGGGATTTTCCCCGTCACCGTAAACACCGGAGACTTCTTGCTCCGCAGCGAAACAAAGAGATATTGGGCGCTACCAATTTTATTAACAATGTAACGTTCGTCAATAACAATGTCGTCAATCAAGGCCTGCCGGTTCAACAAATCGAGAACGCGACCGGGGATAGAATAAAACCCATCGTGCCAAGGGTTCTGACAGAAGCGGGGGACGAAAACAGGCAACTTCGGCGCAATCTTCGCAGTGAAGCGCAGGTAATTTACCGCCCGAAAGATAGTCCGGTATCTATGGATATGATTCGGGATGAAGAGAAGCGTGCGATGCTAATTGCCGATAAAATTGAAAGAGAGCCTGACATCACACCAGCACGGCTTTTGCAGCCGCGAGAACCCGGACGTTTGACCGGTAAGCCAAGGCCCATTGACTATGATGATTTGTCAGGTTCGCTATTGAAATTGCCTAACGCTCAACCCACGCAACGCGAAATGCCAATGCTGACAGTTCCTGATCAACGGAGTGAAGGTCGCATAGCCATCCCGAATGATAAACAGTCTGAATCGATTATCCGATTAAATGAGAAGGCCGAACAGGAATTGCGAGCCCGGGAAGCGGAGCGGCTGCAGAAAGAGGTCTATAGGCAGCAGGAAATTCAGCGCCAGCAACAATGGCAAATACAACAACAGGCCGAACAGGAACAGCGTGTCCGGGAATCGGCCCGGCAACAGGAAGAACTCGACCGTCAGCAGGAAATTCAACATCAGCAAGAATTTCAGATGCAACAGCAGGCTGAACAGGAACTGCGAGCCCAGGAAAAGGCGTTGCAACAGGAAGAAAAACTCTACCGTCAGCAGGAAATTCAGCGCCAGCAACAGTGGGAGATGCAGCAGCAGGCCGAACAGGAACAACGGGGCAGGGAGGCGCAGCAACAGGAAGAACTCGATCGTCAACAGGTAATTCAGCGCCAGCAACAGTGGGAGTTGCAGCAGCAGACCGAACAGGAACAGCGGGGCAGGGAGGCGCAGCAACAGGAAGAACTCGATCGTCAGCAGGAAATTCAGCGCCGGCAACAATGGGAGATGCAGCAGCAGGCCGAACAGGAACAACGGGTCAGAGGGGAGAGGCAGCAACAGGAACAGCTCTATCGTCAGCAGGAAATTCAGCGCCAGCAACAATGGCAGATGCAACAGCAGTACGAACAAGGCCAACGAAGCAGACCTGGAACTCGTCAGCAATTGGAAGTTGTTCCTCAGCAGGAAACAGAACAACAACCTATTAGACAGCCTATGGACGGCCAGCGTCAGCAGACTGAACAGATAGAACGTGGCAGAGTTGGACGGAGCATAGGTAGAGGCGATAGAAGCAGATAGGGTGATGCCTTAAGCCACCGAAAGCAAGACAGCCATCAATCGTGCGTTATCGCCTGGAGTTCTTTTTTCAGAGCCTGAAAAGCAGAGGAGTTTTCCAGCAACTCGCCGCCGGATCGGATCACCTTGTCCACGGCTTGCTTGGGCAAAGTAAAGCTGGTTGGCAGGTTCAGCAGTTCTTTTCTGAGTGCAGGGTTCGGGAGAGTCTCGAAACTCAAGTCGATGAAAATGGGTTCAATCACTCTGCTCAATGGATAGAGCTGTTGCGGGGAAGGACACCGGTTAAGCTTGTCGTTGCAATCGGCCAATGTCTGCTGGGTTTGTTTTCGTTGTTTGAACAGATCGCGCATGGACTCGATCGTTTCAAAACTGTAATTGTCCAGCGAGATGGTTGCGGTTTTAAAGCCCACTTCTGCCAGTTCAGGCGGAATATCCTTCTTGCTGATAATGTCCTGACTTTCGGTGCGCGCGTTGGCCACGATAAAGATCAGTTTTTTGATGCCGTTTTTGTTGTTGGGACTGTTTTGGGCGATTTCCATCCGCTCTCGGATAAAGCCTCTGCTTCGCCGATATACATTCTCGATGGCCCGCATGCCGATATTATCCGATAGTCCGCCATCCATCAGGTGAACAAACGGGCGTTCGTTTTTGTCCAGATATTCGTTATAGCGGGTTGCCCAATGCCACAAACGTCGGTTGTAATCGTAATTTTCCAAACCATTTTCAATATCCCTGGGTGTTGAAAATCCCTTTGCTTGCGGATAGTTTTTCAGGGTGACCGGACTGAGCAGAAACGGAAAGGCAGAGGAAGCCGATACGGCGCGAGCCACTGGCAGTTTGCCCAGATCGGATCCCAGTAAATCGAACTGCTCCTGAGTAAATTCGAAGCGTTCGCCGCTGAAAAGATTAGTCGCATTCAAGATGATGAAGGGTCGCGTGCCTTGCCGACTCAAATCGTCGTAGGTTTTTTGATCGAAAATGGTTTCGTTATAAAGCTCCGTCGCCAGATCGATACGATTGAATTTGGGAGAGGCCAAGCGGGGCCAGTTCAATGGATTGAGCGCGAGGCTGAACAATTCGCCCTGAATATCGCGGTCGAGGAAGCGTTCGCGAAAGTCCTGAAAGATACGGTCGCCGAAAAGTCCGTAATAGGCGGCCGTGAAAGAACCGCCGGAAATGCCGGAGATGCAGTCGACTTCATCGAGCAATGGTCGGGTCTTGCCTTCCCATGTGATGGTTGTTGTACGCAGCTTTTCCAGAACGCCGTAAGCGAATGCCGCCGCCCGCGTCCCTCCGCCCGAAAAGGCGAGGCAAATGAACAGCGAGTCGGAATTGGTTTCATCGTTTAATGAGGGTGCCGCTGCATCCGGAAAACGATACCCGGCTTTTGAATCGTAGTGCGATAACGGTTGGTTCAATACATAGGAAGCGCAGCCCGTCATGATCAGGCTAATCGCCAGCGTACAGGAAAGGCGAAACATCGGCTTATGTGAATTCGACTTCAATGGGCTGTACCACGGTGGAATTGATCAGAACAACCTGCTGTTCAATCGGCTGATAATCATAGGGCGCGGCCAGACTGATGCTGTGTTTGCCTTCCTCAATCTCAATAATTCGATTGGTGGAGCCCAAAAAGTGATCGTCCACCACGACCTGGCGATCCTCACGAAACTTGACTACTAAATATTCCATCATAATCCTCGCATTGCACTGATTGTTTAAAGTAGATCATTTTTATTTCGTGATGTCCAGCATCCTGGGCTTACAGATGTTACGCAATAACGATATCGATTTGGGATTGCTCATACGAGAAAATAAATGCCTATCCCCAACCAGGTCAAAACCAGCAACAGCCAGGGCAGCCAATGCTGTCGGTATGCGATCATTATTTGGACTTCATCTTCACCCGGTTCGATCGATTGCTCTTTTTGCCTCGAAACTTTTTTGAGTTTTCGGTTCAACTCTCTGGCTTTCTCTTTTTGTTGTTTTTTGTAGAGATCGATCCCTTTTTGAATGCCCTGAGCGATCAGTCTTGTCTGTTCCTTGGTCTGCGCGGGGCGTTGAGTCGCCTTGGCTATTTTCATAGCTTCTTCCTGAGTCTGCGGCGACGGTTTTTGATAACTTTTATTGGCCATAAGATTAAATTTACCGATGAGTTAGTGAGCCCGCGTATTTAAACACTTCCTGCAAAATGTAAGCAATTAATTCAAAAGCGACCACGGTGCTTCAGTTCGGTGAGTGTTCCTGGTCGATATTCCGGTTAACGATAAAACTCACTTGCAAAAGCCCGTAACAAACACCTCGGTTGTTGGATGTATCGCTACCCTTTCGGATAATAACCATAAGTTGGCGGCACTGGCGGAGCTGTTTCCGGTAATAAACTCAGCGAACTCGATGCCATTGAACCTTCGGAAGATCAAATAGAGCGGCTAAACTATTTACGCCAGCAGACCACCAACACGTCGTTGGGCGAGCCGACGGCCGAATCCTTTATCTGCTGCTAAGTCAGGCAGAGGCTTCGAATCAGCCGTTAACCCCGCCGCCAGGCGTGAAAACGCGCTAGCCATTTTAATACCGTTTCCGGTTGGTGCTGGCGCTTCCAGGCACCGGCGGCATATTTGTTGGCTTCGGCGAGGGTAGGGTAGATATGGATCGTGCCCAGGATTTTGTTGAGACCAATATGGTGTTTCATCGCCAGGATAAATTCGGCGATCAGGTCGCCTGCATGCTCGCCGACGATAGTGACGCCGAGGATTGTATCCTTGCCGGGTACGGTCAGCACTTTCACAAAGCCGTGCTCTTCGCCGTCGGCGATGGCCCGGTCCAGATCCGCCAGATCGTAGGTGCTGATCTCGTAAGAAATACCTTGCTCCTGGGCATCCAGTTCATTCAGTCCGACGAGGGCGACTTCGGGGTCGATAAAGGTGGCCCATGGGATCATCAAATAATCGGCGCGGAATTTACGGATGCCGCCGAAGAGGGCATTTACCGCCGCATACCAGGCCTGATGTGCGGCGGTATGGATGAACTGGTAGGGGGCCGGCCACATTGCCGCAGGCAAAAATATGGGGATAGTTGGTGGCCTGAAATGCATCGATCTGGATCGTCCATTTCGACGCCCAATTGCTTGTAGCGTTCGATAGAGTCGTGGGGTGCTACGGTTTTGACGACGTTTTGCACCCGTTCCATGATGTCGCTAAAGTCAAATTCAATGGTGATCGATTTGATGCCGAATTCGGCGGAGCGCGTTACCAGCGCCAACAAGCGGGTAGTGCGGATCAAGGCTTTGGAAGGGACGCAGCCGGTATTGAGGCAATCGCCCCCCATTTTATGCCGTTCGATCAGCGTGACTTTGGCTTTGACGGCAGCGGCAATGTAGGCGGTGACCAGCCCGGCCGAGCCTGCCGATGATCACGATATTATTGTCGAACTGTCTGGGTTTAAGCCAATGACAGTGGCTTCTTTTCTTGCTCATCTGGGCAAATATTCCACAATTTTTTTGGCAATCAGCGGGAAAAGGCCCAATATTGCGAACGAGCCTACTAAAGCGGGAGATAAAATCCCGGAGAGCGATTCGATTTTAGCCAGTTGCGTGCCGGCATTGACATAAACCAGGGTGCCGGCGAGCATGCCGACTTGACTGACCCAGTAAAATGTCATCGTTTTCAGCGAGGTCAAGCCCATCGCCAGATTGATGACAAAAAAAGGAAATAGCGGAACCAGTCTCAGCGTAAACAAATAATAAGCGCCGTCTCGTTCGATGCCGGCATCGATCGTGCTCAAGTAGTCGTCGAACCTGGATTTTACCGTGTCGCGGAATAAAAACCGCGCCGCCAGAAAAGCCAGGGTAGCGCCGATACTGGAGGCAAACGAGACAATCAGCGTACCCCAGAGCAAACCGAAGATCGCGCCGCCGGCCAGGGTCAATAGCGTTGCGCCGGGTAACGATAGACCGGTCACAGCGATATAGATCAGCGCATAAAACAGGGTGGCTGATAGCGGATGGGCGTTGCGATAAGATAATATGCTGGATTGTCTTGATTTGAGGTTTTCCAGAGTCAGAACATGCTGCAGATCGAAATAGAAGAAACCGCCGATTAACAGGGCGATGATGATCAATAACCGGATGCGTGAGTTTGACATAACGTTTTGCCCCTATGAAGATTCTTCAAGATTTCTCGAACAAGTTTAAATCTCTTGAGTCCGGTTATTGTAAAATAGCCATAACAAAATGTTTTTAATTATTTCGTTTCATCCATTTCCACTGCGCTTGATGAAAAAGTTTATTGAAATGCTAAAGCGACAGACGCTTTGATGTACAAAAAAGTTTCAGTTGATATTGGCGATTCAATGCAAGAACAACCCAACAACTTATCTATATCCAAATGAAACTTTTGAGCAGGCTATTATTCATCGAGACGGTCAGGCAATTATCGCAGGATAATAATTGCCGTCACACGCTGCTTTATATTGAAATCAATCATACCCTGCAGATTGCCAGTCTATTGCAAGGAACCAAAGCGGAAGAAGGGCTTCTGGTTAAAATTCAATCGATGATTCTCAACAAAGTTGCGGATTTGCCCAATGCCTACCTGGGACAACTCGATCATAACCGATTGGGCATACTGCTTGAATTGCCGGTCAAGGACAGCGTTGAATTTGCCGAAGAACTGGCCAGTTTCTTTGATCAGCAATGCATTACCATTGCCAAGACGCCTTATTACCCAAAATTAATTATCGGCGTTACCGCATTATCACCTGAATACAAGACTCCGGAAAGAATACTGGCCGCCGTAGATGAGGCGCTTTACCAGGCTAGACGAGCCGGCAACAGTGCTGTCAGGTTGATCGAACACGACGATCCTTTTTTACATGAATACTACGATTTATTGAAGTTATTGCCTGAACTGAGAGAAGGTTTGTCGAATCAATCATTTGTACTCTATGCCCAGCCTATTGTGCCGCTCGGTCAATCAAACGGCATAGCTAAGGCCGAGGTGTTGCTCCGCTATCAAAACGACGAAGGAGATATACATTCGCAAAGCCGCTTTCTGCAGGCGGCCGATTTGTTTCATATCAGCAGAGAAGTCGATCTTTATGTCGTGCATCACCTCGCACGGTATATGCATCAACAGCAACGTCGGGATATCAGTTATTCGCTTAATATTTCCGGCAGCACGATCCGTTACCCCGGTTTTTTTGATGTCGTTGCAAATGAGTTCAAGCGATTTGGCGTCAATCCTGAACAGATATGCTTTGAAATCACCGAAACGGTCGCCGATCAGGATTATCGGCAGGCCATAACTTTTATTGATATGTTAAAAAACCGTCTCGGCTGTCAGATATCGTTGGATGATATCGGCATCGGTTCCAGCAATTTATCGAATCTGTCGAAATTCGATGTGGATTATTTCAAGATTGACGGTTCATTTATTCACAATCTCATCGACGACCCTTATTCCGAACTGGTGGTTGAATTTATCACTTCGGCGGCCAGAATATTTAGCAAGAAAACGATAGCGGAATATGTTGAAAACGACCGGCAACTGGAAAAGTTAAAACAGCTTGGGGTTGATTATGCCCAGGGTTATTTTACTGGCAAGCCTGATTTATTGTTCGATCCATCTCAATAATTCCAGAGTAAAAAAGATTCATATCACCGGATAGTCTATTGCATGCCGGAGGACAAACCAGCAATGGCTTTGAGTGAATGCTCCGAATCAAATAGCTGGGATTATGAATATATTCATAATTTCGTTATTTGCATTTATCCGAATATCGAGTAGATTATGCTTTTCTATAGCCAAATTTATAACAACAATGCATAATTTTTTATCATTTCAGATTCACGGAGGAGCTGATCATGGCGGCGGCATTGCGGAAACAGTTGCAACACTGCTTGCTTTCCTGGAAGGACTGACGACAAAGAGCCTCTCGGAGATATTTTCATTGATATTTCCTGGCATTTCCTCAATGGCTAATATTCACCCCGTGCTGGTGCATTTCCCTATCGCATTTTTGCCTGCGTTTTTTATTATTGATCTTGCCGGTACGCTGGCTAAAAAATCGGAATGGCGGTCAGTAGCCAGTTGGTTTTTGTATGCCGGTGTGATTACGTCCATGTTTACCGTCATCTCCGGATTTACTGCGGCCGATTCTGCGAAACATGGAGAGAATGTGCATGGCATCATGGAGACACTCGAACTCTATGGCATCATAGTCCTGATCTTGGCTTTTGTGCTGTCAATCTGGAGATTGATACGCGGTAACTCTATTCGAGGTGCTGCTAATGTTCTGTTTCTTATATTTTCGGCAATGCTTTGTGTCGTTATTATGCTGGGCGCCGATCTGGGTGGTTTATTGGTTTACAAATATGGCGTCGCCGTTGAAGCGGTGCCTGTGCCGACTGGTGGCGATAACCATGAACATGAACATGAACATATTCATTAATCCGGATTTTGAGTATATTAACGGATGACATGTCGACTGCCGGAACGGTAAAGGCCTATATCGTCAGTCATGCCTGAATTCTCCTTAAGATCCATCTGGCTGATACCGGCTCCTATTGAAGCGGTCTGGTTATGCCTGGTCGAAACCGAAGCGTGGCCGAATTGGTGGAAATACGTGGCAGCCGTTGAAGAAACGGCACCCGGAGAGTCGTCCGGACTCAACAATATCAGACATTATTACTGGCATACCTGTTTGCCGTATTGCCTAACGCTGAACCTGCGTGTTACTAAAATAGATCCAAGGCATCAGGTGGCCGTCGAAGTAAGCGGCGATTTAAAAGGCGATGGCTGTTGTCAATTATCTTATCAACCTGCAAAGGCGCAAACCCGGGTGGAATTCCACTGGAATGTTCAAACCTGTAAACCCTGGATGAACTGGTTTACAGCGCTAACCCGCCCGGTTTTTACCTGGAACCATAATCGCGTGATGAAACAGGGTGAACAGGGATTAATCAGGCACTTGGCTTATAGAAAACAAACGCTTTAACCGCTGAGTTCTCGCTGAACAATTCACCACTTAGGGAACAAAATGTCAGTGTTCAGTCAGTGCGCCAGTATTTCCTGTCTTTTTGGCGCAGCGCCTGGACTTTAACTGATTTGGCTTTGATAGCGACCTCGATTGCGCCGCTGTCGGCGCTGTTTAGCCAAAGGGCATTTTTTTGTCGGTAACGCGCCAGAACATCACGGTGCGGGTGTCCGAATTGATTGCGGTAACCTGCCGGAATGAGGATAGTGTCCGGCTTTACCGCCTCCAGGAATGGTTCTGTCGACGAGGTCTTACTGCCATGATGAGGTGCTATCAGGATATTGGACTTTAACTCATTGCCGTAGTTGTTTACCAGCCAGGATTCCGCAGGCTCTTCGATGTCACCGGTCAATAATACGGCGCCATATTCGGATTGAATTTTCAATACGCAGGAATTATCGTTAGCGCCGCTGTCCATCCGGTTCGCACCTGGCGACAGGAAGCTGAAACGGACATGGTCCCATTGCCAGGTTTGCCCTGCGATGCATTTTATCGGGACCCGACCGCTGATGCGCTCAGGTACGCTGGTGATCACCTGTTTTGTGGCTATGCCGCGCATTAACGAAAAAGCGCCGCCAATATGGTCGTTGTCGCCATGGCTGATAATCAGCCGGTCGATCTGTTCGGCTCCCTGAGTCCTCAGGAACGGCAATAGCACACTTTGCCCCATATCGCTTTCTTTAGAGAATTTGGCGCCGGTATCAAAAACCAGCCAATGATTGGCGGTCTGGACGGTGGCCGCCAAGCCTTGCCCTACATCAAGCAGTGTCAATTTGATTTCGCCAGGTTTCGGCCGGGTGCTGCCGGTAAAAATCAACGGCAACATCATGACCAGGGCCAGCCATCGGGATGGCGTTCCAATGGGTGCAAGCACAATCAAAAGAGCCGGAACAACGAATATCAACGCCAGAATCGAAGGTTGTTGATGGCTTATCGTTGCCAGGGGAATTTCCGCCATCTCGTTCAATAGCCATTCTAAACCCTGTAACGTGTGTGAAACCGGATAGAACAGTAATTTCGCCAAAGGCGGAGCAGCGAACATCACCACGACCGCCAATAGCGACAAGGGCACAATCAACATACTGATGATCGGCACTGCAATCAGATTGGCCAGAGGCGCAATCAGGGATATCTGCTGAAAAAAGAACAATAACAATGGCGCCAATCCCAGCGACGTAACCCAGTGCAATTTGACTGCTGCCCAAAATTTCCCGATTTTGCCCAGTCGTCCGGCGATGGACAGTACGATCAGACTGACGGCGAGAAATGATAACCAGAAACCCGCCGATAATACCGATAGCGGATCAAAAAGCAAAACCGCGAAAAGAGCAATGGCCAGGGTATTAAATGGACGCGTATTGCGTTGCAGGATGATGGCCGCCATCACGATTGCCAGCATGATCAGGGACCGCTGAGTAGGCACTGAAAAGCCGGCCAGCGCCGAATAACAAACGGCTACGGTTATAGCCGATACGGCTGCGACTTTTTGCGGAGACCATCTCAATTGTCCGGTCCAGGCCCAAAATTTAAGCACCAACAAATAAATAAATCCCGAGACCAGGCCGATATGGGAGCCGGAAATAACCACCAGGTGGGTCGTGCCGGTTTCACGAAAGAGATCCCATTGGCGTTGGCTGATGCCGCCGCCATCGCCTATCGTCAATGCCTTGATCAGGGCGAGGCTGGAGTTGTCGGCAAGCAGGCCGGATAATCGGTCCGCAATCTGTTGCCGCCAGACCGATGGGGCATACCATGAAGGTTGCGGCTCCAGTAACTCCGGTTTCGGCAGGCTACGGATATAACCGGTCGCGCCAATACCTTCGGTGAACAGCCAGCGTTCATAATCGAAGCCGCCCGGATTCACGTTGCCGTGCGGCCGCTTTAATTTGACGGTAAAAGACCAGTTCTGACCGGCCTTGATTTCCTGATCGGGGTAATACCAGCTTAGTCTTATTTTGGGCGGCAACCGCTGTTCGGAATCGTTGACGATCACATCGAAGCGTATGCTGTTTTCATTCTTTTCCGGCAAATCGGCTATGTAGCCCTGAAGTTGAATTTCCTTGCCTTCCAGCAGTTCGGGCAAGCGCTCCGACAATCTGACCATCGCAAATACAATGGCCCATAACATACCGAGCAAAAAAAATAGCCCCCGCCAGTAACGCAACCATGCCATAATGCTGGCCATAATGGCACCGGCAAGCAATCCAGTGCCATTCGGCAGAACAGGCCATTGCTGAACCAGCACGATACCAGTTAAAAATAATAACGCTGAAACGGCCATAGGATTTTTTACGGGAAATTTTTTTTTGTACCTGATTTACACTGTCGGACAGATAAAATTAATATAGCAACTCTGAGCATGAATTTGAAAAAACAGGTACAGCTCGCGGTGTTTTTAGATTAGCATTAACCTGCTAAACTTGATCAAAAACGTTTAACGATAAAACAAGATGGCAAAAGAATTAATTAAAAAACTGCTTGATAAGTTTGTCCCCGACCCTGAATTCATTAAACAGCACAAGAGTCTTCAGTTTCTCGGCGAAAAACTTCATCAACCCAATCTCTGGCATTTTAATCGGCACTCGGTGTCGTTGGCCTTTGCGATCGGGCTTTTTTGCGCATGGATTCCGACTCCGACTCAGATGGCCATCTCGGCAGCCGTAGCAATCTATTTAGGCGCTAACCTGCCGCTGTCGGTCATTCTGGTATGGGTTACCAATCCCATCACGATGCCGCCGCTGTTTTATTTTGCTTATGAAGTCGGACTCTGGTTTATGAATGCGCCGGAATCCGGAGAAGAATTCCAGTTTACCTTATCGGGCCTGTTTTCCGGCTTGGGCGGTATATGGGAGCCTTTTCTTTTGGGCTGTCTGATATTGGGGATAACATGCTCGGCTGCCGGTTATTTCGGCGTTCAATACTTCTGGCGGCAGCATGTTCTCAATAAATGGGCGGAAAGGAAAGAAAGCAGGGCGCAAAGAGAAAGTTAATAAATAGCGTAGGGTACGCATTTATGCCCTTGGGTATCGCGTACCATTTTCAAAACATTCAGGTGAATAAATCTCCAAAAAGATACGCGATGCTAAAATTTTGAACCTTGAACCTTGAACCTTGAACCTTGAACCTTACCCCACAATCACCCCATCTTCCATATGAAGAACCTTGCCCATTCTAGAGGCCAGTTCATGATCGTGGGTGACCACCAGTAAACTGACATTCAGCTCATGGTTTAATTCCAGCATCAATTGATACACCTGATCGGCCGTTTTGCTGTCCAGATTGCCGGTCGGTTCATCCGCCAGAATCACCCCCGGCTTATTGATCAGCGCCCTGGCTACCGCAGCCCGTTGCCGCTCGCCGCCTGAAATTTCTCCCGGCTTATGTTCTACACGGTGTCCGAGTCCAACCCGGTTCAATAATTCCAAAGCGCGGGAGCGGGCCTGTTTAACGCGTTCTCCGGCAATCAGCAAGGGCATTGCGACATTTTCCAGGACGGTGAATTCTCCCAGCAGATGATGGGATTGATAAACAAATCCCAGTGATTTGTTCCTTAATTTTGCCAGTTTCGAGGAGCTGACGGACTCAAGATTGACATTATCGAGCACGATCTGTCCACTCGTCGGTTTTTCCAGTCCGCCCAAGAGATGCAGCAAGGTGCTCTTGCCCGAGCCGGATGCGCCCATAATGGCGATGCGCTCACCGGCTTCTATGGTCAAATTGACCCCTTTCAATACCTCAACATCCAGCGCGCCCTGGATGTAGCGTTTGGTCAATTGCCGGCATTGCAGAATCTTTGGCTTATTCATATCTGAGGACTTCCGCAGGATTGACCTTGGCTGCCTGCCAGGCAGGATAAATCGTCGCCAGTAATGACAGCAGAAATGCCATCCCGGCAATCATGTAAACATCCGACAAAACCAGTTTTGACGGCAACTGGCTGATGTAGTAAACATCGGCCGGCAAAAAATGGACCTGAAAGAATTCTTCGATAGTTTTGACGATGGAATCCGCATTTAACGCCAATAAGACGCCGCCGAGGGTTCCAATGGCGGTGCCGACAACGCCAATGATCGTTCCGAGGACGATAAAGATGCCCATAACCGAGCGGGAGGTCAGTCCCTGGGTCTTTAAAATGGCAATGTCGCCGCGTTTATCCGTGACCACCATGACCAGTGTGGAAACAATATTGAAAGCCGCCACAGCGACGATCAATAACAAAATAATGAACATGACCATTTTTTCGGTTTTAATCGCCTTAAAGAAATTACTGTGTGCCAGAGTCCAGTCGCTGACCTGATAATCGTCGCGTAAGGTGTTGGCAAGTCCCCGGGTGATTTGCGGCGCATTGAACAGGTCATCAAGTTTTATCCGCAATCCCGAGACGGCGTTTTCCATGCGAAACAATCTAGCAGCATCATCAATATGAACCAGGGCCATATTGCGGTCGTATTCGTACATGCCGACCTGAAAAATGCCGACCACGGTAAAACGGCGCATCCTGGGTAAAATGCCGGCAGGGGTCGAGTTGATTTGCGGGCTGATGACCGTGATTTTATCGCCCAGCATCACGCCCAGATAATTGGCCAGTTCCCCACCCAAAACGATGCCGTATTCACCCGGTATCAGATCGGACAGTTTTCCGGCGGTCATTTTGGCGCCCACTTCCGAAACTCTGGATTCATATTCCGGTAAAATTCCGTTCAGCATGGTGCCGCTGACGCGCCGGTCGGCATTAATCATCACTTGTCCGTTGATAAACGGCGCGGCGCCTTCTATATGGGGATAGTTTTTCAGTTTTTCATCGGTTTCCAGCCAATTATCCAACTGGCCATAGCGTCCGGTGACGGTGGCATGGGCGGTCATGCCAAGAATGCGTTCTCTCAATTCCGCTTCAAAGCCGTTCATGACCGACAAGACCGTAATCAGCGCCGTTACGCCTAACGCTATGCCGAGAACCGAAGTTAAGGTGATGAAGGAAATGAACTGAGTACGGCGCTTGGCCCGCGTATAACGCAGGCCGATATAAAAAATTAGGGGTTTAAACATCGTGTGACAGGTAAATTAAAATACTCAGGATTTTTTGCACTTGGGACAAAATCCATACAGATAGAGGCCGTGATCGGTTAATTCATAACCCAGTTTTTGGGCAATTTCCTTTTGCCGTTTTTCGATAACTTCATCGGTAAATTCATCGACCTTACCGCATTTCATACACATGATATGGTCGTGATGGTCGCCTTTGGCCAGTTCGAAAACCGAATTACCCCCTTCAAAATGGTGCCGGGTGACCAGGCCGGCCGCTTCGAACTGGGTTAAAACCCGGTATACCGTGGCCAGGCCGATTTCCTCGTCTTCACTCAACAATATCTTATAGACCTGCTCGGCGGTTAAATGATGCTCGTTGACCTGGCTTTCCAGGATTTGCAGTATTTTTACTCGCGGCAATGTAACTTTAAGGCCTGCATTTCTTAAATCATGCGTTTCCACGTTTAATCTCCGGTTCTGACTTTACCAGCAATTTTTAATTGAGGTGGCACATTGTAGCCTTTTTTGAACATCATGGGCATGACTGTTTTAATATTCGGCTTTTATAGGATAATTTATTAACATCGGGTATGATTTTAAATTTTATCGATTCGCCGCCTCTAATGAGTAAGCCTTTTCTTTTCTTGAGTTTACTGGCCAGTTTGTCAGTGTTGTCCTGCTCTGCCATCCTGAACAACTTGCCGGGTGTATATACCGTCGATGTTCAGCAAGGCAATATCATCGACCAGTCCATGATCGACCAGCTCCGGCCCAATATGAACAAACGCCAGGTGCTTTATATCATGGGGTCGCCGATGTTGAACACGATGTTCCATCAGAATAAATGGGAATACCTGTACTCGAATCAACCTGGCGGAGAGCCCCGGCAGCAAAAAAGAATTACATTGGTGTTTGAAGGCGACAATATCGTCGGAATACAGGGGGATTTTAGGCCCGGTACCCTGCCTGTAATCAAACCATCAGATGAAAAGACTATCGACGTACCTAAACGGGATCTTGAGAAAACCCTTTGGGAGAAGATTACGGGCCTGTTCGATTTTGATGACGCAGATAGCACTGATGTGTCAACCACGCCCGATGATAAAACCGAAGCAGACAAGGCTTCCAAAAGCGACTTGACACCCGATACTCTTGAGCCGGATACGTCTCTATCTGACGACAGTCCCAAGTTGTAACAATCCGGACTTGGTGAAGAGTTGACGAATTACCCTCCCAAAGATTGGGTTATTAATTCTCAGCATAACGACTAATCAAGTTTACAATGACCGGCACTTTATTTTACGTTCATGATCCGATGTGCAGCTGGTGTTATGCCTTTCAAGCCAGTTTGGCGGCGTTGGAGGAACACTTGCCTCCTTCTATCCGGCTGAAAAAACTGGTCGGCGGCCTGGCCCCCGATACCACAGTGGTTATGTCCGAGGTTATGCGAACCAAAATACAAGAAACCTGGCGGCGTATTGAGCAGACAGTGCCTCATGTCCGCTTCAACCATGATTTCTGGACTGTCAACACCCCAATACGCTCTACCTATCCGGCGTGCAGGGCGGTCATCGCGGCTGCCAGGCAAGGCCCATCCTATGAAGATAAAATGATAAGCGCCATTCAAAAGGCTTATTATCAACAGGCCAAAAATCCTTCGCTGCAGTCGGTTTTAGTGGAATGCGCCGCCGAAGCGGGGCTGGACACGGTAAAATTTGTTCAGGATTTGACCAGTGCTGAGACAGAAGCCCAATTGCAACATCAAATCGGTCTGGCCCGAAGCTTAGGCGTCAGTTCGTTTCCCTCCCTGCGTTTGCGGCAGCAAGGCCAAATCATATCAATAACCGTGGATTATCTGGATTTTGAGGCCATGCTTAATGAAATCCGTAATAAGTGTAGTGTACGCAGCATCTGACAGTCACCGGGTTTATAACAAATCATTAAGGAGTGCTGCCATGATGATAACAGTGGATATCTTGTTGGGACTTTCTGTCGTCATAACTGGACACCATACAATTCTCTTAAAATCAACCGTCATTAAGTTGTAAACCCTGACGACTCGGATAGTTTTAGAGGCTTGATGGTAAATGGATTAAGCATCACAGGATTAAATGTTATTGATCCGGCCTGTTTTGTTTGAAATCGTTCGCGCTGAGCCGAATTAAAAAGTCCCGGCAACGGCGAGACATAGCAGGTCTCCACTGTTCTGCCCAACCTCGTTGTTAATGGCAAAAGCCGCAAGTGAACTATCTATGGTTAATGAAAAATCGCGTGTTACGTTGTCCCAATTGCCAGGCCCTAAAGGTTTGCCTATTTTAGGGAATCTTTTACAAATCGATTTGCAGAAACTGCATCTGATTCTGGAAAAATGGGCGGGGATCTATGGTGATATTTACACGTTTCGGCTGGCGGGAAAGAACGTCGTGGCGATTAGCGGCACTGAACAAATACAAAAAATCCTGCGGAATCGTCCGCAAACCTATCGACGGCTGAGTTCCATGGAACGGGTAGCGCGTGAATTGGGGACCCATGGCGTTTTTTCTGCCGAGGGGGAGCAATGGCAGCGTCAACGCCTTCTCACCATGCAGGCTTTTAAACCCGACTATTTGCGCCGTTTTTTTCCGGCGATGCGCACCATTACCGAACGCTTGCATAAGCGATGGGACAAAATCGCCGGATCAGGACAGGAATTTGACGTACGGAAAGATTGGATGCGGTTTACTGTCGATATTACCACCAATCTTGCCTTTGGTTATGATATTAACCTGCTGGAACAGGACAACGATGGTTTTCAGAGTCATCTGCAAAATCTGTTGCCTGCTTTCAATCGGCGGGCGAATGCGCCGTTTCCCTATTGACACTATGTCAAATTGCCAAGCGACCGCAGCATGGAGAGGTCATTGGCCGTGGTAAAGGAAACGATCGGCAGATTTATCCGGGAGACACGTCAACGGCTCCATCATCACCCGCAAGTTGCCGCCCTGCCGGCGAATTTTTTGGAAGCGCTGCTGTTAGCGCATGATGAAGAGGGCCTTAGTTTGTCGGATGACGAAATTCAGGGCAATATCATCACCATTCTCTTGGCGGGTGAGGAAACGACGGCTCATACCTTGTCCTGGATGCTTTATTTGATGACCGAGCATCCTGAAGTGCAACATAAAATGCAGCAGGAAGCAGACGCCGTGCTGGGCGATGACACCATGCCGTCTCATCCGGGCATTATCGAGAAATTGAATTATATCGAAGCGGTGGCCTATGAGACCATGCGTTTAAAAACCGTTGCGCCGTTATTGTTTATCGAACCGAATGTCGATGTCGAATTGGCCGGAACAACCATCCCCAAAGGAACTTCGATCATGCTGATGACCCGCTATGGCGCACTGCAGGAAGAAAATTTTACCGATGCGCACGCATTTAAACCGGAGCGCTGGCTCGATTTGAAACCGTCAGCTTGCGCCCACAATCGGGATGCCTTCATACCCTTCGGCGCCGGTCCCAGATTTTGCCCGGGACGAAATTTGGCAATGCTCGAAATTAAAATGGCCATGGCGATGCTGTGCAAGAACTTTTCGATCATCCGCGTCAATACCGGAAACCCGGTACAGGAGATTTTTTCGTTTACCATGATGCCGAGTCAATTAAAGGTTAAAATGGTACCGAGACAATCGGGTGATAATGAGTTTAAGGATTGAAGAGTCTGTTTTCCGTATTCCCCCAATTTATTCTCCCATTCGTGCCACTAAAGCGGTCAGAAGGCAAACATGAAAAACAGCTATGACATTATCACTTCAAGCTCAATACGTTTCGGGACTAGCGGTGCGCGCGGTTTGGTTACAGAAATGACCGATGAGGTATGTTTTGCCTACACGCTGGCTTTTTTGAGAAGCATCGCTCCTCCGTCTGGTACGCGTGTGGCGCTGGGTATGGACTTACGCCCCAGCAGTCCCGGCATAGCGGGCGTTTGTGCCGCGGCTATTCGTTATGCCGGTTTTCTAGTGGATTTTTGCGGGATTCTACCGACACCTGCCTTGGCGTATTATTCACAAGAGCAGACTATTCCTGCAGTGATGATCACCGGCAGTCATATTCCTTTCGATAGAAACGGCATCAAGTTTTATCGCTCGACCGGAGAAATTACCAAAGAGGATGAGGCTGCCATTAGCCTGGCGCATGTCATGATGCCCGATGTAATCGGAGATGTGTCTCTGCCCGAAATTAACCGGTCGGCATATCAGTTTTATGTTGATCGTTATGTGCAATTTTTTCCGCCGCAACAATTGCTTGGGCTACGTCTGGGTTTTTATGAACATTCCAGCGTGGCTCGCGAGCTTTTGCGAGATATTCTTCAGGCACTGGGCGCCGAGGTCATCTCGATTGGCCGCACGGATGAATTTGTGCCAATCGATACCGAAGCTGTCAGCGAGCAAGATACACTTAAGGCTCGGCAATGGGCTCTGGATTATGGCTTTGATGCCATATTGTCTACGGATGGCGATGCCGACCGTCCTTTGTTGGGCGATGAACGCGGTTGCTGGTTGCGGGGCGATATTGCCGGCATTTTATGTGCTCATTATTTGGGCGCTGAGGCGGTGGCGGCCCCGGTCAGCTGCAACACGGCGCTTGAAAAATGTCAGAGCTTTACCGTTGTGCGCACGCGGATTGGCTCACCCTATGTCATTGCGGGCATGGAGGCATTAGCCGCCCAGGGGCATCACTCTGTGGTCGGTTTTGAAGCCAATGGCGGCTTTCTTGTGGCGACGGAATTGGAAAAACAGGGCCGTAAATTAAAACCGTTGCCGACCCGTGACGCGGTTTTACCGATGCTTGCCTTGCTTGCGATGGCAAAGGAACGGAATATCAAGCTGTCTGATTTGCCTAAAAGCCTGCCGCCCCGCTTTACCGCCAGTGATCGGTTGTCCCCCTTTGCTGCCGAGAAAAGCCAGCATTTGTTGCAGACGTTAGCCGCCTCTGAGGCTGCCGTGCATGATTTGCTGGGTGATTTGTGCGGCGTTGCCATCAATCGCGATCAGACCGATGGTCTGAGATTGTTTTTTGAAAACGGTGACATCGTCCATTTTCGTGCTTCGGGTAATGCCCCGGAACTGCGCTGCTATGCCGAAGCGGATACCCAATCGCGTGCAGAAGACCTTGTGTGCGCTTGCTTATCCCGTCTGCAAGAGTGACGCGCAGTTCCAAAGATCATTCAGCCGACGATGCCTTAATAGAGTGGGAACCAATCCGAGACTTCAATATCCAATGTTTCAAATTAATTGAAGGATAGCGTGCGATGAATGAGATTTCGACCAATCCGAATGATTCTGAAAAAATGGCCTCCTTAAAGAACCTGACCGCGGTGGTCTATTTATGTCAGGTGCTTACTTTCGCATTGGCGGGATTGCCGTTACTGGTGGGCGCGGCGATCAATTTTTTAAAGAGAAAAGAAGTCGAAGGCACATGGCTTGAGTCTCATTTTAATTGGCAAATCAATACCGTATGGATAGCCTTGGCCGGTTTTGCGTTAACCGGCTTGACCTTTACCGCAGGCATCGGGTATTTCATTCTGATCATTACGCTGCTGTTGATGGTCTATCGAATCGTCATCGGCTGGATGGCGTTAAACGCCGATAAACCGGTCAAAGCCGATTAATTGAAAGATATCATCCCGGCAACCGATTCAGTCCCTCACTTTTAATCATTGCCAGATAGTCCGGGCCATTCTTCAGCAATGCCGAACACAATTGCGTGGCGTCGGCTCCGGCCAGAATCAGTTTCAAGTACATCGCCGGCAGATTGCCGCCGTAAATCGACTAACAACCGGTGGCGTTGGCGACCAGCATTCTGTCGCCGAACAATAAAAAATGCCCGTTCTCTTTCTCCTGTAGTCGCAACGGCGGCTGCTGCGCCATGTTGACCGCTTTGCGTTCGGGCTTGTCGCGGTCGCGTATCGGACAAACGAACGCGCATCTGCTGTACTGGGTGCAGATGTCGCTTTCCCAGACCATAAAACATCGCATGTTTTTAACGCCAATTCGATAATCCGGCACGCAATTTGCTTTTATTAGAAAATCAAAATGAAATCATCATTCAACTAATGTTGATCTGCATATTTTGAATCGAATAACTGAATGGCACGGTTTACATTTGGATAATGTCTGTATGTATTTGCTGTTGAAATTTCTTTTAACGCACTGATTTGGGGCGGCGCTGTCAATAACGATGCATCCTTGACTAAATTCATCAGTTTGGGATAATGCAGACAGTGTCATTTTACTGTCATACTGCCCTTTAGCACTCTTGGCGGCTGCAGGGTGAATTTATTGCAAGCATTTTTTTAGCTTTTCATGACCGAATTCTGCATTGGTCGAGGCTATAAGGGAACCTATAAAAATTGCACTTCGACAAGCTCAGTGCGAACGGTATCCTCATAAAATCAGTAGTTTATCCGTTCGTTCTGAGCCTGTCGAAGCATGAACGGATAATTTTTAGAGGTTCCCATAACACAATGCGAGCTTTAACAGATCAGTCTTAATTTCTTTATCGATAAAATAATGGACAAGGGCATAACTGATAAGTTGCCTGATTGGATGCGCAGCAACAGTCCGATGTGTAGTAAACTCAAATTAAAGGGGCAAATGTTGACGGCCCCTAAAAGATCAAAAAAATCGCCTTCTACCCACAGTTGAAGGTATTTATTAACAAGATCCTGAGTGCCAGCGATTTTTTAAACATTCGTATTTTTTTGTCCGGAGAGCAGCAATGCATACAGAAAGAAATGATGACATCACGATGCAATCGGCGCCAAGCCAGGCGGAGGAGGGCAGTACCGAGACCGCGCAGCCTCTTATCGAAGAAATCGGCGGCATGAACGGGCCTGATCCGACTCGCTACGGCGATTGGGAAAAGAATGGACGTTGTATCGATTTTTAACCGTAACCAGACCAAAAAACCAGCATCATGGCCCTAAAAAATAACAGACCGCTTTCCCCGCATTTACAAGTCTATAAGCTGCCTTTGACAGGCATTATCTCGATAACCCACCGTATGACGGGAGTCCTGTTATCGGTCGGATTGATTTTTATAGTCTATCTTTTCTCAACGATTACCGCAGGTCCCGATGCTTATGCTGCCATGCAGGCCATAGCGAGTATGGGTGTGGTCAGGGTGCTCTATTGGGGCTTCATCTATGCCCTTTTTTTTCATTTATGTCATGGCGTCCGCCATCTCATTTGGGATACAGGCTATAGTTTCGAACCTGAAACCTTGGACCGGTATGCAATCGTCGAACTGGTTGCATCACTGGCTTTGACGCTGTTTACTTTTATTTTGGTGGGATAGGTTTTTATGAATTACAGAACGCCGTTAGCCAATGCCCAGGGGCTAGGTTCGGCCAAGTCCGGCACCACGCATTGGTGGATGCAGCGGGTCACGGCAGTGGCATTGATTCCATTGTCGTACTGGCTGATAAAATTACTGGACCTGGCCTTCAATGCCCCTTATGAGCAAACACTGGTCTGGTTGGCAGCACCCGTAAACGGTGTCTGCCTCATTGTCTGGACCCTTGCCGTTTTTTATCATGCGGCCCTGGGTCTTCGCGTGGTGATAGAAGACTATGTTGCCGATGAAGGCAGCAAAATCATTTCTATTTGGCTCATCAATCTGTTTTTTTTATTTCTGGCGCTGGCGGCTTTGATGGCCGTATTCCGCGCAATATTGGCAGGATAATGCATGATTGCAGCATATAAAATTACCGAACACGCATACGATGTTGTCGTTGTCGGCGCCGGCGGCGCAGGGCTTCGAGCTACCTTCGGCATGGCCGAAAAAGGTTTGAAAACAGCCTGCATCTCTAAAGTATTTCCCACACGTAGTCACACGGTAGCAGCGCAAGGCGGAATCAGCGCCGCTTTGGGCAACATGGGCGAAGACGACTGGCGTTTTCATATGTACGATACCGTCAAAGGCTCCGACTGGCTGGGCGACCAGGACGCCATCGAATACATGTGCCGGGAAGCCATGGCGGCGGTGATCGAACTGGAACATTACGGCGTGCCGTTTTCCAGGACTCCGGAAGGCAAAATCTATCAACGCGCCTTTGGCGGCATGACCACCCATTACGGCAAAGGTACGGCGCTGCGTACTTGCGCGGCCGCCGATAAGACAGGCCATGCGATTTTGCATACCCTCTATCAGCAGGCCTTGAAGCATAACGCCGAATTCTTCGTCGAATATATCGTGCTGGATTTGATTATGGAAGGCGAGGAATGCCGCGGGGTGCTGGCGTGGTGTCTCGATGACGGCTCGCTGCATCTGTTCAAAGCCCATGTGACCGTGCTGGCGACAGGCGGTTACGGCCGCACCTATTTTTCCTGTACGTCGGCGCATACGGTAACGGGTGACGGTAACGCCATGGTGTTGCGTGCCGGTCTGCCGCTGCAGGACATGGAATTTATCCAGTTTCACCCCACCGGTATCTATGGCGCCGGCTGTCTGATTACCGAAGGTGTCCGGGGCGAGGGCGGCTACCTGACCAACTCGGAAGGCGAGCGGTTTATGGAAAGGTATGCGCCGTCGGCCAAAGATCTGGCCTCGCGCGATGTAGTCAGCCGCGCGATGACCATTGAAATACATGAAGGACGCGGCGTCGGCAAGCTTAAGGATCATATTTATCTGCATATCGAACATCTCGATCCGGAAATCATTTATGAACGCTTGCCCGGCATTGCCGAAACTTCACGGATTTTTGCCGGCGTCGATGTCACCAAGGAACCGATTCCTGTTCTGCCTACCGCGCATTACAACATGGGCGGCATACCGACCAACTATAAAACCGAAGTGGTGACGCTTTCCGGCGGGAACCCCGATTCCGTGGTGCCAGGATTGATGGCGATCGGTGAAGCCGCCTGCGTGTCGGTGCACGGGGCTAATCGGCTGGGTTCCAATTCATTGCTCGACCTGGTTGTCTTCGGCCGCGCCGCCGCTCTCCGCTGCGCAGAACTGATCAAACCCGGATCGGCGCATAAACCGCTGAAAATGGATGCCTGCGACCAGGCCTTAGCGCGTTTTGATAAAGTCCGCCATGCCAGAGGCAGCCGCAGCACGTCTGAGATTCGTCTGGATATGCAGAGAACCATGCAAACCAAAGCCGCGGTTTTCCGAACCCAGTCGACACTGGATGAAGGAATTAACGCGATGAAGGAAATACACCGCTCTTTTGCCGATGTTGCCGTCAACGATAAGTCGATGATCTGGAATACCGATCTGGTTGAAACCCTGGAACTGGATAATCTGCTCAGCCAGGCAACCGTAGCGATCAATGCGGCGGGCAATCGGCACGAAAGCCGCGGCAGCCATGCACGGGAGGATTTTCCGAAGCGCGATGACGAGAACTGGCTGAAGCACACCTTAACGTGGTTAACGGACGAAACCGTTAAAATCGACTACAGGCCCGTACACCTGTACACGTTAACAGATGAAGTCGATGTCATTCCACCCAAAGAGAGGGTTTATTAATGGTCGAATTTACGTTGCCGAAAAATTCAGTTCTGATCGAAGGAAAAACATTTAAAGCGCCCGCCGGCGCTCAAAACATCCGCCGATTCGAAATTTACCGCTGGGACCCTGACAGCGGCGAAAATCCCCGTATCGACGTATATGAGTTGGATATGGATCACTGCGGCGTCATGGTATTGGACGCCATCCTTAAAATCAAAAATGAAATCGACACCACGCTGACGTTCAGACGCTCCTGCCGTGAGGGTGTCTGCGGTTCCTGCGCGATGAACATCAACGGCAAGAACACGCTGGCCTGCACCAAAGCCATCGATTCCTACCCGGGCACCATCAAGATTTTTCCGTTGCCGCATCTGCAAGTGGTTAAGGATCTGGTGCCGGACATGACCCATTTTTTCGCCCAATATGCCTCGATCAAACCCTGGATCGAAACCCAGACGCCGCCGCCCGCCGACAGCGAAAGGCTGCAAAGCAGGGAAGACCGCGCCAAGCTGGACGGTTTATACGAATGCGTTCTGTGCGCCTGCTGTTCCACCAGCTGCCCCAGTTACTGGTGGAATAGCGAGCGTTATCTGGGGCCTGCGGTGCTGTTACAGGCTTACCGGTGGCTGGCGGATAGCCGCGATGAAAATACCGGTGCGCGTCTCGACGAACTGGAAGACCCGTTCAAACTGTATCGCTGCCACACCATCATGAACTGCACCGACACCTGCCCGAAAGACCTGAATCCCGCCAAAGCCATCGCCGAAATCAAAAAACTGCTGGTGCAGAGACAGCAGGGTTGATGGACACGCTGGCCAAGCTCAGATGGCAGTGCCGGCGCGGCACCAAGGAGCTGGATGCACTGCTGCAGGGCTATCTGACAACAGAATACATGAAGGCCTATGACGAAGAAAAATCGCGGTTCGCTCTGCTGTTGAAATGGGAAGATGACGAGCTGCTGGATGTGTTGCTGGGCGGGAAGGAGCCCGTTGAGGCTGGATTTAATTCTCTGATCGTTAAAATAAGACGCAGCTCAACAAGTATATTAACTTGAATGAACAATGTATGCAGGATAATGCCGGCAGAGCTGGTAATTCATGTGCACTACATTTATCGGCACATGTTACGCACCTGGTTTTAGATCGCGACGGGGCGCCGCTGCTACGACAAGTTTTCATATCCCATGATTATGAAAAAACAACGTCATGACCATCGGTTTGCCACGGCAGCAATCCAATCAATACAGAGTCAGATTATATGTAAACCTCAGGTATTGAATTGACGACTTCAAACATTAGTCTGAATAAAATGTCTCATTGGCAGACAGAGTTCGACCCACTCCGGTCATCGACAAACCATGATTGACCGTCCGGTACCCCACGGAAAGCGGTCAGTCGATTACAGCGAATAAACTTGAACTACAGCCCCCAATCGGGCCGTGAAGAATTTTTACATAATAAATCTAAATACCCATGTTTTATCAATTGGATGGCTAATTTCTAGATTGTTTTCTTTTCAGGAACTCATACTTTGGGTCGGCGCTGCGTTTGTTGGCGATATCAAAATTACCCACTCTGCACAAAACAAATGGGCATTATATATCATCAAACCGAGTAATTATTTGTGATTCATTGTCATCTTTTTACGAAACAGTGAATTTCTGGTCTGTTAATCTTGGCTTTATTCAGAGTGTTATTTTATAAAAAAGCTCTCTGTACATGACAAAAAACTAACTGGTTACTAGTAGTCCCTTTGCAGAGAGCA
>CAZMRW010000021.1:0-51449 GCA_964568805.1 uncultured Methylococcaceae bacterium | reverse complement strand
GAAAACACATGCCCTATCGCTTCTGGGGACTACTCGACTCCTGTCTCGCAGCGAAGGAACAAAATACAAACCTGATATAATGCCTGGATTTTATTCCAGCATTTAACACTATGACGTAAATTGGCAGGAAAGCGTTCATAGCGCTAACGGAAAAAAGCACATTTGGTTGCCAAAATGATTTATTTATTTTAACTCTTGAGAAACCCGTTTCCGTCCAGGCAACCGGACCGAAACAAACTATTATTATTAGGAATCCAACAATCATGATCCGTTTTCCAGCCGAATGGGAAAAACAATCCGCGGTACTGATCGCCTGGCCGCATTCATCAGGCGACTTCGGTGACCAGCTCGATGCCGTCGAACAATCCTACCGTTTTATCGCAGAGACTATCAGCCAATATCAGCGCCTGTTGATAGTCTGCCGAGATGACAGCCATCAGCAGCATATTCTGGCTATCATCGATAAGAATGCCCATATCGAATTCATCCAGGCCAGGGTCAATGATATCTGGGTCAGGGACACCGTTTTTTTAACCGTTGAGGAAGATGGCGCGCCGGTGCTCCTCAATTTCCGCTTTAACGGCTGGGGTGAAAAATATCCGCATGATGATGATAATGCCCTCAATCATGCACTGCTAAACGCCGGTACGTTTAATGGCATCCGCAGCCGCGATAGCGATTTTATCCTCGAAGGCGGCAGCATCGAGAGCGACGGTGTAGATACCATCATGACGACGCGGCAATGCCTGCTAAACCCCAACAGAAACAGAGGCTTGAGCCGGCATGACATCGAGCGTCAGCTAGGCTTGCATTTTGGCGCCTCCCGGGTTTTCTGGATCGATCAATCCAACCTGAGCGGCGATGACACCGATGCCCATATTGATACGCTGGCGCGGTTTTGCTCTGCCCAATCGATCGCCTATACCAGTTGCGACGATAGCGAGGACCCGCATTACGAAAGCCTCAAAAACATGGAAGCGCAACTGCGGGCTTTGCGGACACGGTCCGGCAAGGCTTATCGTCTAAGCCCCCTGCCCTTGCCCAAACCGATCTTCGATGAAGAAGGCCGGCGCTTGCCCGCCAATTACTCGAACTTTCTGATCATAAATCAGGCGGTCATGGTGCCGGTTTATGACGACCCCATGGATGCAGTCGCCCTCGAACGATTGAGCGGCTGTTTTCCGGAACACAAAATCATCCCGACGCCCTGCCGGCCGTTGGTACATCAATATGGCAGCCTGCATTGCATGACCATGCAGTTTCCGGCGGCGGTTCTTGGAACTGCGGGACCCTCATTGGATTAATGATGAGTTTCGAAAGCGTCCGAGTTGTATAGCTTTACCCTGCATTAACATGATTCCTTAAGTTAACTAATGTCGGTTGTTATCATGCCTTACCGGCAGTTATTTAGCCCATATACCGAAAATCAGGCTGAACGATCAAGCGAGCCAAAAGTCGAACGAATATATATTATGCGGCTTTTGGTTTTGATTTTACAAATAGCGTAGCGTCTTTCAAAAGCACTTGATTATTGTTGCCGGCAGGCGCTGGTATGTCGGCTCGCCGGTTGATTCTGTTTAAGGAGCGCAGCCATGAATAAACATCTGAAATCAGTCAGGGAGTTCAGAGATACCTTTACATTGCCGCAGGCAACTTACGGGACACAGGGGCATCTATCCGACATGGACATCATCATGCGTCTGGCCTGGCTGATGGAGGCCGGGAGCGAGGTGTTGCGCGCGCTAAAGAAAGGCGATATGGCCGAAATACTGGCGCGCCTGGTCGGCTTAGCCTATTGCGCATTGGGTGCGATTGCCATGCAAGGCGGGGATGTCATTGAGCGCCCTGTGCTCTGGCGGCATGACGGTTCCGTATTATCGGTTATGCAGCTGTTGTCGGACACGATCAATCGCTGTACCTCCGGCAAGATTGAGGATTATTCCGCGGTTTACTGCGCCTGCGCACATTTGACCGGCAGTTTTCTAAACGCCGATTTCGACCAGGCTTTGCAAACGTTCCACACTTGCCTGATGGAAACCTGCAAGGGGCATGGCGTCGATTTTGACAGGGATGGCGAATCGGTCAAAGGTATCACTGCCGACTTAAGTGACTGCCTTTATGAGTAATGACAAAGGAAAGACTTAATACCCTGTCGGCAATTCATTACAACGGAACCGATCGATTAAGTCCTCGTTTCCGTCGCATGTCATCGAACGGTCTTGTTACCGGACCGCAAATCAATCCGGGTGGCCCAAACGATGGATTATCCTGCCGCCCTGTAAGGTGTGGGTTACCCGGCCTTTCAGGGTTTGTCCCCAAAAGGGTGTATTTATTCCCTGACTTTTCCAGTTTTCAGCAGTAACCTGCCATTCCAGTTCCGGGTCGAAAATACAAACATCGGCTGAAAACCCCGGCGTCAGGGCTCCGCTGTCCATCCGCAAAATGTGTGCCGGATTGGCAGACAGCGCGGCAATGCCCTGCGTCAATGTGACGGTATTTTCCGTCACCAGTTTGAGCATTAACGGCAACAGCGTCTCCAACGAAGAAATACCGGGCTCCGTCTCAGGAAACGCACCCAGTTTGGCGTCAAGATCATGGGGTTGATGATCCGAGCAGATACAATCCAGGATCCCGCTGCAAAGGCCCTGCCGTAAATACTGCTTATCGCCTTCGGTACGAAATGGCGGCAAGACATGATACGCGCTGTCGAAAGGCGTCATATCGTTTTCCGTTAAATGCAGTTGATGAATGGCAACATCGGCACTGACGTTCAATCCATATTTTTTCGCCTGCTGTATCTTGATCACGGAACGTTTGCAGCTTAATTGCCCGAAATGAACGCGGCAACCGGTCAACTCCGCCAATTCCAGACACTGGGCCAAAGCGATGGTTTCGGCGGCGTCGGGGATGCTGGGCAAACCGTAACGGGTAGCCACTACGCCCTCATGGGCGCATCCATTATTACTCAGCCAAAAATCATTAGGCCTGAATATCAACAATAAATCGTGGCTGGCCGCGTATTCCATCGCGCGTCTCAACGTGAGCAGATTTTTCACCGGCTGGCTGGCATTGCCAACGGCTATACAACCGGCCTGTTTGAGCGCCAGCATGGAACTTAATTCCGTTCCCTCCAGATTCCTGGTTAGCGCTGCGATCGGAAAAATTTGCGGATAGCCCGCTTTCTGGGCCAATTCATTAACCAGTTCCGCGACAGCCGGCGTATCGATCACAGGATGCGTATCCGGATGCAAACACATGGCGGTCACGCCGGAACTGGCGGCGGCAACGGTTTCGCTTTTAAACGTCGCTTTCCGGCTTTGCCCCGGTTCGCGTAAACGCGTACTCAAGTCGATAAAACCCGGGCATACGATACGATTGCTGGCATCGATAATATGATCCGGTTCAAATTCAGCGGGTTCGTTGCCAATGGAGACAATCTTGCCGCCGGCAATATAAACGGAATCAATCCGGTCAATCATGTTAGCCGGATCAATGATTCTCCCGTGTTTGATCAATATCCTGCTCATCCCATGGCTCCCGGCAGTTGCATCGCCATCGCCATGATCGCCATGCGAATGGCAATACCGTTGCTGACTTGTTTGAGAATCACTGATTGCGGCCCATCGGCCACTTTCGAATCAATCTCGACGCCGCGATTAATCGGTCCGGGATGCATCACGATGGCATCCGGCCTGGCAATTTTCAATTTATCCTCAGTCAATCCAAAACATTTGAAGTATTCACTTTCACTGGGCAGTAAGGCCGAACTCATCCGTTCTTTCTGGAGACGCAGCATCATTATGACGTCGATATCTTTCAAGCCTTCGGTCAAGTCATGGTAAACAGTGACCCCCAATGACTCGACATGAGCCGGCAACAAGGTAAGGGGGGCAATGACTCGGACTTCGGCAACGCCGAGGGTATTGAGGGCTAAAATTTCCGAACGGGCGACTCTGGAATGAAGTATATCTCCGATAATGGCGACTCTGAGACTGGCGAAATCTTTTTTGATCTGCCGAATGGTGAACATATCCAGCATGGCCTGGGTCGGATGGGCATGCTGCCCATCACCGGCATTGATGACGCTGATATGCGGTGCGACCTGCCGGGCAATAAAGTGAGCGGCGCCGCTGATCGCATGGCGCACGACAAACATATCGACAAACATTGACTCAAGGTTACGGATCGTATCGAGCAGACTCTCGCCTTTTGATGTTGCCGACGTTGCAATATTGATACTTAACACATCAGCCGACAACCGTTTGGCCGCCAGTTCAAAAGTAGTTCGGGTACGTGTACTGTTTTCAAAAAACAGATTGACGATAGTTTTACCGCGCAGCAAGGGGACTTTTTTAACCTGTTGATCGCCCATGCCGGCGAAGGACTCCGCCATATCCAGAATTTCTGTCAACAGGTTTTTATCCAGGCCGTCAATGGTCAGAAAGTGCTTTAATTTGCCATCGGAAGATAACTGCAGATTGTCGGCCATGGACTTACGCTACCCTGGCAACCGTTTCTAAATGAACAGCCAAGGGTTCAGGTCCTGTCAGTTTGATCCGCTGGGCTGCATCCAGAGTGATGCGGGCGCCAACGCAATCCGGGGCAAGCGGTATCTGTCTGCCGTCGCGTTCGATCAATACGGCCAAAACGACCTGATTAGGCCGGCCGTAATCGAAGATCTCATTCAGTGCGGCTCGGATCGTCCGGCCGGTATAAAAAACATCGTCGATCAAAATGATGTCGCGGCCCTCGATATGAGTCGGCAACTGGCTGGGCTTTACCTTGGGATGGACGCCGATTTGCGAAAAATCGTCCCGATAAAAAGATATGTCTAAAAGGCCCAGCGGTTCACTGGCCGCCAGACGTTGATGCATGCGTTCGGCAATCCACACACCGCCGGTGCGTATGCCAATGATCAGAGGGTTTATCAGTTTTCTTTCATTTATGGTTTGTCTTAGCCTGGCTTCCAGTGTCTCCAGTAAAACGGGTAAATCGATATGAGTTAATGTCATTTTAGGTTCTATGGTTATTGAGCCAGGTCTGTAATATGAGCTGTGCCGCCAACTGATCCTGGACTTGCCAAAGCCTGGTCGCGCTGACGTTGACGTCGTCAAACAGCATTTGTTTGGCTTCAAAAGTCGAAAGGGTTTCATCCTGCTGATACACGGGCAATTTAAACCGACCTTCCAGTTGTCTGCAAAATTTTAACATGCGCGGCGTGATCGGGTTGTCCGATCCGTCGGTCTGCCTGGAAATACCGACGACCAAACCGGCAGGTTGCCAGTCGGTGATTAATTGACTGATGATTTGCCAGTTTGGATTTTGGTTGATCGCCGGTATGGTTTGCAGGGGGCTTGCGGTTCCGGTGATGGTTTGACCTACTGCTGCGCCGATTTTTTTGGAACCGAAATCGAAACCCAGATAGGTATCGGATGCTTCTCTTGACGCTAACGGATCGCGCCTGAACGGCGCACAGTTATCGCCGTTGTTCGCATGCATTTTGTATTTAACCATGCCCGGCCGGCGCAGTTAACTGGTTAATATCAATGCCGATTTGTCCCGCCGCCGCAGCCCAGCGCATATTGATCGGAGTATCGAATAAAACCTGCGTGCCGGAGGGTGTATTCAACCAGGCGTTTTCCAGCATTTCTTTTTCCAATTGACCTTCACCCCAGCCCGCATAGCCTAATGCCACCAGATATCGCTCCGGGCCTTCGCCAACGGCAATAGCCTCGATGACATCACGAGATGTTGTCAGTGAAATCGAGTCCGACACAGCCATCGTCGCATCCCATCGGCCGCAGGCGGTATGGACGACAAAACCTCGATCCTGCTGCACAGGTCCCCCTGCGAAAACAGAAGTATCGGCCGCTGCGGGTGACGTCACGCGGATATCCATTTGTTTAAATATCTCACCCAGTTTCATGCCCGCATAGCGGTTAATAACAATCCCTAAAGCGCCTTCCTCATTGTGCTGACATAAATAGGTGACCGTATGAAAAAAATTAGGGTCGGCCAGATTAGGCATGGCGATAATAAACTGATTGTTTAAGTATGTGGCTCTGTTCATAGGCCTAAGTATAGAAGGTTCTTGTCGACTATGCTCATTATCGAGTAGTCATGCCGGATTCATCGGAAAATTTCCAAACCCGGGTAATAACCAGCACATTAAGTTGTTTTTGTAATTCCAACGGTAATGGGGCGAACGGCGCACTCATTCGAACGATATTTTTGGCCGCTTCATCCAATTCCGGTATACCGGAAGACCTGCTGATGCGCATGCTGTAAATACTGCCGTCAACCTTAATTCCGACATCCATTGACAAGGATGCCGAAAAATTTTTCTTTACCGCTATTTCAGGGTAGTTCAGATTGCCCATCCGTTCCACTTTATCTTCCCAGTCTTTTAGATATTGGGCGGCGACATATTTATGCGCGCTTACCATATTGACTGTTTTAATCTTGCTTTGATCCCCGCTTTGCTGGCTATGCCTGATTTCCGTACCCAATTGGGTAATTTGTTGTTGCAACAGTTCAGGCGACAACTGCGGACGCGATTCAGCATGATGGCTTTCTTCGTCCGCTTGGACAGGATCAGGGGCAACCTTTTTTTCCGCATGATGCTGCGTAATCACTCTTTCGACTGTTCTCGCCTTGCTTTCTACCGGCTCGTTTTGGGTCGATTTTTGTTTTACGTTATAGCCCCGGTTCGCTATTTTTTGCTCCCGAGCCTGAGGCTTGATGCTTTCTTCACCTGCACCTATCTGATTTTCCTGCGCCAGTATTTTTGCCTCCTTGGGCGCTTTCTTTGCCGGAATATTCACGATGGTGATGTCTAACGATCTGTCGAATTTTTCCGGCTGAGGTTGACTGAAATTAACTCCCATGATGACAAGTACATGGATAACCGCGGCAATAAACAGCCATAGCAATAACGCATCATTGCCCGGCATCGCAGTGGGTTCAAGCTTTACCTGACTGGTCATATCAACGAATAGCTTGTTCTATATGGTCCATTAACAGACCGGAAATATTAAGCCCGAACTGACGATCCAGTTCTTGAATGCAGGTCGGACTGGTGACATTGATTTCGGTGAGGGTATCTCCGATCACATCGAGACCGGCAAATACCAGGCCTTTTTCCCGCAAGGTAGGTCCGACCTGACCTGCAATCCACCAATCCCGTTCGGTCAGTTTCCGTCCTTCGGCGCGGCCGCCGGCAGCAAGGTTGCCCCGGGTTTCTCCCTGAGCAGGAATCCTGGCCAAAGCATACGGAACGGCTTCGCCATTAACCATTAAAATACGCTTATCGCCATCCTTGATTTGGGGTAAATATTTTTGCGCCATCACATACCGGCTATTATATTGGGTCATCGTTTCAAGAATGACGCTCAGATTCGGATCATGTTCGCGTAAATGAAAAATCGATGTCCCTCCCATTCCATCCAGTGGTTTCAAAATAATTTCGCCCTGCTCCAGCAAAAATCGCCTGATTCTGGCCGGTTCCCTGGCAACCAGGGTTTCGGCGCAACATTGCGGAAACCACGCAGTAAAAAGTTTTTCGTTGGCATCGCGCAGGGATTGCGGCTTATTGACTACGTAGACACCTAAACTTTCGGCTCGTTCCAGCAAATACGTCGCATAGATATATTCCTGGTCAAAAGGCGGATCCTTGCGCATCATAATGACGTCCAGCTGATCCAGCGCAATATCCTGTTCGGAGTCAAACCGGTACCATTGCTGTTCATCCCGCTGCACGGTCAGCGTTCGTGTCCGTGCATAAGCCCTGCCATTTCGTAAATAAAGGTCGTTAAGCTCCATGTAGTAAAGCTCCCATCCTCTGGCTTGGGCTTCAAGCAGCATGGCGAAACTGGAATCTTTTTTGATATTAATATGGCCGATGAAATCCATGACCATGCCGAGTTTGATAGGCATTAGTGTCTCGTATTGTTCCGATAATTAAGTTTGCCATAACGCCGTGAAGTCACCTCTACCGCGTTGGAATTAAAAGCCGCTTTTTGCCAAAACGAAAATAAAACGCATGGCGTAAAAAGATGCATTGCCTTGGGTGAATTGTAATCCCTTACAAAGAAATATGGACCCGTCTTCATTGTAAGCAAGAATAGAAACGCATTTTAATGTTTTATTTTATAGTTTGTTATTTACCTTGAAAAGAATTTTTGGTATAAAGTTGGGCTAACTTTTAAATCTAGGCACACCAAGAGGTTAATCATGTCCAGAGTATGTCAAGTAACGGGTAAACATCCGGTTACTGGAAATAACGTTTCGCACGCCAACAATAGAACTAATAGACGCTTTTTACCCAACCTGCAACATCACAGATTCTGGGTTGAAAGTGAAAATCGTTGGATACGCCTTAGAGTTTCAACCAAAGGAATGCGTATTATCGATAAAAAAGGTATTGATACCGTTCTTGCAGAGTTGCGTAACCGCGGCGAAAAAGTTTAAGAGGAAATAAAAATGCGCGATAAAATCAAATTAATTTCGACAGAAGGCACCGGTCATTTCTATACGACCACAAAAAACAAAAGAACAATGCCTGAAAAAATGGAGATCAAGAAATTTGATCCCGTTGCCCGCAAGCATGTCATATACAAAGAAGCTAAAATCAAATAAGCAGACCTGATTCACAACTTCTTTCAAGTTGCCTGATAAGCCGCGGTTTTTATCGGCCGTGGCTTAGCGACCTGCCATCCATTAAGAGCCAGCTCAGCCGCCCTTTCGATTATTAGCCAAGTGCCCCAGCTTTTCCAACTGCTGGGATGCCATGCGGTACTGTTTAACAGCGGTTTCCTTTTCAATTTCCAGTTTCGCACATTGATCATTAAGCAGTTGATTGGCTCTTCTTAGCGTTTCATTTTCTGTTTTTAAAAATCTTATTTGTTCTTCCAGATGAGCATTGACGCCGCCTGACGACTGCTCATCCGATTGCTCTGGTCGATTGTCCGAGAGATCGGAGTCTTGAATCTCAACCAGCGTTTCGATACCGTCGTCAATCGTAAACTGCGCGGATTCGCGTTTCAACTCCTCAGGAGCCGATGCCATGCCGCCTCTGAGAACAAATGCGTTAAACTTATGCTTGAGCAGTAAAAACGCGCCCGCCTCGCTTGACTTGCCGTCCGAACAGACGATGATGACCATTTTGTCACGGTTCAGGGACTTGATCTGCATCCTTAACGAAAAGAGAGGAATATTGATGCTGCCTGCCAAATGCCGTTTTTCATAGTCGTCCTGCGTACGAATGTCTACCAGTAACGCACCCTGTTCCATCGCATTACCGAGATCTTCATATTCAATGAATTTTAATGAGGGCTCCCTTATCAGTGAAATAAATTGCTGTTTGCCCAGCCTGAGTAAACAGACGTCAGTCAGCGCAGTAATGCTGACCGTTCTAGGGGCTCCGGTAAGCAAGGAGTCTTCTCCAAAGGTCTCTCCTTTTTCCAGCAGTCCTAATTTAATATCTTTGGCATTGCGGGTCGGCTTGCGGGTTACCAGACATTGCCCGCTTTTTATCAAATAATAATAATCTCCCGCTCCACCCTGCTCAATGATTGCCGATCCCTTGTTGTACTCAACAAGCTCCAGACCCATTAATATTTTTTGTAAATTGGCAGGCGGAAGCCGCTGAAAAACAGGCAGCTTCAGCAATGCGGTCATCCAGTCATCGGTGTTGTCTTCGGACTCATCAACGATCATAAAACTCGTGTCCTCTTTGTATTCAATTGGGGGCAGTTTATTAACAATATTTGCGTCAAGCCGCAAAAAACGAACCGTTCCCTTCGCAACTGCATCAATTTTTCTTGGAATCTGGTGAGCCAATGCAAATCTGGCTGCTTCGGTGCTATCGGATATCGCTTCAACCACAAGACCTTCGGCCTGAAGGGATACTTCACCGCTTAAAAGATAGATCAAATTGGCGTCAACATCTCCTTTTTTAAACAAAAAGCCATCCTTTACTTCGTCGACGGTCATCTCCGCGCATAATGCGCTAAACGTACTGCCCGGCATGGTCACAAATGGAATCAACTTTCGGATAAGTTGGCCCTCTTCGGAATTAATATCAACAGCCATCAAAATATATTTAGCAGAAAAACCATAGAATAATAGTTTATTTATTGTCGATTGATTAAAACTCTTAGAGAAGTGATGATAAATTTTGCGGTTTTCCTGCAATGAAGAAAGGCCACAAGTCGTTGTTTTTGTGAAGCCGCGGCAACCGGCGTTTTCCTAAATTGATAGACTCCTTGTTATTAAACATTTTTAAACCTATATTGTCTACCGCTTATGTTCAACTCTCCATGGAAATACCTGATGAATGTCAAAGTAGTAAATCAGTTGTTAGTGATGACACTTTTACTTGTTTACCTTCCAATTCGCTCGACTGCCGATGCCGCAGGCCTGCCCTCTATGATTGACGGACAACCTCTGCCGTCACTGGCCCCCATGCTTGCTCGCAGCATGCCTGCAGTCGTCAATATTTCAACATCGACCAATATCCAGGTCGCTGAAAATCCATTAATGCAGGATCCGTTTTTTCGGCATTTTTTTGAACTGCCTAATCAGTCTCGCCAACGGCAAAAAAACAGCCTGGGTTCCGGCGTGATTATCGATAGCGACCAGGGCTATGTTCTAACCAATAACCACGTTATTGATAAAGCCGACAAAATCATGGTTACATTAACCGATGGCCGCCAACTCAATGCTCAATTAATCGGCGCCGATCCTGAAGCCGATGTCGCCGTGATTCAAATACCTGCCGATAATTTGACCGAACTTCCCATTGCCGATTCGAGTCAATTGAGAGTCGGCGACTTCGTGGTCGCCATCGGCAATCCGTTTGGTTTGGGCCAAACCGTCACATCCGGCATTATCAGCGCTTTGGGCCGCTCCGGCCTTGGCATTGAAGGTTACGAGGATTTCATCCAGACGGACGCCTCGATCAATCCCGGCAATTCAGGCGGTGCACTGGTTAATCTGCGCGGTGAATTTATCGGCATGAATACCGCAATTTTGGCACCCACCGGCGGCAATGTCGGCATCGGCTTCGCTATCCCGTCCAATATGATTACCACTATTAAGGCATCCCTGATCAAGCACGGTGAAGTCCGGCGCGGCTTATTAGGGGTTACCACTCAGGATCTGACCCCTGAACTGGTCAGCGCTTTCAATCTGCAAAACAGGCAAGGCGCGGTCATCAGCCGGATCGAAAGTAATTCGCCTGCGGCAAAAGCCGGCCTGGAACCGGGCGATGTGATCGTTGCAGCGAATGGACGCACCGTCAAAAACAGTCATGATATACGCAATATTATCGGGCTGATGCAGATTGGCGACAAAGTCACGCTGGAATATTTTCATGGCAATGAAAGAAAAGAAACGACGGCAACCATCGGCAAACCCGAGCAGGCGCGCTTGGCCGGTGAAAAACTGCATCCGGCCTTACAGGCTACCGTATTGAGTACGACTCAAAAGGATCAGGTGGAAGGCGTTTTATTTGAAAAAATCAACACGTCCTCTTATGCCTGGCGCGTCGGTCTGCGCCCCGGCGACGTGATCCTGTCGGCAAACCGTTATCGCGTTCATAATCTTGACGAACTCAAACAGGTTGTCGCGGCCAGCGCCGCGTTGATGATGAATATCCAGCGCGGGCAAGAAGGCTTTTTTGTCGTGTTGCAATAAAAACCGGCGCAAGGCCAAGGCGAATTATAATGGTAAACCCACATTATTTTCTGCTTTCGCCCTTCAGCCTTGCACCTGCTTCCTGACCCCTGCCTGGAAAACAATATGAAACAATTTATCCCTTTGAACATTGCCGTGTTGACCGTTTCCGACACACGAACCGACACCGATGATGTATCGGGCAAAACTCTCGCAGAGCGGGTTGCGACTGCCGGGCACTTCATCATCGAGAAAAAAATCGTACGCGATAATATCTATCAAATACGGGCTGCCGTATCAAACTGGATTGCTGATGACCACATCAATGTCGTCATCACTACCGGCGGCACCGGCGTGACCGGCCGGGACGGCACGCCGGAAGCGATTCGGCCGCTGCTGGACAAGGTTCTGGACGGTTTTGGAGAAACCTTCAGAATGCTGTCTTATCAAGACATTAAAACCTCAACCATTCAGTCAAGAGCCATCGCCGGCGTCGCTAACGCAACTTATCTGTTTTGCCTGCCCGGTTCATCCGGTGCCTGCCGTACGGCCTGGGATTCATTAATCAAGGATCAGCTGGATTACCGGACAACACCCTGCAATCTGGTGCAGTTGATGCCCAGACTGATGGAGGCCTAAGGTGCGATCGGTTTTTTTATTTTTCGGCGCCCTGAGCGCCTTCATCGGCGTCGGCATGGGCGCCTTTGGCGCGCACGGTTTAAAAGGCGTGTTAAGTCCGGAGATGTTAGCAGTCTATCAAACCGGAGTCAGCTATCAAATGTGGCATGCCCTGGGACTATGCGGAATCGCCCTGATATGCCGGCAAGCGCCGGAATGCGGCCTGCTGAAATGGGCCGGCTGGCTGATGTTTACCGGCATAATGCTGTTTTCCGGCAGTCTCTATCTGCTCACATTGCTTGATCTTAAATGGTTAGGCATGATCACACCCATCGGCGGCCTGAGCTTTTTGACAGCCTGGCTATTGATCGCCGTTTACGCAACTCGAAAACAACAATCCGGCAGGTATTCATGATGCGCGATGCAACTCCCCACACAACCTATTTGAAAGACTACACCGTCCCCGAATACCTGATTCATCATGTCGAACTTAATTTTACACTCGATGAGGAAAAAACGAGGGTTATCTCCAGGCTAACCCTGAGCCGGAACCCGGCAAGCCTATCCAGTGACAGCTCTTTGACCCTGGCCGGAGAAAATTTGACCCTGATCAGCGTTGTTCTCAATGACGATCAGGCATTGACCGCTCAGGACTATCAGCAAACCCGGGATTCATTGATTCTGCACGAAGTGCCCCAGCATCGGAGCTTTTTTCTAACGATAGAGAACATTGTTAATCCCAAAGCCAATACGGCTCTCGAAGGGCTGTATCTTTCCAACGGCATGCTCTGTACCCAATGCGAAGCCGAAGGGTTTAGAAAAATCACGTACTTTCTCGATCGCCCTGATGTCATGGCGCGGTTTACCACAACCCTGGTCGGCGATAAAACCCGCTATCCCGTGTTATTATCCAACGGCAATAAAATAGCCGAGGGCGAGTTGGCGAATAACCGCCACTGGGTCACCTGGGAGGATCCCTACAATAAACCCTGCTATTTGTTCGCTCTGGTCGCCGGGAAACTGGAATGCATCGAAGACACTTTTAAAACCCGGTCGGGACGCACCATCAGCTTGCAAATATTTGTCGAGAAACACGATGCCGACAAATGCAGCCACGCCATACAGGCGCTGAAAAACGCCATGGCCTGGGATGAACAGGTCTATGGCCGCGAATACGATCTGGACTTGTATATGATCGTTGCGGTCAGTCATTTCAATATGGGCGCCATGGAAAATAAAGGCCTGAATATCTTCAACACCAAATTTGTGCTGGCCAGACCGGATACCGCGACCGATTTCGATTATGAACACATCGAAGGCGTTATCGGTCATGAATATTTTCATAACTGGACCGGCAACCGCATTACCTGCAGGGACTGGTTTCAGCTCAGTCTGAAGGAAGGCTTTACCGTTTTCCGCGATCAGGAATTTACCGGCGACCGGACCTCCAAGGCGGTCAAGCGGATCGAAGACGTCAACATGCTGCGCACCCGGCAGTTTGCCGAGGATGCCGGCCCATTGGCGCATCCCATCCGTCCGGACGCTTATATAGAAATCAATAATTTTTATACCCTGACAGTTTATGAGAAAGGCGCGGAAGTGGTGCGGATGATCCACACGCTGTTGGGGCCCGAGGGTTTCCGAAAAGGGAGTGATCTCTATTTTCAGCGACATGACGGCCAGGCAGTCACCTGCGATGATTTCGTCAATGCCATGGAAGCGGCCAACGGCGTTGATTTAACTCAGTTCCGGCGCTGGTATGCGCAGGCAGGAACGCCGGTCGTCCAGGTCAGCCAACATTATGGCCAGACCAGCAACACGCTGACATTAACCCTGATCCAAAGCACGCCGCCGACTCCGGGACAGGCCATAAAAGAACCCTTGCATATTCCGGTCAAGACCGGTTTGATCTACCCCGACGGTTCCAGCGCCCCCTGCCGGCTGCAGGGCAGCGATGAGGTTAGCGATGAGGTCATATTGCAACTGACCCAGCCCGAGCAAACATTTACTTTCGAAGGGCTGAACCAGGCACCGGTGGTTTCGATCCTCAGAGGATTTTCTGCGCCCGTCAAACTGTCGATGAAACGCAGCCTGGAAGAACTGGCTTTTCTGTTGAGTCATGACTGCGACACCTTCAACCGCTGGGAAGCGGGACAACAATTGGCCCTGCAGATCATAACCGGACTGATTGCCGACTTTCAGCAAGGCCGCGACATGCGCGTCAATCCCATACTGATCGATGCCGTAAAACGGCTGATGGAACAATCCTGGGGCGATCTATCTTATTTTTCGTTACTGCTAAGCCTGCCTTCGGAAATATATCTGACCGAACAAATGCGGGTGGTCGATGTCGACGCGATTCATAAAGCCCGAGAATGCGTCATATCGACGTTAGCAGAACAATTGCCGGGGGAATTTAAAAACCTGTACCTGAAATACCATCGTGATGAATCCGGCCGATTCGATGCCGGCGCAATAGGCCGCAGGCGCATCAAGAACGCTTGCTTGGGCTATCTTGCCAAACTGAATAATGACGAGATTCATGACTGGAGCCTGCAACAATTTATCAGCGCCAAAAACATGACCGACCAAATGGCTGCGTTAACCGTGATGGTCAATAATCCGCATCCGGCCACTGAACAGTGCCTGGAAAGTTTTTACCAACAATGGCAGTCCGAAGCCCTGGTCATCGACAAATGGTTTACCACGCAGGCCTGCAGCCCGATGCCGGGCACCTTCGACAGAGTGCAGGAATTGATTAACCATCCAGCCTTTGATTTACATAACCCAAACCGTGTCAGAGCGTTGATCGGCGCCTACAGCCAGTCCAATCCGCTGCATTTTCATGCCGAAAACGGCCAGGGCTATCAATTTCTTGCAGATCAGATCATTGCACTCGATGCCTTGAATCCTCAGGTTGCCTCCCGCATGGTCGGCGCGCTGATCTCCTGGCGCCGCTATGACAAAAACAGACAAGAGCTGATGAGGGCCCAACTGGAACGGATCATTGCTGCCGAGGCCATATCCAGGGACGTCTATGAAGTCGCCAGCAAGAGTCTGGCATAAGGCCGAACATTGAACGATCGTTTGATGTCCACTTTGCGGGCTTGTTCGTGGGCTTTAGACAGCCAGTACTGAAGACGCGATTTATCGCGTCACCAGGGTATCCGGCATCCGCAAACCGAAATCCGACTTAGGGGGGATAAAATTTCAGCCTGCCGGCGATCAGTTCTCCCATTCAAGCTCGGCAAACGCAGTGGAAACGTTTTTACGGTGGTACTGGTCGAACAGCTTCCACTGTGGCTTTGCCGAATAGCCGACGGTTTCGAGGGCCTGCTCCAGGTATCCTCCTTCTTTAATCGTCGCTCTGATTTCAGTCAACAACAGCCGTAAATAGTCCTTTTCGGGCTGCATACTTTGCGGCCAATCGGTCACCAGCGGACCGTGGCCCGGTATCACCAATTTATAGGCATGCCGCTCCAACTCGTCAAGAATCGCCAGCCAGCCCAGCAAACTGCCGTCGATGACAGGCAGATGCTCGACAAACAGTAAATCGGCTATCCAGAGCGTGTCGGTCAATTGATCGTAAACCGTCAAATCGTTGTCGGTGTGCGCGGCGGGATAGGCTGTCAATTTCAATAGGCGTCCGCCCAGGTCGATTTCGAGCTGTTTGCTGACGGCAATATCGGGTGGAATAATATCGTTTTCAGACAGGTCAATAGCCAACAATTCCCTGGCTTTGCCGAGATAAAACGGACCGCGCACCGCCATCGCCCTGGCCAATTTTTCATGCCCGACAAACTTGACTCCAGGCTCTTTAACCGCCGCATTGCCATAGATATGATCGGGATGGACATGGGTATTGATGACGTAGCAAACCGGTTTATCCGTCGTATGCTTTATTGCATTTTTAAGCGCCCTGCCCTGCTCGGGATTGCCGCCGGAATCAATCACCGCGACGCAGCGTTCGCCGACGATAAAGCCGATATTAGCTATCGCGCCGTGATTTCTGGTGTCCGGCGCGGCATGAGCGCTGAAATGAGTATAAATGCCTGGAGCCACCTGCGTAACCGACAAAACCGGCGCGGCAAAGACCGGATGACTACTCAGCACTATTAATACCAGCAATAATCTCAATGAAACACCCCGTTATTTCAGAAAATTTTATGGCAGCGCCTGACCCAAACGACTATGCCAGTCACAGTGGCCAAAATGTTTGAGGCCAAATGTTGCTCACTTCGACTGGCTAGTACCTCTGGATATCGCAGCTTTTTTAGCGTTACCCGCCGACCTCGGTTACAATCGCATCAATGCCATTGCTTCTTAGTCTCGACCGGATAATGCTGACGCTGCTCATACGCGTATAAGGACCCAATTTGATGCGGTACCAGGTGACGCTGCCTACCTTGGCTTTTTCAATCCTGGATTCAATGCCCATCAGCGCCAGTTTCGCTCTCGACCGGTCGGCCTCCTTAAAATCCTTGTAAGAGCCCGCCTGCAAAATATATTTGGTTACTTTCGCCTGACCTACCCGTTCTTCTCTGCTGCGCGTCTCGATTTCATGATCGGGCACGACCACCTCTTTCTCGGGCAGGATGGTATAAAAATCAAACTGGGGAATTTCAGGCGCGGGCTTGGCCTCGGCTTTGATGTCTGCCGCTGCCTTGCCATTGTCAAGCGCCTGTGTTTTTTCCTGCTTGCCGGCCGGGATTGTTTGCGAAACCGGCGGCATGTTGACTTGTTTGCCGCCTTTGCTGCGCAGATAAAACAGAAAGACGACGAACGCAATGATCAGGGCCGTAATCAGCATCCATTTCCATAAGGCAAGACTGCCTTCCCGACCTGACTTGCGTCTTCGCCGGATTACCTTCCTGTCTTCCGCTCTGTATTTATAATCTCTTGCCATATTACATTGCTTCAGGGGCAGTGATGTTCAATAAACCCAAGCCATTGGCCAATACCTGCCTGACTGCGTCAATCAGATTCAAGCGGGCATCGCGAAGCGGCGCGTCATCAACCAGAAACTGATGGGCATTGTAGTAGGTATGAAAGTCATTCGCCAGCTCACGCAAATAAAGAATCAATTGATGCGGTTCATGCAGTAAGGCCGCACGCTCCAGGGTTTCCGGATAACGCCCCAGGGTGCCGATCAAATCGATTTCATGTTGTTCGGTCAAGTCCAAAAGACATTCCATCCCCTGCAGCAAATTCCTGTCCCAGCCTTTCTCATCCAGTTGCCGGAATACGCTGCACACCCTGGCGTAAGCGTATTGCACATAAAATACCGGATTGTCATTGGTTCTTGAGGTCGCCAGTTTTAAATCAAAGTCCATATGCTGTTCGGATCTTCGAATCAAATAAAAAAACCGCGCGGCGTCCTTGCCGACTTCGTTGCGTAATTGCCGCAACGTGACAAATTCGCCGGAACGGGTCGACATTTGCACTTTTTCCTCGCCCCGGTAAAGCGTTGCAAACTGCACCAGCAAAACCTTCAACCTCGACTCATCGGCGCCCAGCGCCCGGATTGCCGCTTTAACCCGGGGAATATAACCGTGATGATCAGCGCCCCAAATATCGATAATTTGCTCGAATCCTCGATCCAGCTTGTTCATATGGTAAGCAATATCCGACGCAAAATAGGTATATTGTCCGTTTTCACGCACCACGACCCGGTCTTTTTCATCGCCCAACTGGCTTGACGCAAACCAGACAGCGCCATCCTGCTGATAAATGTGCCCGCGCTCGCGCAAGCGTTCCAGCGCTTTTTGCACCGAACCGTCGTCCATCAATTGCCGTTCCGAAAACCATTCATGATAATCGACGCCAAACTCCTGCAAGTCGGCCTTGATATCATCCAGAATCGTGGTTAATCCCGACTGAAAAATATCCTCATACAGTGCCGGTCCCAGCAAGGATTTAGCCTTGGCGATCAGGGCATCGATATGCGTTTCCTTGTCGCCCCCCTGGGCCTCATCGGGAGGTATCTGGTCAAACACCTGTGCGACGGGTCTGAGGTATTTGTCGCCGGCATTCTTATGGATAGCCCAGGCACATTCACGCACATACTCGCCGCGATAACCGTTACTCGGAAAATGTACGATCTCGCCGCATTCTTCCAGATACCTCAGCCAGATACTGGTAGCCAGGATATCCATCTGCCGGCCGGCATCGTTAACATAATACTCTCGGTGTACCTCAAAGCCGGCGGCTTCCAGCAACGCGGCAACCACCGACCCATAGGCAGCGCCGCGCCCGTGCCCCACATGTAAAGGGCCGGTAGGATTTGCGGAAACGAATTCGACCTGAACCTTTTTACCTGCACCAACCTTGCTTAAGCCAAAATCGGGGCCTTCTTCATGGATTTTCCTGATAATCTGGTACTGTAAGTTCGAGTTGATAAAAAAATTAATAAACCCAGGACCAGCCAGTTCCACTTTCGTCAAGGCAGTATCCCGGGGGAGAGCGGCAATTATTTTTTCCGCCAACTGTCTGGGATTTAATCCGGCAGGCTTGGCCAATACCAGGGCCAGATTCGTGGCCAAATCGCCGTGCTGCGCGTCACGGCAGCGCTCTACCGTAATCGTTGCGCCCATATCCTGAGCAAGAATGCCGTCTGCTTTAAGCGTTGCAACGGCGTGGCGGAGAAGTTCCTCTATCTTTTCTTTCATTAATTTGCAGTTCGTTCAAATCATTACAAATAAACTTTCATTATCCATGAAAATCATCCGATTATCCATCCTGTCAAAATCACAGGACTACTCTATGCACAATAGTTATTTTTTTAAACAGGCTGCTCCGAATAGAAGAGCGGCCTATTTCGTTAAGGTTATAAAAATCCGTTTTTCGGCAGGGTTTATTGAAAACCAGTAATACAGTAAACTCAAGTTTCCGATAAGAACACGAAAACAGGCAATTAAAGACTGCCAAGGCGACAGTTAGTCGATTTTTTCAGCCAAACGCCAAAAATTGGCTGATTATAAATCAATTAATACAATACTCCGGCAGAATTGATAAAGATGCGGAGAAAAACTCGAACGATGGCTTTCCATGCCTTAACATCTCGGATGCGCTATCATATAAAACAAGATGTCCAAATAAAAAAATCCCCTCTTCATGCAAACAAACTCGTTAACTTCTCCCCGTGCCCGCTATTGGATCGCCGGATTGCTTATCATTGTATTGTCGACAGGACTTGGGTTGTGGTTTTATTTTTCAAAACCCGCTGAATCCGATCAGGAATCATTCAATGTAACGACAGCAATCATTGACTATGGCGATATCGAGGAAAATGTGACGGCGCAAGGCAAACTGGAACCGAAGGAATATGTCGATGTCGGAGCCCAGGTTACCGGACAATTACAAATATTGCATGTAGAGATCGGCGATATCGTTAAGGAAGGTCAATTGCTCGCAGAAATCGATCCCCGTATCTACGCTTCGCGGGTGCAGGCAGATGAGGCGCGAATTAACACCTTGCGGGCTCAACTGGTCGAACAGGAAGCGCAAATATTATTTGCTGACCGCCAGTATGCGCGTCACAAAAAATTGTACCTGACCAAAGCGGTCAGCCAGGAAGCGCTGCAAAACAGCGAAACCAATAACAAGGCCGCGCTGGCGCGGGCGGATTCGATCAGGGCGCAACTAGAGGAAGTACAATCGACTCTGGCCGGCGACCGCGCCAATTTAGGCTATACCAAAATCTTCGCACCTATGGACGGCACTGTCGTACAGCAAAGCGCGCGCGCCGGACAGACGCTGAACGCCAACCAGCAAACACCGACGATCATGCAACTGGCAAAACTGGACAAAATGACCGTGCGCTCGCAAACCGCCGAGGCCGACATCATGCGCATCAAACCAGGTATGCCGGTTTATTTTACCACGTTGGGGTCGGAACAGCGGCGCTGGCACGGGGTCGTGCGGCAGTTGTTGCCGACTCCCGAAGTGGTCAATAATGTGGTGCTTTACAATGTGCTCGTGGACGTGGACAACTCCGATAGACAACTGATGACCGGCATGAGCGCGCAGGTTTTCTTCATTTTGGGCGAAGCCAAACATGTGCTCATCATTCCTGTCAACGCGCTGGGCAAGCGTTTGACGGAACAGGATAATGCGTATGGGACAGCCTACCGCGTTAAGGTCGTGGGCGCAGAACAGCAAATCCAGGAAAGGACCATCCATATAGGCTTGCAAAACCGCCGCTTTGCCGAGATTCGGGATGGCTTGTCGGCCGGAGAGCGGGTGAAGCTGTCCTTGGCGCCGGCCAAGAACAGCCGCAGCCAGTCCGGATATCCGAGAACACCGCGTCTATGAGCAGTGCCACTGCCAATCAGCCGCCGCTGTTGAGTCTGGACCATATCTGCCGTACCTTCCGTAACGGCGAAAATCTGATTCAAGCGCTGAACGATGTATCCCTGAAGATTTGGCCTGGCGAATTCGTTGCGATTATCGGGCAGTCGGGATCGGGAAAATCGACCCTGATGAATTTGCTGGGCTGTCTCGATCGGCCCAGTTCGGGATCTTATTCCGTACTGGGCCGAAATATCGCACATCTCGATCCGGATAATCTGGCGGCCTTGCGCCGAGCGACTTTCGGTTTTGTCTTTCAGCGCTACAACCTTCTTGGTTCCGCAAGCGCCGAGGAAAATGTCGAAATCCCGGCCCTGTATGCCGGCGATGCCAAGAGCGTGCGCATGAAAAGAGCACGCAGGCTGCTAGGCGACCTGGGCCTGGGCGATCGCCTCGATCACAGGCCAGGGCAATTATCCGGAGGACAACAACAGCGAGTCGCCATAGCCCGCGCATTGATGAACAATCCTCCGGTGATTCTTGCCGACGAGCCGACCGGCGCGCTGGACAGTCGCAGTGGTCAGGAAGTCATGGCATTGCTGGCAGAATTGAACAAGGCAGGACGCACGATATTATTGATTACTCATGACTCGAATATCGCCGCTCATGCCGATCGTGTCATTCATATCAGCGACGGTAAAATCACCGACGATTCCGAGCCGGTCAGCAAAAAGCAGGCGTTTCCGGAGTATTCATTCAAAGAAGGCGGAAAAGCCGGCATATTCGCCGACATGAACGAAGCCGTGAAAACTGCATTGCGCGCACTTCGGGTCAATTTGTTCCGTACTGCGTTGACCCTGCTGGGCATCATCATCGGCGTAGCCGCCGTGGTGACGATGCTGGCCGTGGGACAGGGCAGCCAGCAGGAAGTTCTGGATCAAATCCGATCGATGGGAACCAATCTGCTGTCGATTCGTCCCGGCGCCCCGGGTTTGCGCGGCACCAGCGACGTGATCACACTGACGCCCGGTGATGCCGAAGCGATTCAGGAATTGCCGAATGTGGAAATCGCATTGGCCGAGCGCAACGCACGCCTCACGGTACGCTTCGGCAATATCGACTATGCCACCAGCATACAGGGGGTTGGATCCGAAATGCCCCGTGTGCGCGACTGGCCGGTGGCTTTGGGCGATTTTTTTAACGAGCGCGACATACGGCGTTACGCTCCGGTTGTTGTTCTGGGCCAAACCGTAGCACAAATCCTTTTCCCCGATGGCAGCGAATCGATTGGGCGTTATATACTGATCGGCAATATTCCCTTCGAAGTGATCGGGGTGATGGCGCCGAAAGGCGCGTCCGCCTATGGAGGAGACCAGGATGATACGGTATTTGTACCGGTCAGCACGGGGCTGATCCGTTTGTTTGGGCAAAATTATCTTAATGGAGTTACCGTGCGCGTCAGCGATGTTTCGGTCATCGAAGAAACCCAGGAAGCCATATCCGATTTGCTGCTGGCGAGGCATCAAACCGAAGATTTCCGCATTCGTAACATGGCATCCATTCTGGAAACCGCGACAGCGACACAAAATACCCTGACCACCTTGCTGGGTACGGTGGCGGCGATCTCATTGCTGGTCGGCGGCATAGGCGTGATGAACATCATGCTGGTCAGCGTGACCGAGCGCACCCGAGAAATCGGCATTCGCATGGCGGTCGGTGCGCGCCGGCGCGACATTCTGCTGCAGTTCAATACCGAAGCAGCCGTGGTCTGCACGCTGGGTGGCGTCTTGGGCGTACTGCTCGGATACGGCACGGGCAACATAATTGCGATGTTCCAAGTACCCGTGATGTTCTCGCCGCTTCCGGCAATCATGGCGTTCTCCTGCGCCTTTGTTACCGGCATCCTGTTCGGCTATTTGCCGGCGCGCAAAGCCGCTATGCTTGATCCCGTCGTCGCGCTGGCGGCCGAATGATGTTTAGAACCTATTTGCGAATAATTGGCTTGGTTCTGCTGGTCACCGGTTGCTCGTTAACTCCTGAGTACCTGCGCCCGGAGCCTGTTGCTCCCGGACACTGGAAGAGTGAAGCGCCTGGACCCGCTTCTGCCGCCACAGAGATTTCTGCGACCTGGTGGACATTATTCGGCAGTTCCGAACTAGACCGCATGATCAATGAAGCCCTTAACAATAATCTTGATTTATTGACGGCCAGGGAGCGTATCCGGCAATTCCGCGCACTGGCGAAAATCGCCGGAGCTCCGTTATGGCCGGCAATCAGCGCCACCGGGAGTTTTGACTCTACCCACAGTACCCGGCCAGACAACGGCTCCGAGATATGGCTGGGGCAATGGAATATGGCTTATGAGGTTGATTTGTGGGGCGGACTGCGCGCCGGGCGGGATGCCGCCAGGGCGAATGTCGACACCGCCCGATTCACGTTCGATGCCTTGCGGCTTGTCGTCATGGGCGATGTTGCCCAATCCTATTTTGCGATTCTCGGTTTGAAGGAGCGCAAGCGCATCGCTGAAAATAATCTTAAAAATATCGTTGAAGTGCTGGATATCATCATTTCGCGTTTCGAGGCGGGAGCCGCATCGGCGCTGGACGTAGCCCAGCAGTCGACCGAACGGGCCAATGCTGCGGCCGCCGTGGCCGTGATCGATCAGCAGATCGCGCAGTCTGAAAACGCTCTGGCAGTGCTGCTTGGCCGATCACCGCAACAATTCAGGGTCATCGGAGATAGTTTGCAGCCCATCCGCATCCCTAAACCCGGCCTCTCACATTCGGCTGCCCTGTTTGATCGGCGTCCGGATATCCGTAGCGCTGAAACCGAATTGATCGCCGCTCATGCCGACATCGGCAAGGCGAGGTCAGCTTTTTATCCGCGATTACAACTGGGCGCCGACAATATTTTTAATACCGCAGCGATGTCTCAACCGGCAGGAATAGCCCTATTGCTGGCTTCGTCGCTGACTACCCCGATCTTTCAGGGAGGCCGCATCGAAGGGGAGCTTGAGCGTACGCTGGCTCGGCGCGCAGAACTGATCGAGTTTTACCGTAAAACCATTTTGACGGCTTATCGCGAGGTCGAAGATGCGCTTGCGCTTGGCGGCCAGTCGACGCGCCGCCGAGACGAACTCCGATTATCCGTCGACAGCGCAAGCCAGGCTTATGAGCTTGCGCGCGACCGCTACCTGGCCGGTGCCACCGATTACCAAACCTTACTGAATGTTCAGCGCAGTTTGTTGAGTGCGCAAGACAGCGAAATTCAGGCTCAAGTCGATGTGCTTTCCTCTTCGGTACTACTGTTTAAGGCGCTGGGCGGCGGCTGGAATAATCAACAGCCGTCTTGAATGGAAGAGTCCAGGCATTATTATTCAGCCGCAAAAACCAAATTGCGGGCTATCACGACTTGTCCCTTCCTGTGAGATATTTTTTTATATTGCTTTAACTGACTCGGGGTTTTACTATTTGCCCTGGTTAAATCGGGAATTTCCCGTCTTCCATCTAACTTGCATTAAGGAGTGTTAAATGAAAATTTCGCATACCGTAGTTGTCTTTATTACGTTAATAGGGTCTGCTACTGCGGCTGAAATTAGTGTGCCAATGAATACAGTCAATGAAAAGGGTACGGTAAAATCGATTGGCAATGTCACAATAAGCGAATCGCCGCACGGACTGGTTTTTTCTCCGTCACTCGAAGGTCTTCCTGCCGGTATCCATGGATTTCATGTCCATGAGAATCCGGGTTGCGGACCAAAGGATAAGGACGGGAAGCCAGTAGCTGCGCTGGCGGCCGGTGGACATTACGACCCGGCTGCGAGTAAACATCACGGAGCACCGTGGGGAGACGGGCATTTGGGCGATCTTCCGGGTCTGGTTGTCAACTACAGTGGCAAAGCCGACTATGCTGTTTTAGCGCCACGGCTGAAATTGCAGGATGTTAAATCGCGCTCGTTGATCATCCATGCAGCCGGCGATAACTACTCCGACCAGCCCGCTCCTCTCGGAGGCGGCGGAGCGCGAATTGCCTGCGGCATTATCAGGGATTAAGCCTTCAGCCCAATGGCCACCGGGCTCAAGCCCAGAGCATGTAATCGGCAGACCCTAAGTCATATCATCAAAAAAACGCCATGACTTAAGTCATTAAATCCGGCAACGCAACGACATGCTGCATGCCTCGCTGATTTATTCAGCGAGGCTCTAGTCGATACGTGTGCCTCTCTTATAGTTGAGTCAGTGCGCCCCCGGCCCTACTCGCAGTTCAAAAAACCTGTTAACTTTTGCCTGATTAATCCATTCAGGCAACGCTTTTCCAGCATGGTTTAGATGGAAGGAAATTGTCATTTTTCATCGTTTTTTTATTGACTTACAGCTGACATTACATTAAGTAGTATGTAAGGCATCTTGTTGATGCGGGTGGGGAGTCAGTCCCTCTTGTTATGTATCAAACCATTCAACCCGGCGGGAAAAATTATGAAAAAACCTATTTTAATCGCACTTGCCATCCTCATAGTGGTTATTTTCGGAATAAACTTCTTCTTTAGCGGCGATCAAATGGAGCAGCCGATCGGCACTACGTTTTCCAGTACGTCAAAAGGTGGTTTTAGACAGGCTATTACGGTGAATTTACAGGAAAAAACGGATCGTTATATTGTGACTGTCAATGCGCCCGGCGTCGATGAGTCTTCTATGGACGTCAAACTGGATGACCGGCAGTTGCAAATTGATATCAAAACCAGGCATGCCGAGGAGCGAACCGATGATAACAACAATGGCCAATACAGTTATAAAGAACGTTATATGGGCGAATTTCAAAAGGTTTTGACATTGCCTGGACCCGTAAAGGAAGACAAGATGAAAACGGATTATGACGATGGGGTACTGACCATTACTATTCCGAAGGAATATTAGGCATCGGCCATTCGCCATAAAAATTCTGTGCGTGGTTGTTCTAACAAACTAGAAAAAAATCGGATAACCGGAGTATTAACCTCTATCTTTCCTTAACTGTTCCGATTTTACCAAATTGACTGAAAGGCTTGACAACTTCAAGTCTAAATTGTAAGTTCAGTTGACCTTTTCAATGTGAGGAATTAACCATGCGATTACCGTACTCAGTTGTCCTTTTTTCCTTTGCCTGCTCCTTGATTTATATGAATCCCGCACTCGCTGTCAGCATCACCGAACGAGCCGGCAATAATTTCCGTACCGCCTCAAACAACCAGGAATTCACACTCAATAAAAGCAATGTAAACGCCCGACAATTCGGTCTTCTGCGCACTTACAACTTCGATGCCAAAGTAGAAACCCAGCCCCTGGTCGTCCAAAACGGGGCCGGAGCCGACGATCTCGTGATCATAACAACCATGAGAAATGAAGTCATCGGCATCAACGCCCGCACCAACGCCACCGTCTATCGGGTCAAGCTGGGGCCTGAAACCAGCTCCCAGGACATGGATCTGTGGCATCACACGCCGACCTGGGGCATCTCCGGTACGCCCATTATCGATATGGCGACGAATACCTTGTATGTCGCCGTCTGGGTACGAAAAAACGAAAACGACAACCGTTTCCGGGATTATAAAATTTTTGCCCTGAATCCGATGAATGGCGCTCAAAAGTCCATGTCGGTGCGTATCTTCGGCCAATCCCAGGAAGGCAACGGCTGCTGGTTCAACGATTCGGGCGCGGTGTTCAGGGAGAACAATGAGGACAGGCAATATGTCTATCCGAAACTGCGCGCAGGGCTTGCCTTAACCGGCAATAACGGTCTCGTACTGGCTTTTGCCGCCAACGGCGAACGATTTATGGGCGGACGCAAGAATCCGCACGGTTTTGTCATCGCCTACGACACCCGCGGCTTGCGCGGATTGCCGGGTTTTTCACGGGATCCTGCGATATTCTGTGCGACTTCCTTTAATGCCTGGGGCGCCGGCATCTGGCATGCCGGCGGCTCTCCGGTCACCGAAGGCGACATGATCTATGTCGCCACCTCAAATGGCACCTCGAATAATGGCGACGTCGATCTGTCCGAAAGCCTGATCAAGCTCAGGTACGTTCCAAGCCTCGGCGGCGCCCGGCCGCAGTTGCAAAAGGTGGATTGGTACAAAGCCTTTCTCGATGAAAGGACCTCCGGCTGTCTCTGGCAGGACAACAGCTCGGAAGTCTCCTGCGGCCGCGCCGACGTGAACAAGGCCGGCGCCGACTGGGATTTCGGCTCGACCAGTCCGATGCTGATTCCCGGTTCCAACGTCCTTTTGCAGGGAACCAAGGACGGCATTATTTATGCGTTAAACAAAAACGATCTAGGCAAGAACGATCGGTTCAACAAACTGGTGTTTCGACCACCGCTGGTAGCCACCTATTTCGGGGGCGACGTCAACCAGAACTGGGATCGCGCCAATCGACTGAATCGAAGCCTGCCCTGCCCCGGCAGAAACAGCCCGGATTTCTCATGGTTCATGCCCTGTGGCGATCCGGAACACAACCGGATGCACCATATCCATGCCATGGCCTTTGCCCAGCGCGATGAGGGGGGCGGCATCGTTTATGTCTGGGGCGAGAATTCAACGCTGAAAACGTATAATTTCTCGACATCGTCCAACGTGCTGCCGACTTTTCGCGCCGAAGGCAGTGAAATTGCCTCATCGAACCTGAGTTCGCCTGGCGGCATGCCGGGCGGATTGCTTGCCGTTTCAAGCCGGCCCTCCCGAACCTCCAGACTTCCCGGCGCGGTCGATTTTGGCACGGCCATCGTTTGGGGCGTCCATGCCAAATTCGGCGATTCCAACAAAAGTTTTGCCGACGCCCAATTAGTCGCCTATGATGCCACCACGACCCTGCCCGGCGGCAAGCTGCGCCGGCTTTACCGTACTGGCGACGATAATCAGGGAGGTCACGGTTTAATGGGAAAAATGATTCCTCCGGTCGTTGCCAATGGCCGGGTTTATACCATCATCTATCGGCTGCAGCCCGGCACTGATAACGTGATCGGCAGCCAACTGAAGATATACGGCCTTAAATGACCGCATGAAGCAAGAAACTGGGAACGGGCTGTTTATGCCTGTCCGGACAGTCGGGGCCGACCTCTATCGGCCCTGATTGCCAACCCCGGACGATGGCTGGGAGTGGGATAAGCATGTCATTAATCACGGCTGATCAATAGCGGGGCACCGAACTGTCGCACTCGCAAGACCAGGCATCGATTCCGCCCATTAAATTGGCGACGCGGGTAAATCCGGTCTGGACCAGATACTGAGCGGCTTGCTGGCTGCGCATGCCGTGGTGGCAAACCACCACGATATCCCGATCTCTGTTAAGTTCGCCGAGTCTCTGCGGAATGTGCTGCAAGGGGATCAGCAGACTACCTATAATACTGGCGTATTGAAATTCATAGGGCTCCCTGACATCGAGCAAGAGCAGATCCTCCCCCTGCGCCAGCCGTTTTTTCAGATCCGTCGCCGATAATTGTTTTACTGACATAAATTAAACCTTATTGATAAATCGTTCTAACCGTTGCATGGCAACCGCCATTCTATCGACAGATGTGGTATACGCAAAGCGTAAGGCATGTTTGGCGTTATTTTCTCCGAAATCCTTGCCCGGAGTAACCGCAACGCCTTCCGCCTCCAGCAAGTCCAAGGCAAATTTAAAGCTGTCGTCGGTAAATCTGGAACAAAGCGCATAAATGTAAAATGCGCCCTCCGGTTTGACCGGTATGTCAAAACCCAAACGAATCAGCGCGTCATAAAGAAAATCCCTTCTGGCTTCGAATTCCCGACGTCTGCGCTCAAGTTCGACCAAAGTCGATTCGTCAAAAGCCGCCAATGCCGCATGCTGGGCATCGCTGGACGTGGAGATAAAAATATTTTGCGCCAGTTTCTCGGTCGCCTCGACAAATTCGTCCGGCACGATCAGCCAGCCGATGCGCCAGCCGGTCATCCCGAAATACTTGGAAAAGCTGTTGATAACGAACACTTCGTCGCTGAATTCCAGGGCCGTTGCGGCATTGTCGCTATACACCAGACCGTGATAAATCTCATCGGAGTAAAAACAGCCGCCAAGGCCGTTCACGGTATGAACCGACTGCATCAATTCATTTCGCGGAATAAGGGTTCCGGTCGGATTGGAAGGGGAGGCGATCAATACGCCCTTCGTGTTTTGATGCCAGTTTTGCCGTATTAATTCGGCAGTCAGTTGATAATAAGTGCCGGCATCGACCGGAAGAGTTCGGGTGATACCATCAAACAATCCCACATAATTGCTGTTGCACGGATAACAGGGATCGGACATCAGCACTTCTTCACCCGGATTGAGGCTTGCACCCAACGCTAATAAAAACGCGCCTGTAGCGCCCGGTGTAACAAAAATGCGGCGTTCGGGAACGCTAACGCCATAACGCTGACGATAAAACCCGGCAATTTTTTCCCTTAGTTCAGACAGTCCGGCTGCCGGAGTATATTTGACCGCACCGGTCAGGACATGGTTGACGCCGGCATCGACAATGGTCTGCGGGGTTGGAAAATCCGGCTCGCCGATTTCCATATGAATGATATCTCTGCCATTCGACTCCAATTCTTTGGCTCGCCGCAGCAATTCCATGACATAAAACGGAGAAATGCCTGAAGTCCGCCTGGCTACTCGATCGCCCATGATGTTGTTACTCACTAAAATAATAAATCATACCAATAATTCTTGCCAAAAGGCGACTATTCTGCTAAAAATGTAGGGTTTTATTTATCATGTTCTTAGGAGTTAATGGATGACCGATAAATCCAATACGGGTGCATCGCCTTTCAGTTTTACGCCATATGTTGAAAAAGAAGGCGAAGAATACATGAATGAGGCTCAATTAAAACATTTTGAGACCATTCTGAAAAACTGGAAAGCCGAATTAATGAAGGAAGTCGATCGCACGGTACACCACATGCAGGATGATGCGGCTAATTTTCCGGACCCTAATGATCGGGCGACTCAGGAATCCGAATTCAGTCTGGAATTAAGAACCCGCGACCGCGAACGAAGGCTCATCAAAAAAATCGAGGAAGCCCTCAAGGAAATTGAATCGGGCGGCTATGGCTTTTGCGAGTCCTGCGGCATCGATATCGGCATACGCCGACTGGAAGCCCGACCGACCGCCACATTATGCATAGACTGCAAGACCCTTGATGAAATCCGGGAAAAACAGATGGGCTAACCCTAACCGCTGACCGTGCCGGAAAAGAAACCTTATATCGGCCGGTTTGCGCCTTCGCCCACCGGTCCTTTACATTTAGGTTCGCTGTATTCCGCCCTGGCCGGTTTTCTTCAAGCTCGGTCGCAACATGGCAAATGGTTGCTGAGAATTGACGACCTCGATATACCCCGCAATGTACCCGGTTCAACAGAGAGTATTTTAACAACGCTGGACGCGTGCGGTCTGCATTGGGACGATCCCGTTGATTATCAAAGCCGGCATGTACCGGAATACGAACAGGTACTCGATAGACTCGTCAGGGATAATCTGGTCTACCCTTGCTCATGCAGCCGAAAAACGCTGGCATCGGCCACTACCGACCATCGCTCTCCGGATGTTTATCCGGGAACGTGCAAAAACAGGCTAATCCCGCTCGGCCAACCCCATTCCCTACGGATCAAAACCGATAGCCGCACGATAGCCTTCGAAGACGATTTGCAAGGCTGCATTTCCCATAATCTGGCCAGGCAAGATGGCGACTTCATCTTAAAAAGAAAAGATCGCATCATCGCGTATCAATTTGCTGTTGTCCTGGATGATGACAGACAACAGATCAGTCATGTCGTTCGCGGATACGATTTGTTGAATGAAACGCCCAAGCAGATTTATTTGCAGCAACTATTAGGGCTTGCCCAGCCTGGCTATATGCATGTGCCGATAGTTATCGATAGCGGCGGATACAAACTCAGCAAACAGACCTGCGCAACGGCGGTCGATTTAAAAGACCCCGGGATGATGCTCTTTGAGCTGTTAGTTTTATTAAGGCAATACCCTCCGTCTGAACTTAAACGCGCCCCGCCACGGGAGCTGCTAGATTGGGCGATAGCTCATTGGAATCCGGCGCCGCTGAAAAATTCCCGTGCAATCAAACCGGAATTTGACTAAGGTGTCAGCTTTTCGTAACTCTTCATCCGCTCAAGGATCCAGGAATGTCAGACGTTAAAATTTATCCTGTTAAACCGGACATAGCCGCCCGTGCACATATCAGCGCGGATACCTATCAATCACTGTATCAGCAATCGATAGCAGATCCCGAAACTTTTTGGGCACAACAAGCCCAGCAGTTTCTGCAATGGAGCAAACCCTGGGATGAGGTCATGAACTGCGATTTCAAATCCGGACAGATACGCTGGTTTGCAGGCGGCAAACTGAACGTCAGCGTCAACTGTCTGGATCGACACCTTGAACAGCGAGGCGATCAGATTGCGATCATCTGGGAAGGAGACAATCCGGCTCATGACAGGAAAATCAGCTATAAAGAGCTCCATGAACAAGTCTGCAAGTTTGCCAATGTCCTGAAGGCGCAAGGCGTCAACAAAGGCGACAGGGTCTGTATTTACCTGCCGATGATTGCCGAAGCGGCCACCGTAATGCTGGCCTGCACCCGCATTGGCGCGGTGCATTCGATCGTGTTTGGAGGCTTTTCCGCCGAATCGCTGAAAGACCGCATACTCGATGCAAACTGCCGGTTCCTGGTCTGCGCCGATGAAGGCTACCGCGGCGGCAAAACCACGCCGATCAAGGCCAATGTCGATATTGCCGCCAGCGAGTGTCCGCAACTGGAAAAAGTCATCGTGATCAAACACAGCGGCGGCAGCATCGACTGGCACAACGATCGCGATGTCTGGTATCACGAGGCGATGACGGCGGCAAGCGCCGACTGCCCGGCAGAAGAAATGGGCGCGGAGGATCCGTTATTCATCCTGTATACGTCCGGCTCTACCGGCAAGCCCAAAGGCGTCCTGCACACCACAGGCGGTTACCTGCTTTTTGTGGCAATGACCCACAAATACGTCTTCGATTATCACGATGGCGACATTTACTGGTGCACCGCCGATATCGGCTGGATAACCGGCCATTCCTACATGATCTATGGCCCGTTATGCAATGGCGCCACCACCTTGATGTTCGAAGGCGTGCCGACCTATCCGGAGGCGGACCGTTTCTGGCGGGTCGTCGACAAGCACCAGGTGAATATTTTTTATACCGCTCCGACCGCCATACGGGCGCTGATGGCCCAAGGCGACGAATTTGTCACGCGCACCTCCCGCAGCAGCCTCAGACTGCTCGGCAGCGTCGGCGAACCGATCAATCCGGAAGCCTGGGAATGGTATTACCATGTCGTCGGCAACGACCTGTGCCCGGTCATGGATACCTGGTGGCAAACCGAAACCGGAGGCATCCTGATTACGCCGCTGCCCGGCGTGACAGCGTTAAAGCCCGGTTCGGCAACGCTGCCCTTCTTCGGCATCAAACCCGAGATTCTGGATAATTCCGGGCAGGTTCTGGAAGGCGTCGCCGAAGGGATCCTGGTTGTCAGCCGCTCATGGCCGGGACAGGCGCGCACCATTTACGGCGACCACCAACGGTTTATCGACACTTACTTCAAAAACTTTCCCGGCTATTATGTCGCCGGCGACGGCGCCCGCCGTGACCAGGACGGTTACTACTGGATTACCGGACGGATCGACGATGTCATCAACGTCTCCGGACATCGAATGGGCACCGCCGAAATCGAAAGTGCACTGGTATTGCACGAGGATGTCGCCGAAGCCGCCGTGGTCGGCTATCCGCACGACATCAAAGGACAAGGTATTTACGCCTACGTGACCCTGAATGCCGGCATCGAACCGACTGAACAGTTACGAAAAGAATTGGTCGAACTGGTGCGCAAGGAAATCGGCCCGATTGCCCATCCGGACATTATCCAGTGGGCGAGAGGCTTGCCGAAGACCCGGTCAGGTAAAATCATGCGCCGTATTCTGCGTAAAGTCGCGGCCAACGAACTCGACAACCTCGGCGATACGTCCACCCTGGCCGATCCGGGTGTGGTCAAGGACATCATTGATCATCGGGCCAATAAAAAAGGCTAGTCCGGGATTCCGGCCTGGCGTCACGCCCGGCGCCCGCCGTATTCATGAAGGACGGGTTGAAACCGATTTGCGCCGGTATCGGGCCTTCTCGATGAAAATCAATGATCTTCGGATTTATTGCTAAAAATTAGCAGTTAACGGATCAATTTTTAAACGACAACGGGTAAAATAGCCCGATACCCTACTCAACAGATCAACAAAACATGACAACAAAACCCAGCAAAGAGCTTGAAACTTTCCCTAATCCGCAGCCCGGTCGGGATTACACGATCCGCATCGACATCCCCGAATTCACCTGTCTGTGTCCCAAAACCGGTCAACCCGATTTTGCGACCATTCAAATCGAATATGTGCCGGCTGCGCTGTGTGTGGAATTGAAAGCTCTTAAATTGTATATGTGGTCGTTCCGGGACCGGGGCGCCTTTCACGAAGCAGTCGCCAACGAAATCCTGGACGATATCGTCAAGGCCATCGCGCCTAATTTCATGCGCATCCGCGCCGAATTCAACGTGCGCGGCGGCATTTACACCACGGTTGTGGCCGAACACAGGAACAGCGGCTGGCGAGCGCCTGAACTGGTCAACCTGCCCTGACCGAAATCTCCAGGTCCTGCCGCAGCGCAAATAGTGCCGTCGTCCTGAAATTCGACGGCAATAACCTAATCAAGCCATCGAATCATCGCCTTCGCGTCTGTTTCGAGCGACAAAACACTCGATCCCTCATCACTCATGAACTTTAAAGAAGCCCTGACTACCCTCCCCCAATACGCATTACCGCATCACGCCTTATCCCGCGTGATGAGCCGTTTGACTCACTGCGAAAACAAGGCCTGGAAAAACCTGTTCATCAAGCAGATCATCCGGCATTATGGCGTCAACATGGACGAAGCGCTGGAACCGGATATCAATGCCTATCTTAGCTTCAACCATTTTTTCACCCGCGAACTCAAACCCGGCGTAAGACCCTTGACCATCGAAAAAAACGCGATTGCCTGTCCTGCTGACGGCGCCGTCAGCCAGGCCGGCAATATCACAGGCGGCGAAATCTTTCAGGCCAAAGGCAAAAGCTATAGCACCACCGACTTGCTCGGAGGCAGCGCAGAACGCGCCGCACCATTTGAAAACGGCCTGTTCACGACCATCTATCTGTCGCCGAAAGACTATCACCGCCTGCACATGCCGCTGACCGGCACGCTGCGGGAAATGGTGCACATCCCCGGCCGGCTGTTCAGCGTTAATACGGCGACCACCAACTCGGTGCCGGGCCTGTTCGCCCGCAACGAAAGAGTCGCCGCCATTTTCGATACCGAAGCCGGCCCGATGGCATTGGTGCTGGTCGGCGCCATTTTCGTCTCCAGCGTCGAAACTGTCTGGCACGGCGTTGTGACGCCGCCAACGAACAGTTCGGTGCAAACCTGGCGCTACGAAAATAATGCCCCGACGCTTAACATCGGCGAGGAAATGGGCCGATTCAACATGGGCTCGACGATTATCGTCCTGTTCGGCAAGGACAAAGCGCAATGGGTTGACGGATTTCAGGCCGATAAGCGGGTCAGATTGGGAGAATTGATCGGCAGGAGCTTGGCTGATTCATAAGAAATGATTTGCTCCAGCGCCGGGGTTAAGGGCTATAATGCATCGGCACAAAGGACACGCAACATTTAATCAGATTTTTTCGAATCCAATCAATAAGATCGAGGAAGCCATGAAATTTCTTGCCGTTCATCCCAGTCCGTTGATGTATACCCGTGTTTTTCTGCGTCTCGAACCCTTAGGTCTGGAACTGGTGGCCGATACCGTCAGGCGTTTAGGCCACGACGTGTATCTGATCGATTTACAAGTCGAAACGCATGATGATTTCTTGCAGGTGCTGAACACATGGCGCCCCGACATCATCGCGTTCTCATTGAACTATCTGGCCAATGTTCCCGAAGTGATCGACTTGGCAAAAACCGCCAAGGACCGTTTGCCGAACAGCTTTATCTTCATCGGCGGCCATAGTGCGTCATTTACTGCCAGCGAACTACTGGAACACGGCGAAGGCAAAATCGATGCAGTGCTAAGGGGCGAAGGCGAATCCGGCATTCCCTTGTTATTGCAGGCGATCGCAGAAGACCGGAAAAACGTACACGCTGTTCCTGGAGTTTCGACCGTTCACGGCGAAGGCGCCCAACCCACTTTCGTTCCAGATTTGAACAACCTCAGCCCGGCGCGGGATCTGCTCCGTCACCGCCGCAAGTATTTTCTCGGTATGCTCGATCCCTGCGCATCGATCGAATTTTCCCGCGGCTGCCCGTGGGATTGTTCATTCTGTAGCGCCTGGACTTTTTACGGCCGCAGTTACCGCGTCATGGATCCTGAAAAGGTCATCGAAGAATTGCAGCAGGTGAAGGAACGGGGTGTTTTCATCGTCGATGATGTCGCGTTCATTCAGGATAAGCTGGGGCTGGAAATCGGCGAAGCCATCGCCCGCAAGGGCATCAAGAAGGAGTATTATCTGGAAACCCGAGGCGACGTGCTGCTGCGCAACAAGGACGTATTCAGGCTCTGGAAGCAGCTGGGCATGAAATACATGTTCCTCGGCGTCGAAGCGATTGATGAGGAAGGACTGCAAAAATACCGCAAACGCGTAACGCTCAGCAAGAATTTCGAAGCGCTCGAGTTCGCCCGTTCCCTGGATATTATCGTCGCCATCAACATCATTGCCGATCCTGACTGGGACCATCAGCGCTTTCAAACCATCCGCGAATGGTGCATGGAAATCCCCGAAGTCGTCAACATCAGCATCAATACGCCTTATCCCGGCACCGAAAGCTGGCTGACCGAATCGCGCAATCTGGCCACCCGCGACTATCGCCTGTTCGATATCCAGCACGCGGTGCTGCCGACCAAGATGCCGCTGGAGGAATTTTATGTGGAACTGGTGAAAACCCAGAAGGTGCTGTTCACCAAGCACATGGGCTGGACTGCCGTGCGCACTATGGCCTCAACCATCGGCAACCAGTTAATGCGCGGACAAACCAATTTCCTGCGCAGCCTGTTTAAATTCGATAGCGTTTTCAATCCGAAACTTCAACTGGCCGATCACAGCATGCCGGTTAAATACCAAATGGCGCCGCCGCCGCAATCCCGGCAGCGCATTGATGCCAAATCGATCTATATTCATCGGCCGTCTGGGCGCTCCAGCCGGCAACTGGATGAAGCCAGCGAACGATTTGTCGATGCCGGACGCAGCGGTGCAGGCAATTAATACTTGAAGGCATGGCCAGATTACGGGCTATAGCAAAAATGCCGGGTCCATCATGCTGATCCTGTCAGGGACGGAACTGGCAGGCCAATGGTTTAGTTGCTGCTTAAAGTATCAATACCCAGATTAGCCAGCGCATCCGCCCTGTCGTTGCCGTTGTTTCCCGAATGACCCTTGACCCATTTCCATTTGACGTCGTGTCCCTTTATGGCGTCATCCAAACGCCGCCATAAATCCTCGTTTTTCACCGGCTTGTTGGCGGCTGTTTTCCAGCCCCGTTTTTTCCAATTGGACATCCAGTCCGTAATCCCCTGCATGACGTATTTTGAATCCGTATTGATTTCCACTTTACAATGTTTTTTTAATGCTTGCAGGCCTTGTATTGCCGCTGTCAGTTCCATGCGATTGTTGGTCGTCTCGCGCTCACCGCCATAGAGTTCCTTGACTTGACCCTTATAACTGAGAATGACGCCCCAACCACCCGGTCCCGGATTACCACGGCATGCGCCATCGGTGTAAATAATCACTGTCTCAGTCATGATGATTCAGTCGTGTGGATGAATTAATTGAATTGACAAGCACCAGGCGCTGCTTGGTTTCCATCACCGGTGTTAACGGGATAATATTGTAGCGGCGTTTGATCGCCTTGATGGCATAAGCGGCTGCGGTAATCGAAAATTGATGAGTGACATATTTTCCGTGCGTTGAGACTAACGAAGTAAAATTAAACTCCGTTGAGAGCGTCACCTCAAAATTTAATAATTTTAACCAATCCAGTAGCCGCGAACGCCTGATAAACCGCCCGCGAGATGAATCCTTCATTTTGCTTTCCCACAAATACTGATAGGCTACCCAGTAGTTCCACGGATTAAAATTCAATACCACCAAGACGCCTTCCGGCTTCAATATGCGCTCGACTTCCCGCATTGTCTGCAACCTGTCGGCATCAAACTCCAGCAAATGCGGCAATATTATCATGTCGACGCTGTCGCATTGCAACGGCAATCGACATGATTCCGCACGAATTTTTTTTGCATCCTGACTTCCCAGACACTGGCTATCGAGAATGATGTAATTTTTGTATAATGAAAAATCGATAAAATCATTTTCCCAACCCAGACCGCCAATTTGCAAAATAGTCTGCTTGCAACTTACCGTAATGGAGCGCTGCATATAATCGGATTCAAGTTGTCTTAATAACTCGCCCCTGGCTGTACGATAACAAGCAAATAAAAAATCACGTTTCATGTCGAACCAACTTAAGAAAACATTAACTTTAATGATTATCTATAAAAAACAGACTATAATAAAACCATTCTAAAAATGAACTCAAACTGAGGGGGGTTAGATAATGCCAATTAATTCTAACAGGTCAATCAAATTATTATCACTGACGATCTCATTGATCGCAGCGGGTTGCTCTCAAACCCCTAAAAGCAACCTGAGTATTGATTACAGACCGCCCCTCGTTTTAAAACAGAAAAACGATTATATCGGCCATGTTACTCCCCGTCCGTTTACCAAAAAAAAATTTACGACGGGAAAAATCAATACAGTATGGGACCGATTATTTTCTTTATATTCCCTGCCGGAAATTAACAACGAGCGTATTGACCGCGAGATTCACTGGTATTTACGCCACCCGGATTCTCTCGTCGCCCTTCAGCAGCGGGCCGCGCCCTATATGCACCATATTCTCGATGAAATAGAGGCTAACGATATCCCTGGCGAACTGGCGCTATTGCCCGTTGTAGAAAGTTCCTTCGTACCCGACGCTTATTCTAAAAGCGACGCCTCAGGACTTTGGCAGTTTATTCCATCCACAGGACGCCTGTTCGGATTGGAGCAGAACTCCTGGTATGACGGCCGCCGCGATGTCTATGCCTCAACCAAAGCTGCAGCCGCCTATCTAAAGCATCTGTGCGAAACCTTTGATGGCGATTGGTTGCTTGCTCTCGCGTCCTATAACTGGGGCAAGGGTAATGTAAGAAAATCGATCGAAAAAAATCAATATCTCGACCTGCCGACGGATTACTGGTCGTTGAGCCTGCCTGAGGAAACGACTAATTATGTGCCGCGATTACTGGCAATTGCCAAGATATTTGCCAACGCGGACACCTATCATCTTCCTCTGCAGTACATTCCCAATAAACCTTATTTTGAAGTCGTCGACATCAAGGCGCCGATTGATTTGAACAAAGCAGCAACCCTAGCCAACACACCACTTAACGAATTCCGGAAGTTGAATCCGGGCTTTAACCGCTGGTGTACCGCTCCTGATGGCCCGCATCGCCTGTTGATTCCGGTGAAGCAAGCGCAAATGTTCAAACGCAATCTAGCGCAACTGCCTTATGACGAATGGGTAACCTATCCGGCAAAGCAGGAAGAACTGCAGGTAGCGCAACGCCAAAATCAATCTGATGAATCTTCAGTGCCTAAACGGCAACATCACATCGTCGGAGATAGCCTGGCTGTTAGCCGATATAAGGTCAAACGAGGAGAAACACTGACGTCTATTGCAAGAAAAAATAGGATCACCGTGGCCGCACTTCGTCAGTCCAACCATATGTCAAGAAATACGGTTAATACAGGCGAATTTATCAAGTTGCCTTCATCAAGAAAGTCATCTGAAATTAATCTTATCGCCAAATCTTCAAAAAGCAATATCCATAATAGCCCTAAATTCCACGTGGTTAAAAAAGGCGACACCTTCTGGAATGTCGCCCAACGTTATGGCGTCAGCACCAAGGAATTGGCCAGTTGGAATAATATCAGCTTGAATTCGGCATTGATTCTCGGCAAAAAGCTCACCATCAAAAGCTGGGACCCTCAATTGGCTTCTTCATCATCGGCTCTGCGTTTGATTCGTTATACCGTCAAACCCGGCGACTCGCTGACGCAAATTTCCCGTAAATTCAACATCTCCATCCAGGACTTGCGCAAATCAAACTCGGACGCACTGATTAAAGGCCTGCGTCCAGGTCAAAAGCTCAAAGTCCTGGTTGACGGCAGCCAGCCAACAACCTAATCTCTACAAAATCCGGTTGACCTGATGATCAACCGGAACCCCGATTTTTCCAAAACCGGGATTTCGTAAAACACCTTACAACAACAAACGCCTTCACCGGTCAATTGATTCCGTCTGCATTCAGACGATAATTGCAGAAACTTTCTTTTGGATCAGTGGGGGCGACTCAATATAGAGTTTCTCGCTCGTTCTGAAATCAAACATCTCCTAATCGTAAAAATAGGTTCACATAATTTAGACTATTAAGCCGCCTAATTGACTGTTATCTGATCCATTTCACCCGGTTGATCCCGATAAATTCCCGTTAATTTACGTTTAAATTCATCTGCAATTAACCTGGCGTCCTGCTTTGTTTTGACAACTCTCGGAGTAATGAGAACAACCAGTTCTGTTCTGGCGAGATTTTTCGTCGTACTGCCAAATAGAGGCCCTATCAAGGGAAGATTATGCAAGAAAGGAATTCCTGTTTTGTCAATGGTATTGCCATCATCGATCAAGCCGCCTAAAACAATGGTTTCACCGCTTTGCACGGCAACGTTACTGGTGATCTCCCGGCTCTGGATGGTCGGCGAATCTATGTTACTGGTATCCGTTGGTACGGCTCTTTCGACAGTCTGCTCAATATCCATAATCACGAAACCGTTGGCATTGACCCTGGGCTTCACTTTTAACTTAACGCCGGTTTTGCGCTGTTGTATGCCGCTGGTTACCAGCCCCCCTGAAGATTGAGTCGTATTATCTCCAATAATAGGGGTCGTTGAAGTAACATTAGTGACATTGGTCGACTGGGAGGTCCTTAACGGTATCTCATCACCAACTTGGATGGACGCTTCCTGATTGTTCAATACCATGATGGACGGGGATGAAATCACATTGACATTACCATTCGACGCTTCAGCAGATAACAATGCGCGAATATCGCCGGAGTCACTAATAAACGCATAACCAAATCCGCCTGTGACCGCAGCGGCTGCTACAGCCGCTAAATTGACGCCGCCATCAGCGTTGTTCGCCGAAGTGCCTTTGCCACTGGTTATGATATTCGTCCCCCCATTGTTATGGCTAAAGTACCACTGAATCCCATACTTTAAATCATCCTTCAAAGTGACTCCAACGATGGTCGCGTCTACCAGCACCTGCAACGGCATCACATCGAGCTGCTCGATGACATTGCGAATAACGTCATATTCCTGAGGGGTGGACACAGTAACCACAGAGTTATTGGCTTCATCCGCTATGATTCTGACTTCGCCGACATTGGCAACATCGGCATCGCCGGTTTGTTGAGTTCCGCCGGCAGAAGATCTTTTCGATGTACTTTTTTCGGAAGTTTGTTTATTGGTTATGGTTGCCGCGGTTTCTCCGGGAGCCACCTTGGCTGACTTGCTTTGTTTCTGGGCGCCGTTAAAAATGGCATTCAACGTATCAGCCAATTCGAGAGCATCCACATGCTGGACTTTATAGACATTAACGCCGCCGCCATTTGCCGTATTGGCGCGATCAAGCCTTAACACCCAATTTTCAATATCCGCCAAATATCTTGACTGATGGGTAATAGCGAGAACGGCATTGAGCCGTTCTATCGGCATAAAACGAAAAAAGCCGGTGTCGCCTTCCTTTCCCTTGGAACTGAAAATTGATTCCAGCTCTTTAATGATATCTGCCGGGGCCACATGAGCCAATGGAAACAGGCCAAAGGACCGGCCTTTTAAAATATCGATATCAAACGTGCGGACCAAATCCATAACCCTATCGATTTCCTCAATGGTGCCGGACACAACGACGGCGTTGTGCGTTCCGTCTACGTTAACGATGGTTTTTTCCTGCACAAGCGGCTTGATAACGTCAACCAGTTCGGTTACCGACACATATCTGACCGGAATGACCCGGGTTTGGAACCCTGATTTTCCATAATCTCTGCTTGACGAGATGTTAGAGCTATAAACCGCGTCCGCAGCCGGCTCTATATGGTAAATCCTGCCCTCTTTAACCAGAGCCGCATTATTCATCCGCAACACTTTTTCCAAGGTAGGCAGCAACTCCTCCTTGGTCAGCGCCTCAGTCGTTTGTAAAGTCACCTTACCGGCAACTTTCGGACTTAATACATAATTTTGTCCGAGAATATCCCCCAAAATCACCTTGGCGACCTCGCCCAGGTCAGCTTCATCAAAATTCAAACTGTAGGAACCTGTACCACTCGATTTTGTGCGAGCGCCTCGTTCCATCTCTGGCTGAGGCTCGCTAACCAGGCGATTAGTCCCCGGATATAATTCAATCTGTGACTTCATGGAGTCGCTAACCGGGGGTTGATTTTGCAATTCCTCAAAAACAACTGACGAATGGCCATTATCCTGCTCCTTCGGCACAGGTAACAATGGCAGTTTGGCGGCTTGCTTGGGACCTAATAACTCGCAACTTGAAAGCATTAAACCCGCGGCAACTAGGCAGGATGCTGTTTTCATGGTTTTTAGATTATTCATTATCGCTATTCTCGGGAGCGTCTACTGCGGTTTGGGGTTGAGGAACAGATGGCGGAATCGGTCTATTTCTTCTCTGTAATTGAGCCTGACTTTGAGCTTGATTTTGGGCTCTAGTCTGGGCTTGATCACTGGTTTTCGGTAATTCTTTCGGTTTGGGTTTTCTGAGCAATAGTTCTTTCGATTCATCGCCCAGCATCAGAATCACTTTACCCGTATGAATTTCTGTCAGTTTCCAGCCGTCAAGATCATCGTCTATTTTTAATTTTCGAAAATTGTCTTTGGGGACGGGTGTTTTTGCCCGGCTGAACAAAGCTGACAGAGAGTTATGAGCGGTATAGACGCCAATTAATTGCCAATCGAACATATCCGGACCGGATACTGCATTAGCCTGATCTATCCTGGATTCACTGGCCGGCCTTCTGCCTTTAATAAACAATGGCCGGGACACAAGATCACTATAGAATTCTTCCGGTTTCCCTTTCAGCTCCACGGTCGGCACTTCGTCAATCTGATAAGGTTGCGATGGAGATGGGTTAATTGAATCCAGCAAACGATCGAAGGTAATTTTTGCAGTTACCCATTCTGCGATTAAAACAACAATCAGGGCAGCGCAAATTGCCGCTAACAATTTAACTATTTTTATATTCATTCCGGCTGCTTTCTCATAAAACTGACCGCCTGAAAATTTACGTTCAACTCATTACTGGGCTCGATCTGCCGGGTAAGCCTGTTCCTCAGGCTGCGCATAGGCCTGATGTCCATTTGATTGATCATGATGAGCGGCGTTGATGTTTCCAGCCGGTATAGCACCCCGCGCAGGACTTCAATATTACCCGTCATTCTGACACTGACCGTAATCAGGTTGAACTTGTCTTTTTCTATGACGGGCAATGCTTGTGTGCTGCTTAATTTCCCACCCGCCTCGACGATCGCTTTTTTGATAAACTCCTGCAATTCGGCGGAAGCCAAAGACTCGGTTTGCTGACTGTTGAAATAGCCTTGTTCCAGAATCTCCTCTTGAATGCTCTCCATATTTTTTGCCACGGCGTCTTTCCCCGCCAGTATCCGTTCATATTGCTTAAGTTGACGCGCCAGCGCTATCTTGTCATCATGAAGCTCCATCCACTTGCTGGCCGCGGGAAACAGCACCGCAGTACCCACTATCAACATAACGGCAATCAACAGGCCAACAGCTAGCCAGCGTTCCATCTGCTTATTCTTTATTTTGATCACCTGCGCCTCCTGCCTTGGTTATATCAACCGTGATCTGAAACCGTTCAAGCCCGGTCGTCGTGTCTTGTGTGACCGGCGAAACAAATTTGGCATTGGCGAACAGTTCGGATTCTTCCAGCACGGCAATTAGACCTGAAGCGGCCGGGGACTCGCCCTGTATTTGCAGATGACCGCCCGAATACTGCGCATATGACAACCAGGTATCGTCTTTAATCAAGATGCTTAATGAATTCAACATTTCAAGAACCGGCGGAGCAGAATTTTTCATCTCGATCAGTTCGCTGGTTTCCGCAATGACTCTATCAATTTCAGATTGTAATTGTTTAATTTTCTTGGCATCCTTTTCGATATCACTGATTTTTTCTGACAAAAGGTTGACCGTTTGATACTCCAGCCAGATCGGCATGGCGATCACTGCGCCAAGGATTAACAACGCGGCAACGGCCAGACCCGAGTAAACCAGACGTGACGCATTGGCTGTATTCTGCCTTAACCCTTCGGGTAACAAATTGTAAGAATCTTCAATTAGCTCCAAATCATTCGGGGCGCCATCATAATCTGCAAAAAGAGGCGATAAGCCCATGGCTTTCGTATCTTCATAGAGAGTATCCAGAATTTCTTTCGGCGTTAATACCAGCAAAACCCTGATCTGCCCGGGTTCATTGGCAACATCCAGAGGCTTGGCGGCAAAATAAACCTGTTCCGGTTTAAACGGCGTAAATCTTGACAGCTCATAAGATACAACCTGATACAGGTTTTCCTTGACTGCCGCGGGCAATACCAGCACCTTCTGGAGACCTTCCTGCCGGTTTAATCTCAAAATCACATCGGCTTTGGCCAAACGGTCATCAGTTTCCGACAAGGCTTTATATTGCGCGATGCCCGCTTCGTTTCTCTCCACGGTTATCAATGGTTCGGACTGATTATTAATCCGGTAGGCAAGCTCTAACTGATTGTCCACACTCCGAACGATAATCATTCCCTTTTTGTCGCTGATAAACTGCTTGATTTTTTCAGGCACCAGAAAACCAAGTTCTCTTCTCCACCAGCGAAGAAATTTCTTAAAATCCAGTTCAATTGTTGAATTAAGGTTCAGCATTCTCTGTCACTAATAATGAGCTCATGTCCTCTGAAAATAACGAGACATCGTTTCTGTCCTCTCGCTGCCAGTTCAAAACTTGATACGGCGCTAACTGATTGCCTTGGTTCTTCGCTACCACGACCTTTATTATAGCTGCCGACCCGTCATCGGACAGGGCTTCGGAAATAATTTCAACAATACTGCTCTCTCCCGCAGAACTGATAATCCCGGTACCTATCGAAAACGGCGGCACAGGAACGCCATTCACCGCGCTTTGCCGTCTTAATTCAAGGTATTGATCGATCAAATCGGCATCCAGTCCGGGAATCGTCAGCAAAACTTCTTTGGATGCCTGCGATAAGTCAACCTGCTTGCTTCCGGAATAAACAGTAATTAAAGGTTCAATCCGTTGTAATATGGATCCGTTCATTCCCAATACCATCTGCAATTCCTGAATCGACTGAAAGGGCTTGTTGCGAGGATGATATTTTAAATTCGCGTCCTCGTATTCCTGTTTTTCCGCGCCTTCTATATTCACCAGATCATCCGGATCGCGCCAATCCATAATGGCGCTGACCAGAGCAGTTAGCTGTTCCGGATCGATGGGGGCCTGCGTTAACAGGGTTTGCAGCTGGTTTTGATCGGCCTTATTAATGTCAATTTTGCCTGTTTCAGCAAGCAGCCTGATACGCACCAGGGTATCCAGATATTGAATTTGATAAATACTGCCATCCGTGCGCCAGCGTTTCGTCTGATCGGGATTCAATAACATCATTTCAGCAATGGCAATGCCCGATTCAGCGGCCGAAGAAGCTACGGCATTATTCTTGATGCCGGAAATAACCGATGTTTCCCGGTTAATCGTCAAGGTAAAACTGGCCGCCATGATCATCAATAAACTCAGCACCCACAATACCAACACCAGGGCCAGGCCCTTTTGCCTGGCTTGTATCCCGGAAGGAAAACAGGAGCTTAAGATCGTCACTCATCCTCCTCTGGATCGGAGGTGTCTTCACTGTCATCATCCTCGGAAGTATCCGCCCCGTCGACTGACAGACCCGCATTGTCTATCGAACCTGCCATCTTTAAATCAATAACCATCTCTGGCCAAAACCGTCCATTTTCCAGGTCGATCTTGATTTTGACCAGCGCAGGCTGTCTGTCTTTCTGCAGCCATTCGTTCAGCCAGCGAGGATCGGTCTGTTCATCGTCCGAACCAAAATAAGCCAGGGAAAAATCCTTGACTCGTCTTATTAAAATTTCCTCTTCCGTCAACCATTCCTGACCTTCGGCCACTGGATAAAAGGGCATCAACGTCACTTTTATCGATTTCTCTCTATTTTCGTTAAGCAATTCCACCGAAAACAATTGCAAGCCCGCTCGTCCGGCACTGGCAGGAAAAGAGGACACAAACTGCAAAGATTGTTCCCCGCCCTGAAAAGAAAATACTTTCTCTTCTTTGTTAAAATCATTCCATAAGGGTTTTGCTACGGTCAAATGCCGTTGAAAAAAATTAATGACGGCGGCAACATCGTTCACTTCAGTGATTTTTTTTTCGCCCTTCTCCCAACTTTCAGCGCAAATTTTCAAACTGCCGAACAATAACACGACCATAATGCTTAATAGCGTCATCGCTATAAGCACTTCAATCAAGGTAAAACCCTGATGTGGCCTATATCTGTTCATAACGATTTTTGGGTCAGTTTGAGCGTCGTCAACTCAATTTCTCTTGCATTGCCTGCGCTTGAGTCGTCATCCCCCCAACTGACGTTGACCGTCACCATAAATAGCGACGCGGGGATCGCGTTCGTGTCGAGATTATCCATCGTCAGTTGAAACGGTGCGATGGTGACTTGCCAGCGATATTTATCATGGATAATTCCGTTTGCTTGCCCTGCTTGCAAGGGAGATTCCACCCCGGCTCTTGCCTTTAAAGATTCGGCAATTTGAACCGCCGAACTGTATTCTTCGGCAATCACAGCGGTCTGCACGCCAGAAGAAAATATATTCAGTAAAATGCCCAAGGCAATGGCCAGTATCGAAAAAGCGACTAAAATCTCAAGTAAGGAAAAGCCGCTCTGCCTGCTTTTTTGTCTTCCTTTCATCGGCATGGCTGCTTATTCGGCCGCATTAGGGTTTCGCTTCATTTTCGAGTTCGGTCTGGCCCGTTAACCAGTTGATATCAATTTGCCAGGCGGCTTTTCCGCGTTCCAGGGTAATTCGCCCTCCGGTTGAGGAACCGTCTGCAAAAAAACGGATGTTGCCCTGCCCTTCCCCGGTCAGTTCGTTTTGCGCGGTCACCACGGTGACATCAATGGACTCGGGGATGGTGTATGTTTTGTCGTGACCGCTAATCGTGTAACTGTTTTCAGCAAGATTGAGCGTCACAGTACTTTCCTGATGAGTTATCAGCGCCTGCCCTCTTGCATACCGCAATGCTGAAACGATATCTCTGGCGGCGGCCTTAAGTTCCATTGTACCCGAACCGGATGAGATATTGATCGCGACCACCGAAAAGCCCAGAACGATCACTACCAGCACAATCAGCAGTTCTATCAGGGTAAAGCCTTTATTTTTAAAGGCGCAAGGCAAAAGGCGCAAGGCAAAAGGGGGGCTCTGATAAGAAACGTTTACCTTTGGCCTTGCGCCTTTCGCCCGATTCATCATTCCCAACTAACAATATCCTGATCTTCGCCCTCTCCGCCTTCTTTTTCATCGGCGCCGAAAGAAAATAAATCGAACTTTCCATGTTCGCCTGGCGAAACATAATGGTATTCCTGCTGCCACGGGTCCATCGGCACTTTCGATTTACTCAGATAGGGGCCATTCCAGCGTTTTGCGTCATCTGGAGATTCCACCAAAGCGTTCAGACCTTGTGCGCTGGTCGGATATTTATCGACATCCAGTTTATACATTTCCAGCGCTTGACTTAGCTCTGCAATTTGCACTTTTGCCGCTTTCACTTTCGCGTCGGCCATATGCTTCATGACCTTGGGACCTACCAATCCCGCCAGCATTGAAATAATCCCCAGCACCACCAATAATTCAAGCAAGGTGAATCCGGATTCTTTGCAATTGATTTTTTGTTTCATTATTTGTAAATACCCCTTAAAAAGTTAAATTGAATTTGCCGGAACGTATGTATGCCCGGTTTGGATAAGCCTTCCTTTCGTCAGCCTACCTCAATGAAAATCATTTGAAACGACGGTTTCTATCCTCCTCTCAGAGTCTCCATGCCGGAAAAGCTTACAAGAATGCTACGAGCCCTCTCCCCATAGCAAAGTAGCGCCTGGATTTGATAGATACCTGGGCCTGAATCCTGAAACATCCATTGCGGATGATTAAATCGAAATCACTTATCAAAACGCCAAATCATTGACACTCAGAATAGCCAGCAATATCGAAACGATAATGCCCGCAATCATGAGTCCCAAAGTGATGATCAAAGCCGGCTCCAATAGCGCCAGCAAGCGCTGGATAGCGGTCTTTAACTGTTTATCATAGATGTCGGCGACACGCATCAGCATTTCTTCCAACTTGCCGGTTTCTTCGCCCATTTTAATCATTTGGACAGCCATTTTCGGGAATATTCCTGTTTTCAATAACGCATCGGACATCCGTTTACCTTGTTTTAATTCTTCCTCGGCATTCTGGATGGCCTCCACCAAAACCAGATTGCCCACCGTTTCCCGGACAATAACGAGGGCCGAGAGTATGGAAACGCCATTGCCCAATAAAGTTCCCAACGTCCGGCTCATGTTCGCCGTTTCCTTGTTCAGCAGGATGGTATCCGCGAGCGGCAATTTCAAAAAACGACCGTCCCAAACTTTCTTTGTGGCCGGGTCCGCCAATTGATACCTCATATAACTGGTCACAAAAATGACTCCGCCAACCAGAATCCACCAATAACTTTGCAGCCATTCGGCCAGTCCGACAACAATCTGGGTCGATACCGGCAGATCCTTGCCCGCGCTTTCGAACATTTCGGTAAACTGCGGCACGACAAAAATTAACATCACAAATAATGACGCCAGGGACATGACCAGCAAAATAGCCGGGTATATTAACGCCGTGCTGACGGTATCCTTTAATTCGCGGGTACGTTCCAGATACTCGGAAAGACGGTTCAGGACCTCACCCAGACTGCCGCCAGCCTCACCGGCCCGGATCATGTTAAGGTAAAAGCGGCTAAAAACACCGGCCTGCTTTTCCAGGGCATCCGCCAATGATGAACCGCCTTTGACTTTTTCCAGCACTCTGCCGATCAGTTTACACAGACGTTCGTTGTCTTCAGCCAAATCGATCAATACCGCCAACGATTTATCCAGCGGCAGGCCGGAGTCCAGCAAGGTTGCCAGCTCACCGGTGAATAAAGCGATATCTTTTTGGGTCAGCTTCGTCTGTTTCGCACCCAGGCGCAGGCCAAGAAATGACCTGGCACTTGCCGGGGAGACCCGTATCGGTATGTAACCTTCGGCTTGCAAGGCATTGATCAGAAACTGTTCATCGGCCGCATCTCGAACGCCCTCTTCGGTTTCGCCGAGATGATTGATCGCCTTATAAGTAAATAAAGGCATATCAGGTTTCCGTAGTGACCCGCAGAACTTCCTCCAGTGTGGTGACGCCTTGTGCGACTTTTGCCAAACCATCGTCATACATGGTCGCCATGCCTTCTTCGATAGCCAGTTTCTGGATGACGCCGGCTTCTTCATGCTGCATGATCAGTTTGCGAATCGGATCGGTCATCGGCAAAAACTCGATAATGGCCAATCGTCCGCGGTAGCCAAGCCCGCCGCAGGCGGAACACCCAACCGGTTTATAGAGCAGGATGTCTCCTTCCGGTATAAACCTCCGAAGCTTCATTTCCTTAACCACTTCGGGAGAGGCCGGCTGACCCTGTTTGCATCTGTCACACAATCGTCTCACCAGCCGCTGCGCCAGGATGCCGTTAACGGTAGAACTCAATAAATACTCTTCGAGTCCCATATCCAGAAGCCGCGTAATCCCCCCCGCCGCATCATTGGTATGCAGCGTCGATAACACCAAATGCCCGGTCAGCGCCGATTGCACGGCGATTTTCGCCGTCTCCAGATCGCGCATTTCGCCAATCATGATGACATCGGGGTCCTGCCTGACGATGGACCGCAATGCCGAGGCAAAGGTAAGCCCTATCTGCGGTTTGGCCTGAATCTGGTTGACGCCCTCCAGTTGATATTCGACCGGGTCTTCCACGGTGATAATCTTGCGCTCGGCGGTGTTTAACATTTTTAACGCCGCATACAACGTCGTCGATTTTCCGCTGCCGGTCGGACCGGTAATCAGGATGATCCCATGAGGTTGCGCCAAAACCTCGAGGAATTGTTCGGAATGCCTGCCGGAGAACCCCAGTGTTGCAAAATCCAGAACCATGTTTTCCTTATCCAGCAACCGAATCACCACGCTTTCGCCATACATGGTCGGTATGGTCGAAACCCGCAAATCCAGTTCCTTGCCCAGCATTTGCACCTTGATCCGGCCATCCTGGGGCAATCTCCGCTCGGCGATATTCAACTTGGCCATAATCTTGATACGAGAAATCACGGCGGCAGTCGACTTGACCGGAGGCGCATCGATATCCTGCAATACGCCGTCTATGCGCAACCTGACTTTCAACGTCTGTTCAAAGGGTTCGATATGAATATCCGAAGCCTTGGTTTCGATTGCCCGCTGCATGATCAGATTGACCATCTTGATGACCGGCGCTTCGCTGGCCAGATCCTTTAAATGTTCCAGATCCTCCTCGCCGATGTCCTCAACCGCCAGGTCATCGACGATCTTGTCCATTTGCGAACGACCTTCGCCATACTGCATTTCAAGCGCAGCATCGATCTCCGAGAGCAAACCGACTTTGGCGACGATCTTCTTTCCTGTCGCCAGTTTCAACGCATCAATCACAAAACTGTCTTCCGGGTCCATCATGGTCACCGTAATTTCGTCTTCGTTATTGCTTAAGCCGATGACATGATAATGTTTTAAGAAACGCAACGACACGGTATCCGGAAGTTGCGATTCCAGCGGATACTCTCCGGAAACAACTTTCTCAAAATGTCCCGATTCGACAAAGGCATCGGCGACATCGAGTTCGGAACACAGCCCCAGCTTGACCAACAACTGGGGTAAAGTTTCCGCGATTGACGATTTTTGAACACGCTCAACCTTTTTCAATTCCGCCGCGGAAAGCTTGTGTCGATTCTGCAACGTTTTCAGCAATGATTGATAGGGTGACACTTCAACTATCATGGATGCATCCCTTGATGTTTGTTAAGCGCTACCGACAATAACGATTTTGCCGGCCCGATAATCTCCTGTTCATCGATGTCTCTGATCGAGAAATCCTGTTTGTTTAGTTTGTAGGGATTCACGATTGAATGCGATTTAACGACCCGGTTGATATCCGTCTGATAAACTCTGGACACGGGAGTCGGGCCGAAAATGGTGATTGACGGCCTGTTCAACGCCCACGCCATATGCGTAGGGCCGGTGTCGTTGCCTATCAGCAAATCCGACTGTGCGATCAGGGCTTTTAAACTGTTCAAATCCAGTTTCTTCGGTATCACTTTAATAAATGCGGATTGTGCCGACATCCATTCCGCCGTGGCTTTCTCATCCTCGTTGCCCCAGATAACCAGACAATTTTCCTGCAAGGCATTGGCTATTTTAACAAATTTTTCAGGCGGGTAGTTTCTGCTCGCCCAGGTCGAACCGATGACAAGAACAATATTGATCTTATCTTTTAACAAAAAATCATAAATAATCCGATCTTCATTGTTAAAAAACAAAAAGAGTTTTTTATTGATAATTTGCTCGGGGCTTATTCCCAATCCTAAAGGTCTGGACAGCACCAGGGCGTTTCTGTCGATCGAGTTGGCATCGTAAGCGCAGGCTATTTTAATCTGATAAAACCAGGATGCGGCTCTTTCCCTGATCGAATGAACATCGAATCCCGCGACACACTTGCCGATGATTCGTGCAACAATCGCCGATTTGAGCAGTCCCTGCGCATCGATAACCAGATGATAATGATGATCGGCATAGCGGCGGATTTTTTTAAATTCCCGCAAAATACCGGATTGATCGGTTTTTAAGGATTTCAGGTTAACGGTTAAAATATTGTCAATATCGGGATTGTGTTGTAGCACGTCGGCAAAACGTTCTTCAACAATCCAGTCGATCCGAATATCCTGGGCATAATCCTTGATGAACTGAAGCGCCACCATGGCATGGATGATATCGCCAAGAGCTGAGAGTTTGACTATGGCAATGCGCATGTTGATTCCGGATCAGTTGCCCCGTTAATTAATTCAAGTGCCCGATCGGGCCTGATTCCGGTCAGGCGCCGGGGGTAATCGTTATGGCCGACCGGACAAAGCGGACAGTCGCGCTTGAAACAGGGCGAACAATCCATTTGCAAAATAACGACTACGGCGTTAAAGACTTCCAGTATGCGCGCCAGCAGCAATGGCGTCCATGCCGGAGCCAGAACTTCGATCCGATAAGCCGGCATGAGAGTTTTCAGCACGATAAACAGGCTCTGCGCCCTCACCATGTCCCCGACCCAAGGAAGGCCGATGCGGCTGTTTTTTTCAAATTTTATCTAGACACATAGGACAACCATTCGTCATGGTCGGCCCTGCGGCCATGAACATAAT
>CAZMRW010000020.1:0-53157 GCA_964568805.1 uncultured Methylococcaceae bacterium | reverse complement strand
ACCCTTGGCTGCCTGCGTGGTGGGAAGCGGTGAGTAAAAAACCTACACTTGTAAGTCATGAGCATGGGGAGGAGCCAGTCGCGTACCACAGGAAATACGGGAGAGCCCGATTTCGCGCAAGCAAACCGCCAATTCTCAAATAATGGTGGATTGTCTATTATCAGCGAATCTCCTTTATGCGTTCAGTCACGGTGTTGCCCTTCCAGAAACCGTTGAAGAATAGTTGCCGATGGATAACTGGACATCGACGCGATTCCGTTGGCGAGTTCCACAGGGTAAAGCGCCCCCTCAAACTTGTGGCTGACCAGCGACGGCAGAGTCGCTAAGATTCGCGGCAATCCAATGAGATCGTCGGCTAAAGGCCGATCTTGTTCATTTATGTATTCACCTGTAGGAACGTTCAGTGCCATGTAGGCTCCGGGATCAATTTTGACATATATTTTCTCGCCCCAGTTCGTTCGGAACCCATACGGGTTGGAGAGGTCTGGTGATCGGTAGACCTCGCGGCGAACAAATGCATGAGTCAATGGAGAGAATGTCGCAGGTTCATTGCGTGTATGAGGTGACGCGAAGCGCACGATTGAAGCAAGATGATCAAAGAAGGCGCCGCTCTTTTCCTGACCGATAATATGTACCGGCCGATTCACGTTTTTGGCATGCTGCAGGAATGCACGAATATTGGGGACGAGCTTGGAATACTGGCTGCGCAGGGTTAGGGGACCATCCTTGATAAACAGCGTTTCGGTTATTAAAGATCTATCCGAATGGTGCCACATCAAACGCACCGCTGTGAAAAGCATCAGGTGCTCCATTACCAGCATATAGGACGACGCCAACGACTCTGGCGCGCTTTCTTCGTCCATTTCAAGATGGAACCCGCAGACATCCGATAGAAAAACCTCAGCATTACAGTGGGGACATTGTCGAGTGTCTGCATTATGCGGCAGTCCTTCTACGATTTCTTGACCGCAGTGAGGACACTGAAAACCGGGCGAGGAGGAATGGGGTTGCGGCTCCCATTTGCGGTAGGCTAACCATTTTAGCGTTTCATAGAATGCTCCGCCTTGGTCAACCTTTAGTGAGTCCCGTACGATATGCCGCACTGCTTCGTAGTTCGATCCTAGCGGCGTACGCACGTTCTTCAGGGGGAGGACAGTCGCATGCTGGATCCCGCTATCTTTCAGCGCATCTCGTAGGAGCAGCGGATGAGGAAGATCCTTATCGATAGCGTCCAGTTTGGCTTTGTCGAGCATGAGCAAGGCTGTCTTCACGAAGGCGACTTCCTTGGGAGGTTTCTGTTCCGAGTGTACTGAAACATACGAACCGTCTACTGCCCAAATTCCGCGTAAGGGCTCGACTCCATTTGGCTCAAAAGTTTGCCACTCTGTGCCTGAAGGATCCCCATCGAGTGGTTCTACGCTCTCAAAGTCTTCGACCAGCGTCTTTACCCACGGGCTCTTGATGACAGCGAGATGGCCTAATTTTGACGCCGCTTCACCGGGTAGCCGAGTTCCTTGTTCGTAAGGCATGACTGTTCCTCGTTCAGGTTGCAGATGCTTGGCGCGCTTCGAACTTGAATGCCTGAGTAGGCACGACGAAGCGGTGAGACATCGTCAGCATGCGCATGTAACCCGGCGTCCTGGCTCGAAGAATGTCATCCTCAATGCCAGCGAATGCAATTTGGACACGAGAGAGCGATTTAGTTTCGTCTTGGCTAGAGAGATGGCCTACGAAGAAGTTTTCGGTCTGTGCCAGCAGCTCTTTGTTAATCGTCGACGGCGATTGCGTCGAGTAAACCATCCCGACGTGGAATTTCGCGCCTTCTTTTGCGAAGCGGGCATAGACACCGGTCAGATCCTTGCTATCGGGTGGAAACAGGTTGTGCGCTTCCTCGAAATAGAGCTGTACATAGCGATTGCCGAGCGCGTTGTTTACAAATTTTGTCTCCTGAGCTCTAAATACAGCGGTTGAAAGCATGTTCGAAAAATATTTGCGGATAGCGTCAGTTGCATTGCCAAGGTCTAAAATTACCGTATTGCCCTGATCAAGAAATTCCAGGATCTCTCCTTGGAAATTTCCGGCATTTGACGCATGGTACTGCCGATAAGCGCGGATAACTGATGGGCCAGAGCCTGTCGCTGGGTTGAGAAACTCAAGTAAAGCAGTAGCGTCTGCGTCAAATACAGGGCGTCCGTCTCTTACAAGATTTGTATCGTTGGGAGATTCACGCCGAAATTGAGCCATGACCTCAAGCTCAGTAACTAATTCATCCAAGTTCGATGGATTTTCAGGAATCGGGGCACTGGGGCGAACAGAACCGTAAGCAGCATTCCTTAACTGTTGGTTGAAATGACAATCGAAGTGTTGAACATAACGTGTTGCAATCAAATTCATACGGCGCAGTCTTGTCTCGTCCGCAGCAAAGCCTGCTTTATGAAGAATGGCCCAGTACATTTGGATCTTGCGTACTGCCTTGCTTTTGTCGGACTCGTTCATTCCCGGCAGCTCTGCTAAGTCAGGCAGTGTTACACCGGCAAAACTTCGAATATAATTAGACATCTTGTTGTCTTGGGCTAGCATCGACCCTAAGACCTCAAGACATGCAGATGGTTGTTCGAAAAAGTTTAACCGTAAAGGTCTTGAAGGCGTACCTTGCCTGGGCGTAAGCGCATAAACTTGGCAACGTTTTTCATTCGCTGAGCGAAGAGATCGGTTCCCATCCTGTGGATTGTCATTGGCGTACTCTCCATTTATGTCGAAGATGAGTTGCCCGACCGAATTGTCTTGGGCTGTCGCATCAAGCATGCCTTGTGCTAACAGCTTTACGACATTCGATTTACCCAACCGGGTCTTGCCAAACATGGCGGTCCGGCATCCTTTGAAATCCTTCATTGATATCTCGACTAGGATATCGGTAACGCTTCCACCGCTGAATAAACCGCACTCCATGGTGCGAAGCGTGCCGATAGTTACCCGGTCTTCGGTCTTTACCATCCCGTTGACTATCAATATCAGCAAATCTCGGTTGGGAGCGAATACCTTGTACCGGTGGGCGCTTACCACATTGTTGACATCTCCAGCGAATTCGAGTTTTTGCATATCCAGCGGATTTGCGTAGAACATGCCCAGTACGTCGCAGTCCAATGCTCCCCACTGCAACTCGCTTTGCGTCCACACATCGAGCTCGGGCATCGATTTTTTATGCAATTCGAAGTAGGTTTGCTGGACTTGATTGGATAAGGGGGTTGGAGATACGCCGGTTACGCGCAACAAGGTGAAATGGGGTGGCGTATTGCCGGCATTGATCGGAGTCATTATCAAAAATGAGCCGCGAGGTATGCCGCCCACTGCTAACTTATAGGGATCGCTGGTGATAATTTTTGCCGAGTCGAACCCTAGTTCCAGCACGTAGCCGACAAATCTCATCCGATCGATTTGGCGGGCTTTTTCCATCGCCTCTTCGCTGGCAAGAAAAATTCGTAACGCATCGATTGGGTTGCCCTGTGTAGCGGCGGTATTAAGCAATGAATCAAGTTCCGACATGTCTATAAAATCTCACTAAAAATTAGCCTGAATGATTAGTTCTTCGAAGGACTTCCTGCTGGCTTTGTCTGCAGAAATATGAGAAAAGCGCGAAACCACTTTGAGAGAAAACTCGGGATGGTCATAGAGGCTCCAAAGAGAATGATGGTTCGCGTTCGTACAGAGAATTTTTGCCCCTCTACGAGCAGCTCGCAGTAATGCATCTGCCAATCGTTGCTGGTCTGCCCATGAAAAGAGCACCTCGTTGTACTTACGGAATCCATTGTAATTATGCAAAACCGTGTAGGGTGGATCCGCAAACACAAAATCATCTTCCTGAGCTCGGTCCACAAGTGTTTGAAAGTCACCTGCGATGAGTTCGGCCCTCATCAACAGACGCGACATTCCCTCGAAATTATCGGTCTCGATAAGTACCTTGTCTTTCGTGCCGCGCGGCACATTAAATTGCCCTTGCTGATTCACACGGTAGATGCCATTGAAGCAAGTTCTGTTTAGGTATATGAGGCGAGACGCACGTTGGATGGAATCCTTTGGATTTTTAGACCGTAGCCAGTAGTAGTAATTGGTATCCTCGAGGTGACGACGCTGACGGTAATGCAAGCTACTCTGGAGTCCTATCCAGTCAGTCTTGATCGCCTGATAGGTTGCAATCAACTCAGGGTTTACGTCCCCAAGAATAGCTTTTTGGGGCCGAAGGTGAAAGTAAACGGATCCAGCACCGAGAAACGGCTCGATGTACGTATTGAACGAATCGGGGAGGAGATCAGCATAGCCGTTGACTAACCAGCGCTTTCCACCTGCCCACTTCAAGAATGGGACAAAGCGTATCCCTTGAACTTCACATACCAAATCCAATCTCTTTCCTCGTCCAATGGTCTCTCAGATTTATCATTATTATTTAGACGGGTGAGCAGCACATTCTTGCCTACCGGTTTTGTAGAGTTTACTACTGATGATAGGCGTTTTCTTATTTGATTGACGGTTCCTTATCATTTGATCTTAGGTTCTGAGTAAAAAATAGTCATTTCATAAATGCGAATTAAGCGCTAACGCGTAGGATGCTCTTAATTAGCATACAAGCCAGGTTTGTAATAGCTACTTGAGGCGCCCACAATCTACACCATTGCCATAGTCAAACATATCCTGTTGCGCTTCACCCTCGTTCCCAGGCCTCCAGTTCGGGAATTCGGCCAGCAAAGCTCCGGCTTCCCTTCTCCCAAGCTGAAGCTTGGCAGAACGCGTTCACAACGTTGGCGTTGGGAACCAGCGTCATATCAGGAAGTTATTTTTGACTGAATCCTAAATTCTGGTTCGGTTGGCTAATGCAACCGAACTCGTCGTCATAATACAGGCATAGCGACAAGCGTGATTGTCCACGCATAGAAATTGGAATCAAAACGGGATATCGTCATCGAAATCCTCATAATCCGGAGGCGGCGCAGACATGGGGCCGGTATTGCTTTGCTGCGCCGGTTTTTGCGATGAATAGGCCGGTTTACTTGTGCTGCTCGCAGTAGACGATGCGCCAGCATGGCCGCCTTGCGGTTGATCGCTGCCGAAACTGGCAGTTCCGCCGCTACGGGTACCCAGCATGTGCATTTCAGTGGCAATAATTTCGGTCGTATAACGGTCCTGTCCATCCTGACCCTGCCATTTTCGAGTCTGCAGCCGTCCTTCCACGTAGACTTGGCTGCCTTTTTTTAAGTATTCTCCGGCAATTTCAGCCAGTCGACCAAAAAATACTACTCTGTGCCATTCAGTCGACTCTTTCCTTTCTCCAGATTGCTTATCTTTCCATCTAATCGTCGTAGCCAATGTTATATTGGCGACTGCGCCGCCTGTCGGCATATACCTGACCTCAGGATCAGCGCCAAGATTGCCAATCAACGTAACTTTATTCAGCATGTATTTCTCCTGATTTTTTGATGTTCAATGATTACAATACTATCACTGAATGTTACCGCCTGCCCGATTTTATCTGAGCGGCAATGGGCCCCATCGGATGATTAGCCGCATCGATTACGGCATCCGCATTCCGGGAATACCTGGCACGATAAAAACCATCAAGTTTGATAAAATGACAGTATATCAAAACTCCGGTACACTCGAATATGACCCGGAATAACTTTGCTCACTTTACTAACTCGTCAATGTCTGAAAATTATACAATCGACCGTGATTACGCCTATGATTCACTAAAAATTCCGCCCAATTCCATTCAAGCCGAACAATCGGTTCTGGGCGGATTGATGCTTGATAATCAAACCTGGGATTCTGTATCGGACAAAGTGTCGGAAACGGATTTTTATCGCAAGGACCATCGCCTGATTTTCAAGGTCATCGAAGAACTGGCCGAAAAGCAGATTCCGTTTGATATCATCACCATATCGGAAGCGCTGGATGCCATCGGCGAGCTGGAAAATGCCGGCGGTTTGGCTTATTTGGGCATGCTGGCAAAGGATACGCCCAGCGCCGCCAATATCGTCAGTTACGCAAATATCGTCCGTGACCGGTCGGTATTGCGTCAGTTGATCCATGTCGGCACCGAAATTTCGGATTCCGCTTTCAATACCGAAGGCCGGGATACTGCCGAACTGCTCGAACAAGCCGAACGTCAAGTCTTTAAAATTGCCGAACAGCGCCAGCGCGGACAAGGCGGCTTTATGTCGATTAAGTCTTTGTTGGCGCGTGCCGTCGATAAAATCGAAGTCATGTTTGCCCAGGAAGGTTCCATCACCGGTGTCAGCACCGGATTTACCGAACTGGATCGATTGACTTCCGGATTGCAACCGTCCGACCTGATTATCGTAGCGGGTCGGCCGTCAATGGGGAAAACGACGATTGCCATGAATATGGCGGAAAATGTCGCGATCAAGAGCGGCGCTCCGGTTGCGGTTTTCAGTATGGAAATGCCCGGCGATGCTCTGGCCATGCGGATGATGTCCTCATTGGGACGAATCGACCAGCATAAAGTCAGGACCGGCAAGCTCGAGGACGATGATTGGCCGCGTTTGACCTCGGCCATGAGCTTGCTGGCCGAGACCAAACTGTTCATTGACGATACGGCTGCCCTAACGCCCACTGAGGTTCGTTCAAGAGCCAGGCGACTGGTGCGCGAGCATGGCCAGTTGGGACTTATCGTCCTGGATTATCTCCAGCTTATGCAATCACCCAGCAGCGGCGACAACCGGGTTCAACAGATTTCCGATATTTCCAGGGGTTTAAAGGCGCTGGCCAAAGAATTGAATGTACCGGTTATCGCACTATCGCAGTTGAACCGTAATCTGGAACAAAGGCCAAATAAACGCCCCCTGATGTCCGATTTGCGGGAATCCGGCGCTATTGAGCAAGACGCGGATTTGATTTTATTCGTTTACCGGGACGAAGTCTATAACGAAGACAGTCCGGATAAGGGCATCGCCGAAGTCATTATCGGCAAACAGCGTAACGGCCCGCTGGGTACGGTACGACTAACCTTTTTGGGGCAATATACCCGTTTTGAAAATTACGCTGGGAACCCTTATGGCAACGAAGACTATGAATAATGGAGGCATAAACGCTTGCCCGGAATATTTAACACACGTATCGATCACATGATGCCGGCGGCCTATGCAGTGGTCGATCTGGATGCTGTGCAGCATAATCTCGGCATCGTTCGGACTTATGCTCCGGATGCCAAGGTCATGGCGGTCATCAAGGCTAACGGTTACGGCCACGGCTTGGGCCGTATCGCCCAAGCGCTGTCCAATGTCGATGGCTTTGCTGTCGCCCGGGTCGATGAAGGCATTCGTTTGCGGGAAGCCGGATTCAAACACAGGATTGCGGTATTAGAGGGCTTTACTTATCATGAAGAACTGGATCAATTTCTGCAATATCAACTGGATGCCGTAGTGCACTCATTCAACCAGGTTGAAATTCTTGAAGAGCGGACGGGACACGAAAAAATTGCCGTCTGGTTGAAACTCGATACCGGCATGAATCGGCTTGGGTTCAAGAGTGACGCCTTCGATACGGTTTATCAGAGGTTAATGCGGTGCCACATTGTCAGGGGTCCTATTAACCTGATGACGCATTTGGCTAATGCCGATGACAAACAGGACGATAAAACCTTAAGACAAATCGCTTTATTCAATGATACGGTCGCCCCCTATCAGGGTCAGCGAAGCATCGCCAATTCGGCCGGAATTCTTGGCTGGCCCAAAGCCATCAGCGATTGGGTGCGTCCCGGTCTTATGCTGTACGGGATATCTCCGTTTCCGGAACACACAGGCCTTCAGTTCGGGCTAAAACCGGTCATGGGCCTCTATTCACGGCTGATCTCGGTAAAACCCATCGAAAAAGGGGAAACGGTCGGTTACGGAACGGCGTGGCGGTGTGAAAAATCGACAACACTCGGTGTTGCGGCGATCGGCTACGGCGACGGCTATCCGCGTTATGCTGAAAACGGAACGCCGGTGCTTGTTAACGGCAAACGCGTACCGCTCATAGGCCGGGTTTCGATGGACATGATTACCGTCGACCTGGAAACCCAACCTCAGGCAAAACCAGGAGATCCTGTCTGTTTATGGGGTGATGAACTTCCGGTTGAAGAAATTGCCCAACGATCAGGCACCATACCTTATACGTTGCTGTGCGGCATTACCCAACGAGTGCAAATCGTTGATGAAAGAATCAACGGGATTGATAAATCGGTATGATCATGGCCGCGTCATACCGATAACCTCTTGACGATGAACATACGGTTACCGCATCGTCTCCCTGCGCTTACCGATTGTCCGCAGCGATGCCGGTGCTAACCGGCAATGAACAGATAGGTGGCAGCTTTTGTCATCTCTATCGGATTTTATTTATGTATAGTAGAATATTCTAATATTGTGTATTATTTGTTATCTGACTTGATCGATAGATTATGTCAATTCATTTCATTAACGAGGCAAGATAATTCTATGGAAAACTTCACACCGATTTCGGCGATGGTCGGCGGAGCCTTCATTGGCGTCAGCGTATCGCTATTATTTCTCTTAAACGGGCGCATAGCGGGTATCAGTGGTATCTTAAACGGCGTCCTGTACGCTCCAAAAAATGACATTGCCTGGCGGCTTCTATTTCTGGCTGGCCTGGTATTGGGCGCTATCATTGTTCAGTTATTGATACCCGGCTTTAACAGTCCCCGCGTGGACTACCCGTTGTGGTTACTCGCCACAGGCGGATTCCTGGTTGGCTTCGGCGCACGCATGGCCAATGGCTGTATCAGCGGTCATGGTATCTGCGGCATTGCCAGGCTGTCGATGCGCTCTTTATTAGCCACATTTATTTTTATGTGCGCAGGCATGATAACCGTTTATATCGTTCGTCATCTTATTGGGCTTACCTCATGAAAACGAATTTAACAGCGTTGTTTTGCGGCATTCTTTTTGGTATAGGATTATCAGTTTCCCACATGGTTAATCCGAATAAAGTACTCAACTTTCTGGATATAACCGGAAACTGGGATCCCAGCCTGTTATTTGTCATGTTGGGCGCATTACCGGTGGCGATGCTCTCCTACCGAGCGATTCTCAAACGCCCAGCGCCGGTATTCGCGGAGGCTTTTCAACTGTCAACAAAACTGTCGGTCGATGCCATGCTCGTTTTGGGGGCCGCCCTATTCGGGATCGGCTGGGGCTTGAGCGGATACTGCCCGGGTCCGGCAGTGACCGGTCTTGGCTTGTTTTCATATGAATCAGTCGTCATGGTATCTGCAATCATTTTCGGTTTTATCGTCTATCACAAATTGTTTGGACACAAATAAACCGTCATTGAAGACTGCGACGCGTATTGTACCCGGTTACTGTGTCGCAGTGGTTTCTATAGCGTCTCTCCCTCCATCCGTCCCGGAGAGAACGCCGATAGATGATCAATTTTAGCTAAATTCCTCATTTAGAGCGCAGCGAATGACGCCTCTAAAAAAATACCCGCAGTCCATGTCCTGTCATGAAATGACGGATTCTTCAGGCAGAAATCTGCCGTTCTCTTTTCCTATCCTGGCATTGCATGCGCCGGGGGTATTATTGACTGCTCCCAAAATGTTAAAATGTTTCGTACAGACCTTATATTGAAGAAAACGAAATAGCCTGATGCCTTCCAATGAAACGATTAATCGAAACCAGAATAACCAATCCATTACTTGAAAAATACGGCATCCCAGCCTACAAAACCAAAGGTTCGGCAGGCATCGATCTGCTTGCCTGTATTGAAATGCCTCTTGTCATCGCCGGAAGAAGCAACAAACTCATCGGCACAGGATTGGCGGTGAATATTCAGGATCCTGGCCTGGTTGCGGTCGTTGCCAGCAGAAGCGGGTTATGTTTGAACAACCAAGTCAGAGTTGGCCAGGGCCTGGGCATCATCGATTCGGATTACCATGGCGAAATTGGCGTCATTCTACAAAATGACGGGATAAATGACTATACTGTCCAACCGGGAGAAAGGATTGCACAATTGCTCTTTATGCCGGTAGTGCAAGTCGCATTTAAACTCGTTTCAGGCTTTACGACGGTCACCGAGAGAGGCGACGGCGGTTTCGGATCGACCGGAAAACATTAGATGGCGTCCCGCTCCGTTGTTTTGATCGATCGTTTCTCATCCAACTTAAATTCATCAAACCAAGGCATTCAATGTTAATCCGTATTTTTTCGTTGCTATCCGCTATAGCTTTCTCGATGATCCTGATTGCGGGTACCGGAGTTTACTGGTTAACCGGTTCGGAGGTTGGCAAATCAAAACAGGCCACTGCCGATGCTGTAGTAAAAGGTACCGCATCCAGTCTATCGGCCAAGATAGAAACCTTGAACAGCCTACTGGATAAAATGGCCCAGGATCCTGATGTCATTGCCGCGATTTCCAGTAACAATCCCGAGTTGATTGCCGCCGTCACCGCCAAACTCGAACGGAGCATACCGGATATGCAGAAAATAAGACTGTTATTGCCGGGAGTTAACGAACTAGACCTAACAAGCGTCCCCCCTATGAGTATTGCCGATCTGGATATGGTAAGAGGCGCTTTGACTAGCGATCGACTGCCGGCAATTCACGGTGATAAACCTGCCGACCGGCATTTAGCGATGGCTCGAAAGATCATTAAGGATAACAAAGCAGTTGGTGTTATTTTAGCCAGTCTGAAACCTGAATTTATCCGCAAATCAGTGCAAAGAACACAGGACATCGGCGGTTTTATCGAATTGAAACAGGATAAATTGGTTTTGGCTGCGTCAGGCGCCCGAAGCGATTCGGAAAATGTTGTCGCCTCGCAATTTAAGATCGCCGAAACCGGTTGGGATCTTCGCTACGAAACGGCCGATAATGGTTTGGTAGGCCTGCCGATAATAGCCGGCATCATCGGCATACCGGGCATTATTGTTCTGGCTGTTTCATTTGCAGGGTACCGAAAACTTTCTGTTACGTTGTTAAATGATTTGAGCAGCGTGATGTCCGCCGTCAAGGACATGATGAAAAACAAGATGAATGGCAGCTATCCGGTTAATCTTAACGAAATCAGCGTAGTCATTTCCACCCTGGCCCAATACATGCGGGTGCAGTCAAACGAGAGCGAGTTCCAGCAGCGGGATGGGGTAGACAGCCTCACCAGTAGCGGATTGGTATGGGACGATGCGGATTTACACATCGATGAACCTGGAACTCCCGACGAAACATTTAAACCGACCGAAATCAAGAATGGCTTACAGAAATTGATTACGACAAAAACCGAAATCATCAAAGCTGATGACATGGCCGCAATTTTCAGGGCTTATGATATTCGGGGGATCGTCGGCAGCACATTGACGCGGGACGTGGTTTACAATATCGGCAGAGCGCTGGGTACCGAGGCCATTGAACGCGGTTGCAAAACCATCGTCGTCGGCAGGGATGGACGAACCTCCAGCCAAGGACTTTCCGAATCGTTAGGGCAAGGGATCGTATCAACGGGATGTAATGTATTAAACATCGGCATGGTGCCGACGCCGGTGCTTTATTTCGTTGCCCATCATATCGAAGGCCGCTCCGGCGTAATGATTACCGGCAGCCACAACCCTGCTGAATATAATGGATTAAAAATGGTCATCCAAGGCGAAACGCTGGCCGGCGATAAAATTCAAAAACTCAAGCAAACCATCGATAACCAGGCTTTTGCCGTCAATTCACCGGGTACGATTGAACGCAATGACCGGTTCGGCAACGAATATATAGGCACTATTTCTGAAGATATACACATCGCCAGACCCATGAAAGTCGTCCTGGATTGCGGCAACGGAGTGGCCGGCGAAATAGGGCCTGTTCTGCTCAGGACCCTGGGCTGCGAAGTGATTGAACTCTATTGCGACATTGACGGCACTTTTCCCAACCATCATCCCGATCCCGGCAAGCCGGAGAATCTTCATGAATTAATCGTGGCGGTCAAACATTACCAGGCGGACCTCGGCATTGCTTTCGACGGCGATGGCGATCGCCTGGGAGTCATCGATTCAAACGGTAAAATCATCTGGCCGGACAGGCAGATGATGCTGTTTGCCAAAGATGTCTTGGCCGGTAAGCCGGGAGCTGAAATCATCTACGATGTAAAATGTACCCGGCATTTAGCCGGTCAGATTACCAAATTCGGCGGCAGGCCGATGATGTGGAAAACAGGCCACTCGTTTATGAAAGCAAAGCTTAAGGAAACCGGCGCCAAATTGGCCGGTGAAATGAGCGGTCATATTTACTTTAACGACCGCTGGTTTGGTTTTGACGATGCCTTGTACTCCGCATCAAGATTAATTGAAATTCTTTCCGCCGACACACGAAGCAGTGCGGAAGTGTTCGGCGACTTGCCGGACAGTATCAATACGCCGGAATTGAATGTTGACATGGCGGAAGGTGAAAACTTTAAATTTATTGCAGATCTCATCACGTCAGCAAAATTTAATAGCGGTAAAATCAACACACTCGACGGCATGCGTGTCGACTTTCCCGATGGCTGGGGACTCGTGAAGGCGTCAAATACAACACCATCGCTGGTGATCCGTTTTGAGGCTGACACCAATCAAGCCTTAAAGACCATTCAAGAACAATTTAGACAGCAAATGCTAAAGGTCAAACCGGATATGGCTCTCCCTTTTTAAGATGGAAAACTAAAAATGTTGCAAAAAAGAAAGGCACACCAGATTGCTGATGTCCTGATTGAAGCGTTACCGTATATTCAACGCTTCAAAAGCAAGACCGTCGTCGTTAAATTTGGCGGCAATGCCATGGTTGACGAAGCGCTTAAGCACAGCTTTGCCAGGGATATCGTCCTGATGAAACTGGTTGGCATTAATCCGATTGTCGTGCACGGCGGCGGCCCGCAAATTGGCCGCTTATTGGAAAAACTCGGTAAAACCACCGGATTTGTCGATGGCATGCGCATCACCGACAGCGAAACGATGGACGTCGTGGAAATGGTGCTGGGCGGTCTGGTAAATAAGGAAATTGTCAATTTAATCAATTTGCATGGGGGTAAAGCCGTCGGATTGACCGGAAAAGACGGAGACTTGATCCGTGCCAGGAAAATTAATATAAAAAAATCATCCCTTGATGCTCATGCGCCGGAAATCATCGACCTGGGCCATGTCGGCGAGGTCAGCAGCATCGATCCTTCTGTCGTCGAAATGCTTGGTCGTAGCGATTTTATCCCTGTGATTGCTCCGATAGGCGTCGGCGAGGACGGCCATTCCTACAATATCAATGCCGATCTGGTAGCAGGAAAGGTCGCTGAAGTATTGAAAGCCGAAAAATTGATTTTATTGACCAATACTGCAGGCATCCTCGATAAGGAGGGCAATCTGCTGACCGGCCTGACCCTCAAAAACATAGACGATCTTATCGCCGACGGCACCATCTCCGGAGGCATGATTCCGAAAACCCGGTGCGCGACGGATGCCATGAAAGGCGGCGTCAATAAGGTGCATATTATCGATGGCCGGGTTGAGCATGCGGTCTTGCTTGAACTATTCACCGACCAGGGAGTCGGCACCTTATTGCTCAGTCACTGACATTTGAGTTTTTTAAACCGGACTCAATAAACGTTCTAAACGAAGACCTGATCTCCTTGACTTTGGGTCCGGCACATAATTCAGCTCCCAATGATGATTGACGGCAACGAATATCAAGAAATAGCTGTTGTTTTTTGTTTTCCAGATCGATTTTTGAAATGGACAAGCTTAGATCATTATCCGTCGCCGGCTCCCGGGTCATAATCAATGTATCGTTGACGATATCGGTTGCCGTAGTCGAATGCGTGTTGACAAATTGACGGGCAATATCCCAGGCTTTAGTACAATCGGATTCATCTTTACATTGATATAAACCCAAGGCATCCGCAGCTAATATTTCCGAGGACATATCGCTTAGTTTGCGGGCTTCTACAGAAGTGGACTGAGTTAAATATTTATAGCGCGCGATGTCGGCTTCAAAATCGGTCCTGACAATTTGTTTTTTTTCCAGTCGCTTGCCGATCTCTGTTTTGATAGACTCGATTTGCGTTTTAATGGATTTAATATCATCCAGCAGAATTTGAGGGATTTTTTCACCATTGCGCTCAAGTCCGGCTGCTTTCCTAAGCTGATCCTCCAACCGGCCCTCAATTTGCTTCAAATTGGTCTGCAACACGTTAACTCCGGAATCCATTGCCTGCATTTTCTTGTTGAGCGCTAAATTCATATCTTCGACACTACGATAAGTGCTTAACAAAACCTTATCCTGAGACTTTTGTTTGGCGATAATTTTTTCCTGCGCTTTTTTTAGCTTTTCCAGCCGGGCGTCAAGGGCAAGTTGTTCCTTGGTTTTTGCCTGTTCGGTTATTTCAAGCACTCTGCCCTTTGCATTGAGCGATTCCCGCCTGTATTGCGTTTGATCAGGCGGTACCTGATCGGACAGATAGGTCTTACCGTTTTCATCAACCCAACGGTACATTTTTTTTGCCGACACGGGCTGACTTAACAACAAACCCAATAAACCGGGCAATATCAAGGCGACGGGAAATAAGCGTATCGGCATCATTCAGTTATGTTGTTTTATCAGTGGTGGTCAGATTTATCGGATCACAAAGGTAAGCCGGATTTGGCACCCATTTATAATAGGACAAGTAACCATTCTATGTGAATTTATTTAAGGTAATTGTTTAAAAGAATCAGAGCATTCAGGTTCTGATTCAGTGTGTAAGGCAAGAAGTATAGGTAACGCCATGCAACACCTGCATGCAGGAAATTCAAATGGCGGCAGTCAAATGAATTTCCCGTTCAGCAACCACCTGGATTTAACCTTTTTTACGCCGTCTTTTTTTGAATGGGTTTGCACTGCCGTTTTTTTTGGCGGCACCGAGTTTTTTCACCAGCTCAAAATCAATCTTTTTCTCATCCAGATCGACTCTTGCCACCTTGACGTTGACCCTATCGCCCAACCGAAAAACGGTATTGGTTCGTTCGCCTTTCAACTGATGGCTGATCGGGTCGAAATGGAAATAATCCTGGCCCAGATTGCTGATGTGCACCAGACCTTCGACATAAATTTCATTGAGTTCGACAAAAAACCCGAACGACGTCACCGCCGAAATGATGCCAGGGAATTCTTCGCCGACCTTATCCATCATGTATTCGCATTTGAGCCAGCTCACGACATCGCGCGTGGCGTCATCGGCGCGCCGTTCGTTGGCCGAGCAATGCTCGCCCAGCAGCGTCATTTCGGGAATACCGTAAAAGAAACTTTCCGCTTTTTTACCCTGCAAGCTATGCCGGATCGCCCTGTGCACCAGCAAATCCGGATATCGGCGGATTGGAGAGGTGAAATGCGCATATTCTTCCAGCGCCAGCCCGAAATGGCCTTTGAGTTCGGGGCTATAAACGGCCTGAGACATGGAGCGCAATAATACGGTTTGAATCAGATGCGCATCCGGCCTGCCCTTGATGGCATTCGACAGGTGCATATAATCCAGCGGCGTCGGCTTGCTGCCTCCGCCCAGTGTCAATCCTAACTCGCCGAGAAAGGTTCTCAAACTCAGCAGTTTATCGGCGCTAGGGCCCTCATGTATCCGCAGCAGCTTGGGCATTTTTTTGCTGTTTAAATACCGCGCAGCCGCCATGTTGGCGGTAATCATGAATTCTTCAATCAGCTTGTGCGCGTCGTTACGCACAACCGGCACGATTTTTTCGATTTTACGATCCTTACCGAAAATGATGCGCGTTTCCAGCGTATCAAAATCCATCGCGCCGCGCTGTTCGCGCTGAATTCGCATCACCTTGTAGAGCGAATACAGTTCCTGTAGATGCGGCAACAGGACTTTATATTTTTTCCTCAATGCCTTCGCTGCGCCAGTTCCCGGCTGGTCTGCGGCATTTACCTCATCGCCTGCGATCGCCGCACCAACTCCCGGCTGGCTTGCGGCATACACACCATCCCTGGCGATCGCCGCGCCAGCTCCCGGCTGGCTTGCGGCATACACGCCATCCCTGGCGATATCGCCGTCGACCAACATCCTGGCTACTTCGGTGTAGGTCAGACGGGCATGTGAACACATCACGCCTTCAAAAAAACGCGAACGCAGCACGTTGCCTTCGGGATCGATAAGCAGTTCGCAAACCATGCATAAGCGGTCTACCTGTGGATTAAGCGAACACAAGCCGTTAGACAATATCTCCGGCAACATCGGAATAACCTGTTCAGGGAAATAGACCGAGGTGCTGCGGTTTTTGGCTTCTTTATCAAGCGCCGAATCTATCTGTACATAATGCGAAACATCGGCGATGGCGACCAGTAATTTCCAGCCTTTAGGTGTTTTCTTGCAATAAACGGCGTCGTCAAAATCGCGCGCATCTTCGCCATCGATGGTCACCAATGGAATGTCGCGCAAATCAATCCGATTTTCTTTGGCCGATTCCGGCACGTCTTCAGTAAAGGATTTAATTTCTTCAAGCAGTTCTTCCGGCCATCGATGCGGCAATTCGTAAGACCGAATCGCCATCTCGATTTCCATACCTGGGGCGAGATGATCGCCCAAAATCTCGACGATTCGGCCGATCGGCTGGCGGAGCTTGGTCGGTTGCTCGACGATTTCGGCAATAACGATTTGTCCCTGTTTGGCTTTTCCTATCCCGTCTTTATGGATCAGGATGGTTTGCGCTATGTTTTTATTATCGGGTACGACATAGGTAAAGCCATCCTCCAGATATAGCCGTCCGACGACCTGGTGCGTATTTCTTTCCAGAATTTCAACCACCGCCCCTTCCCTGCGGCCTTTTTTATCGACGCCAGCAACCCGCACCAGCGCACGGTCATTGTGCATCAAAGGATTCATTTCGCGCGGCGATAAAAACAGATCGTCGGAGCCGTCATCGGGCCTGATAAAGCCAAAACCGTCGGCATGGCCGATAATGCGGCCGACGATCAAATCCTTGTTATTGACCAGACAGTAGGTTTGTCCGCGGTTGAACAGTAATTGTCCGTCCCGTTCCATGGCCCTCAGGCGACGGCGCAAGGCCTCCATCTGGTCTTCGTCGGTAATGGAAAATGCCTCAGCAATTTCAGAACGCTGCAACGGTTTTCCCGCATGTTCTATCAACTGAAGTATCAGTTCGCGGCTGGGGATAGGTTTTTCATACTTTTCAGCTTCGCGCTGAGCGTAGGGGTCTTTTGTTGAACTGAAATCAACGGTTTTTTTTGACTTTGGAGGCATTTAAATAATGGGATACTAGATACTGGATAATAAGGAATGATAAAAATAACTGAAGAAACAACACTCTCTCAAGGTTAAATAGGCTTACCACTCGCCCCTTTTCTAGATCTGTTTGCTATATGATTTCTATGATTTGTTAGCATAATGATACATGTTTTGTCTATTGATTAGAATTAAAAAGAAAAAATCTTTCATATTTATGCCCGGCTCATCGATTTTTATTTTGGGCCTCATCTTCATCAGGATTGAATATTTTTCAGAAAATTCGTTCCGCCTAATTTACAACTACCGAATGACTGAGTATAATGCGCGTTCACTTAGCTGTTACAGCATTCCTCTGCCGAGGTGGTGAAATTGGTAGACACGCTAGCTTCAGGTGCTAGTGCTCGAAAGGGCGTGGAGGTTCAAGTCCTCTCCTCGGCACCATAAATTTCAATGACTTAAGTAATCTTCCTTAAGCTCAACAACGAAATTAAATTCTCTTTCGCTGCAACAAGATTGTGACACAACTTCCATAGCGATCATTTCGCATTTAGCCCGATCACTTACTGAATTCTGAATTTTTGGACAGGCGACATCGTTTTTCTGATCTTTTGCCCCTTCTTTGATAATCAACGTCCTGTTCTATATTCCCGATTGAGATGGCTACACTAAACCGGAAAAGTGTTGACACATCACCTGCACCAGAAATGAGAAGATCACCTGGTGATACGTAAAACCTAAAAAACAAAACCCAGTTAAGGAGCGCCGATCATGGCATTAGTGTCATTGCGACAAATTTTGGATTATGCGGCGGAGCATGGCTTTGCCGTTCCCGCATTCAACGTCAGTAACATGGAGCAGGTTCAGGCCATTATGCAAGCGGCTGACGCCTGTGACAGTCCGGTGATTATGCAAGGCTCGGTCGGCGCGAACAGTTATGCCGGCGAAATATTCCTACGCCATTTGATTCTGGCCGCGGTCGAACAATATCCGGATATTCCCGTCGTGATGCACCGGGATCATGCTCCGACACCCGATATCTGTGTCCAGGCCATTCAATCCGGCTTCAGCTCAGTGATGATGGACGGGTCTTTACTGGAAGATATGAAAACACCTGCCTCTTTCGAGTATAACGTCAACGTTACCCGTACCGTGGTCAAAATGGCGCATGCGTGCGGCGTATCGGTTGAAGGCGAAATCGGCTGCCTGGGTTCATTGGAAACCAAGGACGATGCCTCCAGTCAGCAGTCACCGGGACAACCGGACCACAGCCGGTTGCTGACCGATCCGGATGAAGCGGTTGAATTTGTCAGGCAAACGCAAATTGATGCGTTAGCAGTCGCTATCGGCACCAGTCATGGCGCTTATAAATTCAGCAAACCGCCGACAGGTGAAGTGCTGGTCATTAGCCGCTTGAAAACCTTGCAACAACGCCTGCCGAACACTCACTTCGTCATGCACGGTTCCAGTTCGGTCCCGCAAGACTGGCTAAAAATCATTAATAAATACGGCGGCGATATTCCCCAAACCTACGGCGTTCCTGTGGATGAAATTGTCGAAGGTATTAAATATGGCGTCCGCAAAGTCAATATTGATACTGACCTGCGTATGGCTTCTACCGGCGCTATCCGCCGCTATGTCGCCCAACCCGAAAATGCATCAGATCTGGACGCCCGCAAGATCTACAAAGCGGCTAGAGACGCGATGCAAGTGCTATGTCAGGCGCGTTATGAAGCTTTTGGCTCTGCGGGGCACGCCAGTAAAATTAAAGCAATGCCATTGGGGGAAATGGCGAAACGCTACAAGTTGGATTAAAAAAAATATTGGACTTATTTTATGTTTAGAAGTTCTCACTTATTTATTTTTTAATGGTCTTATAGTTTTCCTCACTTTCGCGCATCACTTTTTCTCCTTCTTCGATCATTCGCTTACCTTCATTAATTTTACTTTGACCTTCAGCGACCAATCTATTGCCACGGTCAACCATTTCCTTGCCCTTTTTCCATCTATCACCCAAACTTGCTATGCCTTGGCTTTCGCGAAGCATTTCTTCTCCGGAAATAATGGGTGCCGGGACTGGCACAGGCTCAGAAGCGCAACCGCTAATGACTAAAATTAAGCATGCGATAGCTGGATACGCTCGGATTATCAAATGATTTTGCATGATCAGTAACTCATAAATTTAGTGGACATATAAAAAAATAATTTTACCAGATTGTTTGCAAAAATCCGGGTCTTAGAACAATGACTGCAGTAAGTAAATGCCGTTACAGGGCTGTTTCAATCCAGAAGAGACCCGACGGATTCATCGCATTTTAGGCCGGCGCACACCGGTAAAATGGCTTTTCCAGTATTGATTGTTGAGGCTAGACACCACAACTTTACCGGTACGTCGGCTGGGAGCATGGATGAAGGTATCGTTATTGACATAAAGTCCGACATGCGAAAACCGATAGCCATTGGTGTTAAAAAATACTAGATCGCCGGGATATAAATTGCTTGTTGCAACAGGCGGCAGTGAATAAGCCATTTCTCGTGTCGTCCGCGGCAACAATACGCCATGGCGTCCATACACATGCTGGATAAAGCCACTGCAATCGAATCCTTCCTGGGGCGACTCCTTGCCGTAACGATACGGTTTGCCTTTTAAGCTCAAAGCGTAGTTAACAAGCGGAGTGATTCCGGATTGAGAGGACGGAGGAATCATTTTATCCGGTATATGGGTACAAGCTGAGAACAAAAGCCCCATCATCACCAGCAAGCCCAACGTCAGGTTGCAATACTTCGTGATTATGTCAGAAAGCTCATTCAAATACATGTTTGCCGTTTTACAGTGTAAACTTTATGCTTAATATTAACATTTTATCAACGGTGTACTCTAAAACGTTATCGAGGAGTAGGATCCCCATTGCCTAAATCCCTGGATGAAGACACGTTCCATCGCAAACAAACAATACATTTCCCCCTCATGCTTAAGGTGGTCACGGTCCCTCCCCTCCTGGTATCAGCGATTTTCACGTCATCATGTCATCCTTTACGGGGCTTTAATAAAATTAATGCCAACTGCGTCTGAATTCTAAACAATACAGCTTTGCACTTCGTTAAGACATCGCTAAGCTTCAAGCAGCTTTTGGGCTGGTCTATCGGTTCATCCGCGCCATAATCCGAAAGCGGTCAGCCGCGCAAGACATTTCAGTCCAATCAGCTGTTCCCGGGCATGAATGTCGAGTATGTCCGCCCTGTTAATCTTGGGTGGTTGTGGCTGAGATATTTTGGGACGACTTCAATCACGCTTTTGTCGGCAATCACAAGCTCATGGAATTTTTATGAATTACAGGCCTATTTTTGTTGTTACTCTTTTTCTGTCCGCAACCATTGCAACATCAGCTGCCCTTGCCGACCCCCCAAGTTGGGCAGCAAGCAGGCATCATGAGAAAAAAATGCACAAGGAATATAAAATACATCGCCATGACGACAGGCACGATGATGAAAATGAGGAACATGGTTATTATCGACCCGTAAACCATCCATCCAATCAACAATATTGGGGCGGATACGATACTCGCTATAGCACGCGTTATGGCGCGAATAGCTACGGTATTAATCAGGGCCGCTGCAATTATTCACAACTTGCCAGAACCACTAATGCCGGTGTCGGCGATATCGCAGGCGCGCTTGGCAACGCCATAAGCAATACTGTAGGAGGGGGCAATCCATTGATGGGAGCCATTGCCGGAGCAGTGGTGAGTCAGATGTTGGGTGTTCGCGCAGGTCAGAACATGGACCCTGGTGATCGTTTTTGCTTCAGCCAGTCTTTGGAGTACGGCTACGATCAACGTCCGATTACTTGGACTAACCAAAATACCAATGCCCATTACCAAATCGTTCCTTTACGCAGCTTTCAGAATGCCAATGGCAACTGGTGCCGTGAGTTTAACTATCAGTTTATGCAAAATGGCCAGTTACAGGGGAATGCAACCAAGATTGCCTGCCGAATGGCTGACGGCAACTGGCAATAAATTACTCTCAGTTTTTATTATTAAACTTCTGAAATTAACCAGTATCCAACATAGCTATTCCTTGATGACCAGGCTTTTTGTTTGACTTTCGACAATTTCAGGGCCGGTGGTCGGGATCAGTCCCGTCACCTGATAGGTGCCTGCGACTACTTGTCTCCCCTCATTGTCTCTCTGGTCCCAATCGGGAGTAAATTTAATTTGCTCTTTTGGACCTAGGATGATCTTAGTGGCGGCCTGGATGAATACTTTACCTCGAGACCACGCCCATATCAGCTGATTGTTGGAGTCATGCACTTCGAAGTCATATTGCTTGCCCGTTGAAAAATTGAGTGTCAACGGTTTGTCGGTAAGGTTTTTCAGTTCGAGTACCAATCGCACCGGCCTGCCCGGAGTTACTTCTTGCAAAGGCTTGCCGTTCGCGGCATCGAGAATGTCGAGCAGGGTTTCGATAGTTTTCGTTACCGGCGGCTCGGTACTTCCGCCGTTTTTATTGTCGCAGGCTGCAAACAACACAAGCACCGCAGACATAATCAATAGTTTCGCTGATTTCATCATGTTTTCATCCCCTATCAAAAATGCATATAAACGTAGTTTTTGGGCAAGTGCGTATACTGCGGCATCATCTCGTAGTTCGCGATACAGAATCATGCAGGAAAGGAGCTTGATGCACATCGTGTCAGTTATTGTCCAGGTCTGATTTATACTCCTCTCAAGTTCAGTTGACAAGGCCAAATAACCCGATTCCGGCAAGATGTGATCATGCTAATCAGCAATCCTGAATCTAGGGTTTGGACCGCTTGATGTAACCCATTGCGAAGGAAACCAATGCATGGACATCTCTAACTTGGCAGATAAGAGGTGTTGCAGAAACATCACCCGGGTTCATTTAACCATCCTGTCCAATTTACGATAACTGATCGCTTCGCTCAAATGAACGATATCGATGGCTTCCGAGTGCGCCAGATCGGCAATTGTCCGCGCCAGTTTTAAAATGCGGTGATACGCCCGATGCGACAGGCTGAATCTGTCCATGGCTTGTTCCAACAGTTGATGGCCATTATCGGATAAAACACAAAAGAGTTTGACTTCCTTGACGGTCAATGCCGAATTGGCTTTGCCGCTTCGCGCCAGGGCAAATTCTCTGGCGGCTACGACGCGTTCGCGAATGGTGGCGCTGCTTTCCTCGCCTTGCAGGGAACCCTTGCGCAAGACTTCGTGCGAGACTCTGGGCACTTCCAGATGCATGTCGATACGATCCAGCAATGGTCCTGAAACCCGGGCGCGGTAGCGAGACACTTGCTCTGACGTGCAATGACAGCGTCCCGAGGTATCGCCGAGATAGCCGCACGGGCAGGGATTCATCGCCGCCACCAGCTGAAAACGGGCCGGAAAATCGGCCTGCCGGTTGGCGCGCGAGATGGTGATATGGCCTGTTTCCAAAGGTTCGCGCAATACCTCCAAGACTTTGCGGTCAAATTCCGGCAGTTCATCCAGAAACAAGGTTCCATTATGCGCCAATGAAACTTCTCCGGGCCTGGGATTGCTGCCGCCACCGACCATGGCCGCAGCTGAGGCGGTATGATGCGGCGACCGAAAAGGCGGCTTCAACCAGTTGGCGACATCGAGCCCCTGATCGCTGATTGAAGCAATAGCAGCGGTTTCCTGGGCCTGCGCTTCGCTTAACTGCGGCAGGATGGTCGGCAGGCGCGCTGCCAGCATCGATTTGCCGGTGCCTGGCGGACCCAGCATCAATACGTTATGAGCGCCGGCGGCGGCGATTTCAAACGCCCTTTTGATATGGTATTGGCCGTGAACATCGGCAAAATCGATATCAGCGGATGGCATCGCTCGACTCTGCTGCTGATATTCGGTCTCTATCAGGCGTTGACCTGAAAGATGGGCGCAGACTTCCAGCAAGTGAACGGAGGGAAGCAAGGCTATCTCTTTGACCAGAGCGGCTTCGGCCGTATTTTCTTTTGGCAGGATCAGCTTTCTCTGATTATTTCGTGCCTGGATCGCAATCGGTAATACCCCGTTGATCGGCCGCAGTTCACCGCCTAACGAGAGTTCGCCTACACACTCGTATTGATCCAAATGTACGCGAGGGATTTGTCCTGATGCCGCCAGGATGCCCAGAGCGATTGCCAGATCGAAACGGCCGCCTTCTTTCGGCAAATCGGCAGGCGCAAGATTGACGGTGATGCGTTGCGCCGGGAATTCGAAGCGGGAGTTCAGAATCGCGCCGCGTACGCGGTCCTTGCTTTCCTTGACCGCCGTTTCCGGCAAGCCGACGATATTTAATGCCGGCAAACCATTGGCGACATGCACTTCAACCGTGACCAGCGGCGCGTCGATACCGGCCCGGCCCCTGCTATAAATAACCGCTAGGGACATGAGAGAGGGTCAAGGCGCAAGACTAAAGGCGAAAGGTTCAAAATACAGTCAGATGAACTTGGTTTTATCATTACGACTTGCACCTTTTGCCTTGGACCTTTTGTCTTTGTTGTTAATTACATCTCTTCCTTGGCCAGGATCAGCTTTTCCATCTCCGCCACCCGTTTTTCCAGGTCTTCGAGTTTTGACCGGGTTTTGGCCAGAACCATTTTTTGCACTTCAAACTCTTCGCGGGTCACCAAGTCCAGCTTGCCTAGCGCACTTTGCAGGATGGCCCGGAAGTTTTTTTCCATATCCTCTTTCAGGCTATTCAAGCCGGGAGGAATTACGCCAGCCAGACGGTTGGCAATATCATCAATCGCTTTGGTATCAAACATGAATTATCTCTCTATCAAATAGCGGTAGCCGGGTAGATAATCCCAACTGCCGGGGAACACGCCGGGTATATCACCCACAGCAGGCGCGCTATAGACGACCCAGCGTATGACTTGTATAAAGCCCGCCAGGTGCGTGTTAACCAAACGCCTTTTTAAAAAACTCGGGCTGAGCCAATGAGGCGCGGTGTATATCAACATTATAGTAGGTCGTATCAAATTGTTTGTTGGCAGCATCCAGTTCTCTGAATTTGCTCAGGCTGGATTTACCGGCAATGGTGGCGCTCCACCAGCCGGACGGATACAGGCATTGCGGAAAGAACAAGGTCTGCAAATGATGGAAACCCGCCGAACTCATCGCATGGCGCATCTCGCCGATCAGTTTCATATGATACAAAGCCGACTCGCTTTGCTGCACCACCATGCCGTGTTCGGACAGACAGGCAAAACAGTCCCGGTAAAACGCTTCGCTGAACAGGCCTTCGGCCGGTCCGATCGGGTCGGTGCTGTCGACAATGATGATATCGACTGAATCGGGCGCGGCGTCTTTAACCCATTTGATGCCATCGATGAATTTCAGCTCGGCTCTGGGATCGTTGTTCGACTCGCACAATTCGGGGAAGTAGATTTCCGACAGCCGCGTGACCCGTTCGTCGATATCGATCTGCACCGCCTGCGTTACCGACTTGTGTTTTAATACTTCCTTCAAGGTGCCACAGTCGCCGCCGCCGATGATCCAGACCCGTTTGGGATCGGGATGAGTATACAATACCGGATGGCTCATCATTTCATGATAAAAGAAGTTATCACGGGTCGATACCATAGTGCAGCCGTCGATCACCATCAAATTTCCGAAGCCTTCGGTTTCGTATATTTCGATATGTTGAAATTCGGATTGTTCTTCGTGTAACTTTTTCTTATATTTTAATGAAAAGGCCGATTCAGCCCCTGGGACTTCCTCGGTAAACCACTGAGACGCATTCATCTACTGATCCTGAAAAAATAAAAAGCATGAAAAATGCCTCCATTATATTAGAATTCGGCTATTCACGACACATTGGAGATCAATTTGAACTCAAGCGACACCAATAACTGGACGATACAGCAATCGGCAGACATTTATGCCATCGATTTTTGGGGCGACAGCTATTATTCCATCAACTCGAATGGGCATGTCAGCGTCAAGCCCAGATCGGATAAAGATGTTGAGCTGGATCTGTACGAGATCGCGCAATCATTGCATGACAAAAATCTGTCCCTGCCGGTTTTGGTAAGATTTACCGACATCTTGAAAGATCGCGTCAATCGACTGAACAATGCCTTCGACCATGCCTGTGCGAAATATGGCTACCCAGGCAAATACACGCCGGTGTACCCGATCAAGGTCAATCAGCAGCGCCAGGTCGTCGAAGGCATTCTGAAGGCCGACCATATCGGCCTGGAAGCCGGCAGCAAGCCGGAGTTATTGGCCATCATGGCCTTATCCAACCGCTGCGTCGTGGTCTGTAACGGCTACAAGGATCGCGCCTATATCCGGCTGGCGCTGATCGGCCTGAAAATGGGTCTGGATCTCTACCTGGTCATTGAAAAACCGCTGGAGCTTGAACTTATTATCGAAGAATCGGAGCGCCTCAATATTAAACCGCAATTAGGTTTACGGGTTCGCCTGTCGAGCATCAGCGCCGGAAAATGGCAAAACAGCGGCGGCGAAAAGTCAAAATTCGGACTCCATGCCCATGAAGTGCTGCAACTGGTCAAGCGCCTGAAGCAGGCGAATTTGCTCGATACCCTGAAACTGATGCATTTTCATATGGGTTCTCAAATCGCCAATATACATGACATCAAAATTGCATTGAAAGAAGCCGGGCAGTTTTATGTCGAGTTGCATCGATTGGGTGCGCCGATCAAGATTGTCGATGCCGGCGGCGGGCTGGGCGTGGATTATGACGGCAGTCGCTCCCGACGCGAATCATCGATGAATTACAGCCTGGATGAATACGCCCAGAATATTGTCCGCAACTTCGCCGAGCTATGCGCCGAAAAACAGGTGCCGGCGCCCGACATCATTACCGAATCCGGCCGGGCGATCACGGCCCATCACGCCGTGCTGATCACCAATGTCACCGATATAGAATCGGTTTATAGCGATGATTCAAACATTACCGCTTTTCAGGACAACCAAAATCTGGTAGAAATCTACCATGATGCTCAATTTGCCCTTTCGGAAGCGCGTGCCCGTTTTACCCAGGATAAATTAGGCATCAATGGTCTGGCCGAAGCCGAGAACAGCTATGCCCTGCTCTGCCAGCAGATTAAATTGAAGCTTAATCCCAATAATCAGAGCGAGGCCACTATCTTGCAGGAGTTGAACGAAAAACTGGCTGACAAGGTCTTTTGCAATTTTTCGCTGTTTCAGTCCATGCCGGATATCTGGGGTATTGATCAAATCTTTCCGATTATGCCGATACACCGCCTTGATGAACAACCTGTCCGGCGCGCCGTGCTCCAGGACTTGACCTGCGATTCCGACGGGCGCATCGATCAATATATTGATGGACATAACATTGAAAATACCCTGCCGGTACATGAAATGAACCCTCGACAACCGTATCTGATCGGTTTTTTCATGCTGGGCGCCTATCAGGAAATTTTAGGCGATATGCACAACCTTTTCGGCGACACACATTCGATCAATATTGAGCTGGATGACAACGGTTACCATTTTTATGATCTGCAAGAGGGCGAGCATGTGTCGGATTTGCTCGATTATGTGCACATCAGCGGCGAAGGGTTGAAAGCCGCCTACCGGGAAAAGCTGGCTAATAGCAACCTGAGCGATTGGCAACGGCAGGAGTACGAACAAGAACTGATTGCCGGATTAACCTCCTACACTTATCTGGAGAAAACATGAAAGCAGGCATGATCGGACTCGGCGGAATGGGCTCCGGCATGGCCAGAAATATTGCCAAAGCAGGCTATTTGACCGGTGTTTATAACCGCACGGCCAGCAAGGCAAGAATTCTGGCCCGGGATCTGAACGTTAAAGTTTACGGCGATCCGGCCGCACTGGCGGCAGACGTCGATATTGTGCTCCTGTGCGTATCGGCCGATAGCGATGTCCTATCAGTCATTGAAGCCCTGGCTGACACTATCAATCCCGGCGCCGTCGTGGTCGACATGTCCACGATCAGCAGCAACACAGCCAAAAAAGCCGCGGACATTCTAACGGCAAAGCAGGCGCATTTTCTTGATGCGCCGGTCTCGGGCGGTGTCGAAGGTGCAAAAAACGGCACGCTGGCGATGATGGTCGGCGGCAACACCGAAGCTCTGGCGAAGGCTCGCCCCGTTTTGGATACCATGACTTCGCGTATCCTGCATATGGGCGCAACAGGAGCCGGACAGGCCACTAAAGCCGCCAATCAGATCATGTGCGCCGGCATCAATGAAGCCGTGACCGAAGCCCTGGCGTTTGCCGAAGCTCAAGGTTTGCCCATGAATAAAGTTATTGATGTTATCTCAGGCGGCGCAGCCGGCAACTGGTTTCTTGAACGTCGCGGACTGACCATGACCCAGGGCATCTACAAGACGGGATTTAAACTGGCGCTCCATCACAAGGATCTAAAAATCTGCCAGGCGATGGCGGACGAGATAGGTTTCGATACCCCGTTAACCGATATGGCGGTTCATGATTACGAACGATTGATGGCCGAAGGTTATGGCGAGGAAGACATCTCAGCGATGTACCGGTTGAAAAAAGTGAATAAATTATAAACCCTAATTTCAGGCAAATTTTTCGATATTTTCAATCCGGATTGTTCGATGCAGATTGGCCGCATTATGACCTTATTTGTGATTTATTTAGTGTTACTGCTCGCGGTATTTTTGCTGCAACGCAAAATGATCTATTTCCCTTATCGGTATGACACCGAGCAACAAATCTCATTGCTTGCGGAATTAAATTTAATGCCCTGGCCTTCCGCCGACGACTATCGCGGCTTGGTAAGCCGGCCGCCTTTAACCAACGCAAAGGGTACTGTCCTTGTGTTTCATGGCAACGCAGGCTCGGCTGTTCACCGCATTTATTTCATCAATGCCCTGCAACGCCTGGGTTACCGGGTGATCATCGCGGAATATCCGGGCTATGGCGCCAGATCCGGGACGCCTTCCGAAACAAGTTTGATCGAGGATGGTATCGAAACCGCCAAAATAGCCAGTCAGGAGTTTAACGAGCCCCTGTTTCTTTGCGGCGAATCCCTGGGCAGCGGCGTGGTTTCAGCCATCGTTGCATCGGGTCGGGCTCCTGTCAAGGGACTTCTGTTAATCACTCCATTTGATGCCATGGTGAATGTGGCCCAGCATCATTACTGGTTTTTGTTCGCGAAATGGCTGCTTAAGGACCGATTCGAAAACATCCAAAATTTGCAGGGTTTTACAGGGAATATCGCCGTGATTATGGCCGGACAAGATGAAGTGATCCCTAATCGGTCGACAATGGCGCTATACGATGCATTACCCGAAAAGAAGCGTCTCTGGCGTTTTGAGCAAGCCGGCCATAACACCCTTCCGATGACTGCCTGGAATACGTGGTGGCAAGAAGCCATGCAGTTTATCGATCGATAATAATAACCGCATCGCCTTTTCCATCCGTTTGCTTCAATTAAGCCACATCATGAACAATAAAAATGCCGAGGCGTTTGTTTGATGATAAGTGCAGATGCGATTTTAACGTCTGATTTCCCTAATAAATGGGCATCAGAGTAAATGCTTTAATAGTGCGGCTTTCGTTTTAACGATTAAAGCCTAAAAGCGAGCCGCCAACCCTTCACCATCGCCATCTTAATCGCAATGAAAAATCATCTGGGCAAGGTTCGGCGTCATGATCAATTCGATTTAAAGCCGGATAGAGGAAATTTGCTTATATCTTGAGAGTATGGCTATCGCTATCATGCTGTGCAAATAATTTGTTTGCCAGTAAGACAAATAGCTGAAAAAAAGCGGCGCCTGTTATCGCGAAAAATGAAGCCAGTAAAAGCACAATCTTGATAATTTTCATGATGAATCACCTAAAATCTGTTTAATCCGTGAATTAATGATCCTCCCTAAAAATCAGCAAAACAAGCGATTTAATGTTAACTTAAGAAAAGGGGGATTGCTGTGTAAGAGTATCTTGTCCCACATCTCCGTTACCCGTTGCAAGACCACAACAAGCCAGTTCGTTGCGAATCTACAACAAGCCATTCGGCATTAATTTTAGATACCGGGAAAATTTGTCTTATTAAAATCAAACATTGTTAACCGACGAGATAAATTCTGACTGCATTGGCAATTTATTTGTGCAAAAACGACAAGTTGAGAGATCATTTTCCATCAATAAATAAATGAATTAATGCCTAAAAATTGCCGACAATAACCGCAATGATTGCGGTTATTTTGAGATATTCATCACTTAATCTGCAAAAACATTTGCGTCTGACGGACCACTATGGCCACTTTCAACCTATACGGATTGAACCTGCCAACGCATAAAATGGCTCTCCAAAAAACTTCTGATGTTTATTGCTTGACGGGTATTGAATGCAGATGTTATTCGAAAAGATAGGTCTCGATCCAATATAGCCGATCAACTTACTCGCTAAGTACCGTCCGTTACCTTAATCCAAACATGGCTTACGCGGACTGGGCGCCTCGAATGGTAACGTCAACCCTCATCCATCTGCTTTTCAGGTTAGCCATAACTTGACGGCGTTTCAAACGAATCGCAAAATACGACCAAAATGGACGAGATCATAAAAAGGCTTTTCTCAATCGAAATCGCCATGACAGGCAAACAACAAATCATTTTGGCTGCTGCCATGGCTGCCAGCCATGCTGATTTTCAGTGCAAATGCCGCCGTTGTCGAGAAGAATAATGTCGACCCGCAAATAGAGCGTGTGCGTCGAGACCTAGGGTATTACCAGTCCGGCGAACAGCATAACATCGAAGATTTAAAGGCGGAAATCCGTGCATTACACGAGGAGCTTCGCCAAATCCTCGAAAGCCAGAATAGCAGACTTCAGCGAATTGAAGATACGCTAAAACTGACTGCCGGGGAAGAAGCGGCGCGGCAGCCATTGCCTCGTGTCAAATCTGTGCCAACCGAACCTCCGAAAAGTGCGGATATATTGACGGTTTGCAGTCAGGGCTGCGATTTCAACAACTTGCAAAAAGCGGTGAATGCGGCGGCACCCGGAGGGGAAATCAGCGTAGCGCCGGAAATCAATGCTACTTGCGCGGTCATCAAAAAAACACTGCATATCGTCGGCAAACGGGGAACGGATGGCCGCCGCGCCCCTCTTTCCGGCGGGGTCTGCAACGGCAAGGCGCCGTTGGTCACAGCCGCCGGAAATATCGTCATTGAGGGGCCTTGAAATTTCCGGTGTCTCTGTCAGCGATGGTAATGGCGCTTGCATAAGGCTGGATCCAGGAACCCGCGACTTAACTGTCCGGGACATCTACTGCCACGATAGTCATGATGGGGTGCTTGGCGCAAGCGAGGGACATTTTCTGATTGAGGATTCCATTTTTATCAACAACGGTTTCGACAACGGCCAATCTCACGGTCTCTATATAAGTGGCGGCGATGAAGTGTTGATCCGCCGCTGTCGAATACTTTCGACCCAAAAAGCCGGGCATTCGCTAAAAGCGGGGGCGCGCAAACTGACCGTTGAGGACAGTATCATCGCAGCCTTGAATGGACATAACTCCCGAGCGCTGGATGCATTCTCAGGTGGCGAGGTGGAGCTGTTGCACAACGTAATCCAGCAAGGCCCACAGTCTGAAAACAGCGATGTGATCGGCCTAGCGCTTGAACCTCGCAGAGTGCTGCCTGGCAACCACTCATTACGATTGGAGAACAATTGGGTGATTTTCGACAATCCCGGAAAAGGTGTTTTGATACGGGGCCGTAAACTTGGTCCGATTACGGTCAAAAACAATACCCTTATCGGATTGAAGGGTATGGGTCTCGACGGCGTCCAGGATTTGAACAACCATTGGTTTGAATCCCGCAAAGAGGCCGGGTTGGCACCTTTTGGCGGAACAGCATCCAGCCTGCCTGCCAGCACTGCCAAACAATGAGGATTTACCTGACCGAGCCGAAGGAGCTGTCCCAATGTGGATTAATTAGAAGTGCCTGCAAGTTTGTGTGTAATGATCACTTTCACTTTATTGATGCTAACGGCTTATCAAGCAGCGTAAATATCAGACAGGCCTTGAGGATAGCTCACCGATTCCAGCTGCGAAACAGTTAGAATTTTATGGGTGTTTCGCCATCCGGGCTGCCAATAAGCCGAAAATTTATGCAGCGGTAAGCCCATGATCGCGCCTAGCAGCGCATAGGCCGTGTTGCTGTTGATAGGGGCTAAACTAATAACAGCAAAAGGGGTGTAAGGTACTTCAAGGCTATTCAGGTAAGGTAGGGCTTTTACCGCATTATCCCATCGGCCTAATACATCATCCGTAGTTCCGGAAAAAACCTGCCTGGAATTTTGACCGGCCTTGATGTAGTTCAAATTGCATTCCGGATTTAAACCAAATAAGATGGCGCGAGAACCAAAGTGATAAAATTTGAGCTTATCGCCAATAGTGCCCATCGGTTTTATCCTGTTTTCAGTATTCGTTGCCAATCCATGCAATTGGCCCAAGACATTACCCTTTTCATCTCTTAATACCCAGAAATCATGGGCTGCCAAGCCGACAATATCGTAAGCGCGCGCTTCAATCGAATATCTGATGCGCAACATTTCGGGTTTGCGTGATTTCATTAGGGTCTGTAAGTAATAACGTTTAATGTGAGGATGAACTATAGACTCTAAATCTGAAGAAAAAACGACGATCATAAAAAATAAAGGGAGTCGCTATTTTTGCGAAAAATTGTTTTGGGCATCTAAGCTATCTAGCTGCATTTATAGCAACTGATTTTATTTGTTAAAAATCAGCGCATACTTCGACTCTATTAAATATGGAAATCTAAATGTTTATTAAAATGTGGATTAAGGGCTGACACGTAGAAAATTCCAAAAGAACAGAGCGGCGGCGATCCGGCCGAAGCCGTGGACCATAAGTCCGTTATAAGAACGCACTTTAGAAGCACACTCAATGCCGGTTTTTTCTTCAAGCCGCCCGAATAAGGATTCTATCGGCTGGCGAACACGCGATACGGCAGTTGACAACCATTGATCCGAAGGTTCTAAATAACCTGCCCTTTATCTTTTTTAACGGGGGTTAACACGCTGAGTCCTTGTACGGCTTCGATCGTTTGGGCATCGGGCGTTGATAGGCTTTATACCCTCTGGGGCATAAATCCGCATAGAGCTCGTTATTCGTTAAACATGGCCGAATATGATCGAAAATTTTGCCATCATGGCTACTGGCGCCGGTGGCGCCACTATATTCGGGACAAGGCAGAGTTCCCGCGTGCCGTCGTGCGACGACATGCACACGAACGCCATAGTAATATAATTTTTTGGTTGAACAATAACCCGCATCGGCCAACTCCTTGGCAACACAGGCGTTAAAGCGATGACCTTGCTTCGCTAAATGAATCGGTTAGCCAAACGCCGCCTTGTTGGCGCTCGCAGGGCTCGCGCTGAATACGCTCTACCAGCGGCGCAAATACATCCGCGACTAGGTTGACCCTTTGGACAAACGCAACGTAGCTGGGGAGCCTGGGAAACCAGGTGCGCAAATGTCGATCCGTGTAATCGTAGATTTTCTTAAGCTCTCGATTTTTATCGATGATACCGAACAGATAGAGTGTGATCACCTCTTCGTCGGAAAATCTCAAATCAGCATAATTGCTCATTCGTTGACTATAAACCCACAGATCGGTTTGATAATGCTTGCAGACTAAAGTGATTGTCGCCCAGACCTAGTCGACTCTGACCGTTGATGCAATCTGTCTTAATTTAAATCACGGCATATCGATTACACCCGATTACCAAAACACTGCCATGAAGTTTTTTATCATTAACAAAAGCATGGCATGGTGTTTATAATTGCCCTACACTTCCGAAACAGATAATAAGTAAGGAAAAGTCTATGCCCTACCTTAAACTGAACACCAACATCGCGATAAACAATGAAAAAGAACCGCAACTGTTAACGCAGTTATCCCAGCTTGTTGCCAGCGAAACCGGTAAACCCGAGGGTTACGTCATGGTAGAACTGGCTGACAAAAAAACGATGCTGTTTGCGGGGACCGCCGAACCATTAGCGTTCCTGGAATGCAAGAGTATCGGTCTATCCGGCAGGCAAGCCAAATCTCTGTCCACGTCGCTTTGCCGGCTGTTGGAAAAGCAACTGTCAATACCGCCCAACCGCGTTTATATTGAGTTCAGCAACTGCCCGGCCGAATTTTGGGGCTGGAACGGCTCGACGTTCGGGTAAACAACGAATTGCTTCAATAACGGCCCCAATGCCGAACCAGTCAAGTACAGCGTGCAATTGACCAATCCCGGATAAAAATCGACAGTCCCATGCTTGTGAAAAAATCAGCCATTCCGACCAATCTGATCATGGGTTTTCTCGGCGCCGGTAAAACGACGGCCATTCTCAACCTGCTGCAACAAAAGCCGGCAAATGAGAACTGGGCGGTGCTGGTTAATGAATTTGGCCAGATCGGCATCGATGGCGCCATCTATGCCTCTCAAAATGCCGCTGTCAGGGAATTGCCGGGCGGTTGCTTATGTTGCGCACTGGACTTACCGTTTCAGGTGACGGTCAACCGAATGATCAGCGAGATCAAGCCGCATCGCTTAATCATAGAGCCGACCGGCTTGGGACATCCAAAAAAACTGCTGGACACCTTAACCGGCGGTTACTTTCAACGGGTGCTGGATGTCCGGGCCAGTATTTGCCTGCTAGACCCTCGCAAACTGAAAGACAGCCGTTATACCGGCAACGCCAATTTTCTGGACCAAATCGCACTATCCGATGTACTGGTTGCCAATAAAATCGATTTGGCCGACGCAGAAGACATTTCGATTTTTAATCAATGGGTTAAAAACAGCCATCCCGTTAAAAAGGTATCCGCGCAGACCAGCCAGGGGCGTTTGAGTATCGATTGGCTGGATCTGCCAAGAAACCCGGCAAGATCAGCTTTATTTCCCGAAGCACATAGTTCTGCTGATTCCATACAGAAGATAGTCGCCGGTTCTAAACATCCTGATACACCGGAATCTGCCCCCGTTGACGAAGACTATCGCAGTGCCGGTTCTGTTTATCCGGTTGGCAGTTGTTTTGACTATACGCGTTTATACAATGTTCTGTCCCGACATAAAATCCGAAGAGTGAAGGCCGTCATCGCCACCGATCAAGGCTGGTTTATTTTCAATGCTGTCGACGGCTTGTTTGATTGTATGCAAATTCAGTCGGGGCAAAGCAGTCGGATCGAAATGCTGGACACGCAGGAGAAATTGGACTTCCTTTCGGCTGAAATCGACATGTGCCTGCTTAAGAGATAAAGGTTGCGGCCTAACAAAAGATAAATCTGGTCGTCGCTTGCCGCACGATGTATGATTCGATCAACAAGAAAAAATCTACATTTCGATGCGGGGAATACTATGAATGATAAAGAACTCGTGGCCCGTCATGCCGCCCAACAGATTAAAAGCGGCATGATTGTCGGCTTGGGCACCGGTTCGACGGCGAATTGTTTTATCGAAGCGCTGGCGGATCGTCATCATAATGAAGGCTTGCCAATCAGCACTGTCGCAAGTTCCATGGTTAGTGCAATTAAAGCCCGGCAACATGGGCTGCCTTTGCTGGCCCTGGAACAGATCACCCATCTGGACGTTTATGTAGACGGCGCTGACGAAGTGGCCCCCGATCTCACCTTACTCAAAGGCCGGGGCCAGGATTTGGTGCGCGAAAAAATTCTTGCCAGGGCCAGCAAGGCATTTTGGGTTCTGATCGAACCGAGTAAATGGGTAGGCAGACTTGGCGAGAAATATCCGATTCCGGTGGAAGTGATCCCTTTTGCCTGGCAACTGGTCAAACAAAGCCTGGAATTAAAAGGCGGAAAATCGGCGCTCAGGCAAAACGCCACTAATGATGGACTTCTGGTCACCTCCCACGGCAGTCTGGTTCTGGATGTTGTCTTTCCCAAGGACATCGACAGCGCTACACTCAACACATTCCTTAACGATATTCCGGGTATTGTCGAACACGGCATATTCAGCGGCCTGGCGAGCGCCATCTTCTGTGGAGACAACGGTCAGGTGCAGGAACGCTGGAAATAAGTGATCGTTTGCCGTACCGTTATTCCCTGTTACAAATCGGCATGGCACGGCTTCCGGACTCGGAAAAATCAGTTAGATAAATGTTGATGATATAAACGGGAAAATTTTGCACCAATCGCCTTCCAGTCGTAGGCCTGTATGATCGTTTCGCCTGTAGCCGCCAAAGCGTCACGGAACACCTTGTCCCTCAATAACTGTTCCATGGCATTCTTAAGGTCGACAGGATTATTCGGTTCGACCAGCAACCCGGTTTTGCCGTGTTCGATAACCTCACCTATGCCGCCGGCGCTGGTGCTGATAATGGCCGTTCCGCTGGCTAATGCCTCCAGCAATATGACGCCCTGCCCTTCCGTATCTCCCGATGAATCGATAACCGATGGGGCGATGAAAATATCCGCTGTCGCATAATAATCCGGCAACTGATCATTAGGGACACGTCCGTAAAAAGTGACACTGTCGGTGAGTTTCAATTGACCAGCCAAGGCTTTCAGGGCTTCACGTTCGGCGCCGTCCCCGATAATCCAGAGTTCCGATTTGGCCTTTAACGAGTCCTCCATCAACGAAAATGCCGTAATCAGATCAGAGACCCCTTTTTTTTGCACTAATCGGCCAACAAACAACAAAACAAATTTGTCCTCGGATCTTGTAAAAGCAGTGCCGGCACTGAATTGCCGAAAGTCTATACCCATAGGTATAATTTCCGGCGAAGGCAGATTATCGCCAACAGCACGGGCGGTCGCGAAGGTATTGGACGTCCAGGCGGAACAGTTTTGAACGGTCCAGCGTTTGATTTTTGCCATGACCGAATGTTGCATAGAAAACGCATCTCCCCCATGAACCGTCACGATCACAGGGATGCCCATCCATTTGCCTAACAGGGTTGCGACACAGCCTTGTGGAAAAAGCCAGTGGGCATGGAGCAAACCCGGTTTAAGTTGACGAATTAGCCGCCAGGTTGAAATAAACTGCGCTATCAGAAAAAAAGGCGCTTGTAAAAATAACCATCGGTTGGCTCGTAAATTGGGCAGAATGCCTGACCCGTAGGCCAGCAATTGTAAATGCTGCGGAAAAAAATATTTGTAGCGTCTCATAGTGATCGCGTCGTTTTTCCACGATGGATCAACCATTGAATGATCTGGCGAAAGAATGTGAATCTCAAACTTGTGTTGCTGAATCGAGGCAGCCAAGTGCCTTAAAAAAATCGATGCGCTGTCGTGTTCAAATCGTGGATAACTCGATGTCAGCCACAATATTCTTTGGCAAGGCACATCCTTTTGCAACATGATTATTTTTTCAGCCTTGGCGCGCCGGTTTTGGGTAGACGAAAATCCGTGTTTTCCATTACTTGTCGGCATGTGAAATTTGACTCGCTGAGCTTGGGACTATCCTATGGCAATGCAGCTAATGAATGTTTTTATAATGCAGTGACGAGATTTGTTCGGAAATAATGCCGATAAGAAATATGATCAGGGATGATAATATCAGTAGAGCGCTCATATTGGTAAAACGGCCGCTGGTAAAATAAGTATAGGCATAATAAGCCATTCCGGAGACAAATACTGTCCCGCTGATCGGCAAAAATAACCGCATAGGCGAAAATAAAGTGCCGATTCGGAGGATGATGATAAAAAAACGGACGCCATCTTTGATTAAACGAATATGGCTTTTTCCCTGCCGTTTTCCCGCATGAATAGGGATATAGGCCACCGGAAATCCGGAGCGGAAAAAGGCCATCGTGCAGGTTGTCGGGTAGGAAAATCCATTAGGCAACAGGTATAAAAACTTGCGGAACTTGTCGGCTCTGACCGCGCGAAACCCCGAAGTCAGGTCTTCTATTTTATGGCCGGTCATTACTGTTGCCAGCCTGTTATAAAAGGAATTGGCGAAACGCCGGAACACTGAGGCGTGAGTACTGGATTTCCTTGCACCTACCACCATGTCGTAGCCATGTTCGAGTTGGCCTACCAGTGCAGGGATATCAGCGGGGTCATGCTGTCCGTCAGAATCCATGAAAACCAGGATGTTACCGACCGCATGACGAGTTCCTGTTTTAATCGCGGCGCCGTTACCCTGACTATAGGGATGGCTGATTACCTTTGCACCCGCCTGAATGGCAATTGTTTCAGTCTCATCCGTTGACCCATCATTGACGACCAGAACTTCAGCAGACGGAAAGCGTTGTATGATTTCAGGGAGCAACGTTTTGAGTGATGTGGACTCGTTTTTTGCCGGTAAAACAATGCTGATTTTATCTTGTCGCATGATCATCCGATTGAATAATGTTATATAAGTCACTGATTGACAAAATACAGAACCTTAACGGCACAGCTTTCGCCTACTCAGAATGATGAATAGAAACTCCATCCATTGAATCGGCATGATGGGGAGACCTTTTACCGGATTCGTTGACCAACCGATAGTTCAGAAGAATACTTCAATTAAGCCGCGTTTTGTTATCGGCCATAAGTATAGACTGCTTCCTCCTATTATTTTGTCTGATTGGCGTTAATATTTTCCTTCAATAAGTTGATGCAGGCATCTCCCGGACATTTTGTGACTTCCACCGTAATGTGCGAAAGTTTATGAAATTTTTTTAACAATTCCTTGTAGTATTCCGGCGATTGAGGATTGTGGGTTACCAGGGAAATGATCACGGCAAAATGGTTAGGAGAAATTCTCCAGATATGAAGATCGGCAATTCGATTGTCCGCATCGCTTTCAATTTTTTCTTTGATTGCTTTGCTATAGTCAGCGTCTATGCTTTCATCGAGCAGGACTGGGCTGGTTTCTTTCACCAGCAAATAGGACCAACGGGTAATAATAATCGCCCCCACTATCCCCATGACCGGATCGGGCCAAAGCCATCCATAATATTTGCCGAGTAACAGCGCAATGATTGCCAGCACCGACGTCAGCGCATCGGCGATGACGTGCACATAAGCGGCTTTCAGATTTTGATCGTGATGACTATGGCCATGATGGTGGTCATGACCATGAGGTTGCCGTTCTTTAAGCAGCAAGGCACAGATGATATTGATAAATAATCCGAAACCGGCAATCGCTATAGCTTCATTAAAATGAATAACATGTGGAGTTATGATGCGTTCGCCCGATTCGATCAACATCAACAATGCGACTACTGCGAGCGCCACCGAACTGGCAAATGCGCCTAAAACGCCGACCTTTCCCGGACTAAATGCGAACGTCTGGTCATTGGCATGGGCGCGGGAATATCGGTAGGCGAAAATGGTAATCATGAAAGCGGCAACATGCGTAGCCATATGCCAGCCATCGGCAAGCAAAGCCATCGATTCCAAAAAGATACCGGCCCCGACCTCGAGCACCATCGTAAAAAAAGTCAGAATAAGCACCAGCAGGGTGCGTCTTTCAGCCTTTTTACTGAAGACTGTAAAGTTATGATCGTGTTGTAGAAGACTTAAGGTACGAGCATGCATACGGAGCTATTATCGCCGGGTTAATGGTCTCTATGCCGGGAAAACTGCTTTAAGCCTTGCGCGGCGCAGCCATGATTCAGATGTCCCGAAACATCGGCATCCTGCTTCCATCCATACTGCAGAATACAGAATTAATACTGCAAAGGAGAAGACAACAAATGAGACCATTTTTTAGATTAATTGTTTATTAAGGTTCGAAAAAATGTGACTTATCTCAATCGGGAACAAAAAATATCGGTTTTACCGCCGGTAGACAACACCTGGACAGTTCCTGCGTCTTCAAAGAACAGGCTCATCGAAGACACGTGCTGATTCGTAGAATTGGGAGTAGTCAACTCCACCTTTTTCCAGGCCGATTGGTTTTGATTTCCGGCTTGACAGGAGTAATCTCCTTTTCTCGATCCAATCCGGCAAATTCAAACAATAAATCCAGTTCTTTATCGCTCAGCTCATAAAAGGAATGCGCCTTCAATCGTTCCGGCAATACCACCGGCCCGTAGCGAACGCGCATTAACCGGCTGACAGTAACCTGCTGAGACTCCCATAAACGCCTGACCAGACGGTTGCGTCCTTCGCTAACGGTAACGTAATACCATTTATTGGCGCCTTCGCCTGCGAAAAACCGGATATCGTCGAATTTGGCCTTACCGTCTTCCAGCTCGACGCCCTCTTTAAGTCTTTCAATGACCGCTTCCGGAACCTCGCCTAAAACCCGGACAGCGTATTCGCGTTCAATTTGGGTCGACGGATGCATCAAGCGGTTGGCCAACTCCCCGTTATTGGTAACCAATAATAAACCTGATGTATTGATATCCAGACGGCCCACGGAAATCCAGCGGGCGGCCGCGAGTTTGGGCAGTTGGGTAAACACGACCGGACGGCCTTCCGGATCCCTTCGGGTAACGACTTCGCCCACAGGTTTATGATAGATAAGCACACGGGTCGGCTGCTGGGCGAATTTTTGCCAATGCACGATGCGGTCATTGATCAGTAAATGATCCCCCGGCTTAAGCCGCGCACCCAGGCTTATCACAACACCGTTAATTTTAACCCGGCCATCGGCGATCCAGCGCTCAATCTCCCGTCTGGACCCGACACCGCCGCGCGACAACACTTTCTGGATGCGTTCTCCAGCCTCTGCAGGATGATCGTCTGCAGTTTTCGAGGTTTTTGCTGATTTTTGCTCACTCAACTGTTTCGACGAGTTCTTCGCTTGTTTCCTGGTTTTCACTCTCTACCTGTATGGGTTGTTGCGTAATTTCTACCGACAGTTCAAGATCCTGAAGCTCCTGCAAAGTCGGTAGTTCGTTTAATGTCTTTATATTGAAATAATCGAGAAATTGCTTGGTGGTGCCGTACAAACCAGGTCTGCCGGGAACTTCCTTATGCGCCACCACCCGAATCCATTCCCTTTCTAGTAAGGTCTGAATAATACTGGAACTGACGCTAACGCCCCGTATATCCTCAATATCGCCGCGGGTAACCGGTTGCCGATAGGCAATGATGGCCAATGTTTCCAGCAAGGCCCGCGAATATCTTGGCGGTTTTTCTTCAAATAAGCGGGAAACCCAGCGGGATAGTTCCTGTTTAACCTGAAAGCGATAGCCGCTGGCCACCTGTTTCAGCTCAATCGGCCGTGGTTTATATTCCTCGGCGATATCCTCAATTGCCGCCTGAATGACAGTGAGTTCCGGCTGCTCGATTTCAGGAAACACCTGCTGAATCTCTTTGCAGGTCATGGGCCGGTTTGCGGCAAATAAAATAGCTTCTACAATGCGTTTGATTTCCACGTCGATTTCAAGCGGTTCAGGTATGAGAAACTGCGCCGATGCTTCTAACGCGCAATTCTGCAAAGGGATCGAGCTGGATGATTTCGATAAGACCTTCTTTTCCGAGCTCGAGAATGGCCAAAAACGAGACAACGACGCCGGGTCGGCCTTCCTTTCGAATGAATAACTGCGAAAAAAGGAGACTATCCGATCCTTTAAGGTTTTCCAGAATGGCTGACATTCGCTCACGGACTGATAAGGGTTCCTTGGTTATATGATGGTGGCTCAGTTGTTCTACCCGCTTAAGGACATCCTGAAATGCCAGCAGCATTTCTTTTAACTGGACATCCGGCAGGGCTTTCTCAATTTGCAGGCCCGATATATCCACGTCGCAGGCAAAGATATCACGTTCAAATCTGGGCATTTGATCCATCTCCTCGGCGGCAGTTTTTATGGTTTCATATTCCTGAAGCCTGCGAATCAAGGTTGCCCTGGGGTCTTCATCTTCTTCTTCGGCTTCAGGCTGCCGCGGCAGCAGCATCCGCGACTTGATTTCCGCCAGCAGGGCCGCCATCACCAGATATTCAGCCGCCAGCTCCATATTTAAAATACCCATCATTTGGATGTACGCAATGTATTGATGGGTAATCTGGGCTATCGGTATGTTAACGATATCCAGGTTCTGTCTTCTGATCAAATACAGCAATAAATCCAGGGGGCCTTCGAACAACTCCAGGATAACTTCCAGAGCGTCAGGCGGAATATACAGGTCTTCCGGCAACTGGTTATAGGGCGCACCGTTAACGATCGCAATGGCATGCGGCGTCTCTAATATGTCAGCGGTTTCTTGGTTCATTAAGCCGTAACGCCTAAAAAGCCATCAGTGCGGATCTTACTCTTCATTTAGCCTGGTTAAATTCCGGCAAGTGAAAGAAACAATTTCTGTGCAATATACATCGGATATTCCAAAAGAACGTTTAATATCCGGGTATACAGCAGCACCAGCAAGATAATAAACCCGTAACGTTCCAGCCGATTATACTGCCATGCCCAGTAATTGGGCAAAATACCCGACAATATCCGGCTTCCGTCCAATGGCGGAATGGGCAGGAGATTTATCAATGCCAGTACCAGATTAATCGATATGCCGGCGATACCGGTATAAATTAACGGCAACGAGACGGCCTCTATGCCGATGATGACACCGATACGGGCCAGCAACGCCCAACCGATCGCCATCAAAATATTGGAACCGGGACCCGCTAAGGCAACCCAGGCCATGTCCCTGCGCGGATTTTTAAAATTTCTGGCATCGACCGGCACCGGTTTTGCCCAACCAAAAATAAACCCGGTTCCGGTGAGCAATAATAGGCCCGGAAGAATAACGGTACCAATCCAATCGATGTGTTTGATGGGATTCAGCGTCAGCCTGCCCTGCATAAATGCCGTATTATCGCCGAATTTTTTCGCTACCCAGCCGTGCGCCACCTCATGCACGGTAATCGCAAAAATTACCGGCAATATCCATACCACGATCTTCTGCATTATCGACAATTCATTCATCATTGTTATTCACCGTAATCAATCCAGCATAGGAGCAATCCCTATGCCCTGCCTGGTAATCTCTGGGCCATTATTGGAAAATTCAATAATGGTCGTCTGTTCGAACTCGATAATGCCGGCATCGATCACCAAATCCAACTGATGCTCAAGCCGCTCTCTAATCTCATAAGGGTCAATCAGGGCATCGGTCTCTTCCGGTAAAATCAAGCTGGTACTGATCAAGGGCTCTTCGAGTTCCTTGACCAGCAGCATGGCGACAGGATGATCGGGAATCCGGACACCGATGGTTTTTTTTCTCGGATGCTGCAATCTGCGCGGCACTTCGCGCGTTGCCTCCAGAATAAAGGTAAAAGGTCCGGGAGTTAATGATTTGATCATTCGATAGGCGTCATTACCCATTTTGGTAAAATTGGATACTTGCGCCAGATCTTTGCATACCAGGGTAAAATTATGTTTATCGTCTAATTGCCGAATCCTTCTGATTTTATCCATCGCCTGTTTGTCGCCGATATGGCAAGCTATCGCATAGGACGAATCGGTAGGATACGAAATAACGCCACCCTGCCGGATAATATCCACAGCGCGGTTAATCAACCGCAATTGCGGATTGTCAGGATGGATTGCAAAAAATTGAGCCATTAGTTAAGTTCAAACATTAAGTGACCCATATTATACCGTATTATCGTTCCGATTCTTTCTTTGCAACTTTATCGCGTAAATAAACCGGCATTGCCTGTTCGACGTCAACGGCAAGCCCCAACTCGAAGCCATGCACGCCTAAACAGGCAATCGCACCGGCTCTTGGGAAATAATCGGATTCAAAATAATTGACCTTGCCGGACAGTCGCTGCATTAATTCATGTTGATAAACGCCCCAGGCGGAACCGATGCCAGCGCCATTGAGATCGGGAAACTCGATCAGATCCGCAGGGGTCACCGTCTCGTTGCCGATAAGCTCGGCAAATCCCTGTTCACCGCGTTGATACACTCCCCAATAAATCTCGCCCATCCGGGCATCCATCGCAACATACGCCAGATCAACAGATTCATGGCCTTTCGCCTTGCGCCTTTCGCCTTGCGCCCCATTGTCATCGAAAAAAGCTTGGGCAATGGCGGCCAGGGTGGAAACAGGCACTATCGGCAATCCGGTGCCCAGAGCAATGCCATGGATAATGCCGGTCGCAATGCGCACACCGGTAAACGATCCCGGCCCCCGGCCGAATGCCAACCCGTCAAGATCGCCGGGTTTTAAGCCCGCATCCGCCATTAAACTGTCGATCATCGGCAAAATCAGCCGGCTATGATCTCTTTGCGTCTGCAGATAACGTTCGAATACAACTCCGTCGATCATCAGCGCCGCCGAACAGGCTTCGGTCGCGGTATCTACCGCCAGTAATTTCATTATTAATTAGTCCTGTAATTTAGGATGATTCTTTTTTTTCATTTTAACAAAACAAACAGTTGACTTGGCAAAAACTATATTCCATAATTTTTGTGTGGTTATTATTATAAAAATTATGAGGAGTAAAAAATATGTCTTTAATTACCTGGACAGCTGATCAATTTGGTACAAATGTTGGTTTTGCAGATGATGAACACAAGATTCTGTTTGGTAAGCTCAATAAATTATATGATTTGGCAACGGGTGGCGCCGCGCGTTCCGCCATTGGAGAAGCGCTGGATGATTTGATTGCTTATGTGGTAGGTCATTTTGCGCATGAAGAAAAAGAAATGCTGGCCAAAAATTATGCCGGCTACGCCGCCCACAAGGCGGAACATGAGGCTTTAATTGGCGTTTGCGCTGGTTTGCAAACTAAACTTCATGCCGGTGAAGCGGAAGTTACTGAAGAAGTGGGTCAAATGGTAAAAGATTGGTTAACTAACCATATCCCTAACGTTGATAAGCACTATGCAGGCGCATTGAACAGTTGATAAGAGATTAAATTTAAATTAAACCCAAGCCAGGGAAGGCGCTTGCATTCAAAACTCTATGGCAAGGTAAAAGGCGCATGATCCGAGCCGTATCAAGGGTCAAATGATTGGATCTCGTTATTTCCTTGTTGTACATTAAAATCGGCATGGCCTTTTAAATAGCCATGCGATAAGATAAGGCAGCCCGATAAAAGAAACCCGCATTCCATTCCAATAACAATATAAGGGTGGCCGTTATGCTTATCGTCTTCATTCATGGCTGGAGCGTCACTAATACCGACACTTACGGCGGCCTTCCCCAGGCTCTCCTCGCCAACTCCCCGACGGCCCTGAAATTTCAAGCGACTCACCTCTTTCTGTCTAAATACGTCAGCTTTTCTGATGAAGTGGCGATAGACGATATAGCTCGCGCCATGCAGCATGCGCTTAAAAACGAAATTTTTCCGAAGCTGGCAACTGGCGAGCGTTTTGCATGCATCACGCATTCGACCGGAGCGCCGGTTGTGCGAACCTGGATCAGCCTCTATTACGGAGAGAAACTGGCTGACTGCCCAATCAGCCACTTAATCATGCTCGCGCCGGCCAATCACGGATCCGTATTGGCGCAACTTGGCAAAAGCAGACTTGCACGGCTGAGATTTTTTACCGAAGGCGTCGAGCCAGGCGTAGGAGTGCTCAACTGGCTGGAACTCGGCAGCGATCAGAGTTGGGAGTTGAATCGTCAATGGCTTGGCTACGATTGCGCCGAAGCCGGGATTTATCTTTTTGTCCTGACCGGACAAAAAATCGATCGTGCGTTCTACGACAGTTTAAACTCTTATACCGACGAAGCCGGTTCCGACGGCGTCATACGGGTAACCTCTGCGAACATGAATTACGGCCTGATTCGCCTGCTCCAAACCGATGGCGGACTCGAACTCAAGAAGGAGGAACGCTTCGCGAAGACTCCCTTGGCAGTCGTTCCCGGCAGGTCCCATTCAGGGGAGGACATGGGCATAATAAGAAGCGTGCGGCCCGATGACGACGGTTCTCACCCGACATTGATGAGCATATTGCGCTGCCTTAATATCAAACAAATTGCAGAATATAATCAAGTCATAAAAGAATTCGAGACCATGACTGCCAAAACCCAGCAGGACGAAAAGGTCGAACGTACTCGTAAACTCTTCCTGATCGAACGCAGGTTTGAAACGCATCGTTACTGCATGCTGGTGATCCGCCTGATTGACGACCGCGGAAATAATCTCACAGACTACGACGTATTGTTTACTGCCGGGCCGCAGTATAATGAAAACCATCTTCCGGAAGGATTCTTTGTCGATCGTCAGCGGAATTTACTTAATCACGGCAAGCTGACTTATTATGTCGATTATGACGTCATGCGCAAAGGCTTAAATAAACCGGAGCTCGAAGGCAAATTTGGCATCAAGATTGTGGCGCGTCCCCGCTCCGGCTTTGCGTATTATGCCGTTGCCGAACATCGTGGCACGTTTGCCGAGTTGAAGCGCTATTTCGAACCCAACCAAACGCTCATGATAGAAGTCGTCATGCGACGGCATGTCGTCGACGGCGTATTCTCCCTGACTCAAAATTTTGTGCCGGAGGATTTCAGGAATGCACAGAAAGGAACTGATATTCCATAGTACATTGCGCATCCTGATTATCCGCTATCACCTTTCTATGCAAACTTTTGATTTTTTGCCATACCCGACGTAAAAGGGTTCTCAAAGCTTTCCAGGACCTTGATGTAGTTTACTCGCTCGAAAGCGCCAGGATCCTTTACATTCTGATGGCTCATGACGCCTCTGACTTCATCCAGCGAATGATAATCTCTTGCTGTCAGCCAGTTATCGGTCTCGGTTAAAAGAGTATTTAAATATTGCGGGCCATTTTTCAACAATACGGATGCAACCATCACGACATCCGCCCCGGCCAGCAGATATTTGATTATTTCCGATGCCGAATGAACGCCACGACTGGCAGCCAACGAGGCTTTAATACGACCATACAGCACGGCGATCCAGAGCAAAGGCAGGCGAATTTCCGAAGGCGAACTCAGGTCGGCGTGCGGATCTATTTTCAACTTATCCAGATCAATATCCGGTTGATAAAAACGATTGAATAAAACCAGTGCGTCGGCGCCTGCCTCATCCAGGCGTTTGGCCATGTTGCCCGTAGCGCTGAAAAAAGGACTGAGCTTCATCGCAACCGGTATGGAAACAGCGTCTTTGACTGCTTTTAGAATGTCGAAATAACGTTGTTCCACCGTCGAGGCCAACATGTCGATATCAGTCGGTAAAAAATAAATATTCAGCTCGATAGCGCTGGCTCCGGCTTCCTGGATCTGTTTCGCGTAATCGATCCAGCCTGCGTTGGTGATTCCGTTCAGGCTGCCGATAATGGGAATACCGGTCGCATCGACAGCTTTTCTAATCAGATTGAGATAGTCATCGGGCCCTTTGTGCGCCGTATCGATATGCGAAAAATAATTAAGGGATTCGGCAAAGCTTTCCGTACCTGATTCAAGAAAAAAATCAAACGCTTCATTCTCTCTTCGAATCTGTTCTTCGAACAGGGAAAACATCACGATAGCCGAAGCGCCTGAGTCTTCCAGCAACTTGATGCCCTCCAGTGTATCCGACAAAGGTGAGGAAGAGGCAATGATCGGGTGCTTGAGTTTTAACCCCATGTAATTGGTTGATAAGTCCATGCTGTTTTTCCTCTAATCGGTAAGATTGGCGTCAGGATGGAACTGGCTTCCGGAGCTGGTTGCCATCTGTTCATAAATGTCCCATTTCTGGTTGACTATCTGCTGCGCCAGATTCAGCATGCGCTCAGCCTCATCAGGGTTGGTTCTTTGCAGCATTTTGTAACGTAATTCATTGTATGCATACTCTTTAAAGGATATGCGCGGCCGGGGTGAATCAAGCACAAAAGGGTTTTTTTCGGATTGCCGCAAAATCGGATTATAGCGTATTAACGGCCAATATCCGCTCGCGGTGGCCAAATCCTGTTGTTTTAAGCCGTTCTGCATGTTGATGCCGTGAGCGATGCAATGGCTGTAAGCCAAAATTAATGACGGTCCCGGATATGCCTCCGCTTCACGCATAGCCAGTAAAGTTTGCTGGGGATTTGCGCCCATCGCAATACGGGCAACGTAAACATTGCCGTACGAGATGGCCTGCAATGCGATATCCTTTTTCGCCACCGTTTTCCCCCCGGCGGCAAATTTGGCGACTGCTCCCAGCGGCGTTGATTTGGACATTTGCCCGCCGGTATTGGAATAGACTTCGGTATCCAGGACCAGCACATTGACATCCCGTCCGCTGGCGAGAATATGATCGAGCCCTCCCGAACCGATGTCGTAGGCCCAGCCGTCGCCCCCGATAATCCAGATACTGCGCCGAACCAGATGATCGACAACGGACAGCAAGTCCTGGGCAAGATCGGAATTCAATTGCAGCAGCACCGCTTTCAATTCAGCCACCCGTTCGCGTTGATTTCGGATTTGGGACTCGGTTTTTTGCGGGGCATTGAGGATTTCATTGACGAAGTCGCTGCCTAATTCCCGTTGGAATTCTCGAGTGAGCTGCATCGCCAAAGCCCGGTGTTTATCGGCCGTCAGACGAAATCCAAAACCGAATTCGGCATTATCTTCAAACAGTGAATTGGACCAGGCAGGTCCCCGCCCCTCGTGGTTTTTGGTCCACGGCGTTGTTGGAAGATTTCCGCCGTAGATTGAAGAACAGCCGGTGGCATTGGCGACAATCAATCGGTCGCCGAATAATTGCGACACCAGTTTGATATAAGGCGTCTCGCCGCAGCCGGCACAGGCTCCGGAAAATTCAAACAGGGGCTGAAGAAATTGAGCGCCGCGGATGGACGAAAAATCTACGCGCGCCCGGTCATTGAACGGCAACGTTTCAAAGAAACGGATGTTTTCCTTTTCCTGTTTCATCAACGGCTCTTTCGGTTTCATATTGATGGCCTTGACGCCGCTTTCCTTTAGACTGATGGCGGGACAAACGCTGACGCACAAATTACAGCCGGTGCAATCTTCAAGATAAATTTGCAGGGTATAACGGGTCTCCGGAAAACCTCTGGCGCTGATTCCCGCCGACTTAAACCCGGAAGGCGCATTTTGCAACGAACTTTGATGATAAAATTTGGCCCGGATAACCGAATGAGGACAAACGAAACTGCAATTTCCGCATTGAATGCAAAGATTGGGTTCCCACTCGGGCACATATTGGGATACATTGCGTTTCTCCCAGGCCGTGGTGCCCGAAGGATAGGTGCCGTCCGGCGGTAATTGACCGACAGTAAGCAGATCACCAGCTCCGGCCATCATTTTGGCGGTGACTTCCTGTACGAATGCGGGAGCATCAACCGGTACGATAGGCGGCATTTCCAGGTTACTGGTGATTTGCTGCGGGACGCTGACCTGGTACAGATGGGCCAGGGTTTGATCGACGGCGGCGAAGTTTTTCGTGACAATTTCCTCGCCCTTCTTGCTATAGGTTTTTTTAATGGCTTCCTTTATTTTAGCGATCGCCTGTTCTCGCGGCAGCACGCCGGACAGGGCAAAAAAACAGGTCTGCAGAATGGTATTCACACGATTGCCCATGCCGGTTTCCTGAGCCACTTTCGAGGCGTCGATGACATGGAAGGACAAGCGCCTGGTGATGATTTTTTCCTGGACATGGCGGGGAAGATGATCCCATACCTCGTCCGCGGCGTAGGGACTGTTCAGCAGGAATACCGAACCGGGCGCCGCCTGCGCCAAAATATCCATCTTGAATAGAAAATTGAACTGATGGCAACCGATAAATTGAGCCGTCTGAATGAGATAAGGCGCGCGTATAGGTTCCGGTCCGAACCGCAAATGCGAGACGGTCTGGGAACCCGATTTCTTGGAGTCGTAGACAAAATAACCCTGGGCATAACAATCCGGCAATTCGCCAATGATTTTAATAGTGTTCTTATTGGCGCCCACCGTGCCGTCCGCGCCAAGCCCGAAGAATAATGCGGAAATAACTTTTTCCGATTCGATAGTGAAGGCCGGATCATAATCCAGGCTGTTATGGGTGACATCGTCGTTAATGCCGATGGTGAAATGATTTTTAGGTTGCGGCTTGCCCAGTTCGTCAAAGATGCCTTTCACCATGCCCGGAGTGAATTCTTTCGAAGACAGTCCGTAACGGCCGCCGATTGTTCGCGGCAAATTGGCGAGCCTGCCGGAACTGAAGGCTTCAGAAAAAGTGGTCACCACGTCATGAAACAGCGGCTCTCCGATAGCGCCGGGCGATTTGGTCCTATCCAGTACGGCGACGGATTGAACCGTCAAAGGCAGCGCATCGAGAAAAGCATCCTGAGCAAAAGGGAGATACAAACGAACGTGGATGACACCGATTTTTTCGCCTTGACGAAGCAGATGAGTGACCGTTTGTTTCACCGTTTCGGCGGCGGACCCCATCACGACGATGATTTTTTCGGCATCGTCGGCGCCGGTGTATTCGAACAAGCGGTAACGGCGGCCGGCGATTCCGGCAAATTCATCCATTGCTTTCTGAACGATAGCCGGGGTTCTGGCGTAAAAGGCATTGACGGTTTCTCTGGCCTGAAAATAAACATCGGGATTTTGGGCCGTCCCTCTGATGAAAGGGGTATCGGGATTAAGACCGCGGGCGCGATGCGCCCTCACCAGATCGTTATTGATCATGGCGCGGATTTGCTCATCGGAAAGCAACTCGATTTTGTTGACTTCGTGCGATGTGCGGAAGCCGTCGAAGAAATGGATGAAGGGCACACGGGCTTCCAGCGTGGCCGCCTGGGCAATTAACGCCATATCATGGGCTTCCTGAACCGAGCTGGAACCCAACAGGGCAAAGCCGGTGTCGCGAACCGCCATGACATCGGAATGATCCCCAAATATCGATAAGCCCTGAGCCGCCAGCGAACGCGCCGCCACATGAAAAACCGTCGAAGTCAATTCGCCTGCTATTTTATACATATTGGGGATCATCAGCAGCAATCCCTGCGATGCGGTAAAGGTCGTCGTCAGCGCTCCGGTTTGCAAAGCGCCGTGAACCGCCCCTGCGGCGCCGCCTTCGCTCTGCATTTCCGCGATCAGCGGAATATTGTCCCAGATATTGGTATTGCCTTCCGTGGCCCATTGATCGGCCCATTCCGCCATCGTCGAAGAAGGCGTGATCGGATAGATTGCACAAACCTCATTAATACGGTAAGCCACATAAGCGACGGCTTCGTTGCCGTCAACAGTTACAACCTCATTTGCGGTCATTGGTTATTCTCCCTTCTCGGCAATCATTTCTATGGCATGGCAGGGACATTGTTCGAAACAAACGGCACAGCCTGTGCATAAATCATATTCATAACGGTAGCGGTTACCGGGACCCAGTTTGGTTATGGCATTTTCAGGGCAGGCTCCATAGCAGCCATCGCATTCAAAACAGTTGCCGCAGGAGAAACAGCGCTGCGCTTCAAATGTGGCATCCGCCGTATTGAGTCCGGCCACAATTTCGGAAAAATTTTCGGTACGTTGCTGAGCGGAAACATGGTCCTGTTGTTTTTGGTCGGCATCGGTCAGGTACCAGATATGCAGTTTTTCGAAGCCGACAAGCTCGTGTTTGGGAGCGGGAATATACTGTGTATTGCGCAACCACGCATCAATATGGCGAGCGGCCTTTTTACCATGACCGACTGCGGCGGTGACGGTCCGTTCGCTGGGCACCATGTCGCCGCCGGCAAAAATACCCACAGCGCCGGTTTTCATGCCTTTATCGACGATAACCGTCCCATCGGATTCGAACGCTATGTCCGGAACCGAACGCAAAAACCCGGTGTCGGTGTCCTGCCCGACGGCCAGTATTAGCGTATCGGCTTCCAGCGTTTCATAGTTCCCGGTCGGCTTCGGTTTGCCGTTTTCATCCAGAGCCATCACCTCCACTTTTAATGACGTTTCATCCATTTCCTTGATCGAGCGCAGCCAATTGATTTTGACGCCTTCCTCGATGGCTTCATCGGCTTCGAAGGAATGCGCCGGCATGTGTTCCCGGTCGCGCCGGTAGATGATCAAGGCTTCTTCCGCTCCGAGCCGTTTTGCAGTCCGGGCGGCGTCCATCGCGGTATTGCCGCCCCCGTAAATCGCGACTTTTCGCCCCAGCCTCGGCGCATTTCCGGCAGACGCGTCCCGCAAAAAGGTTACGGCATCGAGCATTTTTGAGGCATCCCTGGCCGGTATGTCGATCCGTTTGCTCAGGTGGGCGCCGACTGCCACGAATACTGCATCGAAATGTCCTTCCGCCTTGTCGGCAAGCAGATTATCGACTTTTCTATTGAGCACGATTTCGACCCCTAGGGTTTCGATTCTTTTAATTTCCAGATCGAGTTCATGTCGCGGCAAGCGGTAGGCCGGTATACCGAAACGCATCATGCCGCCCGCGATGGGGCCGGCCTCGTAAATCACAACTTTGTGCCCCAGCCTCGCCAGATGGTAGGCGGCTGACAATCCGCTGGGCCCGGCGCCAATCACCAGAATTCGTTTGCCAGTGGCGGCAAAATCAGCGTCAATGGTCCAGTTTTCAGCCAAAGCCATATCGCCCAGAAAACGTTCGACGGCATGGATACTGACTGCTCCGTCAAGTTGTTCCCGGTTGCAATGAGTTTCACAAGGGTGATAACAAACCCGTCCATGAACGGCGGGCATGGGATTGTCTTTCATGATTTGTTGCCACGCCTGTTGGTAGTGCCCAGCCTGAACCAATGCCAGCCAGGCCTGTATATTTTCACCGGCAGGGCAGGCATTGTTGCAGGGTGGAAGAAAATCCTTGTAAACAGGACGCTGGCTTCTAATAGGACCTGTCCCCAGATCATGCCTTTGGAGATCCGCCGGGCGGGTAATATCAGCGGGTTTATTGGTCATCGTAATTTCCTTGTGGCGCTTATGAAACGAGAGAAAAATCTTTTCGATAAGATCGGGATATTTTTTTGGCTCTATGTGAAATACAATGGTTATTCAAAATTCAATTTTCCATATCTGAAGCATAACTTAACAGGGATGAATTAAGCAACTTGACAGGCCTGATTAGAGTGCCGTTAGTCCGCTATTATTTTGAACGTACAAACTGTTTCGAGACATTAACGGGCGCCGTGGGCAGATTACCGGAATAAAGCTTCCTGATGCATCATTACAAAATCTGAAGATGGTTGAAACATTTTTCAAATACCGGTATCCAATTCAAACTGATTATCGGCTATTAAAGTTCATTACGAGGAAAACCGATGAAAACCATTAAACACCACCTACGCATACGATTAATCTGTTTTATTCTCTGCTGTTATACGGTTGCTGCCCTGGCAATCGAAGGAGTATCCGCCATGTCCCTGTCGCTCAAGTCCCCCGCTTTTGCCCATCAGGCCGAAGCCCCCAAACAATATACCTGCGATGGCGACGATATCTCGCCTGAGTTAATCTGGTCGGGAATTCCGGACAACACAAAGAGCCTGGCATTGATCGTCGACGATCCCGATGCGCCGGATCCGGCCGCCCCGAAGATGACCTGGGTTCACTGGGTGCTATACAACATTCCGCCGACTGTTGCAGGGTTACCTGAAAATACGATACCGGAGAATTTGCCAAACGGCACGCTGCAAGGCAAGAACGACTGGAAACAGACCGGATACCGGGGACCCTGCCCTCCCAAAGGCAGGCATCGGTACTTTTTTAAACTGTATGCCCTCGATACCGTGTTATCTAATATGCACCACCCCGATAAGGCTCAGCTTGAAAAGGCGATGGCCGGACACATCATTGAACAAGCCGAATTGATCGGAACTTACCAGCGCAAATAATAAACACGCCAAGCCTGATGGGTACGTTACGGCTCGTCTGCTCATTATCATTGCTTGTTTGCATCGGATGCAGCCATCGGCAGACGGTTACGCAACCCTATCCTTTTTGGGGCAAAGCGGTCAATCTTCCGGTCTCAGGAAGTGATTTTCTTCGTTGTTTTCCATTTTTTTCCTTCAATTTGTATTTTTATGTCCCCCATTAATTCTACTTTGTTAAATTCAAGATATCGCATAAGTAATTGATTTAAACTA
>CAZMRW010000019.1:0-54212 GCA_964568805.1 uncultured Methylococcaceae bacterium | reverse complement strand
AATAATCAGCAGAAATAGTGTGGTGGCTAGGCTATTCTCGGACAGGCTCCTAGGCGGATGTTTGTTAGTCCTGTCATGATCAGTTTGCTAGCCATCGCCGTTTCGTTCCTAAGTGTGCATCTTAGCAGTCTATTCTTTTTGAGCATTCCTCTGTATTACCTGTCACACCGTGAGATTGACCAAGGTTGGGCCGATCCTGGAATGAATGGAGATTGACCGGTGCGGATACCGAGATGGCGGTGATAAAGAAGACGGTTGGCAAGTGACGATGGGATTTGGCGGGTGGAGGCTGGGACTGTTTATGACTGGCTTCCGTCTCCAAAAATCAGTATTCTGTGCCGCTAAAATTTTACCAATCTCATTGGGTGGAAATCATGAATAATGTTCACTATCCTTCCCTTTACCAAATCAATACTCGTGTCTGGCTCAATCGGCTGTCATGTCAATTCGGTCGCCCGGCAACGCTGGATGACATTCCCGATGCCGAACTGGATGAACTGGCGAATTTGGGATTCGACTGGATTTACTTCCTTAGCATGTGGCAAACCGGAGACGCAGGACGCAAGATCTCCCGTTCCAATCCGCAATGGTTCGCCGAATATCGAGAACTATTACCGGATTTGCAGGAGGACGATATCTGCGGCTCCGGTTTTGCGATAACCTCCTATACCCTCAACACCCATTTGGGTGAGCCTGAAACGTTACTACGCCTGCGCGATCGCCTGCATCAACGGGGACTTAAATTGATGCTGGATTTTGTACCTAACCATACCGCTCCCGACCATCCCTGGATGCAGGCGCACCCGGAGTATTATGTTTTTGGCACGGAGGAGCAACTCGCCGGACAGCCGCAAAACTACATCAAACTGGATTTACCCCAAGGACCGGCTATTCTGGCTTACGGCCGCGACCCTTATTTTGACGGCTGGCCGGATACCTTTCAGCTCAATTACGGTAACCCGGACTTGCAGTCTGCCCAGATAGAGGGATTGTTAAAGATTGCTCAGCGCTGCGACGGCGTGCGCTGCGACATGGCGATGCTGGTGTTACCGGACATCTTTCAACGCACCTGGGGCATCGCCATCGAACCGTTTTGGCCGATGGCCACCCGGAAGGTGCGGGAAGAACATCCCGACTTTGTGTTCATGGCGGAGGTTTACTGGGATCTGGAATGGACACTGCAGCAGCAAGGCTTCGATTACACTTACGACAAACGCTTGTACGACCGCTTGCGAGAGCAACAGGCTCGTCCTGTGCGGGAACATTTCTGGGCAAACCTGGAATATCAGAAGAAATCCGCCCGTTTTTTAGAGAATCACGATGAACCCCGTGCCGCAGCGACCTTCCCTGCCCACGTCCATGAAACTGCCGCTGTCCTGACCTATTTTTGCCCCGGCTTGCGTTTCTTTCATCAGGGGCAATTGCAAGGATGGCCGAAGAAAATTTCCGTCCACCTCTGTCGAGGGCCCGAACAACCCACCGATCCGGGATTGCAGGCGTTTTACCGTCGTCTCCTCGATGCTTTGCGGAGGGATGTGTTCCGTAATGGCGTTTGGCAGTTGCTGGAGTGCAAACCGGCATGGGGGGGCAATTGGACATCGGATTGCATGGTTGCTTTTTTCTGGCTGGGACAGAATGGAGAACAAATACTTGTTGCGGTGAATTATGCGCCAAATCAAAGCCAGTGTTATATCCTTTTACCCTTGCCAAATGCAGGCGGTTGCATGGTCGGGCTTAACAATTTACTGGGCTCCGAACGTTATGAGCGCAGTGGCGATAGCCTGGTTTCGCCCGGTTTTTATCTCGACATGCCGAAATGGGGCTATGCGGTATTTGAAGTGACATGGAAAGAATAGCGGACAGTATTCGAAATAATGGGTCTTGTCGGCCAGTGTCTTGGGATGGCTGGAATATTGATCTCAATCATCGTCATTAAAAATACAAAAACTGGGCTTTAAATAAACGAGGTGGCCCTATATGCCCTTTGAACAAATGATCCATCAACGTTTCCGCACACTGCGGATCAAATACAGGAGAGAGAGTATGAATCGTAAGACTTGTTTTCAGATCGGCGCCTTAGCCTTGGTTTTTACTTCAGCCGGTTCACTGATCTGGCCGGCGCCGGCTTACTCCGAAACGGCAGGCATGGAACGGCGCGATGATCGCCGGGATGATAGGCAGGGAGCGCAGGACACAAGGCAGGAAGGTCGAGAAGTTGCCAGGGATATCAAGGAGCAATGCCGCGGTGCCGGCGGGAGTGGGCCGGAATGTCGGCAAGCAAAACGGAAAACCAAACAAAAAGCCCGCCAATCCGCACGGGACATCAAAATAAACGACTGAATCGGCGTTTCTGACGCTGAGATTCCCTATGCGACCGGTAAACTCGTTTTTGAGCCGGTCATCAAGGCGTTCAGCATAGTGTCCACTTTACTTTCAGGTGGACACTATGGATGAGAAAAATCCGGGTCGCACCGACCCACTTGGGTTTAACAAGGTTATCGTTGAGCGTCACTTCGCCCTTGTTCGTAAGCCCTCTGTTCGGATTCTTTGTGTTTGCCATACAAATACCCGCCCACGACGCCGACACCTGCTCCGATGGCAGCCCCCATGCCGGCATTGCCTGCAATCGCACCGATTAACGCTCCTCCCGCCGCGCCACCCATACCTCCGGTTACTGTGCGCTGCTGTGTATCCGTCATGCCGGCGCAACCTGACAAATTAATAGTGGCCAAGAAGGCGATGACTAAAATCGAAAGCTTTTTCATGTTGTATCCTCTTTCGTTTATTTATTACATGGAAATTTTTCGGCTAAAAATCTGAATTCCGTTTCGACCGGCATTTCGTTCATGTATTCGGGGTGTTTCTGTGCCCATGAAATAAACATGGCGATTGTCTCATTGCGCGAGGGTTTAGGCTCCGGAGCACAGAACATCTTCAGTTCAGCTTTATCTGCCGTCTGAGCTTGATGATAATGATAGGCTCCGACCAGATAACCATGGCAAAAATGGATGGCTTCACGATAATGGGGATCTTGCGGTGGTGCCGTACAGAGGTTGATTAAGTTTTGTGTCTTTCGGGCTACGAAATCTTCATCGGTAACGTTGGCTCTTGCCGCTCCATTTACAAATAAAGCGAATAATAAGAAGGGAACTAGATGTTTTAGTTGCATAGGTAATGTCCTCGAGTTTTTTGTTCTTATGCGAAATAAATTCACTACAGTAACTAAAGTGTCTTTTAAATGCGCTGTTCTGTCAATTTCACTATATCGAAAAGCCACGTCTCGAAATTTTATTAGTAAATTATCTAGTAAAGCTGACGTTAAAAATGATAAATTTTGAAAGCTGTTTCCGATTCCATTTCAACCCGAAGGTTATAAATGAAAAATTGGTCATTATTATTGCTGGTTCTCCTGGTCTCATCCGCTGGCAAAGCTGAAAAAAAACCGCTTGATCTTAACTTGGATTCTTCATCTTTTTATAAAGATGCTTCCAAAGGACCCTCTTGGATGTACGACGAAAATTACCGGTCTTCCGAAAAGCAATTATCGAATAACTGTCAGGAGATGAGAAGGCAAATAGCAGACTTGAAGGGTAAACCACAACGCAAATTCGCTTTACAGCAACGTTATGAAACTGAGTGCTTAAGCCAGTAGCCCGGATGAAGCGTCACGGAAGCGCAGGAACTTGCAAGGTGCCGCTTTGGAGTTGTTTCACCAAGCCGGATGGCTCAACCTTGAGTTGTTTTTGTGATGATGAAGAAAAAAGCTGATTTATGCATAAACACCTTTATTGTTTTTAAAATCAAATTGACAGGTGATTAATCAAAAACAATTTTCGGCTGCTTGATGTAAAAAAAAGCAGGAAAGCCTAGGCTTTCCTGCCTCATTCAGTCGTGTCGAGCTCTCAAGAAGCGTTATGGCGCAGCTTGCGGTTTGCCGTCAACTTCCAGTTGTACGCGACGGTTATTGGCGCGACCTTCATCTGTATCGTTGGTATCGATTGGCTGAGTCCAACCATAGCCGCGAGAGGTGATATTAGGCAGATCGTAGCCATTAACCAGGTAATCCTTAACCGCTTTGGCCCGGCGTTCGGACAGATCCATATTGTGTTGGAAACCACCGGTTTTACTGGTATGGCCCTGCACTTCAATCCTGGCATCAGGATGTTCTTTAATTGCTTTAGCTATGTTGTCAAGATTTGGGTAATACTGTTCTTTGATTATGGCTTTATCGTTATCGAACTTTACATCAACGATCCAACAACCGTATTTGGAAACTTGCACGCCACTCAATGAACCGGGGCATCTGTCATCACAATTGTTGACGCCGTCGTTGTCATCATCCAGAGTCGAACAATCGGCCACAACCGGAGCCGGCGCTGGCGGCTCAACCTTGGCAACTGCAGGGGCTGGTTTTTCGCCAAATGGAATGACAAAACCGACATTAACGGTCATGTCATGAAACTCATCCGTACCGGGCTGCAAATGAGCATTAAAATTGTTGTTGTAACGGTAGCGGACATCGCTACGAACAAGAAAATTATCCATCACTTCATAGGTAAAACCAACACCTGCTTCACCGATGAAACCGGTACCGCTGTCACCGCCATGACTGGTATTCATCGCACCGACGCCAACCACGGTATAGGGCGAGAAGGTGTCGCGGAAAATATAGTACTGCACATCCGCGGTACCGCCGGTCATATCCCAACTACCACCGGTATTGCCGTTAAATCGTTGGTAAAAGCCTTTTAATTCGACATTGAAGTGTTCGTCCAGCATTTTGCCGATACCCAGACCGCCGCCCCAATCGTCTTTAGCATTTCTGTCGCCGCCAGACTTGATAAAGGTTCCGAACGGCGCGATATACCATCGATCATCTTGATACTCGTCGGCTTGAGTCACAGACAAAAAGCTTATTGCTGATAGCGCGGCAACAGCCAGATAGTGTTTTTTTTGCATAATATCCTCGCTTTAGTTGAAATGCTTAGTGATGAACTGATTATATGGCCCTGTTCCATTTCCGCTTGAAATTTCTCTTGGCGAGTTTGGCGTTTTTCAAGTAGGTATAGTTAGGGCAAACGGAGTGAGTTCAGCTTGCTTAAAATAGGCTGTCCGGAGAATTTAATCGCTTAATTATAGCATGGCTGGTGGCGTTGGCCAGTTTTCCATAGAGCAACTATATTCCAATACAAGCAGATCGCACCATTGGACTTTAGTCCAATGCCCGGGGTGTAAATGAATACTGGTATGGATCGGCTCGCTCATTTGCTATCAACTATGCGGAGTCTGACGTGCCTGGCGGCTGCACGGAGCGCGTGCACCTGCCAACGGCCGACCTTGACAGTCATCAAAGCCAGAGAAGGGTGATTCATTATCCTGTTCGTATTGTTGGATACAAAAATGGTTGATTAATGCGATGGACATTGGACTAAGGTCCAATGGTGCGATCTTCGTGCGCTGGAATATAGTGATCACCTGAACTGGAGGATTAAAATTCTGTGAGCCGGTTCAGCTGCTTAGTTAAACAATTAGCCGATTGAATTATGCGCTCATCGACCCAGACTCGTTTTGCCGCCCTTGACTACGGCTGCAAAAAATCGCTAAATGCGACGAAAGAAATTTCTGGCGGAAATGAAATGGGTCGTTTTATCGGATCTTTCCTAAATAAAATGAAACTGCGCTAAAAAAACGAGCAAAAATCTGATCTTATTGGAAATCATATGAAACCGAATCGAAAATTAAAAATCGAACTTCTGTTGGCAAAGGAGATATTGTTTTGTCTTTGTGCCTTGCTGTTAGTCGGGTGCTCGTCAGTCCGGACGGAAACGAACAAACTCAAATCCATGGTGGTCGAGCCAGCTCCCGATGCCGGTTTTATTGAGCATCCGGAAGCTCAATTCAAACGGGCTGATTTACCGTTTCAGAAGGTCTGGGTGAAGCCCGGCTTTGACGCCAGCCACTATAAAGAGTTGGTCGTAGCGCCAGTCAATACCCAATACATGCTTGAAATGGATTGGCTTCATCAACTGAGCTCGGCAAACTTGTTGGGTGGAATCCAGAAAGATATTGAAGAGCTCAGCCTTTATTTTTACGATCAAGTGGTAAAAGAATTTAAGGAGGACCCTAACCATCGGTTTCAGGTCATCGAACATGTAGGACAGCATCAACAGCCGGCTTTACGTCTTGAGCTGGCATTGATTGAGATCGAACCCTCGCAACCGGCTTTGCATGCAGCCGGTTGGCTGACGCCGGGCGGGGGTACGGCCGCGGGCGTGGTCAATAAGCGGAGAGCGGCTTTCGAAGGCCGTTTGCGCGATCTTCAGACCACTGAAGTCGTGGCCACCTTTGCGGACCGTGACATGCAGGATGCCGGGCCGCTCGATTTGACCCGTTTGACCTGGTACGGCCCGGCCAAGGGCATTCTGGAGCGCTGGGCCAAGCAGTTTGTCCAGATTGCCAACAAAAAACCTGGAGAGATTGTCAGCGACCCGACTCCTTATACTTTAAGGCCTTTCTGACCACTGCGGATTGATTATTTTTCAGTCAAGATTTTTCCAACCAAACTGCCAGAAAGACGCATACTTATTACATAAGGGAACCTCTAAAAACTATCCGTTCATGCTTCGGCAGGCTCAGCACGAACGGATAAGCTACTGATTTTATGAGGCTACCGTTCGCACTGAGCTTGTCGAAGTGCAATTTTTAGAGGTTCCCATAAGAGCCAGTTGTAGGCAAAGACTAGAAATGAAAATCTTTAAGCCGGTGGAGAAACGGTGCAGCGGCCTGAAAATTCAAATGTTATTGGCAGAAATCGTTGAACCCGATATCCCCAATTAATAATCAATCAATACTGGTAGGTAATTACACATGTTAAAAATAAAATGGTCCTTTATCATACTCGTAACACTGTTCACTGTGGTAGGCTGCGCGTCTACCGGAAGTCAGTTGTCGTCATCTGGAGCGCAGATTGATAGTGAGGTCGATGTCGCGCTAAGTGAGCTTTATGCAAGCACGCCAGCCGCCAGAAACCTCGCAAGGAAGGCGAAAGGCATCCTGGTGTTTCCTAGAATCGTCAAAGCCGGCTTTCTGTTCGGTGGACAATACGGAAGAGGTGGTGCGTTGCGTAAACGAGGCAGAACTGCCGGCTATTACAACAGCGTATCGGCATCGTATGGTCTTCAAGCTGGAATACAGTCGTTTGGATACGTATTGTTCTTTATGAACGATGCGGCCCTAAGTTATCTTGATCGAAGCGGCGGTTGGGAAATCGGCGTCGGCCCAAGCATAGTCGTCGTCGATGCCGGTGTAGCCAGGTCTTTGACCACCACGACTGCTAAAGACAATGTCTATGCATTCATTTTCGACCAAAGAGGTTTGATGGCGGGTGTGGGCTTGCAAGGTTCAAAGATTACTCGCATTTATCCGGATTAGGACCCGAGTTTGGATCAAAATCCTTAAACGGGCTAACCTAATTTCATTCTCGACAAGGCAGATTTATGGCGACTGAAAAGAACACGAATAAAAAAAATCCCGCCAAGAAAAAAACCCAAAAAACGGAATCCGCCGCAGCGAACAAAGACGTTCAACCAATAGTCTTCCGTTCACGAGCGGAATCTCTTGCGGCCGGAAAGGCGTTGCGCGAAAAAGTGCCGCGCTCAAGCCATGCCGGTTGGAATGCGCCGGCTAAACGCCGCGACCCGGTTGACATCCTGGAAGAGTCCAATAAGGATCGCCTGCCTGAACTGGTGCCGATCCGCTACGGACGTATGCTGCGCAGTCCCTTCACCTTCCTGCGGGGTTCCGCGGGACTGATGGCCTACGACCTTGCGTCCACGCCAAATAGCGGTCTTCGGGTACAGGCCTGCGGCGACTGCCATCTGATGAATTTTGGTCTTTTTGCGACCCCCGAACGCAATCTGATATTCGACATCAACGATTTCGACGAAACGCTTCCCGCGCCTTGGGAATGGGATATCAAACGCCTGGCGGCCAGTTTCGTGGTCGCCGCCCGCGATGGAAGTCACAGTGACGAAGACGCCCAAGCCGTAGCCGTCGAATGTGTTCGGGCGTACCGGGAGAAATTGCGGGAGTATTCGAAGATGAATCCTTTGGAAATCTGGTACGACCGCCTGGATGCCGACACCCTGCTTGAGTTGGCGCCCGATGAAAAAATCAGAAGATTTCGCGAGAGGGTAATCGAAAAAGCGCAGCAGCGCGTCGGCGAACAGCTTGCGCCCAAAATTGCCGCTACGGTAGGTGGTCGCCATCGGTTGCTCGATCAGCCACCCATACTCTTCCATGTACAAGGCGACGAGTATGAGCAGCGGGTTCGCGAAGGGCTTAAAGCCTATCGGCTGACGCTCTCCGACGAGCGCCGGGTGCTGTTCGACCGCTACCGCCTGGAAGACTTTGCGGTGAAAGTAGTCGGCATCGGCAGTGTCGGCACGCGCTGTTTCGCCGCGCTGTTTTTCTCCGCGGAGAACCATCCTTTGTTGCTTCAGTTCAAGGAAGCCTGCCCCTCGGTGTTGGAGCCCTATGCCGGCAAAAACCGCTATGACAATCACGCGCAGCGCGTGGTGATGGGGCAACGGCTGATACAATCCTCCAGCGACATTTTTTTGGGTTGGGCGCGGGTGCCTGATACCGGCCGCGATTTCTTCGTGCGCCAGTTGCGCGATATGAAAATGTCCGCCCCGATCGAAGGCGGTACACTCCAGCAATATCACCTTTATGCCGAATTATGCGGCTGGACCTTGGCCCGCGCCCATGCCCGGTCGGGAGATGCGGCGACGATCAGCGGCTATTTGGGGAAATCGGACAACTTCGACCAGGCGATCGGCGCATTCGCTTTGGCCTATGCAGACCAGACCGAGCGCGATCATACGGCCCTGGTCGAGGCAGTCAACGCCGGGCGTGTGAAGGCTATCATTGAGGAAAATGAGTGATCAACTAACGCAATCATGTATAACTCAGGATGGTATAGGCCCGCATGAAAAAAGACGGAATAACCCGCAGGGAATGGCTAATCGGTGCTAGCTGTCTCGGTTTGGGCATGGTCCCGGCCTGCGTAACTAAAACGCCCCGCTCCGGCGCCATTGGCCTGGAGCCTTATCCACGCAATGCATCCGAAGGGTTGCTCCGCTTGAAAACCGGTAACCGGCGCTTCATGGACGATCAGTCTATCCATACGCACGAAAATGCTTCCTGGCGCCATCAACTGGTGCAAGAACAGAAACCATTCGCCACGGTTATCGGGTGCAGCGATTCGCGCGTGCCGCCCGAGATGATTTTCGACGTCGGCTTTGGTGATATCTTTACGATCAGGCTTGCCGGCAATATCATCGCGGAAGACGTCATCGGCACTTTGCAGTACGGCGTGGCTCATCTTCATACGCCGCTGGTCGTGGTCATGGGCCATGAAAATTGCGGGGCAGTGACCGCCACTGTCGAAGAAATGCTCGGTAAGTCCAGGGAACTCGAACATATCGAAGCGTTGCTGGGATTAATCAGGCCCGGCCTATCGGAGCTTGATCTGAAACTCGATCGCAAGTCGCTGCTGCATGCCGCCGTGGAGGCTAATGTGCGCTGGTCCATGCAGCAACTGATGGCTTTTCCGGAAGCGAAGAGGGCACTGCGGGAGAAACGAGTAACCTTGGTCGGGGCGGTCTATGAGCTGAATACCGGGAAAGTACGATTTCTCGATTAGTTCAGTTGCAGTTGCTGCTTCATTCTCGAAAATCACTTCCCAAAAGATCATCTGCTTCGAGGATATCAGCTAGTTTCTCGATCAGCGCACCCTCGACAGTTGAATGATCGACTTGGGTATTCGCTGTTCTTCTAACGTTCAAGCGGGCATCCGAAGCCTATCTTCGGCGGCATTGAGATGATGAATCTCGGTCAAGGCTTATGTATTTGACTCGCCTAGTGCATTTGAGTGTTCAAGCAGAATACGCCGAACTTCCTCAATAACCTCGGGTTGATCCTGGCAAGAATGGTTCCAGTTAACCACTTTTTCCGAAATAGCCTCATCAATATGGGCGCTTTGATATGCCACCACGCCATCATCTCCTTCTTCCTTCGGGCCGTCACCGTCCACGGCTATGATCGAGTGAGCCGGAATATGCGATGCAACAGGTATAGATGCCAGTGTCTGCAAGCCTGGGTTGTTGGGGTTCATGTTGTCAGCGGCTGTCGGCGGCCTGCGCAATTTCGCCAACAATTTCTCGTCGCCGCTGGCTGCGGCTGCTTGTGCAAGCCCGCGCAGCATCGTCTGAGGTAGGGTGACAAGCTTGGCAACCAGTCCTGTCACCCACTCAGAGGCCGCCGCCATTGCGCCATGTTGTGGCGTCGCAATAAATACGACCCGTTTTACGAACGGTAAGGGTTCGAAAAACATGGTACGTTTTAGCAGCGCCTTTACATCGGGAGTTACCTTTATTTGATCGAACGGTTTGTCGCTAACCAGATCCCAAAAGCGGTTTCCGGTATCGATTGCCGTCAACTTGGTCAGCAAGCCACCCTGGCTATGGCCTATGACTATCATCTGTTGCAAGGCCGGATCTTTGTGATCGGGATCGAATTCATTCAGCGCATTTTCCAATGCGTTCCTCAGAACGCCGGCTGAATATGGAACGGGATTCGCCGAATCATAGGTGAACACCCAGACCTGATAGTTTTCGCGGATTCTGGGATCGCCTTCAAGCTCATTGACCATTTCACCCCAGCGCAGCGGGCTGGAGGCCGTTCCGTGCACCAGAACCAAGGGAATTTTGCCTTTGCGATAGGGATACAGCGTGAACAGCCCATCGTTGGCGCGATCTTTCGGGATAGCGCCGCTAAACAGACCGCCCTTTAGAAAATTAAGAATCTCCATGGAATACATGGGGTTACCGTTGAGTCGATAAGCATACGCTGCGGTGGGGTCGATCTCAAGTGGCTGCAGTTGACCTTCGACGCTAAGGGTCGTGGCCTGATCATTAGCATACAACTCGAGCTGCCCTTTGATTTGCCCGCCCGCCAAACTGGAACGTGCATGCTGTAAGCGCGCTATTGCGGTAACCGGCACTTTGGTGCGGGGCCCTAATCGCTCCCAGCCGACCACTTTATGTGATGTCGGTCCACTGGAAATACTGGCCGCCAGCGTGGAGCCAAGACCCGGAGTACGATAGCGGTTTCTGAACCCTCGAACATCCAGGAAAGCAGTCGAGATAAAGTGCTCTAGTTGGTAGCCGCCCCAGGACAGTCCACTTTCGTCAAAGCTTAATTCCAGCGATCCGAATGGCAATTGATAGGTGCCGGGTTTCAGCTGAACTTCAACCTCATCTTCGTCGCTGTCTTCCGAATTAGCTAAACCTTGCGCAAGCCCTTGGTTGTAAAGATCGTAAGCCAGGCGGAAGCGCGGGTCCGAGGAAGTTAGTTGAACGCCGAGACCATCGCCTGGAAACAACAGCGACCAGGCATAAACCGCCGCCGCCAGGAAGTAGGCATGCTCGTCGTTTTTTTGGGCATGCAGCAATGACAACTCCGCCAGAGCGAACAGTTTGTCCTCATCAGCCGCCGGTTTGAGTTCGGCGTGTAGTTCCGAGAGTACTTTCTCCGGTTCGGTTTCGAAGCGGTCCATGAGACCATTGCGCCTCAGTACCATTTTTGTAGCTTCCGACGGTTGCCCTGCCGACAGCGCGCTCTGAGTATTCAATTGATAGCCGGTCTGAATGTCTACCGGATCAATACCTACCGGGGTGGCGCAACCTACGATTATCAGTGAGATGAAACTGATCACAATAACTTTCGTGAAGGCAGCGGCGTGATGCTTTTGTAATAGCGAAGAGGCGATAATTGTCATAAGAAAAGTCAATAGATCGAAGTGTAACAGTATATCAGTTGGTTACTTTTTCAAGGAGATGATTTGGATTAGGTTACTGGCTAAAAGTCGAAACCATAGAAACAGAGCCTGGCAACAATGCTATTGAGAACCGATTGGATTGTATAAGGAATTTACAAATTACAACAGCAAAAAGCGTAGCATCATGCTGCGCTTTTTGGGCTTGGTACTTGAAACCGCCGTGAAAAAATCAGCTCCAGCCGCGTCCAATGGTCGAGCCAGAATGACATTTACGCTCCAACTGTCGTCGCCGGCTAATATGTTTTTAAGTAATTATTGGCCTTAAGTCCAATTGCCGAAAGTTTGCAATCAGTTCATTATGATCAAACCTCATTAAATGTAAGTGAAATAAAGTCAGGGCACCTCTCAGGCGGTATTCAATACTTGCAGGTACACTGGAAGCCATTTTAGCCAGTGCTTCGTCGGGTACTGCGATCGAATTGCGCCATGCGTTGTCTTGCAATAAATTGAGGTTTTATAGATGGATCGGAAAGCGATGTCGATCCATTAATATTTCTGCATAAAGCGGATCACACAGAGGAGAAACAGTATGAATCGAAAGAAAAGTTTACAGGTCGGCATCTTAGCCTTGGTTTTTGCTGCAACTGGATCGCTGATCTGGCCGGTGCCCGCGTATTCAGAAACGGAAGGCATGGAACGGCGGGACGATCGCCGGGATGACAGGGGGGCATCACGGGACATAAAGCAGGAAGGTCGAGATATTGCCAGCGATGCCAAGGAGCAATGCAAAGATGCTGACGAGAGTCGGTCGGATTGTCGGCAATTAAAGCGGGATATCAAACAAGAAGCCCGCCAAGGCGCACGGGACGTCAAAACAAACGACTGATTTGGCTTTTCACAAAAATTTTTAAGGGCTAAACCAACACAGTAAGGATAGTGACTGAAAGTTACGGTTCCTGAATCTGAGAAAGCCTAACTGCCGAGTGGAGCTTATCGTTTTGCTTCTGCGAGGTAATTAGGCTCTGTGACAGTTTCGCTATACCATTATTCAATGGCGGCGTAGCCTGGCTGGCTGGCTGGCGCGGAAAAGGCAGCTGATTCTAAAGCATCTCCCTCTCTGCAATTTTCAATTAAAAGATAATCGAAAGGAGTTTTAATATAATGTCTTTGATTGGAACTTGAATGGCAAATAATGCTAACAACGGAATTGCAGCGGGTAATGCGATTCCGAGTATAGCGGTCTTTCCTATAGGGATCGGGCGCATTTTGCTCGCCGCTTCGTAAAGGCTTAAGGTATCGGCAACAGGTCCAAGTTCAGGGGCTTGTAACAAAGAATCATCGACGATTGACTCGTGCCGGATCCAGCGTCGTTGAACCAGACGGCCATGATTTCCAACTAATGCGCCATATTCTAAACGAGCCCTGCGTTTGGCGGCTAAGAGTTTGGGAATAAAAGCCATTAGCGGAGATAAAAATAAAACAGCTATTACAATTAGATAAACTATCAATAGCGATTTGAGCGATTGCAATTGCAGGCCATGATAAATCACATCGTGCGCCAGACGTGACGCAAGTACCAACGAGATCGCAAACACAAACAGACTAAATGCCGTCGGGATTTTTTCAAGAAAACCCAATCCGCCGGCCAGATCCGGATGAGTAGGCACCAATTCCAGGTCAAGAGCGGCAATCCATTTAAATAAAAGAAATAACAGTATCAATCGCCACAATGAAATCCAAACCAATGCGGTAAAAATCGGACGACTCACAAACATCATCCACCAACCTCCGAAACCCAGGTTGAATTGCCCCGTTGTTCCGACGTTTGCCCAGTCCAACTCATGAATATCCTGATAGGCTGGCCGGAATACCACTGACAGACAAACGATAGTTGCAATAACGACCCAAGGAATCGTACTGTTGCGGAGGGAGATCGCTTTTTGTATGACCAGCGTAAAAGCGCTTTTCTGTTCATCACGCACCAATCCCGATGTGTAAAAATATGGGATTAACTTGGTAAGAATGTTGTGCATCATGCCTTCGCCTAGAATCATGAGAGGTATTGCCACCAGAAAGCGGGCGTGAATGCCAAAATGATTGAGTAACGGTTCGTTAATTTGCCCATGTAAGGCGGTACCCTTTAAAAACGACCAGATGACTAAAGGCAACCAAGTCAGTAAGGTAAAGAAAAGAGCCCGCCTGAGGATTCCCAAACCTCGTTCGGGAATCAAACCTATTCGGCGCTGAACCAGGAAAATTAAGTCATCGCGAACTAAGGATATTTCCAGTACGGGTTCGTTTTTATTCGTCATGATGATCACCTTTCCAGCACAATTTATAAAAAATCGACTTTAATGAAACCAGGACAAGTGGCGCCGACAAATTTATATTCCGCTAAGTAAACCGCGCCCATTCTAGGAACGTAGGGCATTTCGCGATTGAAAGCACCAATATCCTGCTAGTAGTCCGCCAAGCATGTAATGACGGTCAGATGTAGGTGCGAATTCATTCGCACAGCGCGGATAAATCCGCACCTACACTATTGCGCTTCCCGTCAAAATTGTATTGGCGAACTACTAGTTCATGGCGGATTACCTAATGGCGAATCCGCCTTGCGGGTTAAACGGCATTGGAATTACGTTCCCCTGCATTCCCTTCCAAGCTGGTTTTCGCTACTTTGACATCAAAGGAATTGAGGAGCCAAGAGTCACATCGCCAGCACCTTGCAAAACACTTTCTACTTGCAGAAAACGTGCTGCGATGACCTTAGAGGTCGCTTTTGCTACTTTGCCGTAATACTTTTCAAGAAGCGCGAGGCGCTGTTTGCGGAATTTGAGTAAACGTTTGACAAGTTTATCGGCTTCCTTGTCTGTGATGTTTTCGAAACTAGCCGCATAATCCTTGATTACTGCTGCGCGCTCGTCGTTTAATTTTTTCAACTCAATGTCATAAGGGTAATATTGGTCCAAAAACTTCTTTTCTTGTTCCGCGTTCAGTCCCATCGCCTTCTTGACGAAATCCAATTTATCCATACGCAGAGTAAAGCGAAACATCTTGAGTTCATCTCCCTCGTCTGCTGTATCTATGGCAGGGGCTGCAGTGGTTGAGGGTGTCGATTCTCCTTCTGCATAAGCGACGTTATCGATTGCTGGAAGATTGACGGTTGCAATAGCGAAAAGAAAAGCAAGGTGTTTGTATTTCATTTTTTGACTCCTAATTTTATTGTTGTGAATTTGAACTATATAGAAAATTGGTTCTTCTCTTTTGTAATCCCTCTGGCCGTTTTTGGATCTGTTATATATCCCTCCATAAGAGTACGGCAAACTTCCTCAATGGCCTCAGGCTGGTCCTGGCAGGAATTTTCCAAACATACCACCTTATTCGAAAACGCTTCATCGATATGAGCTCTTTGATAGGCAGACACACCATCATCATCTTCGTTAGGGCCTACTTTCGGCATGTGAAGTGCTTGAAAGCATATAAACCTGTTGTTCGAAAACGTTTTGGACTATAAACAGCATCACAAAACAGATTAGAGCCGCGCTGATCGGGGTGGATACCCAGCCCACGGCGATTTTCGCGACTTCCCACCAGCGGATCTGGCGCAAGCCCTTGATCCCACGTGCTAACGCAATACCGCAAACGGCTCCGACGACCGCCTGGGAGCTGGATACAGGCACCAGCGGAATGGGCGGAAGGCCCAAGCCTGTGACAAAATTTTGTAATGATGTGGATGAAAAAATAAATAACACCAGTGATTGCGAAACCACGACAACCCATCCGCCGAGAGGACCGATCGGGACGATGCCTTTGCCGACGGTGGCCATTACCGGAAGGGAAAAAAACGCGCCTACAGCAATGGCAATTCCGCCCCACAAAAACAGACGCTGAGGAGCGGATAACGAAAACAAATCGCCAACCTGGATATCCTGTAACGGAGAAGAAGCCACGAACACCCCCATGACATTGCCGATATTATTGGCTCCCAGGCTATAAGCTCCAAATACCCCAGCCAAAACCAGCCCCAGCCGCGTCCAATGGTCGAGCCAGAGCATGTGTGGTTTTACGCGATCGATCAAAAAAATGAGCCCGAGGTAAATGAGCCAGGCAAAGAGCGCACCCAGGATCGGACTGGCTACCCAGGTGCCCGCAATTTGGCTAAGCGACGCCATGTCCGTAGGCGAATCGCTGAAGAAGTTCCAGCCGACGATGCCGCCGACGACCGCTTGCGTGGTCGAGACCGGCAAGCCCCATTTGGTCATTGTGTAGACGGTCAGTGCGGCCGATAACGCGACGGTAAAGGACCCCGCCAATGCATTGACGGCACCGAGCTTGCCGAGACCATGCGAGGCGCCCGCACCGCTGATCACTGCGCCCAGCACAACGAACACCGCGCACAGTATCGCCGCGGTGCGGAAACGCAGCATCCGGGTAGTGACCGCCGTTCCAAAAATATTGGCGGCGTCGTTGGCGCCCAGTGACCAGCCCAAAAACAACCCGCTGGAAAGAAAAAGGAAAAATGTCAGATCAATCATGATAGCCTACGGTTAAACAGAGCGTTTGACCGCATAGATGGCGAGGGCGTCGCCGGTTTCGTCCGCCTGCATGGCCATCTGTCCAATTCGCAGCAAATGATCGCGTAAATGACATTTACGCTCCAAACTGTCGTTGCCGGCAAATATGTTTTTAAGTAATCGAATGCCTATTTTTTCAGCCTCTTCCTGATGGTAGTGAATTTTATGGATGAGGTCATGTACCCCTTTGGGATCGCGAAAATAAATGCGCGCTGCGGATACGGTGTGTTCCATCGCGCTGCAGGCATGGCAGACAAAATCGATTATCACTTCTCTCGAGTCGGCTGCAAATTCCGGTTTTTCAATTCCCAGCAGTGTGAAATGTCCTCGCATTCGGTCGAGCAAATGATCCAAATCCGACAGCAGCCCCAGGATATCGGCAGCCGTGTCCGGCAACAGCATTTCGGAATAGAGGGTCATTCCGATACCGGAGCGCAGGCCGTCGCCGCGGGATTCGTAAGCAGAAATCTGCTGCAACTTTTCCTCTGCTGTTTCCTGCCAGCCTTCTTTAAGGTAAGCAGTCATGCCTTCCTGATAGGCTAAAATCGCCGTCGAAACCGCATCCAGAAATTCCTGGATCTGAGATTGAACAATTTGTGTCCTGCGAAAAGGGTAGAGCTTGAATTCCGCCATTTTATTTTTCCTCTTCTAAGGTCTTTCGAGCCTGTTCCAGTAACTTGCGCTGCTCATCCGTCATCTCGGGAAATTTGAGGTCGAGATCACGCAATGTCGAAGTGACAATGTCGGCCACTATGGCGCGAGTCGCCCATTTATCATCGGCCGGCACGATGTACCAGGGCGCCCATTTGGTGCCGGTCGCACTGATGGCTTTTTCGTAGGCGTCGACATAATCTTCCCAGTAGCCGCGCTCATGAAGATCGGCAAGTGAAAATTTCCAGTTTTTTTCGGGACGTTCAAGCCTGTCCATAAACCGTTGCTTCTGTTCCTTCCTGGATACATGCAGAAAAAACTTCAAAACGATGGTGCCGTTGCGCACCAGATGGCGTTCGAAGGCGTTGATGTCGTCATAACGCGCCTGCCAGAAAGATTTCCCGAATTTACCGTCCGGAAGCTTTTGCTGTTCCAGTATATCCTCGTGGACTTTGACTACCAGCACGTCTTCGTAATAGGAACGGTTGAAGATGCCGATGCGGCCGCGCTCGGGCAGCGATTTCATATATCGCCAGAGGAAATTATGGTCCAATTCCTCGGCCGAAGGCTTTTTAAAACTGAATACCTGGCAGCCCTGGGGATTGACGCCCGACATGACATGCCTGATGGTGCCGTCCTTTCCGGCCGCATCCATGGCCTGCAAGACGATCAACAAGGCGTATCGGTCATCGGCATAAAGCAATTGCTGACATTCTGACAAGTCTTCAATGCTGGCTTGCAAAATCTCGTTGGCTCTTTCCTTGACTGCTTTTTTGCCGGCGGATTTGAACTCATCGGTCTGCTCCCAGCCAGTGTGGTAATCCTTGAGCCGGATTTTTGTATCGGGTTTAACCCTGAATAAATCGATGATATCTTTTTTAATCATGGCAACGCTCCTTGCAGCAGTTTTAGGGTTTATTGGACATTATGAGCCGGCAGGTACTGATCGGCGATTTTTTCAATGTCTTTGCAGTATCGTTCGTAATCGGGTGAATCAGGGCGGCTGTAATTCCAGTTTTTATAGAGATCGGTAACCCTGGTAAAAAAATCCCGGGCTTCGTTTTTGTCCTGGAACTTAAAATCCGCTGAAGTCAGTTTTTTTAACATCCGGAAGCTGGTTAACTGGCGTTCGCGAGGCATGCAGGCATCGACTTCATCGAAAGCATCCTGCTGCAGATAAACCATATCGAGCAACACCGATTTTTGCCAGTCGATGAAGTCTTCCAGAGTAATACCCTCTTCGCCGGTGACCTGCATGATTTGATAAATGCCTTCTCCGCGCTCCAGCAAAGCCATCATATTTTTGACGTCGTTAACCCACTCGGTATTGAGTTCTTTGGTAAACCAGGAGGCCAACTGATCCAGATAGCGAGACCACGAAAGCAAGGGGTCGATGGCCGGATAAAAGCGTTTGTAGGCGCGATCGGCGGACAAGCCCAGGAAGGTTTTGACGGTGCCGAGCGTGGACTGGGTGACGGGTTCCTCGAAATTGCCTCCAGCAGGAGACACCGTGCCGATCAACGTCAGCGTGCCGGTGGAGCCATCGGCGCAACGGATCACGCCCGCGCGCTCGTAAAGGTTCTTGATCGCGGAATCGAGATAGGCCGGAAACGCCTCCTCGCCCGGAATTTCTTCCATTCTTCCCGAAGTTTCGCGCATCGCCTGCGCCCAGCGCGACGTCGAGTCAGCAATCAGCAACACATCGTAGCCCATTTGGCGGAAATATTCCCCGAGCGTGATGCCAGTGTAAATCGAAGCTTCGCGGGCGGCGACTGGCATAGAAGAGGTGTTGCAGATAATGATCGTTCGGTCCATTAAGGTACCGCCGGTGCGGGGATCGGCCGTTTCCGGGTATTCGTGAATGGTTTCGACGACCTCCCCGGCGCGTTCCCCGCAGGCGACGATAATCACGATATCGACGCTGGAATAGCGCGCGATGAGGCTCTGCAATACGGTCTTTCCGGCGCCGAACGGCCCGGGGATGCAGCCCGTGCCGCCCTGCGCGATGGGGAAAAAAGTGTCGATGATGCGGGTCGCCGTGGTCAGCGGTTTCGATGGGAACTGCCGCTCGGAATAGCGCCTGCGCAACAGATTTTCGGGAATCGGTCGCCGGATCGGCCAGCGGAGGGCCATGGTCAATTCCTTTTCTTCACCGCCAGACGTCTTGTAGCGCGCAACAACCTCGTTAATAGAAAAACTGCCACCCCGAATCCAGGTCAACTGGACAGGTTCCGCTTCATTGAAAGGAATCATGATCTTGTGCTTGAAAGGACCTTCAGGAACCGATCCCAGGACACCGCCGGGAGACAATGTATCTCCGATCGCTGCATCCGGGGTAAACTGCCATTTTTTATCCGGATCAAGCGGCGACATCATGACGCCGCGCGGCAGGAAAAAACCGTATTTTTGCGCCAGACCGTGCAAAGGGTTCAGTAAACCGTCGAAAACCTGGCCCAGCAGTCCAGGGCCCAAGGTTGCGGAAAGCATTTCACCTGACAACTCCACCCGGTCGCCCACCCGCACGCCGCGGGTATCCTCGAACACTTGCATGTCAGCGGTGCGTCCCCGCACCCGAAGGATTTCGGCCTTCAGCCGTTCTTCGCCGACGCAGACGTAGCCGACTTCGTTTTTCATCACCTCGACGGCTTCGTCAAACTCGACCAAAATCAGACTTTCCTTGACGCCTACCACTGTCGCAAAGACGGCGCCGGTATTTTCACTGGACATGTTTTATCTCCTCGATCAATATCTGGAAGCGTTGTTTTGCGGCGCTGGCATCGTGCTGTAGCCAAGCCTGCAAAATATCCCATTTAAAAACAAAGGCAGTGATCGCTTCGAAACCGAAAGGACTCATATCACCCAAACGGGACAGCTTCCGCCATACGGTGTCCATCAGCAGGCGATCCAATGCCGTTGCATCGGCAGCCGCCAGATAGCTGCCGGCCTCGAGCACCCATGGATAGACGGTGCCCAGGCGGAAATCGGCTGCATCCCAATGCGCTTCGATATGCTTGACCCAGCGGCCTACACCCCAGGTTCCCGCGTATTGTTGCGGATCAAGTCCGGCTTGCCTGATGCGCAATGCGGCAAGAACGGTTTGTATGTCCAGGCGGTATTCGACAAACTCGCGTAACACGGGTTGGGTTATACTTTGCAGCGCAGTTTTATAATGCGCAGCGATATTGCCGCCGCCCAGTTTACCGGCAGGCAGCCGCCAACCGGCCAGAAATTCAGCCTGGAATATCTGCTGGCTTTCATCCGCATCCAGCATGCGCAAACGCTGTTCCAGGCGCAAACGGCTTAGGGGGAGCCGCTCGACATCGGCGAAATAAGGCAAGTGTGGCAAACTTGCTACAACCGTATAGTAATCATCCTTCATGGCTGGGGACATCCCTTATTCCGCACCCGTCAAGATGGCCTGAAAACGCGGCAGCAAGTGGTCTGCAAGCATTTTGGCTATCGCCTTGTCGGATAAATCGATTTCCAGTTGTTCGCCGACAAGACGCACCTTCGCGCCGCCCTCGATGCTGCTGGATGGAATCAATTCGACGCCTTCACGCAACATATCGCTTGAAAGGCTCAAAATGGTTTGTTTACCCAGTTCGCGCAGCTTTGGATCGGACTGTCCGGTCACTATGGCGTCGGATAAAAGAATTTGAATTTGTTTGTCTTTGATCAATTCTTCCGCGCTATGCCCGGCCAATACTAAAACCAGTTTTTTCATCAAATCCCGGTCTTGTGTCGCCGTGGTGACCAAACGGCGAACAAAGGTTTCGAATGCGGCAGCAACGACGTTCTTCAACCTCAGGACGGTGTCGCGGGCAGAAAGCTTCAAGGCTTCCTGTGCGGCAGCCTGCTCGGCTGCGATATCCGCCGCGGCTTTAGCGCGCAGTTGTTCGACCTGTTTTTGGGTTTCCGCCAGTAACTGCGAAGCCTTTGCTTCTGCTTCCGCAAGGATGCGCGCGGCTTCCTGGTTGGCACTCTGCACTCCCTGGTCGCGGATCCTGTCGATCAGCGCTTGTACGCCGGTATCAGTGTTAATGTGTTCGGTCATGATTCACCTCCGTTAGCTCATTTAGGAATGCCGCCGGAAAGCACCAGCGCAAATACGAATGAGAACACTGCAAAACCTTCTACCAACGCCGCCGGCGCCAAGGATATACCGAAAATTTCCAGTTTGCTTTTCGAAGCATTGATGGCCGAAGCGCAGGCACTGCCCTGGGCAAAGGCGCTAAGCATCAATGCCACACCGGTCAGAATGCCAAGGCCGAAAATGCCCGGCGAATTTTCGATTGTCAGCTCCCGCCGTAGCGCCATGGTGACAACGATGCCGTAGATCGTTTGCGAAGAAGGCATCGCGGCAACGCCGATGTAACGGCCGTATCCGCTTTCGACATCCAACAGCGCACCGCAAGCCGCCATACCGGCGCGAGCGCAGCCGATCATGCTGCCCACCGCGCCCAAAGCCAACGGCGCGAACATTCCCAACCAACCAAGCGTCACAATAAAAGCATCCATAGTAAGAGACCTCCAGGCGTTATTGAAATTTATGTAGAATTCTGTTGCGGGACATGCGGTCGTTCATCCTTTCATCTTTCCGACCGGCGGAAAGCTTTGAACAACGATCCTTCTTCCTTCAATCCCCAATTAAAAAATTCGATCACGTTAAGGCGTAAACCGTGAATGACCGCACTTGCCAACCCCAAGAGAAGATTGACCGCATGCCCCAAAAACAGCACCAGAAAGGCAAAGAAAAGGCCAACCCCCGGCATCGCATCATTGATCCCCATGGCCATGTGGTTAAATTCCGCAGCCAATGAGCCGCTGGCGAGCCCAAGCGCAAACAACCGCAGGTAGCTGAGCACGTCACCGAAAGCTCCGGACAATTTGGTCAATCCGAGCAGGCCCATCAACAAGCGGGGCACCGGTTTTTCGAAAGACGCCGAGAATAACAACACCAGCAGGGCGCCCACGCCGGCAAGGAGTACCGACAGCGGCTTTAAAACATCGGGTGCGAAGGCCGTTGACATCAAAAATACCAATCCGGCCGAGACAATGCAGGCCCAGCCGACCGAGGCCAAGCCTTCGACGCGGTTCTTATATCGAGCCGCATCCAGTGCCGCCGCCAAAATAACATGGATGCAGCCGATGTACACCGAAATCACCATCATCAGATTGGAGTCGCTCATGTCCAAAACATGCACTGCGGCCAACAAGGTCCCATCGGCCGGCGTCACACCGAAATAGCTGCCGATCAGCATGCCGTAAAGCACGGAAAAAACAACGATCGCCAGGCACAATGGGCGAAATCGCCTTCCGCCCGGAGATGCTCCCATTTTGCGCCAAAAGGACAACAAAAAAGCTCCCAACAGCAGCGCATAACCGGCATCGGCCAGGATCATCGCGAAAAATAATGCAAAGGAGATGAAAACGACCTGTGAAGGATCCCAGGTCCGATAACCCGGCGTCATGTAGAAATTGACCAGGCTTTCGCCGGCAGCAAGCCAAGGCGGGTTGTCCAGATAGGTTGGAGGGCTATCGTCCGGCTGCACTTCCCGGGCATCGATAAGCACCCCATGCCGGCGCGCATAGCCTTCAAGTTCGGCAAGCCGCGCGTGGGGAGCCCAGCCGCGTAGGGCGAACATGCCTGTCCGCGTGTAAGACTGGTTTTGTGCGGCCGCCAACGCGGCCTTATCTTCCAAGGTGGCGATATTGTCGCGCAACAGACTGTACCAGCGGGTCAGATAGGCGCGTTCTGCCTGCACGTCTTCGATGGCCAGCTCCACTTCTTCAAGACGCGCTTCCAATTCGTGGCGGGGCTGGCTGCCGATATGCGTGCGGTTGACAGGCAACCCTTCCGGCTCGCTTTCGGAAATGACCACTACGTAAGCATAGCGGCTGTCTTTCTTGACGATCTCATGGACCAGCGGCAAATCTCTGATTAAAACCATGTCGCGATGCGGTATCGCATAGAACCACAGACGCAGGCCGCCCATTTCAGGCAAGGGTGAAAATTCAAAATCGCCCCATGGCCGCATGTCCTGGATGCGCTTGACCAGAAAATCGCGCTCATCGGACAGCACTTGCAAGCGCTGCCGCACGTCGAGCACCTTGCGTTCGGTCTCCAGCGCGTCGAAACGGGCGTCATCCCTGATTTGCCGCCTTCTCTGCGGATAATCGTGTAAAAATTGGAGCGCTTCCCGTGCCCCGGCACAGGTGCCTAGGGTATTCTGACTTTCACTTTCCGCCACGAATGGTTCGATATGCAGGCACCCCAATTCCTGCAAGTCCTGTAACAAGCGTTCCCGGTCCTCGGTCAACCCCACAAAAGTGACCTTATCCAAACGGACGATGCTCATTCTGGGGCCTCCGTGAGCGCATTCCGCTCTGACAATTGCTTCGATTTGGCGAGTTTTGAAGTCACCACCGCGGCGCGTTCGGTTTCGCCGAGATAAATACGGATGCGCTGGATATTACTATGTGCCGTCGGAATCAGGATTTTTTCGAACAAATTGACCCGTTGCGTTATCCGCCGCAATTGCAGGCGCAAAATCTCCAGTCGCTGGGCGGCAATCTCGGCGCGTAGCCGACAGGTTTTGGCGTCCTTCAAGCGTTGTACCAGGATGTCGAGCCATGCCGGCGTCGCCAAAGGTGAATACTCGGCGACCTGGCAATCAAGCGATTCCAGCACTGGCAGCCTGACGCCGACGATATTTTGTTCACCCAGCTTATAGCCTTTGACGACCACCAGGTCGCGCAGATGCAGGCCTTCATCTGCGAGCATCGGCAATTCTTCACCGATCCGAGTTTCCAGAGCGTCAATCTGCGCCACCGCGGCGGCGTGCTCTTCTTGCGCCTTCTGCGCTTCCATCGTCAATTGCCGGCGCTTCAGGTCGAGCGACGGTAACAGGCGCTTATAGAGCTTCAACTGCTCCTGTTGGTGGTGCATTGACTGCTTGCTGAGCTTCAGCTTGGCCATGGCGGCTTACTCCTGCGTCGCTTCGTCAATTTGCTGAGGAAAGTATTTATCAACCAGATTTTTTTTCATCAGCAGTTCTTCCTTAGTGAAACATTCCGCCAGGGTCTGCCAGCACAAATCCAGCGCTTCGATGACCGGGATGGATACCTCGATATCCATAAAGCGTCCCTTAAACAGCTTGCCGAACTTCAACAGCTTGTGGTCGAAAGGCGACAATTCGAAGGCCATCGCCTGCTTCTTTTGTGCTTCGACGGAGCCGGAATAAAAGCGGATCATCGTGTTCATGATTTGGCTGTGGTCCTCGCGCGTGGCCTTGCCGATTACGTGCTGTTTTAACCGAGACAGGGAGCCGAATGGATCGATAAAGCCGTCGTGCAAGTAAAACTGGCCTTCGGTGATATACCCTGTATTGTCGGGAACCGGATGGGTGACATCATCGCCCGGCATCGTGGTCGCGGTCAGAATAGTGACCGAACCGGCGCCCTTGAAGCCACAAGCCTTTTCATAGCGTTGCGCGAACTGCGTGTACAAATCTCCCATGTAGCCTCGCACGGCCGGAATCCGTTCCTGAGCAACGCCGAGTTCCTTCATCGCATCGGCGTAAGCGGTCATGTCGGTCAACAAAACCAGAACCCGCTTGTTTTCTTCGACCGCCATCTTTTCAGCCACGGCCAGCGCCATGTCGGGTATCATCAATCGTTCGACCAGGGGATCGGACGCCTGATTAACGAACATCACCGTCCGGTGAAATACGCCATGGGCTTCGAACGACGTGCGAAAGAAGTGGTAATCATCGAAAATCAAACCCATACCGCCGAAAACCAGGACATCGGCATTGGCCTGAAAGCCTATGCGCGCCAATAACTCGTTATACGGTTCGCCGGCAACTGAGAAAATGGGTATTTTTTGGCTTTCAACCAGACAATTAAAGAGATCGATCATCGGGACCTTGGTTTCGATCATGTGCGTCGGCATCACGCGCATCACCGGATTAACGGTCGGCCCCGCCACCGAAATGCGCGGATCGGTAGTGAGTTCCGGCCCACCGTCAATCGGATCGCCGGAACCACGGAATATCCTTCCCAGAATATTGGGCGAATAAACCACATCCAGACTGCGCCCCAGAAAATTGACCGTGGCGCCTGTGGACAGCCCCTTGCCCCCGGAAAATACCTGAAGACTGACAATGTCGCGATCCAGATCGACAACTTTCGCCAGCGAACTCTCGCCATCGGTGTTTTCAACGATGGCCATTTCGCCGAAAGCCCTGCCTTTGGCACGAACCCGAATGGTGTCGCCGACAATTTCGAGAAGACGGGTATGGCGGGCGAGATTATTAATTTGATTCATTACGAAAGCTCCATATGATCAACACCCAAATTGCAAGGAGTTAACACCATCGTTGCGCTACAATATTTAGCTTAAACCGAAGGGCAACGAAGTCAATGCTATTAACTATTTGCCCAAAGATGTTAGTTGGTAGTCATTCTATTCCTCTGAAAGCAGGAATCGCTATTGGACTTTAGTCCAACGTCAGGATTGATGGCTCATTTTGTACCTGGAGGCCTGTTCAGTGCAGATGCATTCAAATTTGAGTCTCGACACCCAGTCGATTGCCTTTAAGCCGGGCAATACAAGCCCGTAATGCCGATCTTGGTTATGTCTGCGAAAAGTTGTGAATCCTGCGAGAGAAATTTCTGTCGGAAGTGGAACGAACGAGCGGTGCGTTGGTTTCAAATTTTGGTAAAAATCGACCGAAACTACCCTAAAAAGCGAACGCCGATGCACTGTCTGACGAGAACATCATTCTCAACTTTCGTCCCTGGTTGAAAAAACTACCAATCGACCGGGCTTCCTGGACCTTGGACTAAAGTCCAATAGCGCGTCCAAGTGCGCAGGAATATAGTTAATTTCTCATCTAGAGATTTACTCATTCGTCTTCTAACAAACAATGAATAGTCTTTACTATGCTGTACGCCGGTCAGGTGAAAGTATGCTGTGGTATTAACTGTTTGTATATTGGGTGTTGATCATATGGAGCTTTCGTAATGAATCAAATTAATAATTTCGCCCGCTACAACCATCTTGACGAAATTGTCGGCGACACCGTTCGGGATCGCGCCAAGGGAAGGGCTTTCGGTAAAATGACCGTCATTGGCCGCACAGCGTTACTGATCTTGTCAATACATGCTGTAGGCTGCGGCGATAAAGACAAAGAGAAAGCTCAGACACCGCCGGTTACCTCAACACCTCAGCCCGCACAACCCGCACCTGCAACTCCACCTGTTCCAAAGCCGGCAGCAAAACCCTTGACCAGTCTTGAATCGCTGGTGGCACCTATCGCGCTCTATCCCGATCCGCTGTTAGCCGAAGTGCTGGTGGCCGCCACGTATCCTCTGGAAGTGGTACAGGCGGCCCGCTGGCTGGAATCCAAACCGGATCCAGCGACCGTGCGTGAAAAAAAATGGGATGCCAGCGTCATTCGGTTGACGGCAGTCCCTGACGTTATTGCAATGATGGATCAGCATCTGGACTGGACTACACAGTTGGGTGACGCCTTTCTGTCAAATCCGACAGAATTGATGGACACCATCCAGGCTTTGCGTAAGCGGGCGACCGATGCCGGATTTTTGAAAGATTCCGATTTGCAGAAAGTCGAAACCAAGACGGTGTCCATGTCGCAACCTGGGCAAGAGGCAGTGCAATCAGGGGAAGCCAAAGTGACTCCGGCCGTAATGACCAAGGAAGTGATTTATATACAGCCGGCCAAGGACGATACGATATCGGTTCCAAGTTATAATCCCGAGGTTGTTTATGCGGCTCCGATGGCGCCGCCGCCAACCGCCCAAATGTATCCGGCCGGAACCATGGCCGCAGCGCCCGCGGCAACCAGCTATTATCCTACCTATGTTCAACCTGCGACAGCAACTTCCACAACGGACAGCACGGATCAATGGATGTCGTTCGGGGCCGGCGCGATTGCCGGCGGATTGCTGACCTGGGGCATCATGGAATGGGCCGATGATGACGACTGGGATGATGGCTACCATGTCTCGCATTATTACGGAAACGCCGTGTGTCACGGCGGAAATTGCTGGCACGGGGGAGGAGGCGGATATTACGGCGGATCGCGGTACGGCAATGCAAACATTAATCGCGGAAATGTCAATATTTCAGGCAATGAAATTAATGTTAATCGAGACGGCACATTCAATCAGGATCAACTATCGGCCATGAAGGACCGGGGGGGCGGGCGTTGGCAGCCGGATGCTCGTCATCGCCGTGGTCAGGCTTATCCGCCTAAAGCCCAGCAACGCATCGGGCGCGCTGAGTCGCCGTCATTGGCTGGAAACCGGCTCAGCGGAGCACAGAACCTTCCTGCCGACATGCGAGGATTCGGTAAGGCGGGAGCCGCAGATCGGTCGGCTCCCACCCGGCTCTCCAGCACCGATATCCAGCAACGTTTGGCTTCAAAACCCGGCAAGGAAACGCGTGCCGGCAAAATTCAGAGCAGTAGCCGGCCTCAAAGCAGACAAGAAAGCGCCTTGGAAGGCCTGCGGGAGTCAGGTCAAAGGAACAATTTCGAAAGCAAACGCGGCGCTTCAAGTCTGAGTGCTCGGCAACAGACGAAAGGACAGCCGCGTGCAAAAGACCGCGCAGGCACCGTTCCGCGCCGACCCGAAAGCATTACTGCGGGAAGCCAAAGGCGGCCACAACAAGCCGCCCAAAGGCCGAATCAACAACAGCAGTTGGCCAGACAACGCAACGAGCAGACGCAGCGCCTCCAGCAACAGCGCCGTCAAGAAATGTCGCGCCCGAATGCGTTTGAAGGTGCCCGGGATGGTGGTGGTTCCCGCTCTTTTAGTAACCGCGGAAGCACCAGTCGTGCGAGCGCCCAACCGGCCAGACAACGCTCATCATTTGGGGGGCAACGCGCAGCAGGTAGAAGTGGTGGCGCAGCTAGAAGAGGAGGAGGCGGTGGTGCAAGAGGTGGTGGTCGCCGGTGATGGTTTAAAGGCATGAAATTACTTGATTTTATTTATAGCTAGCAATATAGGTTTTTTGCTTCCCTCTTTTTCCAGAATCCCGGTCATTGGTAGTTCGAACTTTATTTAGGAGAGGTTTCCATCATGATGTCCAATAAACTCCGTTATACTCTTTCGATGGTCATTTTTATTGCCTCGATTGCTTCGTGCGCCTTATCCGCAGCCGCAGCGCCCGCAACCGAAGCGCCGGGTAAGGCCCAAGGTTTCGCGTCGCCCGAGGAGGCATCAAAAGCGTTGGTCGATGCCGCGCGTAACAAGGATAAAAGCAAAGCCTCGGTCATTTTTGGCAGCCAATATGCCGACATACTTTCATCAGGTGATGAGGTGGAAGATGCGAACAATCGTGAGAGCTTTCTGAAAATGGCGGAAGAGAAAACTTTTGTCGAAAATCAGGAGGCCAAGAAAGCGATCTTACATTTCGGACAGAATGACTGGGCATTCCCTATTCCTCTCGTGAATAACGGAGGTCAATGGCGATTCGATGCCGAACAAGGCAAACAGGAAATTCTGAACCGCAGAATCGGTCGTAATGAGCTGAATGCTCTGGGCGTGATACGAGGCTATGTGGAGGCGCAATCCGAATATGCTTCCATCGACCGGGACGGTGACGAAGTGGGCGAGTTCGCGACCAAAATTCGCAGTGAACCCGGGAAATTCGACGGCTTGTACTGGGAGACCCAATCCGGTCAGCCCGAAAGTCCCTTGGGCCCCCTTGTGGCGGAAGCCAAAGCCGCTGGGTACAAGAAAAAAGACAGATCGGAATCGATGACGCCGTATCACGGCTATTATTACAAGATTCTTACCCGTCAGGGCGGCAATGTTCCCGGCGGAAAATACGACTACATCATCAACGGCAACATGATTGCGGGTTTTGCCCTGGTCGCGTTTCCTGCGGTCTATGGTTCATCCGGCATCATGACTTTTGTCGTGAATCACAGCGGCAAGATATACCAGAAAAATTTAGGCTCTAAAACCGGGGAATTGGCTATGGCGATGAAAACCTATGATCCGGATGCTTCATGGGAAGACGTGGATGCTAATCCTGGCCAGTGATATCGCAACATAAACTGTCGATCATTCCCCGTTCCCATCATAAGGACCTTGCCATGAAGCGCTTCCGCCTTTTGAAACAAACGCGTCAGAGCACTGAATATTCCTGTGGCGCCTCATGTCTTCAGGCCGTTTTGAGCTATTGGGGCAAGGATCTGGACGAAGAAGACCTGATCGCGCTCCTTCATACCACCCCGGAAACCGGCACCTATCCGGATGACATTGTACGGGTTGCCAAGATTCTTGGCTTCGAAGCCGAGGTCAAAGAAAATCTGACACTCGATGAAATCGAACTAGCTACCGATCAAGGCATTCCCGTGATTGCTTTGAGCCAAGCCTGGCGAAGCCGTCAGGATTCTACTGCTTCCGTGCAGGAAGACTGGCAAAACGGCCACTATGTGGTCATTCTCGCCGTCGACAAGGAATATGTCTATTATGAAGATCCTTATGTGCGGATGGGAAAAGGGTTTATTCCCAGGCAAACATTCGAAGAACACTGGCATCATGCAATGGGCGGAGACCTTGAGAAGTCGCCGAAACTGATGCACCTTGGTATCTTTATTCGAGGAGACAAGCCGGCCCATACTCAACGATTCAAGGATGTGCAATTAGAAACACTGGATTTTAGCAAGTTGGGTTCCATGAATCTGATAGTTACCCAATTTCAGGGCGCTCTTTTGCCTTATGATTTTGTAAACGACTTAAGAGGGCTCTGGGAGACCGGCGTTCTCAGGCCGGATGCTTTTTTCTTTCTTAGAAAAGATAAGGACGGCAGGATATCGGCAATGGAAGGCGGACGCCTTCAGGACGAAGAAAACGTTATGGAAATCAATGCATTGATTGCGGCGCTTGCAGGGCTAAGCACATCAATCCCTGAGGCAGTCAATGCCAAGGCGGAATCCGCTGTTCAGGCCGCAAGGGAAGGAGACTTCGGTCTTACCGTTACGGATATTCAGAAAATTGCGGGTAAACTCCCTCCAGACCATTCGGCAGTCATTGTTCTCTTTGAAAACGTTTGGGAGAATGCATTCAAGGAGGTGGCTGGAAAGTACAATGGCTCGGTCATCAATCAGAAGATCATCCCCCCCGATTCTCTTGCCAGCCTTGTTCAGGGGCAAGCCGAAACCTGACTACTGTCTTGATGGAGGATCGTTGGATACTTTTACAGCAATCGCTTACCTGTTCGGCATTGCTGCGATTCTGAGTTTTGTTAACGATCGCTATCTGCATATCCAGCACGACATTGGTTTGCTGATCCTGGCTTGCATAACCACCGCTTTATTGTTTATGTACAACGGGGCGGCATGCGAATGGCACTTACTTAAAAGACAAGTATATGAATTAATGAGAAAAAGCTGGCATGATGGTAAGCTTAAGTCGCCAAACCCCTGTCACCACCTTATTGCCAGCTTCTATGCATCTTACCTGTTCTGCTAAATCCAAACAACATCGTATAAAACATTACGCTGCCGCCAATGATGCTTTTAGTTTTTTTAATCAGCTCACCTCCCCAGAGCTACTCGAAACGATGGAATCAACACTGCCTGAGCACCGAGAACGGCTTTTTCCGCCCACAGAAGTGCTGTCTATGTTTCTTGCGCAAGCCCTAAAACCCGATCGTTCCTGTCAGAACATTGTCAATGATGCCGCTGTGAAACGGCTGACGGCGGGATTGCCACAGTGTAGTACGAATACCGGCGCCTACTGTAAGGCGCGGCAACGCTTGCCCGTAGACATGTTGTCAACCTTAGTTCGTCACACGGGTAGCCTGATAACCGCACAAGCTCCCGAGGCATGGCTTTGGTACGGACGGCGTGTCCGTCTTGTCGATGGTACGACGGTGACCTTGCCCGATACGGCGGCCAATCAGGCAACTTACCCCCAGCAGAGCGGCCAGAAAGCTGGACTGGGTTTCCCTATCTGCCGTATTGTAGTGGTCACTTGCCTATCCACGGGTGCGGTGTTGAATGCCGCCATGGGAAACTTCAAAGGCAAAGGCGGCTGTGAGCAAGCACTCTTAAGGACGCTTCTGGATACCTTTGGGGCTGGCGATATCATGTTGGGAGACGCTTTTTATGGTACCTACTTTCTGTTGGCGCAACTTCAGTCCCGCAAGGTGGATGCCTTGTTTGAACAGCATGGCGCACGCAAGCGCTCGACCGACTTTAGTCAGGGCGATAAGCTGGGTAGCCGGGATCACTTGATCACGCTGACTAAGCCGAAAGTGCGGCCGCACTGGATGACAGCAGAGCAGTATTCCTTAGCACCTGAAAGCCTAGTCATTAGGGAGTTGGAAGTCGGCGGCAAGCTATTGGTTACGACGCTTACCTGCCCCGTCAGTGTCCCTAAGGCAGCTCTAAAAGCTTTATACCAATCCCGTTGGCAGGTGGAACTGGATATCCGCAACATCAAAACCACACTGGGCATGGAAACGCTGAGTTGTAAGACTCCGCAGATGGGTGAGAAAGAGATGTGGGTTTATCTGCTGGCTTACAATCTGATTCGCTTGTTGATGACGCAATCGGCATTAATGGCCGATGTGCTGCCACGGACGCTAAGCTTCAAGCATACCCTCCAGCTTTGGTTGGGCTGGAGCGGAAACAGACAGCCAAAGGATGATCAAGACGTTGTCACTGGACTTTTACTTTTGGTGGGTGAACAGTCAGTTGGCAACCGACCCGGACGAATCGAGCCCAGAGCTATCAAACGTCGACCCAAACCTTACTCTCTGTTGACAAAAACAAGGCAGGAAGCAAGGGAGGATATAAAAAAATATGGGCATCCGAAAAAGCTTAAGTAAGTGCCATTCGGGCGGCATGCCGGTTTATTAAAGTGACTCTTGTCCTTAAAAACAATCGGCCTTTCATAATATCAATGGCAATGGATGGAAGAAATGCCTATGCCTATGGGTTTTCATATTTGGAGGTCTCTACAGCAAGTAGCCGCCAGGAACAAGACAAGGCTTCAGCCTGGATCTTGGCCTAAGGTCCAATAGCGGTATGTGTTCGTGCAGGAATAGAATAACGATTCATTGTCTTAAGATGGACCAAAACCTCTTCTGACAAACAATGAATTGGATGGCTCCCATGTTCAATCAATCGATTATAAAGGCTAGGATGCTGGTTTTTCAGTTTGGCTCTGATGCTGCGGCAATTCAAATACCCGAACTTAAACCTAATGGGAACAACTGATATAAAAAATAGTTGAATTCCCACTGACGACTGCGCCGATTGCACCCGGCCTATTTTAGTTTTATCGGAGATTCTTTAAAAATAACTGATAGGGTAAGCATACTAAAGATAAGGCATGAGTTACAGGCCAATGAAAGGCAAACAACAATTCTTGGGTGAGGAATCAAAATGAATTTTTATGCGCTAGTTCAGCGAGGATCGCAGTTAGGAACCGGACTTGCAATTTGCATGATCTGCCTGGCTTTGCTCTCGGCCTGCGGGCAAAGCGAAGAAGCTGCCAAAACCGACGAGACGATACGGCCAGTAAAACAGATGAAGGTCAGCGGTTCCCTGGCAGGAAAGACCCGAAAATTGCCCGGTACGGTACGCGCTTCCGATCGCGTCGATTTGGCGTTTCAAGTGCCTGGCCCGCTGGTTGAACTTCCGGTTAAAGAAGGTCAAAAGGTCAAGAAAGGCACTCTCGTCGCACGCATTGATCCCAGGGACTATGACACCAATCTGCGTAACGCTGAGGGCTTGCTGGCGAAAGCCGAAGCAGGGCTCACCTATGCTGTCGCAGAATATCATCGCTATGTAAAAGTCAAGCAAACCGATGCCGGAGCTGTCAGCGATTCGATGGTGGCGCTAAAACTGGCCGCAGAAAAGGTTGCCCGCGCCGAACTGCAATCAGCGAAAGCCGCTGTTTCTGCGGCGAGGGATCAATTGGCATATACCCGGTTGAAAGCGCCTTTCGATGGCGTGATCGCCCGAAAATACGTCGATAACTATCAGGAAGTGCTGGCCAAGGAGGCGATACTCAGCTTGCAGAATGTGGCAAACGTGGAAGTGTTAATCGACGTGCCGGAGCTGATGATTGCGCCGATCCGTAAAACAAAACCAAGCTTTTATGCCGAATTTGCTGCGGACCCAACTCGGCGCTTCGATTTGCGGGTTAAGGAGTTTGCAACCCAGGCCGATTCGGTTACGCAAACGTACCGCGTGGTGTTGGTGATGCCAGCGCCTTCCGGCATCAATATCCTTCCAGGAATGACGGTTAACGTTTCCATTGAATTTACCGAAGAATTCGAGGGGGGCTCGGAAATCCTGATTCCGGCCATTGCTGTATTTGCCGATAACGCCGGTAAATCGCAGGTCTGGGTTATCGATCCTAAAACCCAGAAAGTACAGCGGCGTGCCGTAACAACCGGCGATTTATCCGGGAACGACAGTATTCGGATCGTCAGTGGATTGAATACGGATGAAATCATCGCGATCAGCGGCGTCAGCAAGCTGCGTGAAGGCCAAGCAGTTCGGGCGCTCAAATAACGGACAAGCCTACCCGGAAATAAAAAAGCCACGATTCCAATCGTTAGTTAGACCAAGGGGACTCAATCAAATGAATTTGGCGGAATGGAGCATAAATAAAAGCGTCATCACCTGGGTGATGACCGTGCTGATGTTGGTGGTCGGCTGGAAGTCGTACCAAGCCTTGAGCCGCTTGGAAGACCCTGAATTCACGATCAAGGAGGCGGTGATTGTGACTCCTTACCCCGGAGCGTCAGCCGCGGAAGTTGAAGAAGAGGTCACCAATGTGATCGAGAAGGCCACGCAGGAAATGGGGCAGTTGGAAAAAGTCGAATCGCATTCTTACCGCGGTCTCTCCAACGTTAAAGTCAAAATGAAAGATGAGTACGACAAGTTCTCGTTGCCGCAGGTATGGGACGAACTGCGCCGCAAGGTCAATGACGCTCAAGGCAAATTGCCGCCCAAAGCGGGCCCTTCGCTGGTCAACGACGATTTCGGCGATGTTTACGGCATTTATCTCGCGATTACCGGTGAAGGCTACAGCTACAAGGAAATGTACGAATACGCCAAATACCTGCAAAAAGAATTGCTGAAAGCGACCGATGTCAAGCGCGTCGTCCTCTATGGGGAACAGAAGGAAGCGATTTATGTGGAAATGCGGCGCGAAAAAATGGCGCAGCTCGGCATCTCTCCGAAAGATATCTACACAACCTTGCAAGCCAAAAACATTGTTGCGAGCGCCGGCAATTTGAATTTGGGACAGGAATTCATACCGATTAACCCGACCGGCGAGTACAAATCGGAACAGGATTTCGGCGACCTGCTCATTACCTCCCTCGGTCCGAAAACCCAGAGTCTGGTGTATTTACGCGACGTGGCCGACATCAAGCGCGGCTATCGCGACCCCCCTACGACGCTGCTGCGCTTCGACGGACAACCCGCCATCGGCCTCGGAATTTCAACCGTCCTCGGCGGTAACGTCATCATTATGGCCGAGTCATTGGAACAGCGATTAAAGGAACTCGAATCGATGCGGCCGGTGGGGATGGAAACTCATATCATTTCGCATCAGGCGCAATCGGTTACCACGGCGCTGACCGGCTTCATCGTGAACCTGGCAGAAGCCGTGGCGATCGTGGTGGGTGTGCTGCTGGTTTTTATGGGTTTGCGCAGCGGTGTGATTCTGGGCGTGGTGCTGCTGGTGACCATCATGGGCACCTTCATCGTCATGAATATGCTCAATATCACCCTGGAACGCATCTCTCTGGGGGCGCTGATCATAGCACTCGGAATGTTGGTGGATTGCGCCATCGTGGTCACCGACGGCATGCGCATGCGTATGGCGCAAGGGCAAAAAGGCTTCGATGCGGCGGTGGATATCGTTGGCCAGAACGCTCTGCCGATGCTGGGTGGTACGGCGGTGGCGATTATCGCTTTTGCCGCGATTGGCACATCTCAGGATTCCACCGGCGAGTATTGCCGCACCCTGTTCTCTGTGATCCTGATTTCGCTCTCCTTTAGCTGGCTGACTTCGGTCACCTGCACGCCCCTGTTATGCAAGATGTTTCTCAAGACCGGCGCCGTTGCAACGAGCGAGGACGTGGATCCCTATTCAGTCGGATTTTACGGGAAGTACCAGCGTTTTCTGATTTTTTGCTTGCGCTTTCGCTGGATCGTGGTGGGCATTGTGGTGACGTTGTTCATCGCGTCACTGGTTGGCTTCGGTTTCGTCAAAAACAGCTTTTTTCCCGATTCGACTCGTCCGCAATTTTATGTCGATCTCTGGTTTCCGGAAGGCATGGATATCAAGGAAACCGACCAGCGCATCAAAGAGGCCGAGAAGCTGATCAAGAAGCACGAAGGCGTGACCCATTTGACCAGCCAGCTGGGCGGCGGTCAGGTGCGTTTTCTGCTGACGTATACGCCGGAACATAATTACCGCAGTTTCGGACAGATCCTGGTGGATGTCGATGATTATACCCGTATTGCCACGATGGCTCCGCAAGTACAGGAGGAACTCGAAGCGCTCTACCCCGATGCCATTGTCAACGTGCGGCTGTTCGTCCTTGGCCCGTCGACCGGCGGCAAGATCCAGCTGCGCATCTATGGAGCGGACGCCGAGGAATTACGGCAATTGGGCGAGAAAGCGGAGTCTATCCTTTTAGCGGAGCCGACCGCCAAGGCGGTGCGTAACGAATGGCGGGACAAAACCAAGGTCCTCAGGCCGCAATTAGCGGAATCACAGGCGCGTCGCGCCGGCATCGACCGCCCTGAGGTGGCTGAAGCGCTGGCGATGGCGTTCGAAGGTCAGAAAGTCGGGGTTTACCGCGAGCGTGATGAATTGATTCCGCTGGTAGCTCGTTCTCCGATGGCTGAAAGCGCCGATCTCGACAGCCTGGAAGGGGTACAGATATGGAGTCCGGCTGCGCAAGCGATGATCCCGATGGGGCAGGTGGTGTCTTCTTTCCCGCTCGAATTCGAAGACGCGCATGTATGGCGCTGGGATCGGCGCAAAATGCTGCGCATCCATGCCGATCCGCGAGAGGGTTTGCCAATTGAAGTCTTCACGAAAGTCAAGGCGAAAATCGAACAAGCCTTGGGCGTGGATGTCAATGCAGTGCTTGGAAAATCTTCAGATGAAGCCGTTGAGGAATTCGATGCGGGGACGCTCAAAGTCGGCGACAACGATCTTTGGCCGATCAAGGATAAGCCGGGCTATTACATGGCCTGGGGCGGCGAAGCCGAAGATTCATCGCGCGCCAATTCGCGTCTGGCGGGCTCGATACCGGTATTTTTTGGTTTGATGGTATTAACGGTATTGATTCTGTTCAACTCGATCAAGCAGACCCTGATCATCTGGCTGACGGTGCCGCTGGCCCTCATCGGAGTTACTCTTGGATTGCTGATTTTTCATCAGCCGTTCGGCTTCATGGCGCTGCTGGGGCTCATGAGCCTCTCGGGTATGGTCATCAAGGCGTCGATTGTACTGATCGACGAAATCAACGTGCAGATCGGCCAGGGCGCGACGCCGTTCCAGGCCGTGATGCGCTCCGGGGTCAGCCGCCTGATTCCCGTGACCATGTCTTCCGGCACAACCATGCTGGGCATGATCCCGTTGTTCACGGACGCCTTTTTCATTGCCATGGCAGTGACGATCGTTTTCGGCCTCGGTTTTGCCACACTGCTGGTGCTAATCGTGGTGCCGGTTTTGTATTCCATATTTTATAAGGTTGAAATCGATGAAGAGCAAACCGGGCATCGCACACTGAGCTTGGGGAAGGGAGACTGATTATGCTGGGCAAGAAGATAGGTAGTATGCAGACCAATCCTGTCGGCATTCGCGCTTTTCCCTCATTGGCTGTAGTTGCTGTGACACTGCTGCTGAATGCAGGATGTACGGTAGGGCCGGATTATGTCAAACCCGAAGCTGCCGTGGAAACCCAATGGATCAACCAGTCCGATTCGCGGATCAGCCAGCGCGAAGCAAAACTGGGTGACTGGTGGAAAGTGTTCCAGGATCCGGATCTGGAACGGCTGGTTGAAGAGGCTCGGCAACAGAATTTGACCCTGCAACTGGCTGGAGTGAGAATCCTGGAAGCGCGGGCGCAACTGGGTATCGCGACCGGCAACGAATATCCCCAGTTGCAACAACTGAATGGTGATCTGGGTTTTCAACAAATCAGCCAGCACGCGCCGAACACCAGTTCGATCATCGATCGCAATTTCGGCAGCGTCGGCATAGGTTTCGATACCGGCTGGGAGCTCGATATCTGGGGCAAGTTCCGCCGCGGCGTGGAATCGAGCCTGGCTAATCTGGACGCTTCGGTTGCCGGTTATGACGACGCCCTGGTGTCGCTTACCGCCGAGGTCGTGCGCACTTATGTGCTGCTACGGACCAACGAAGCCCGAATCCAGGTCGCCCGAGACAACGTGAAAATCCAGCAACGGACCCTGGAGATCGCCGATGCGCTGTTTTCCGGCGGCTTGATTACCGAGCTCGATTACCTGCAGGCAAAAAGCCTGCTGAACAGCACCCTGGCGACCATCCCGCCGTTGCAAGCCAGCGTGCGCCAGTCAAAAAACGCTTTGGGCGTGTTGCTCGGCAAACCGCCTGGAAGCATAGACAGTTATGTGGCGCAGGCTCGCCCGATACCGGACGCACCGGCGGAGATTGCTGTCGGCGTGCCTGCCGATTTGTTGCGGCGGCGCCCCGACATCCGCCTCGCCGAACGTCAACTTGCGACGCAAAGCGCGCTGATCGGCGTGGCCAAAGCCGATTTGTATCCGCATTTTTCGCTGCTCGGTTCAATCAATCTGCGCGCCAGCGACGCCGCGCTGACCTTCGCTTCGGGTGGCGCCAGCGAACTGGGCGATCTGTTCAACGCCAAGAGTTTCCAATACTTCATCGGCCCCAGCCTGAGCTGGGATATTTTCAATTACGGCCGCATCACCAACCAGGTACGTGTCGAGGATGCCCGTTTCCAGCAATTGATTGCCGACTATCGGAGCGTTGTCCTAAACGCCGCCAGGGAAGCGGAAGACGCCACTATCGGTTTTCTCAAATCCCAGGAACAACGCGATGAACTGCAACAAACCTACGAGGCGGCCAAACGATCGACTGAGTTATCGCTGTATCAATATCAGGAAGGGCTAGTCGATTATCAGCGTGTACTGGATTCCCAACGCAATCTGGTGGCTTCTCAAGAGAATCTGGCGCGTGTATCCGGCGACATCGCGACCAATCTGATCGCGCTCTATAAAGCCCTGGGTGGAGGCTGGGAAACCCGAACTGAAAAGGATTTCGTAGACAAACCGATACAGCAGCAGATGAACGACCGGACGGATTGGGGCGATCTTCTGGAACCGGGTGAGCTGGATTTACCCGAAGAGGATAAAAACGACTGGTGGCGTCTGCCGGATTGGTAAATAGGAAGAAACCATGGAAAGAAATTGCCAAACTGGCGTGATTTCTCATTAAGTAAAAACGATTTTAACGACTCAGTGGATTTAACTAAATGTTGTTTTAACCAGGAATCGCCGGATTTCATTATCCATTGACCTTAATGAACAGAAACAAGTTAACGAAAATTAGGAGTATCCCATGACTGACCCGACCTTGAATAATCTCGAGCCGCTCGACAAGGAGTCCTTGCACAAGATACACGCCTACTGGAGAGCCTGTAATTATCTGGCTGCCGGCATGATTTATCTGCAGGAAAATCCCTTGCTCAGAGAACCGCTCAAGCCCGAACAGATCAAGAACCGTCTTCTGGGCCACTGGGGCGCCAGTCCGGCATTGAGTTTTACCTATATCCATATGAACCACCTGATCAAACGTTACGACCTGAATGCCATTTTCCTGGCCGGACCCGGTCATGGCGCGCCGGGCGTTCTGGGCCCGGTGTATCTGGAAGGCACGTACTCTGAAATTTATCCGAACAAAAGCGAAGACCTGGACGGCATGCAGCTGTTCTTCAAAGAGTTTTCCTTCCCCGGCGGCATCGGCAGCCATTGTACGCCGGAGACTCCGGGCTCCATCCACGAAGGCGGCGAACTGGGTTACAGCGTGTCCCATGCCTTCGGTGCGGCATTCGATAATCCCGACCTCCTGGTGACGGTCGTCGTCGGCGACGGCGAAGCGGAAACAGGACCTCTGGCGACGTCCTGGCATTCCAACAAGTTTCTGAACCCTGTCCGCGATGGAGCGGTGCTTCCGGTCCTCAATCTGAACGGCTACAAGATCAATAATCCGACCTTGTTGGCGCGCATCAGCCACGAAGAACTGGAAAACCTGTTCAAGGGCTATGGCTGGACGCCTTATTTTGTTGAAGGCAGCGATCCCGAAACCATGCATCAACGCATGGCGGCTGTCATGGAATACTGCGTCACCGAAATTCGCAAAATACAGGAAACGGCTCGCGCCGGCGGCGCTCTGGAGCGGCCCAGATGGCCGATGATTGTGCTGCGCAGCCCGAAAGGCTGGACCGGTCCGAAGGAAGTGGATGGACATAAAGTCGAGGGATTTTGGCGCGCTCACCAGGTGCCTTTGTCCGGCATGAAGGAAAATCCGGCGCATCTGAAGCAACTGGAAGAGTGGCTGCGCAGCTACAAGCCGGAAGAGCTGTTCGACGCAAACGGCCGCCTGATCCCCGAACTCAAGGAACTTGCACCAAAGGGCGTGCGGCGGATGAGCGCCAATCCCCACGCCAATGGCGGGCTGTTGCGAAAGGCGTTGCGACTCCCGGACTTCCGTGACTACGGAGTCAAGGTGGACAAACCCGGTCAGACCGAAGTTGAAAACACCAAACCGCTGGGCGTCTTTTTGCGCGATATCATGAAACTCAATGCGACTAATTTTCGCGTGTTCGGCCCCGATGAAAACACCTCCAACAAGCTCGACGCGATCTACGAGGCCAGCAAAAAAATGTGGCTGGCGGATTATTTGCCGGAGGACGCCGACGGCGGCGAATTATCGCAGGATGGCCGGGTCATGGAAATGCTGTCCGAACATACCCTGGAAGGATGGCTGGAAGCCTATCTTCTGACCGGGCGCCACGGCTTTTTCTCCAGTTACGAAGCCTTCGTGCATGTGATCGATTCGATGTTCAACCAGCACGCCAAATGGCTGGATATCAGCAACGATCTTTCCTGGCGCGCGCCCGTTTCATCGCTTAATCTGCTGATCACCTCAACCGTTTGGCGGCAGGATCACAACGGCTTTACCCATCAGGATCCGGGCTTTCTGGATGTGGTGGTCAATAAAAGCCCTGAAGTGACGCGCATTTATCTGCCGCCGGACGTTAATACGCTGCTGTCGGTCGCCGACCATTGCCTGAAAAGCACCGACTATTTCAACGTGATCGTTTCGGACAAGCAGAAGCACCATCAATTTCTGGACATGGACGCCGCCATCGAACATTGCACCAAAGGCATTGGCATCTGGGATTGGGCGAGCAACGACCAGGGCTCTGAACCCGATGCGGTGATGGCGAGCTGCGGGGATATTTCGACGCAAGAAGCCTTGGCAGCTGTCAGTCTACTGCGGGAATATTTTCCTCAATTGAAAATACGCTTCGTCAATGTCATGGACCTTTACCGTCTGGCACCAGAAAGTGAGCATCCGCACGGGCTTTCCGATCGGGATTTCGATAGTCTGTTTACCATCGACAAGCCGGTGATCTTCAATTTCCACGGCTACCCCTGGCTGATTCACCGCCTCGCCTACCGCCGTACCAATCATAAAAATATCCATGTGCGCGGTTATAAGGAAAAAGGCAATATCAATACACCGCTCGAATTGGCCATCCGTAACGAGGTCGACCGTTTCAGCCTGGCCATCGATGTGATCAATCGGGTTCCGGGGCTTAACGTGGCGGGCGCCCATGTGAAAGAAAAATTACGCGGCATGCAGATCGGTTGCAGTCACTATGCTTATGAACATGGCATAGACAAACCGGAGTTTGCGTCCTGGAAATGGCCTCAATAACAACCGTACAGTGAGGACATCACGATGGCAAAAAAGAATAAAACTGCCGAAGCTAAAAATTCGATCAACTCAATGCCTGGAAGTAACAATACGCCGATGAGTTCTCCGGAAATCAAAAAAGTAATTGTCGATCATCTGGTACATAGCCTCGGAAGGCCTCATTCCGTGGCGACCAAGCATGACTTTTACAAGGCTTTATCCTTGACTGTGCGCGACAGAATGCAACGGCACTGGATTCAAACGGTACAGGCTCTTGAGCAAGATGTGAAAGTGGCCTGCTACCTGTCGGCAGAGTTCCTGATGGGCCCCCATCTCGGCAATAACTTGCTGAATTTGGGCATTGAAAATGAAGCGCGACAAGCCGTTGCTGACATGGGCCTTGATCTGGATGAATTGCTGGCTGAAGAAGAGGAGCCCGGCCTTGGCAACGGCGGCTTAGGCCGCTTGGCCGCCTGTTATCTGGATTCCCTGGCGACTCTCGAGCGGCTTGCGGTCGGATACGGTATTCGCTATGAATTCGGCATTTTCGACCAGGAAATTCGTGGCGGGTGGCAATGCGAGATCACCGATAAATGGCTGCGCGGCGGCAACCCATGGGAAATCGTCAAACCGGATATCGCTTATTACGTCAATTTCGGCGGCCATACCGAATATTACCGGGACGACGAAGGGCAGGAGCGAGTGCAATGGATACCGGACCGAGCGGTCAAAGGCATGGCCTATGACACTCCTATTCAGGGTTATCGGGTTAACACCTGCAACACCTTGCGGCTTTGGAGCGCCGAGGCCTGCGAAAGTTTTGATTTTCAGGCCTTCAACACGGGCGACTACTACGCAGCGGTGGACGATAAGGTAACCTCCGAAACTTTAACCAAGGTGCTTTATCCGAACGACGAGCCTGAGATCGGCAAGAGGCTCCGCCTGGCGCAACAATATTTTTTCGTTTCCTGTTCCCTGCAGGATATGCTGCGCCTTCTCGATGTGTTGGGGCAAACTCCGCAGCGTTTTCCGGAAAAGTTTGCGGTCCAGCTCAACGATACCCATCCGTCCATCGGAGTGGCCGAATTGATGCGGCTATTGGTCGACGAACGCCGGATCTCCTGGGAGGAAGCATGGGATATCACGATGCGCACATTTGGCTACACCAATCACACCTTACTGCCCGAGGCGCTTGAAACGTGGCCGCTGCCTTTGTTCAGGGAAATGTTACCGAGGCATCTGGAAATCATTTATGAAATCAACGCGCGTTTTCTTGCCGAGATACAGGAAAGCCATCCCCGGGATGAAGAGCGTGTCAAACGGCTGTCAATCGTTGATGAAAATGGCGAAAAACACATCCGCATGGCTCATCTTGCCTGTGTCGGAAGTCACTCGATCAACGGTGTGGCGGAATTGCATTCGGATCTCTTGAAACGCAATGTGCTCAAGGATTTTTATGAACTGTGGCCGGAGCGTTTCAATAATAAAACCAATGGCGTGACCCCCCGGCGTTTTATGGCTTTGGCCAATCCCAAACTCAGCGAACTGATTACCCGTTCTATTGGCGACGGATGGATTATCCATGCCGAGCGACTCAGACAACTTGAGCCCTTTGCAGAAGATGCGTCGTTTCGTAAGGAATGGCGAGCCATCAAGCAGTCCAACAAGCATCGGCTCGCCGATTACATCCTCAAAAAGACCGGAATCGAACTCGACCCCAGTTGGTTGTTCGATGTCCAGGTCAAGCGTATTCATGAATACAAACGCCAGCATCTGAATATTCTTTACGTCATCACCTTGTATAATCGGCTGAAGCGTGATCCGGGCCAGCCTACCGCGCCGCGGGCATTCATTTTCGGCGGCAAGGCGGCTCCCGGTTATTTCATGGCCAAGCGCATCATTAAATTGATCAATGCGGTGGGCGAGGTGGTGAATAACGATCCGGACGTGAATAAAAAATTGCGAGTCGCCTTTGTGCCCAACTTTAACGTACAGAATGGCCAGCTCATTTACCCCGCGGCCGACCTGTCCGAGCAGATCTCCATGGCGGGCAAGGAGGCGTCCGGCACCGGCAACATGAAATTCACGTTGAATGGAGCTTTGACCATCGGCACGCTGGATGGAGCCAACGTTGAAATACGGCAAGAAGTTGGCGAGGAGAATTTCTTTCTGTTCGGACTGACCACTGAGGAAACCGTCAGACTTCTGAATGAAGGTTATCGTCCTTACGCTTACGTCGAACGAAATCCGGAATTAGAAGAAGCGATTAAGTTGATCGCATCAGGGCATTTTTCCAATGGCGACGCCGAGGTATTCCGTCCCTTAGTGGACAATCTGTGCCAGCATGACCCCTTTCTTGTCTTTGCCGATTACGCCTATTACGTCGCCTGTCAGGACAAAGTTGCCGGTGTCTGGGCAGATCCGGAAAACTGGACGAGAATGTCGATTCTGAATGCGGCAAGAGCCGGCAAATTTTCTTCGGATCGCGCAATCCGTGAATATTGCGATGAGATCTGGGAAGTGCCTGCGGCACCTGTTAATTGATGCGTTGCCTTATGAGTTTTTAACATGAGCTTGAAAATCTATCTGCTTCGTCACGGGGAAACAACCTACAGCCAACGCGGCGCTTTTTGTGGAGCTCTCGATGCCGAACTCACCCTGGAAGGAAAACAAATGGCGCACTATTTTGCTGATGCCTATCGCTCGATTCCATGGACGGAAGTCTATGTCAGCCCGATGAAGCGAGCAATAGCGACCGCACAGCCTTTATGTGACGCCTTGGGTCTGACCATGCAGATCAGGGATGGCCTCCGTGAAATCAGTTATGGCGCATGGGAAGATCAGGAACTGGACACTGTCAGGCAACATTACGAGGAGGACTACCTGCACTGGCAGACCGACCCCGCCTGGAACCCTCCGACCGGCGGCGAAACGGCGATTCAGATTGCCGCCAGAGCGCTTCCGATCATTACCGAGATTGAGTCCAGGCACAAGAGCGGCAACGTGCTGGTGGTATCGCATAAGGCGACCATACGCATCATTATATGTAGCCTGTTGGGGATTGATGTTGGCCGCTACCGGGATCGTATCAACACACCCGCCGCTTCCGTGTCGATTGTCAAGTTTGTGACTTACGGACCGATGCTGGAGGTTTTAAGCGATCGAAGCTACATGCCTGAGCATTTGCGCAACCGTGCCGGCACTTGATCCTTTTTAAGGAATAAATTGCAGTGACTCTTTCTTATCAATCGAGCATCGGCTCCTATTTACCAACCGGGGCAACGGTTAGCGACGCCGGCGTAAATTTCTCTGTATTCAGCCGTCATGCGAGTGGCGCCGAATTGTTGCTTTATGAAGCAGCCGGGAGTCCGGTGCCGTTCCAAATTATCAGTCTCGACCCCAAAACGAACCGATCGTTTTTTTTCTGGCACGTGTTCATCGAAGGGCTTACGGCCGGAACCCATTATACCTGGCGAACCTATGGACCTACCGATACGGCAGCGACTGGACGATGCTTCAATCCAAAAAAGGAACTCGTCGATCCATGGGCCAAGGCGGTTACCGATGTCTTTTGGAATCGGCGCCGCGCTTCAGATCCGAATGACGAAAGCCGATCATCGTATCGGGGCGTGGCCGTTAAATCAGATTATTTGTGGGCGAACGAACGTTGTCTTAAACGGGGACTCGAAGGTGCGGTCATCTATGAACTACATGTCGGAGGCTTTACCCGTCATCCTTCGTCAGGCGTCGGGCATCCCGGCACCTTTGCCGGCTTGATCGATAAAATCCCTTATTTGCAGGAACTGGGCATTACTCATGTCGAATTGCTCCCGGTCATGGCTTTCGACGAACAGTTCGTGCCGGATAACGTGGCGGCAAGAGGATTGAAGAATTATTGGGGATACAACACGCACTCCTTTTTCAGCCCGCACCCCGGTTATTGCGTAAGCCCCGAACTCGGGACTCATGCTCGCGAGTTTAAGGGACTGGTCAAGACGCTGCATGGTGCCGGCATCGGCGTGATTCTCGATGTTGTTTTCAATCATACGGCCGAAGGCGGCCACACTGGCCCGATGATCAACTTCAAGGGATTCATTAACGAAATTTTTTATCATCTCGATCCACAGAACAAGAGCCATTACCGTGATTACACAGGCTGCGGCAACAGCGTCAACTGCAATCATCCGCTGGTTACCCAATTCATTGTGCATTGCCTGGAATATTGGGTTGAAGAGATGCACGTCGACGGTTTTCGCTTCGATCTGGCCAGCGTCTTTACCCGCGGCGAAGATGGCGCTCCCCAGGCCAATCCGTCACTGCCCTGGCGCGTCGAATTTTCGTATGCGCTTCACGAAGTGCCGATGATTGCGGAAGCCTGGGATGCTTCGGGCCTTTATCACTTGGGATCGTTTCCCGGCTTGCGCTGGGCGGAGTGGAACGGCCGCTATCGCGATGTGATTCGGTGTTTTGTCCGAGGTGATCCGGGTCTGGTCGGCGAAGTGGCTTCCTGCATTGCCGGCAGCAGCGATCTATATGCGGACGAGGATCGGTTGCCGCTGCACAGCATCAATTTCATCAGCTGTCATGACGGTTTTACGCTGCACGATCTGGTCAGCTACAACGGTAAACACAACGAAGCCAATGGCGAAGAAAATCACGACGGCAGCGATAACAATTTATCGTGGAATTGCGGCGCTGAAGGAGAAACCGATAATGCGGACGTTTTAGCCCTGAGGCGGCGGCAAGCCAAAAACTTAGTCAGTATCCTGTTATTGAGCCAAGGGGTCCCAATGCTTCTGGCAGGTGATGAGGTATTGCATACGCAAAAGGGTAATAATAATGCCTGGTGTCAAGACAACAAGCTATCGTGGTTCGATTGGAGCCGCGTCGAAAAAAATCGCGAAATGCTGCGTTTTGTGAAGGAACTGATTGCCTTAAGACGTCGGCACCCGAATCTGAACCGACGCGAATATTTTACCGGAAAAAATGTCGCCGGCCGGAGTCTTCGCGATATCGCCTGGCATGGTCATCGGCTTGACGAGCCGTTATGGTTCGATTATGGCGCTCAATTTTTGGCTTACACATTGGCCGGTTTAGCGGACGATGAGGAAGACCTGCATGTCATTTTAAATATGTCGGAGCGGGCAATGGAGGCTCCGTTGCCCGTAGTTCCCGGACGTATATGGCACTTGGCGCTGGATACCTCAAATAGCGGGTCCGATGACATCATACCGCGTGATCGGCAGAAGGCTTTTGAAGGTTCGACTTATCCAATAACCAGGCGCACGGTTGCCGTTTTGGAGGCGCGCGGGTGATGAAAGCATGAGCCGCGCGGCAATTCAAGGAAACTCCCCCAAAGTTCTGGTGATCAATTGCGGCAGTTCTTCGATCAAATACGGACTGTTTACAATGAAGCCACATCATCTGCTTGCCAGCGGGCTGTTGGAACGTATCGGTGAAACTGTCAGCCTGATACGTCATCGGACAGAAAATGCACAAGGCGAAATGGTCGAAAACAGACGGGAAATCGAAGCCCCTGACCATCGAGCGGCTTTTGTTCATATTGCCGAGATTCTACAGGGCGCCTTCGGGCTCGAAGCGGGGCCGGATGCAATCGGCCATCGCGTTGTCCATGGCGGGGAGGCTTTTTCCGCATCGGTCGCTGTCGATCAGACGGTCATCGATACGATCCGAAAGCTGATCCCGTTGGCGCCGCTGCATAATCCGGCCAATCTGACCGGCATCGAAGCCTGCCGGGAAATTTTTCCATCCGCGCCGCAAGTGGCCGTTTTCGATACCGCTTTTCACCAGACCATGCCTCCTCATGCTTTTCGATACGCCATCCCTGAAGCTTGGTACAGCTGCCATGGCATTCGCCGCTACGGATTTCACGGCAGCTCTCATCGTTATGTCGCAGGGCGGGCAGCCAACTATCTGCAGCGCCCGCTCGAGGACCTGAAAATTATTACCCTGCATCTCGGCAATGGCGCCAGCGCTGCTGCGATACAGCACGGACGGAGTATCGATACGTCGATGGGCTTCACTCCTCTGGAGGGCCTGGTCATGGGGACCCGGTGCGGTGATTTGGATGCGGCGATACCGCTGCATCTGGAAAGCATTCTGGGTCAGAGCGCCGGTGAGATCCAGGAAGCCCTTAACAGGGATTCAGGATTGAAGGGACTATGCGGTAGCAACGACTTGCGCGAAGTGCAGGCAGGCGAGCAGGCCGGCGACGAACGCGCCCGGCTGGCGCTGGATGTTTACTGTTACCGCATCCGAAAATACATCGGTGCTTATTTTGCCGCACTGGAAGGGCTGGACACACTCGTTTTCACCGGCGGTGTCGGCGAGAATGCCCCCTTAATTCGGAGCAGGGTCTGTACAGGTCTGGAAAAACTCGGCATCGCGATGGATTTGGAAGCCAATGACAGGACAGTTGAAGAAATCAACGAGATAGGACGCAGTGGCCACTCGGTTCGCATTCTGGCCGTGCGCACGAACGAAGAGTTACAGATCGCGCGCGAAACGCTTGCCGTTCTGACTGGCTAGCGACCGGTCCCTTCCCCTTGGGCAATTGAAGTTGAATTAGGCTAAATCGGACATTACTTGGAGGTCAAATAGTTATTCATTATTAGGCAGGGTCGAAGGCGCAGAAAAGGCTTTTTTATCGGGTCGTCGCAACCGGGAACAAGACCTGGAAAGCGCGGTTACGTTTTTCCTGGAATTTTTACGCGGTTTCGAAAGCTTTACACTCGACAAAAAGTGCATTACGGTATTCGGGTCGGCACGATTTAACGAAGATCATCCCCATTATCGCCTGGCCCGGGACTTGGGAAGGGAACTGGCAAATGCCGGCTATGCGGTGATGACCGGCGGCGGTCCCGGCATCATGGAAGCTGCAAACCGCGGCGCCAAAGAGGCGGGAGGCGTCAGTCTGGGATGTAACATCAAACTACCCTTCGAACAGAAGCCCAATCCTTACCTTGATCAATTTATCGAGCTCGAGCATTTTTTCATACGCAAGGTCATGCTGATCAAGTATTCCAGCGCCTTTGTGGTGATGCCCGGCGGTTTCGGCACCCTGGATGAAGCTTTTGAAGTCATTACTCTGGTTCAGACCGGCAAACTGGAAGAGTTTCCTATCATCGGCATGGGAGGAAATTTTTGGGAGCATCTTCGACAATTCGGTTATCAAACCATGTTGCAGGAGGGCGTAATCGATGAAGGCGATCTGGAATTAATGCAACGTGCTGACAGTATCGGCGAAGCCATGCGTATCATCGAGAGCATTCATTCTCCCTTATGAACTCAATCCCAATTAAATATAAAATCGATTCAGCTTTATGAAATCGGACAGCCGCTTCAAGCACTATCAATTCGCGTTATCTGCGATTGTTCAAGAAAAGACCTACCAATCCGGCCAACATGATGGCAATGTAGAGCTGGCCGCTAATCACTTCGAAATAGGCCAGCGTTCGCGCCAGCGGCGCTACGGGGGTAATGTCTCCATATCCCAGACTGGCCAGGGTTATAAAGCTGAAATAGAGAAGGGTGTCCATGGGAGCCTTGCCATCAACCTCTTCGATACCGTTGAACGAGCCCGGCCAAAATTGAAAGATTAAACCATACAAGATCGCCCAAATAAGCCCCATCAGCAGATAAACGCACATGGCGCCGAAGATCAAATTGTGGTCGACCTTTGTTCCTCCGAATACATGCTTGGCGGCAAAGACCGCGCTGCTAACGGAAAACAAAAGGACGACCGAATTTAAACACAGCTCGATGGCGATGCTGTCATAAAAAAGATTGATGGTAGTGAAAGTAACAGTTATTAAAGCGAGTACTAATCCGAGCCTGAAACGATTATTTTCGTAAGACAAGCCCCATATTTCAAGCAGCATCAAAGCACTGTATCCAACCTGTAAGGTAATCCGCATCAAAAAAGCATTCTCTGCCAAGGTAGGAAAAGTGTTTAATAGTGGTATCAGCAAGAAAAGACATAGCAAACCGGATAGAAGAAAAGCGTAATTGCCTGCCTTTGGCCGCCGGATTGGTGTAAACATATAAGGCTCTCTCCGGATAATTATAGTTTTATACACAAAGGTGATTTTTTTATTACAGTACGACATAATGTAATCAGTGTCCATTAACGGCTGGGTTTTATCCTAGAGTCGTCATACATAAAACCTCCGGTAACAAATGTCATTGTGCATCTTTACGCAAAATCTATAGACAGCGTTCAGATAGCGACGACATTTTTTTATGGGCCCAAATTGCACTCTGTCATAATACTGCTTCACCTAAAATATTTCCTGTTGGAGATCGCCAAATTTCGTGTATGGAAAATTAGTCTTGTTCGTCATGCGGCTTACAGATATTTTCTCTCAGAATTCCCCGACTTTTTGACATTAATAATCCTATGAACTCTTCAGTCGACAAAAAGCAGACCGATGATTTTTCCCTGGTATTGGGCGGCCCCCTCTATCAGTTTTTCATTCGCGCGCGACTAACCACCGATACGCTGGGATTGGTCAAGCGCCGATTGATTTTCTTTTCCCTGTTTACCTGGTTGCCGTTGCTGGTGCTTTCAATGTTGAACGGTGAGGCGCTAGGCGGCGCTATTAAGGTTCCTTTTATTTATGACGTGGATGTACACATCCGCTTTCTTGTGGCCTTGCCACTGTTGTTGGTCGCGGAGCTCGTGGTCCATCAGCGGATCAGGCTGGTCGTCCGGCAATTTATCGAGCGCGGGATTGTTCCTGCGCGATCTATTCCGGAGTTTGAAGCCCTTATCGTCTCTGCGATGCGTTTGCGCAATTCGGTAGTGATCGAGGTATTGCTGATTGTCCTGGTATGGACGGTTATGCATTATCTCTGGTCAAGTCAGATGGCGCTGGAATCAGCCACCTGGTATGCGGCCATCGTGGATGGGCATCGGGCATATTCACTGGCTGGGTATTGGTACGCCTTTGTCAGCATTCCGGTTTATCAATTCCTTGCTTATCGCTGGGTTTTTCGCATTTTCATCTGGGCGAGGTTTCTGTGGCAGGTTTCGAGGCTGGATCTGCATCTCGTGCCGACGCATCCCGATCGCGCAGCGGGGCTCGGTTTTCTCGGCGGAAGCGCGGCGGCATTCATGCCGTTACTGCTGTCTCAAGGCGCTTTGCTGGCAGGTCTGATCGCCAACCATATTTTCTACGAGGGTAAAACATTATTAGATTTTAAACCCGAGATCGCAGCCGCTGTGGTTTTCTTCTGCTTGCTCGTGCTTGGCCCCTTGTGCGTGTTCGCTCCCCGCTTGGCGCAAATCAGGCGGCAGGGCTTGCTTGAGTATGGCGCACTGGCGAACCGTTACGTTCGTGAATTTGACGATAAATGGCTGCGCGGCGGAGCGCCTCTGGATGAATCACTAGTCGGCAGCGGCGATATTCAATCCTTGAACGACCTGGCGGGCAGTTTTGAGGTCGTGCAAACGATGCGGCCGTTTCCGTTCAGTAAAACCGCTATGCTGCAAACCGCTGTCGCAGTACTGGCGCCGTTGCTGCCATTGACCTTGACGATGATTTCATTTGAAGATCTGCTGAAACGCTTGCTTGGGATTTTGTTATGATCCGGGAAAAGAGATTGAAGAGAGGAATCGGCAACTCGGAAGAAGTTGGAGAACAATAGATGGCCTGGTCTGGCAGTCTTTTAAAACGTCATCTGAGATACCGGGATGCGACCTTTGGAATGGGCGCTGCAACAGCACGGATTCGATTACACTTACTATAAGCGGCTGTGCGACCGTTCGCGTGGGCAACTTGACTGTCTTTGTGCGGGGACATTTTTAGACAGACCCGGATTAACAGAAACAATCCACCCGATTTTTAAAAAATCACGATGAACCCCATGCAGCCGCGGCCCTTCCGGTGCACAGCCATGAAGCGGATGCAGTTTTAATATCCACTTTTGCCTTATCCCATCTCATAATTGTCCCCATCAACACATTAGCGTTTCGGCAGCTTTGGTGTTGGACTAAAGGCCAATAGTGCAAATTCATTAAACGATGTTAACCTGACATCGATTGACGATAAATTAAGCCTTATCTATTACTCATATTCAGGAGATTTTCCATGGTTCAAATACCGCGTTTGCGCCGCATGGCGACGCTTGCTCTTATTTTCTTGGTCTCCTGCATACTGGCATTATCCTCGCAGGCTGCGGACAAAAAACCCAACATCCTGGTCATTTGGGGCGATGATATCGGTCAGTTCAACGTCAGCGCATACAACAGAGGTATGATGGGCTACAAGACGCCCAATATCGATAGTATAGCGAATCAAGGTGCTCTCTTCACCGATTGGTACGGACAGCAAAGCTGTACCGCCGGCCGCGCGGCATTCATCACAGGACAGTCGCCGATCCGCACCGGCCTGACCAAAGTCGGATTGCCGGGGGCGCCCGAGGGCATGAAGAAAGAAGATCCGACCATCGCCACGCTGCTCAAAGCGCAAGGCTACATGACCGGCCAATTCGGCAAAAATCATCTTGGTGACCGCGACGAAATGCTGCCGACCAACCATGGGTTCGACGAGTTCTTCGGCAATCTTTACCATTTGAACGCGGAGGAAGAGCCGGAAAATCCCGACTATCCGAAGGATCCGGCCTTCAAAAAGAAATTCGGTCCACGAGGCGTCATTCATAGCTTCGCAGACGGCAAGATTACAGATACCGGCCCGTTGACCAGGAAGCGCATGGAGACAATCGACGAAGAAGTCACCGTCAAGGCGCTCGACTTCATGGAGCGTGCCAAAAAGGCGGACAAACCGTTCTTCATCTGGTGGAACTCCACCCGTATGCATATCTTCACTCACCTGAAACCGGAGTCAGCAGGCAAGACCGGTCTTGGCGTTTATGCGGATGGTATGGTCGAACATGACGGCATGGTTGGCCAAGTGCTTGCCAAGCTCAAGGAACTGGGGCTCGAAGACAACACCATCGTGATGTATTCCACCGACAACGGTTCGGAATCCTTTTCCTGGCCCGATGGCGGCACGACAATGTTTCGCGGCGAAAAGGCTACCAACTGGGAAGGGGGATACCGTGTTCCGGCCGTAATCCGCTGGCCCGGAGTGATTAAGGCCGGTACGGTCATCAATGACATCGGTGCGCACGAGGACATGCTGCCGACGCTGCTGGCCGCAGCCGGCAATACAGATGCCAAGGACGATCTCTTGAGGGGCAAGAAATTCGGCAACCTGAGGTACAAGGTCCACCTTGACGGCTATAATCTGCTACCTGCACTGAAGGGCGAGGGCGAATGGCCGCGCAAGGAATTCCTCTACTGGACCGATGACGGTAGCGTTGCGGCCCTGCGATACGGCAATTGGAAGGCAACCTTCCTGCGCCAGGACGCTCACGGCATGCATGTTTGGCAGGAGCCTTTCGTGAAACTGCGTGCCCCGATGGTGACCAATCTGCGTATGGATCCGTTCGAACTCGCCCAGGAGATCGGCATGGACTATGACCGCTGGTTTGCCGAGCACATGTTCATGATCGCTCCTGCCGCTGGATATGTCGGGCAATGGCTGCAGAGCTTTCGTGAATTTCCGCCACGTCAGAAACCAGGCAGCTTCAACCTCGACAATGTTATGGAAGCCGTGACCAGCGGCAGTGCCGGTAAGCAATAATGCCTCACTGACGCCTTTTTATCGTTCTCATGTTAAATGCGGCACTAATGAAAAGCTGCTTGGCTGCTTTAAACCATGGAAATTTTTATGAAAATTAATATGAGGGCTTTTGTTTACTGGTCCGGCGTTTATAACGCCGGGCTTGCCCTGTTTCTGCTGTTTCCTCCGCTCTATCGTGCGCTGGGTCTAAATATCCCAGCGCCTTTATGGGGCTGGTTGCTTGCCGGTTTTCTCGGCTACACCAGTGCGGTTCTAATTCTGGCTTCCCGAGACCTGCACCGCCGCGCTTCCATGGTTTACTGGGAATCATTGCTGCGGTATATCGCGGCTCTGTTACTAATTCCCGCCGGCCTTTTTGGTGATCTTGGCTTGATTGCCGCGCCTTTGGGTTTAGGCGATCTTGTCATCGGTTTGGTCTATATGTACGGCTTGCCCAAGGAACTCGCTGTTTCTCACCGCGACTTGCTTTGTGACCGTATTGGCTGAATCCGCTCAGGCATAACGTCGAATAGATCAATGGGTATAATCACATTTGTCAATCTTTCACGATGGCTTAACCAGGGCAATCGCGCTATATTTGTCTGCGCGAATTTATTCGCACCTACACATAATTGACTTCATCAGTATGCCGATAAATCAGAACGTTATCGAATAAAGCCCGATTGCCTTAAAGGGTTAATGAAAATGGCTATAAATTTGCCTTGAACGGGGATTAAGGCTCTTTGTTCCGCTCGGGATTTTTGTATTTCCGCTTATCTGAAAGCTATTCTGTAGTTGATTAGTAACTTCATTTGCACAAGCCGTTAAGACACAAGGGGAACCTCAAATGAAACTATACGAAAAATTAAAGCACGAGTTTTTGCTAATCTTACCGCCAACGATCTTTTTTTTATTCGCCTTCATTCTGCTTGTAATCACCAATCGTCTGATTCAGCGTGAATACGGGATTCCTCTGACCGGATTCGGTGCAGCAGTGATTGGTGCTCTTGTAGTCGGGAAGGTTGTCCTGATCGCCGACAATCTGCCTTTAATGAATCAATTTCCCGATAAACCGCTGCTCTATAACATTGCCTGGAAAAGCTGCATTTATTTCCTGACAACGTTTCTTGTGCGCTATATCGAACATATCATTCCATTGCTCCGAGAGTATGGGGGAATCATGGAAGCCAACCGGCATCTGCTGACGGGAGTCGTCTGGCCCCATTTTTGGATCATTCAGATATGGCTCGCGGTCCTGTTCTTCACTTATTGTTCCGTGCGCGAGCTGATAGGTGTGATCGGCAGAGAAAAAGTCATCCGTATGTTTCTCGTCGGAAATGCCAGCTAAAGCTGAGGCCGGTAACACCATGGTTTGGAAAGAAACTGAAAAACCTGAAGACTTAACGAAGCGACAAAAATTCAATAGACTAGGGAAGTTAGCGTGAGAATGGCAAACCGTTTAATACTATTGATAGGCTTTCT
>CAZMRW010000018.1:0-54726 GCA_964568805.1 uncultured Methylococcaceae bacterium | reverse complement strand
TCACCGGCGCGGTACAATTGCCGGAAGGCGTGGAAATGGTGATGCCGGGCGACAACATCGCCGTGGAAATCAAACTGATCTCGCCGATTGCGATGGAAGAAGGCTTGCGTTTTGCCATCCGGGAAGGCGGCCGTACAGTCGGCGCCGGCGTTGTTGCATCAATTATTGAATAATAAATTAAATTAGTATATTATAGAAAGTTCTGTACGATTTGTCTGATTAGGTCAGTAGCTCAATTGGTAGAGTAGCGGTCTCCAAAACCGCGGGTTGGGGGTTCGAGACCCTCCTGGCCTGCCACTCAGATAAAATAACAATATCTATTTACATAGTAAATAACTCATGAATACTCAAGTAGAAGCCACAACATCCATTATGGATGTTGTCAAGCAGGTCCTAGCGGTTGTCATTGTGGTGGCTGGCATAGCCGCATTCTACTATTTTTCGGAAGTTCAGCTTCTTTACCGGGTGCTTGGCATTGTCGCTATCGTGTTGATTGCTTTAGGCTTGATGCTTACCACGGAAATAGGGCGTGGCGTCTGGAGCTTTGTGCTCGAATCAAAGCTTGAAGTCAGAAAGGTTGTATGGCCTACCCGTGATGAAACCGTGCGGACTACGATGCTGGTTTTTGCGATGGTGTTTTTAGTTGGTCTGATCCTTTGGTTGCTGGATATGTTTCTGTTCTGGGGCGTTCGCTTTATAACCGGTCAAGGCGGGTAATCAGATGGCATTGCGTTGGTATGTTGTGCACGCTTATTCTAACTTTGAAGGCAAAGTTAAACAGGCGCTGGAAGAAAGAATTAAAAGAGAAGGTCTGGAGCAGTATTTTGGAAAAATTCTGGTTCCAACCGAAGAGATTGTCGAGATGCGCATGGGGCAGCAGCGCAAAAGCGATAGAAAGTTTTTTCCCGGGTATGTGTTGGTGCAGATGGAATTGACCGATGAAACCTGGCATTTGGTCAGAGATATTCCCAGGGTTCTGGGTTTTATCGGCGGAACGTCGGATCGTCCCGCGCCCATTTCCGAAAAGGAAGCCATGTCGATACTGAACCGGGTCGAGGAAGGGGTAAACAAACCTCGTCCCAAAATCCTGTTTGAAGTCGGTGAAGTGATCAGGATCGTTGATGGCCCGTTCAAGGATTTTAATGGCGTCGTTGAAGAAGTCAATTACGAAAAAAGCAAATTAAAGCTGTCAGTGCTGATTTTTGGTCGCTCAACGTCGGTTGAACTGGGATTCGGTCAAGTAGAGAAAAGTTAATTTCTTTTTTCTAGCAAAAATTTATTGAATCTCTGTCTGAATAAGGCAGGGATTTTTGTGTCTAGGGGGAGCAGAAATGCGCTTGTACCCATATTGGAGTAAAAAATGGCAAAAAAAATCACAGCATATATCAAGCTGCAAGTAAAGGCGGGTGAAGCTAATCCGAGTCCGCCGGTCGGTCCTGCATTAGGCCAGCGCGGCGTCAACATCATGGAGTTTTGCAAGGCATTTAACGCAAAAACTCAGGATACTGAAAAAGGTTTGCCCCTTCCTGTCGTCATAACCGTCTACAGCGATCGCAGCTTTACCTTTATCACCAAAACTCCTCCTGCGTCGATATTGCTTAAAAAGGCAACCGGCATCAAAAGCGGCAGCAGTAATCCCAATACTAAAAAAGTAGGTACGGTCACCCGTGCTCAACTGGAAGAAATTGCCAAAACGAAAATGGAAGATTTAAATGCGGCCAATCTGGAAGCGGCGGTAAAGACGATTGCCGGCAGTGCGCGCAGTATGGGTCTGAATGTGGAGGGATTATAAATGGCCAAGTTGACGAAAAAAGCGAAACAAATCAGAAGCAAAGTCGACAGAACCAAGCAATATACTGTCGCCGAGGCTGTGCAGTTATTGAAAGAGCTGGGTACTGCCAAATTTAACGAGGCGATCGATGTGAGTGTGAATCTTGGCGTTGATCCTAGAAAATCGGATCAAAACGTAAGAGGCGCAACCGTTTTGCCTAACGGTACCGGAAAAACTGTTCGGGTAGCTGTTTTTACGCAGGGTCCTAACGCGGATGCTGCCAAGGCTGCGGGAGCCGATATCGTCGGCATGGACGATTTGGGCGATCTGGTCAAAAAAGGCGAAATGAATTTCGACGTCGTTATTGCCTCGCCTGACGCGATGCGGGTTGTTGGTCAATTAGGCCAAATTTTAGGTCCCAGAGGCTTAATGCCGAACCCTAAAGTGGGCACGGTAACGCCGGATGTCGCCACAGCAGTTAAAAATGCCAAATCGGGCCAGGTTCGCTACCGTACCGATAAAGCGGGAATAATTCATTGTACTCTGGGCAAGCTCACATTTGATGCGGCCGCCATTCAGGGTAATCTGGAAGCGTTATTGTCGGATTTAAAAAAGGCCAAGCCGTCATCCTCTAAAGGGGTTTACATCAAAAAAATCACGCTATCTTCGACCATGGGTCCTGGATTATGGCTGGATCATAGCAGTCTGACGGCCTAAGAACTTTACAAAAGACTTTGGGTTGCCGGTCGATACGGCAACCGTCAAAGACCGCAGGAGTTGTAAAACTTAATATTTCCTGCGCAGACGGAAGCTGGAACCTATAAGCTGGGGAAAGGGACCGTAAGGTGCATCCGATGGATGCGTTTTATCATTCTGAAACACTATTCAGAGAAATACCGGAGGTAAGCTGTGGCACTAAATTTGGATGGCAAGAAAGCCGTCGTAGAAGAGGTCGCTGAATTCGCCGCTAAAGCTCATTCTGCCGTAGCCGCGGAATATCGCGGATTAACTGTTACGGAATTGACTGAGCTGCGTAAAACCGCGAGAGAGACTGGTGTTTATCTGCGAGTGGTAAAAAATACATTGGCAAAACGGGCCATTGCCGGAACCGAATTTGAGTGTATGCAAGATGGACTGGTTGGTCCTTTATTGCTTGCATTTTCGATGGAAGATCCAGGTTCTGCGGCGCGTTTGATCAGTAATTTTGCCAAAACGCATGATAAGCTGATTACCAAGATTGTTGCAATCGGCGGACAAGCCTACGGAGCGTCCGAGTTGAATCGTCTGGCAAGCCTGCCTACCCGTAATCAGGGCATTGGCTTGTTGATGTCGGTGATGAAGGCGCCAGTAGAGAAGCTAGTTCGCACGTTGGCTGAGGTCAGAGACCTGAAGCAAGCGGCTTAAGCTTGGCTGAACCAGTTACAAACCAAATTTTTTAGAGGAATACAAGATGGCAGTATCGAAAGAAGATATATTGGAAGCGGTTTCGAAAATGACCGTTATGGAAATTGTCGATTTGATTTCGGCAATGGAAGAAAAATTCGGCGTTTCAGCAGCGGCGGTTGCCGTCGCGGCGCCTGTTGCAGCTGCAGCGGTTGTTGAAGAACAAACCGAATTTGATGTCATATTGACAAGCTTTGGCGAAAATAAGGTTGCGGTAATCAAGACCGTTCGCGCCATTACAGGATTAGGACTGAAAGAAGCGAAGGATGCAGTGGAAGGCGTTCCTACCACATTGAAAGAAGCTGTATCAAAAGCAGAAGCTGAAGATATTAAAAAGCAGCTGTTGGAAGCAGGCGCTGCGGTTGAAATTAAATAAAAATTCAACGCACTGACACAACGGCAGGGGAGTGCTCATACAGAGCGCCCCTACTTAAGTATGGCTGGTGGATATTATATCGCCGGCCTTTTACTGTTTGCAAAAACAGCACAGTAGAAAATTATTCATGACGAAAAGGTTTGGAATCGATATGTCCTACTCTTTTACCGAAAAAAAGCGTATTCGTAATAACTTTGGGAAAAGTACAGAAGTACTTGATGTCCCTTATCTTCTGGCTACACAAATTAATTCCTATGCCAGTTTTTTACAATCCGGGATTACGCCCGAAAAGCGTGCGGATATGGGTCTGCATGCCGCATTTTCCAGTGTATTTCCAATCGAAAGCCATTCCGGCTATGCGGTTTTGGAGTATGTAAGATACCGGCTGGGTGATCCTGTATTCGATGTAAGAGAGTGCCAGCAGCGAGGCGCAACCTATGCGGCGCCCTTAAGAGTTTTGGTCCGTCTGGTTATCTATGACAAGGAAGCAGCCGCTAACGCCAAGGTTGTCAAGGACATACGTGAGCAGGAAGTCTACATGGGCGAACTGCCTCTGATGACGGATAATGGAACTTTTGTCATCAACGGTACCGAGCGAGTTATCGTTTCCCAGTTACATCGTTCGCCGGGTGTTTTCTTTGATCATGATAAAGGCAAGACCCATTCGTCAGGAAAGCTGTTATTTAACGCCAGAGTGATTCCGTATCGCGGATCCTGGCTCGATTTCGAATTTGATCATAAGGATTGCGTTTACGTCCGGATAGACCGGCGCAGAAAAATCCCGGCAACGATTTTGCTCAGGGCTCTAGGGATGGACAATGAGGAAATTATCAATATTTTCTTCGAAAAAAACAGATTCAGCATCAGTGCGGAAAAATGTCTGTTTCATATTATCCCGGAGAGAATGCGGGGTGAAATCGCTGCATTCGACATCAAACATGATGGCAAAGTGCTGGTAGAAGAAGGACGGCGGATAACCAGCAAACATATTCGCGAAATGATTAAAGCCGGCTTGGCTGAAGTCGACGTGCCCAGAGATTATCTGGTCGGCAAAATTCTTGCGAACAATATCATCGATCAATCGACAGGCGAATTGATTGCCAATGTCAATGATGAGGTCACTCCATCCATTCTGGATCGCTGCATAGAAAGCGGCATTGCAGAACTGGATACCTTGTTTGTCAATGATCTTGACAAAGGTCCCTACATGTCCAACGCAATGAAGTTGGATACAACGACCAATACCCTGGAAGCGCTGGTTGAAATTTACCGGATGATGCGTCCCGGCGAGCCGCCAACGAAAGAATCAGCGGAAAATCTGTTTCAGAATCTGTTTTTCACCGATGAAAGATACGATCTGTCCACGGTTGGGCGCATGAAGTTCAATCGCCGTCTGGGCCGTGAAGAAACCACAGGCTCCGGCACGCTGACCAAAGAAGACATCATCGATGTGCTTAAAGAATTAATCGACATCCGTAACGGCAACGGCAACGTCGATGATATCGACCATTTGGGCAACCGGCGTGTGCGTTCGGTCGGTGAAATGATCGAAAATCAATTCCGCGTCGGCTTGGTCAGAGTTGAAAGAGCCGTTAAGGAACGGTTGACGCTGGCTGATTCGGAAGGTCTGATGCCGCAGGAAATTATCAATGCGAAGCCGGTATCAGCAGCTGTAAAGGAATTTTTCGGCTCCAGCCAGTTGTCGCAGTTTATGGATCAAAACAATCCGTTATCGCAAGTGACGCACAAGCGCCGCGTATCGGCATTGGGTCCCGGCGGTCTGGCCCGTGAACGGGCAGGATTTGAGGTGCGTGACGTTCATACCACGCACTATGGACGCGTCTGTCCGATTGAAACGCCTGAAGGTCCGAATATCGGCTTGATAAATTCCTTGTCGGTGTATGCTCGAACCAATGATTACGGTTTTCTGGAAACACCTTACCGGAAAGTCATCGACGGCAAGGTGACCGATCAGGTTGATTATCTGTCGGCGATTGAAGAGGGCGAATTCGTCATCGCTCAGGCCAGTGTGCCCGTCGATGAAAACGGCAAGCTGGTGGAAGGACTTGTATCCTGCCGCCATAAGGATGAATTTACCCTGGCGATGTCCGATACCGTACAGTATATGGACGTATCGTCCAAGCAGATCGTGTCGGTTGCGGCATCGATCATTCCGTTCCTGGAGCACGACGATGCCAACCGCGCATTGATGGGTTCGAACATGCAGCGTCAGGCTGTCCCAACCCTAAGAGCTGAAAAGCCATTGGTTGGAACGGGCATGGAAAGAACCGTCGCCAAGGATTCGGGAGTAACCGTCATTGCCACCCGCGGCGGCAGTATCGAAGCCGTCGATGCGGCCAGGATTGTGGTTCGGGTCAATGATACGGAAACCGAGACCGGGGCGCCGGGGGTCGATATCTACAATCTGACCAAATACACCCGCTCGAACCAGAACACCTGTATCAATCAGAAACCACTGGTTAAGCCTGGCGATATCGTCAGCGCAGGCGACATTCTTGCCGACGGACCCTCCACCGATATCGGCGAATTGGCATTGGGACAAAATATGCTGGTTGCCTTCATGCCCTGGAACGGATACAACTTCGAAGACTCGATCCTCGTATCCGAGCGTGTGGTTAAAGAAGACCGTTTTACCACCATCCATATTGAAGAGAAGACCTGTGTCGCTCGCGACACCAAGCACAGCCCGGAAGAAATTACCGCCGATATTCCAAATGTCAGCGAGGAAGCCCTGTCGAAACTTGATGAATCCGGAATCGTATTTGTCGGTGCCGAAGTCAAGGGCGGAGACATACTGGTCGGCAAGGTGACGCCAAAAGGCGAAACTCAGCTAACGCCTGAAGAAAAACTGTTGCGCGCTATTTTTGGCGAGAAGGCGGCAGATGTCAAGGATACCTCGTTGCGGGTTCCGGGCAGTATCGAAGGCACGGTTATCGATGTGCAGGTATTTACCCGCGACGGCGTCAAAAAAGATAAGCGGGCGCTCGATATCGAAGAGGCCGAAATTAAACGTTATCGTAAAGATCTTGACGATCAGCTGAAAATACTGGAAGGGGATATTTTTGCCCGGGTAGCTAAATTACTGATCGGCAAACCGGCCCAGTCGGGTCCCGGCCAATTGAAAGCCGGTACGGAAATAACCAAGGATTATCTGGACGGTCTCAAGCATTCTGACTGGCTCAAAATCAGGATGAAAGATGAAGACATCAATGTGCAACTAGAGACTGTAGTTGAGCAAGTTGAACAACAACGAAAAGCCTTTGATGAAAAATTCGAGGTCAAGCGCAAGAAAATCACGATGGGCGATGATTTAGCGCCCGGCGTGTTGAAGATGGTCAAAGTCTATCTGGCAGTGAAGCGCCGCATTCAACCCGGTGACAAGATGGCGGGTCGTCATGGGAACAAAGGTGTTATCTCGATGATCAGACCGATTGAGGATATGCCCTATACCGCGGACGGCAATCCGGTGGATATCGTCCTGAATCCGTTAGGCGTTCCGTCGCGGATGAACGTTGGGCAGGTGCTGGAAACTCACTTGGGTTGGGCCGCAAAAGGTTTGGGCATCAAGATAGGTAAAATGCTTGAAGCAAAAGCCAAGGTCAATGAAATCAGGGAATTTTTGAACAAAATTTATAACAGCAGCGGCCGTAAAGAAAATCTGGATTCATTCTCCGATAAGGAAATTCTGGAACTGGCTTCCAATTTGATTGATGGCGTGCCGATGGCGACACCGGTATTTGACGGTGCGACCGAAGAAGATATTCGTACGATGCTGAAGCTTGCCGATCTGCCTGAGCACGGCCAGATTACCCTTTATGACGGACTGACTGGCGAACCGTTTGAGCGTGAAGTGACTGTCGGTTATATGTATATGCTGAAATTGAACCATTTGGTCGATGACAAAATGCATGCTCGCTCGACCGGGCCTTATAGCCTTGTCACGCAACAGCCATTAGGCGGAAAGGCCCAGTTCGGCGGACAACGTTTCGGTGAAATGGAAGTGTGGGCGCTCGAAGCTTATGGCGCGGCTTATACCTTGCAGGAAATGCTGACGGTAAAATCCGATGATGTAACGGGAAGGACTCGCATGTATAAAAATATTGTTGATGGCGACCATAAAATGGAAGCCGGTATGCCGGAATCATTTAATGTATTGATTAAAGAAATACGCTCATTGGCTGTAAACATAGAACTGGAACGCGATTAGATTTTGTTCTGTTAAATAACCGATAGCCCGTTCTGGACCATGCCAGAAAATAATTAAAGAGGACATACTCTTGAAAGATTTAATGAATTTCTTAAAACGACAAAGCCGTGCCGATGATTTCGACGGTATTCGTATCGGATTGGCTTCGCCGGATATGATCCGTTCCTGGTCTTATGGCGAAGTCAAAAAACCGGAAACGATAAATTACCGTACCTTTAAACCCGAGCGTGATGGTTTGTTTTGCGCAAAGATTTTCGGTCCGGTCAGCGATTACGAATGTTTGTGCGGCAAATATAAACGACTGAAACACCGCGGCGTCATTTGCGAGAAATGCGGCGTTGAAGTGACCTTGTCAAAAGTTCGCAGGGAAAGGATGGGGCATATCGATTTGGCAAGCCCCGTTGCGCATATCTGGTTTTTAAAATCGCTCCCGTCCAGGATAGCGTTATTACTGGATATGACGCTAAGGGAAATCGAGCGTGTTCTCTATTTCGAATCGTTCGTGGTGCTTGATCCGGGCATGACCCCTTTAAACAAAGGGCAGTTGCTGACAGACGATGAATATCTGGATGCAGTGGAGATGCATGGCGATGATTTCATTGCCAAAATGGGCGCCGAAGCCATCTATGACCTGTTGAAGGCAATTGATCTGAAAGAACAGGTCACTATGCTGCGGGAAGAAATCAATTCGACGAATTCCGAAACCAAAATTAAAAAGTACTCGAAACGGCTTAAAGTCATCGATGCTTTATTGAGTTCGAAAAATCGTCCCGAATGGATGATTTTAAAGGTGTTGCCGGTACTGCCACCGGAACTGCGTCCGTTGGTTCCTCTGGACGGCGGCCGTTTCGCGACCTCTGACCTCAATGATTTGTATCGTCGGGTTATCAATAGAAACAACCGTTTGAACCGCCTGCTCGATCTCAATGCGCCGGACATCATTGTCCGCAACGAAAAGCGTATGTTGCAGGAGTCGGTTGATGCCCTGCTCGATAACGGCCGACGCGGACGTGCGATTACCGGAACCAATAGAAGACCGTTGAAATCGCTGGCCGATATGATCAAAGGCAAACAGGGCCGATTCAGACAAAATCTGTTGGGCAAGCGTGTTGACTACTCTGGTCGTTCGGTAATTGTGGTAGGACCCACTTTAAGACTGCATCAGTGCGGACTCCCGAAAAAAATGGCTCTGGAATTGTTCAAGCCGTTCATTTTCAGCAAATTACAGTTTAGAGGTCTGGCGACCACGATCAAAGCCGCAAAGAAAATGGTTGAGCGGGAAGGTACGGAAGTTTGGGATATTCTGGAAGAAGTCATCCGTGAACACCCGATTTTGCTGAACCGCGCCCCAACATTGCACAGATTGGGCATTCAGGCGTTCGAGCCTACCTTGATTGAAGGCAAGGCGATCCAGTTGCATCCTTTAGTCTGTAGCGCCTTTAATGCCGACTTTGACGGTGACCAGATGGCTGTGCACATTCCGTTATCGATTGAAGCACAGCTTGAAGCCAGAACGCTGATGATGGCGACCAACAACATCTTGTCGCCAGCCAATGGCGAACCGGTGATCAACCCGTCTCAGGACGTGGTATTGGGGCTTTATTACATCAGTCGCGAAAAGATCAATGCCAAAGGAGACGGCAGCATTTTTGTCAGCATTGGCGAAGTCCATAAGGCCCTGTTAACCAAGACCGTTGAATTGCAATCAAAGATTCAATTAAGAATCACCGAGAAAACGGTCGATGAACAGGGTGTGAAGCATGAAAAGGTCCGTCGTGTCGTCACTACGGTGGGTCGTGCCTTGATCTGGGAAATTGTGCCGGAATTGATGCCATTCGATTTGGTTAATTGTGATATGACCAAAAAGAACATCTCTCGTTTGGTCAATTATTGTTACCGTTACCTCGGCAACAAGGATACCGTGGTGCTGGCCGATCAGCTCATGTATTTGGGTTTCAGATATGCAACCATATCCGGCGTTTCCTTCGGTATTGAGGATATGGCGATTCCGGCTAAAAAAGTCGACATCATCAAGTCTGCCGAAGCCGAGGTTAATGAGATTCAAAGCCAGTATGCTTCAGGGCTTGTTACTGACGGCGAGCGATATAACAAGGTAGTCGATATCTGGTCCCATGCCAATGATCAGGTAGCCAAAGTCATGATGGACGGACTTGGAGAAGAATCGGTCATCGATGCAAGCGGCAACGCAGTAAAACAGAAGTCGTTTAACTCTATCTTTATGATGGCGGAATCCGGAGCGAGGGGCTCTGCAGCCCAGATTCGTCAGTTGGCGGGTATGCGCGGTCTGATGGCCAAGCCGGACGGTTCGATTATCGAAACGCCGATTACCGCAAATTTTAGAGAAGGTCTGGACGTATTGCAGTACTTCATCTCGACCCACGGCGCGCGTAAAGGTTTGGCGGATACCGCATTAAAGACGGCCAACTCGGGATACTTGACGCGGAGACTGGTCGATGTTGCCCAGGATCTGGTTATTACCGGTGATGATTGCGGTACGGCCAACGGCCTGGTGATGACGCCGATCATTGAAGGCGGCGATGTCGTTGAGCCGCTATCCGAACGGGTATTGGGTCGCGTCGCCGTCAATGACGTCATGGATGCGGCCGGGGAAAAAGTCATCGTACCGGGCGGTACTTTATTGGATGAGCATTGGGTATCCATACTCGAAGAACACAGTATCGACCAGGTTCTGGTTCGTTCGATCATCACCTGCGAAAGCCGGCATGGCGTCTGCGCCGCCTGCTATGGCCGCGATTTAGGACGCGGCCATCTGGTCAATATCGGCGAGGCTGTCGGCGTAATTGCCGCGCAATCCATCGGCGAACCTGGCACGCAGTTGACCATGCGGACATTCCATATCGGCGGCGCGGCCTCGAGGTCGGCTGCGATCAGCAACGTTCAGGTCAAGTCATCCGGTACGGTGCGCTTAAGCAATCTGAAATCGGTGGTCAACCGGGAAGGTAATCTGGTTGCCGTATCGAGATCGGGTGAAGTCGGCGTGGTCGATGACTACGGTCGTGAACGGGAGCGCTATAAAATCCCTTACGGTTCGGTTCTTTCCGTTCAGGAAGGAAGCCGTATCAATGCGGGCGATATTATTGTCACATGGGATCCTCACACTCACCCGGTTATCACCGAGGTCGATGGTGTAGTCGAACTGATCAATTTTGTCGATGGCGTCACGGTCCAAAAGGTATCCGATGAAGTGACCGGCCTGAGTTCTCTGGTGGTGACCGATCCGAAACAACGGGGCAGCGCCGGTAAGGAACTGCGTCCGATGGTGAAGCTGATTGATGGCAATGGTGAAACCATTTATTTGCCCGGTACGGAAATCCCTGCTCAATATTTCTTGCCAGCTGGCGCGATTGCCGGTATCAAGGATGGCGGCGAAGTGAAGGTTGGGGACGTTTTAGCCAGAATCCCTCAGGAATCCAGTAAAACACGGGATATTACCGGCGGTTTGCCGCGTGTGGCCGATTTATTTGAGGCACGGAAAACCAAGGATCCGGCCATCCTCGCCGAAACGAGCGGTACTGTTTCGTTCGGAAAAGAAACCAAAGGCAAGCAGCGCGTCATTATTACCGATGCCGCCGGAGAGATGGTTGAAACGCTGATTCCTAAATGGCGGCATATCACGGTTTTCGAGGGCGAGTATGTCGAAAAAGGCGAGACTATCGCAGAAGGCGAATTGACACCGCATGACATATTGAGATTACGGGGAGTCGAGGAATTAGCCAACTATCTGGTTAAGGAAATTCAGGATGTTTACCGTTTACAAGGCGTTAAGATCAATGACAAGCATATTGAAGCGATTATTCGCCAAATGTTGAGAAAAGTTGAAATAACGGCCGCTGGCGATACACTGTTCCTGAAAGGCGATCAGGTCGAACGCGCTGCAATGCGGGAGGAAAACGACAAGATGGAAGCGGAAGGTAAAATTCCGGCCAGTTATGAATCCGTATTGCTTGGCATTACCAAAGCATCGTTGGCGACTGAATCGTTTATTTCTGCGGCTTCATTCCAGGAAACCACGCGCGTATTAACCGATGCAGCTGTTCGTGGATTAAGTGATGGACTACAGGGACTAAAGGAAAATGTTATCGTTGGTCGTTTAATTCCGGCAGGCACAGGTCTGGCCTATCACGAAAACAGAAAGAATAGGTCCTTGCAGTACCAGGTAATGGAAAGCGAAGCAGCACCTTCCGTTGATGCGGGGGATGTGGAAGAAGCGCTCAAGCAAGCGTTAAATATTTAAGCTGTGTTTCGGCATGATGTTGAATGGCTTTTAATATGCGCTTTTCAACATCGTCCATAAAAAGTGATTTAACCAAAGCTTCTTTTATCAAAGGCTTACAGTTTTTGATAACAACAATGCCGGCAGAATGAATGACCAGTCGGGTGCTTTCAGACATCCGGCTGATAAACATCAAAAAATCGGCTTGACCTGGCGATAATTTGCAAGTATTATAATCGGCTAACATGAACTAACGTGATTGGTCAGGTCAAAAAGAATGAATCAGCCGTCGGCGCAGATTGCGCGGCGGTTATTTTTTATTATCTGACATTTATATTGTATATCGGAGTAAACAGAGATATGGCCACGATCAACCAATTGGTTCGTAAGCCGCGCGCTAAGAAAGTAGAAAAAACCAATGTTCCTGCATTGGAAGCCTGTCCTCAAAGAAGAGGGGTCTGCACGCGCGTTTATACGACGACACCTAAAAAACCGAACTCTGCGTTGAGAAAGGTGGCTAGGGTAAGACTGACTAACGGCTCGGAAGTGAGTAGTTATATTGGCGGAGAAGGGCACAACCTTCAGGAGCACTCGGTGGTTCTGATCCGGGGCGGTCGTGTCAAGGATTTGCCTGGTGTTCGTTATCATGTGGTTCGTGGCAGCCTGGATACGTCAGGCGTGAATAATAGAAAATGCGGTCGTTCTAAGTATGGAACAAAACGGCCTAAAGGCAAATAACGGGTTGAACAGTAATGTCTAGAAGAAGAGTTGCGACAAAAAGAGAAATCATTCCGGATCCACGGTACGGCAGTGTTATGCTAACCAAATTCATGAACATGATTATGGAAAGCGGTAAAAAATCTGTTGCCGAAGGGATTGTTTATGGGGCTTTGGATGTGATCGGAAACAAGGGTCATAGTGAGCCGCTGGAAGTGCTTTCTAAAGCATTGGAAAATGTTCAGCCCAGAGTGGAAGTGAAGTCCCGTCGTGTAGGCGGTGCAACTTATCAGGTTCCTGTCGAGGTTCGTCCTTCAAGACGCATGGCGTTGGCTATGCGCTGGTTAATTGATGCATCCCGTAAAAGAAACGAGAAAAACATGCCGGCCAAATTGGCGGGTGAGTTGCTGGATGCGTTTGAGAGCAGAGGTTCGGCTGCAAAGAAGCGTGAAGATACGCATCGTATGGCGGAAGCAAACAAGGCGTTCTCCCATTACCGCTGGTAATTAGTCGACGAGATAGGGAAGCAGTGCAGTCGTGGCGCGCAAAACACCGATAGAACGGTATCGTAATATAGGCATCATGGCTCATATTGATGCCGGCAAAACAACGACGACGGAACGTATTTTGTACTATACGGGCGTGTCGCACAAAATAGGGGAAGTCCATGACGGCGCGGCGACCATGGATTGGATGGAGCAGGAGCAGGAGCGCGGCATTACCATTACGTCGGCGGCGACGACCTGTTTTTGGTCGGGAATGGAAAAGCAGTTTCCGCAGCACCGAATCAATATAATTGATACGCCGGGCCATGTTGATTTTACCATTGAGGTAGAGCGTTCGTTGCGGGTATTGGACGGGGCTTGTGCGGTATTCTGTGCGGTTGGCGGGGTAGAGCCGCAATCCGAAACGGTGTGGCGGCAGGCCAATAAATACCATGTTCCTCGCCTGGTATTCGTTAATAAGATGGATCGATCCGGGGCAGATTTTCTGAGGGTGATCGATCAGATAAAGACGCGATTAGGATGCCAGGCCGTACCTTTGCAGTTGCCGATAGGCTCTGAGGACAAGTTTGAAGGAGTTGTTGACCTTATCAAAATGAAGGCCATCTATTGGGATGAAGCCAATATGGGCATGACGTTTGTCGAAAAGGATATTCCAGGCGAGATGCTTGAGCTTTGCCGGAAATGGCGAACTCATTTGATTGAGGAAGCTGCCGAAGGCAGTGAAGAATTGATGGAAAAATACCTCCTGGAAGAGGACTTAAGTAACGATGAAATCAGGCGTGGTATACGCCAGAGAACGCTAGCAAACCGTATTGCACCGGCATTATGCGGATCAGCCTTTAAAAATAAGGGCGTACAGGCATTGTTGGATGGAGTCATTGAATACCTGCCGGCGCCAACCGATGTGGCGGCGATCAAAGGGATACTTGAGGATGAGGCAACTGAAGCAGAACGGCCCGCCAATGATGCGGCAGCTTTTTCGGCGCTGGCATTTAAGATAGCAACAGATCCATTTGTTGGAACGTTGACTTTCTTCAGGGTTTATTCCGGTGTGCTGAATTCCGGGGACAGTATCTATAATTCGGCAAAAAAGAAAAAAGAGCGGATTGGCCGCATTGTCCAAATGCATGCCAATAGCCGAGAAGAAGTAAAAGAGGTCTATGCGGGCGACATCGCTGCGGCAATCGGTCTGAAGGATGTTACCACGGGTGATACTCTGTGCGATATGAAGGATGTGATTGTTCTTGAGCGCATGGACTTTCCGGATCCTGTGATTTCGGTTGCGGTGGAGCCGAAGACCAAAGCGGATCAGGAGAAAATGGGTGTCGCTTTAGGAAAATTGGCACAGGAAGATCCTTCGTTTCGTGTGCATACTGATGAAGAATCGGGTCAGATAATCATTTCCGGGATGGGCGAACTGCATCTCGAAATCATTGTTGACCGGATGAAGAGAGAATTTAATGTGGATGCCAATGTTGGTGCTCCACAAGTTGCTTACCGTGAAACTATACGTAAAACGGTAGAGCAGGAAGGTAGATTTATAAGGCAATCCGGCGGTCGTGGACAATATGGCCATGTCTGGTTGCGAATAGAACCACAAGAGGCTGGGGCCGGTTATCTGTTTGTCAATGAGATAGTTGGCGGAGTGGTTCCGAAGGAATATATACCGGCGGTGGATAAGGGCGTTCAGGAGCAGTTAAAAAGCGGCGTCCTGGCGGGTTATCCGGTGCTGGATGTAAAAGTGTCATTATTTGACGGTTCGTATCATGATGTAGATTCGAACGAAATGGCTTTTAAAATTGCGGGCTCTATGTGCTTCAGGGAAGGGGCAAGAAAAGCCAATCCGGTTTTACTTGAGCCGATAATGAAAGTGGAAGTGGTTACACCTGAAGACTATATGGGTGATGTCGTTGGTGATATCAACCGACGCCGCGGGGTGATTCAGGGCATGGATGATACGCCGTCTGGTAAAGCCATCAGTTGCGAAGTTCCCTTGGCGGAAATGTTCGGTTATGCAACTGATTTGCGCTCGGCAACACAAGGGCGAGCGACATATAGTATGCAATTTGAAAAATACAATGAAGCACCTGCAGGAATTGCGGAAGCGATTATTAAAAAATCTTCGTAAAATTAAAAGTAACATATATTAAGGTATTGACCCATGGCCAAAGAGAAATTTTCACGTAGCAAGCCCCACGTAAACGTAGGCACCATCGGACACGTCGATCACGGCAAGACGACCCTGACAGCGGCATTGACCAAAGTCATGGCGGAGTTGCAAGGCGGCGAAGCCAAAGCCTTCGATCAGATCGATAACGCCCCTGAAGAGCGTGCGCGCGGTATCACCATCGCCACCTCCCATGTGGAATACGAATCGGCGACACGTCACTACGCTCACGTTGACTGCCCAGGCCATGCTGACTACGTAAAAAACATGATTACCGGTGCGGCGCAGATGGACGGCGCGATCCTGGTCTGCTCGGCCGCTGACGGTCCGATGCCGCAAACCAGAGAGCACATTCTGTTATCAAGACAGGTCGGCGTACCTTATATTGTCGTGTTCCTGAACAAAGCCGACATGGTTGACGATCCTGAGTTGATCGAGCTGGTTGAAATGGAGCTCAGAGAATTGCTGGACCTGTACGAATTTCCAGGCGATGACACCCCGATTATCGTGGGTTCTGCCTTAAAGGCTCTGGAAGGCGACACCAGCGAACTGGGTGTTCCGTCGGTCGTGAAACTGGTCGAGGCGCTCGACAGCTACATTCCATTGCCGGAAAGAGCCGTAGACGGCAGCTTCCTGATGCCGATCGAAGACGTGTTCTCGATTTCCGGACGCGGTACCGTGGTCACCGGTCGTGTTGAACGCGGCGTGATTAAAGTGGGTCAGGAAATTGAAATCGTCGGTATCCGTCCGACCATTACCACCACCTGTACCGGTGTGGAAATGTTCCGTAAACTGCTGGATCAAGGCCAGGCCGGTGACAACGTCGGCATCCTGCTGCGCGGCACCAAGCGAGATGAAGTTGAGCGCGGACAAGTTCTGGCGCACAAAGGCACGATCAAGCCGCATGCGCATTTCAAAGCGGAAATCTACGTCTTATCCAAAGAAGAAGGTGGCCGTCATACGCCATTCTTCAACGGCTACCGTCCACAGTTCTACTTTAGAACGACCGACGTCACCGGCGCGGTACAATTGCCGGAAGGCGTGGAAATGGTGATGCCGGGCGACAATATTGCTGTGGAAATCAAACTGATCTCGCCGATTGCGATGGAAGAAGGCTTGCGCTTTGCCATCCGGGAAGGCGGCCGTACAGTCGGCGCCGGCGTCGTTGCATCAATCATCGAGTAATAAAATATGTCTAATCAAACTATCAGAATCCGATTGAAATCCTTTGATCATAAACTGATCGATCAATCGGCTGGTGAGATAGTAGAAACAGCAAGAAGAACGGGCGCTCAAGTTAAAGGCCCGATTCCTCTGCCTACTAAAAAAGAGCGGTTTACGATTTTAATTTCTCCGCATGTCAATAAAGATGCGAGAGACCAGTATGAGTTAAGAACTTACAAAAGATTACTGGATATCGTTGAGCCAACTGAAAAAACCGTAGATGCATTGATGAAGTTGGATCTTGCAGCTGGCGTTGATGTTCAAATAAAGTTGAATTAAAAATAGAGGAATTGGCAGATGTCAATAGGTCTTATAGGTCGTAAATGTGGTATGACCAGGGTTTTTTGTGAAGATGGCTCGTCAGTACCGGTTACTGTCCTACAGATTGACTCCAACAGAGTCACTCAGGTTAAAGGTATTGAAGTAGACGGGTATCGTTCCATTCAGGTAGCGGTGGGCGATGTCAAGTCTTCAAAAGTCAACAAAGCAATGGCCGGTCACTATGCCGCAGCCAACATGACTGCTGGTCGCGGACTCTGGGAGTTCAGACTCGAAGATGGCGAAGGTGAAGACATATCTGTCGGTTCCCAGTTATCGCTGGATATTTTTTCCGAAGGCCAGGTAATCGATGTCCAAGGGAAAAGTATCGGTAAAGGTTTTGCCGGCGGTATCAAACGGCATAATTTCCATATGCAGGATGCAACCCATGGAAACTCGCGTTCGCACAGGGTATTGGGCTCTATCGGTATGAACCAAACGCCCGGCCGCGTATTTAAAGGTAAAAAAATGGAAGGTCATTTGGGAGCTGTTAAAACGACAGTACAAAATCTGACCATCCATGCGATTGATAAAGAAAGAAATATTATCCTGGTAAAAGGCGCTGTTCCAGGTGCGAAAGGCGGCGATGTAGTCATCACGCCAGCAATGAAAATGCGGAATAAAGGTTAAGTTATGGGTTTGCATATACCTGCAATAAATGAAAAAGACTCAGCCGGTACGATCGCTGTGCCGGAATCGGTTTTTGGACAGTCTTATAATGAAACACTGGTTCACCAATTGGTGACAAGGCATTTGGCTGGAGCAAGAGCTGGGACTAAGGCTCAGAAAACACGTTCGGATGTGAGCGGCGGCGGGGCAAAGCCGTGGCGTCAAAAAGGCACCGGTCGAGCCAGATCGGGTACCACGCGGAGTCCAATCTGGCGTACCGGTGGTGTTGCCTTTGCGGCGAGACCAAGATCGTACGATCAGAAATTGAACAAGAAAATGTTCCGTGCCGGCATCCGGTCAATATTGTCCGAGTTGCTCAGACAGGATCGTCTGGTCGTCAGCAGCGATATATCGCCCGATGCCCCGAAAACCAAAGAACTTGCCGGGAAATTAAAACAATTAGACGCAAAGCGGATTTTGATTTTAGTGGAAAGCATTGATGAAAATTTGGCGTTGGCATCAAGAAACTTACCTTATGTTGAAGTCATAGAAGCCATTAATTTAAATCCGGTTTTATTGGTTTCGGCAGACAAGGTGATTGCAACACCGGGTGCGCTGAAAATGATCGAGGAGCACTTGGCATGAATATAAATAATTATCAATTGGCGAATGTACTGCAGGCGCCGATAATTTCCGAAAAAAGCACCAACGCTGCAGAGCGGGATAACAGGTTTGCTTTTAAGGTTATAAAGCAGGCAACAAAGAAACAAGTAAAAGATGCAGTCGAAGCAATGTTTAATGTTGAAGTCGATACGGTCAACGTGTTAAACGTAAAAGGCAAGCAGAAAAGATTTGGCCGTTCATTAGGCAAGCGATCTGATTGGAAAAAAGCGTATGTCAAGCTGAAGCCTGGTCACGATATCGATTTCTCAGCTGCATAAATTTATTTTAAGTAATAAAAACGATAGGAAACGGTAGTAAGCATGGCGATTGTAAAGTCAAAACCGACGTCACCGGGTTCAAGGTTTGTTGTACGAATCAAAAATGATGATTTGTATAAAGGCAAGCCTTATGCACCTTTATTAAGTAAAAACTCGAAAAGTGGCGGCCGAAATAATCAAGGGCGTATAACAACACGTCATGTTGGCGGTGGCCACAAGCAACACTACCGCATTATCGATTTTAAAAGAAATAAAGTCGATATCCCCGCAGTGGTGGAGCGTTTGGAATATGATCCGAATAGAACTGCGAATATCGCTTTGATCTTGTTCAGGGATGGCGAGAGAAAATATATTATAGCTCCGAAAGGACTGGAAGTAGGTCAGGAAGTCGTTTCATCCGAGACTGTACCTGTAAAACCGGGTAATTGTATGCCGCTTCGAAACATTCCGATGGGAACGACGGTTCATTGCGTAGAATTAAAGCCTGGTAAAGGCGCGCAATTGGCTCGAAGCGCAGGCACTTCCGTGCAATTGGTGGCAAGAGAAGGCGCTCATGCAACCATCAGATTGCGTTCAGGCGAAATGCGTAAAGTGATGGCCGATTGCCGCGCAGTCATCGGCGAGGTATCAAACTCAGAGCATAATCTTGCTTCACTGGGGAAAGCGGGCGCAACTCGTTGGAGAGGCGTTCGTCCAACCGTGCGAGGCGTTGTAATGAATCCGGTAGACCATCCACATGGTGGTGGAGAAGGCCGTACATCGGGCGGAAGGCATCCAGTATCCCCATGGGGCATGCCGACCAAGGGCTATAAAACCAGAAAAAACAAGCGTACGGACAATATGATTGTCAGACGCCGTAAGCAAAAATAGAGAGGAATTAGCGTGCCACGTTCAATTAAAAAAGGTCCTTTTATTGATCATCATCTACTTAAAAAGGTGGAGGATGCTGCTAGCAGCAATAATCGGAAACCGATTAAAACTTGGTCAAGAAGGTCAATGATTATCCCCGACATGCTGGGTTTAACGATTGCAATCCACAATGGGCGCCTGCACATTCCTGTTCTCATTTCCGAGAATATGATCGGGCATAAGTTAGGTGAATTTGCGCCAACGCGTACATATAAAGGCCATGTGGCTGATAAAAAATCTAAATAGGTCAGGTGATGGAAATTACTGCAAAGTTAAATAATGCCCCGCTGTCGGCGCAAAAAGCCCGGTTGGTTGGTGATCAGATTCGTGGCATGCCTGTTGATAAAGCACTGAATACGTTGAAATTCAGTTCTAAAAAGGCTGCTAGCATTTTCAAAAAAATTCTGGAATCGGCAATTGCCAATGCGGAACATAATGAAAGTGCTGATATTGATGAGTTAAGGGTGTCTACCGTTTATGTCAACGAAGGGGCGACCATGAAGAGATTTAAGGCAAGGGCAAAAGGACGTGCGAACCACATCCTGAAAAGAACCTGCCATATAACAGTTAAAGTCGCAGAGAACGAGTAGAGGCAGAAAATGGGTCAAAAGGTACATCCAATAGGCATACGCCTGGGTATTGTTAAAGATTGGAATTCAAGATGGTATGCAAACAGCCAGGATTATTCCGTGTTTCTGCATCAGGATCTAACCGTTCGTGACTTTATCAAGAAAAAGTTAGCTCATGCTTCGGTCAGCCGCATTCAAATCAATCGTCCGGCCAACAATGCACATATCACGATACATACGGCACGTCCGGGCATTGTGATTGGTAAAAAAGGCGAAGACATCGATGTATTGAGGCAGGAAATCTCCAGAATGATGGGTATTCCGGTCCAATTGAACGTCGAAGAAATCAGAAAGCCAGAACTGGATGCACAACTGGTGGCGGAAGGCGTCGCACAGCAGTTGGAAAAAAGAATCATGTACCGCAGGGCGATGAAACGCGCGGTCACCAACACCATGCGCTTAGGGGCCGAAGGTATCAAAATTAATGTCGGCGGACGCCTGAACGGCGCCGAAATCGCACGTAGCGAGTGGTATAGGGAAGGACGCGTGCCTTTGCATACCTTAAGAGCCGATATTGATTATGCAACCGCAGAAGCTAAAACGACCTATGGGATTATCGGCATTAAAGTGTGGATATTCAAAGGCGAAGTTTTCGATATGGATGCTCATGTTGCGTCCATTAATGCTGAATCTAAAAAATAGTTGAAGGGAAAAGACGATGCTTCAACCCAAAAGAACCAAATTCCGTAAGCAACATAAAGGTCGAAACAACGGTATCGCCGTTCGCGGTTCATCTGTCAGTTTTGGCGAGTATGGGCTAAAAGCCGTAAGCCGGGGAAGATTAACCGCTCGTCAGATCGAATCTGCACGTAGAACCATTACCCGTCATGTCAAGCGTGGCGGCAAATTATGGATAAGAATTTTCCCGGACAAACCGATTACCAAAAAACCATTAGAAGTTCGTATGGGAAAAGGTAAAGGTAGTGTAGAATATTGGGTTGCCCAAGTAAGGCCTGGTACCATGTTGTATGAAATCCAGGGTGTTAGTGAAGAACTGGCTCGCGAGGCCTTTACTTTAGCGGCAGCAAAATTACCTTTAAAAACCTTGTTTACCGCTCGGACGATAATGTGATGAAAGCAAGTGAATTACGCAAAAAAACAAAAGACGACTTGGGCGCATTGATGCTCGAGTTATCTCGTGAACGATTCAATTTAAGAATGCAAAAAAGTACAGGCCAGTTGTCCAAACCTGCCGAAGTAAAAAGGGTTAGACGCGATATAGCGCGTGTGCAAACCATATTAAATGAGATGGCAGGCGTATAATGAATAGCGAAAATGTAGGCAAAATACGTACTATTACCGGTCGAGTAGTGAGCAACAAGATGGATAAAACCATCACCGTACTGGTTGAGCGTGTAGTAAAGCACCCTGTATATGGAAAATACATCAAGCGGTCAACAAAAATGATGGCTCATGATGAGAACAATATTTGTCAGGAAGGCGATATTGTCGAGATCACGTCGTGCCGCCCCTTGTCCAAAAACAAGACCTTTAAACTGGTTGAAGTTGTGGAAAGCGCTAACAAATAGCATTAAGCTGATATAAATATAGTAGGAAATAATTATGATTCAGATGCAAACTAACCTTGACGTGGCCGACAACAGCGGCGCAAAAAAGGTCATGTGTATCAAAGTATTAGGCGGTTCTCATAGACGTTATGCCGACATTGGTGACATCATCAAGGTCAGCATCAAAGATGCAATTCCCCGCGGAAGAGTAAAAAAAGGCGAAGTTTATAATGCCTTGGTAGTAAGAACACGTAAAGGTGTGCGTAGGCCTGATGGTTCGGTCATACGTTTTGACGGTAATGCAGCTGTCATTCTGAATAATAATTTACAGCCGTTGGGTACACGTATTTTTGGCCCTGTAACCAGAGAGCTTAGAGGTGAGAAATTTATGAAAATCATCTCATTGGCTCCAGAAGTATTATAAGAGGGGATTGTTCATGCAGAGAATTAGAAAAGGTGATGATGTTATCGTTCGTACCGGCAAGGACAAAGGTAAGAGCGGCAGAGTAGCCAAGGTTTTAAAGGATGGAATGGTTCTTGTCGAAGGCATTAATCAGGTCAAAAAAAATCAAAAACCTAACCCTAATGCGGGTGTTTCAGGCGGCATTATCGTTAAAGATATGCCAATTAATATTTCCAATATAGGCTTATATAATCCAACGACTAAAAAAGCTGATCGCGTCGGCTTTAAGTTTCTAGAAGACGGAAAAAAAGTCAGATATTTCAAGTCAACGAAAGAAGTCGTTGATGTGTAAGGTGTAAAAAAGATCATGGCTAGACTAGAAACAGAATATAAAGAAAAGATCCTTCCTGCACTGGTAAAGCAATTTGCCTATAAGTCAGTTATGCAGGCGCCGCGAATCACCAAAATCACCCTGAACATGGGTGTGGGCGGTGCTGTTGCTGATAAGAAAGTGCTGCAATCGGCTGTTGCCGATATGGAAAAAATATCCGGTCAAAAACCGATCATTACGCTGGCAAGAAAATCTATTGCAGGTTTTAAAATTCGTGATGATATGCCGATCGGCTGCAAGGTTACCCTGCGTAGCGATAGGATGTATGAATTTCTTGATCGACTGATCAATATTTCCATCCCCCGTATTCGTGACTTCAGAGGATTAAATTCCAAAAGTTTCGACGGACGTGGAAATTATTCGATGGGTGTTAAAGAGCAAATCATTTTTCCGGAAATTGATTACGATAAAATTGACGCTTTGCGCGGTATGGATATTACGATCACAACGACGGCAAAAACCAATGAAGAAGGTTTAGCCTTGTTGAGATTTTTTAATTTTCCATTTAAAAACTAAAGGGCGATTTCGATATGGCAAAAAAGTCAATGGTTGCGCGTGAAGTAAAGCGTAAAAAACTAGTAAAAAAATATGATGTGAAGCGTAAATCCCTCAAGGAAACGATCAGGGATCCGAATTCAACATTCGAAGCTAAAGAAACAGCTCAGTTACAACTTCAAAAATTACCAAGAGACTCCAGTGTTACACGGGTTCGTAACCGTTGTAATTTAACCGGTCGTCCACATGGTTATTACCGCAAATTTGGTCTCAGCCGTAATAAACTGAGAGAAGCCACTATGCGCGGTGATGTACCGGGTGTAGTCAAAGCAAGTTGGTAAGATCTGCTAGATCAAGTTTGGAGAATAAATAATATGAGTATGACAGACCCAATAGCAGATATGCTGACCCGAATCAGAAACGGGCAGGCTGCTGGGAAAAAAATAGTTAAACAACCTTCGTCAAAACTGAAAGTTTCGATTGCGAAGGTTTTGAAGGAAGAAGGCTACATTACAGATTTCAGCACGGAAACCATCGGCAACCATACCGAAATGACGATCGAGCTGAAGTACTATAAAGGTGCGCCAGTAATAGAAAGTATAAAAAGAATTAGTAGACCCGGTTTACGTATTTATAAATCAAAAGACGAATTGCCAAAAGTTCTTGGCGGCTTAGGGATTGCTATTGTATCAACTTCAAATGGTGTTATGACCGACAGGGCTGCGCGTGCGATTGGCCATGGCGGTGAAGTCATTTGTACTGTTTGCTAAAGTAGGCGAGTTATGTCAAGAATTGCTAAAGCCCCAGTTAATATCCCCAGCGGCGTCGATGTAAAACTCGACGGTAACAATATGACCGTAAAAGGCAGCAAGGGACAATTGTCATTTAATTTTAATCCGGCGATAAGCATTGAAATTGCGAACAATACAATTCAGATGCAATGGAATAAAGATGACAAGAAAGCCACTTCGCAAGCGGGTACCGCCAGGGCGCTCGTCAGCAACATGGTGACCGGAGTTTCAGCCGGATACGAACGGAAGCTCACATTGGTAGGTGTCGGCTACCGTGCGCAGGCCAAGGATAAAATCCTGAACCTGGCGCTGGGATACTCCCATCCTATTGATTTTGAAGTTCCGGCCGGAATTACCGTCGAAACACCGAGCCAGACTGAAATAGTGGTCAAAGGCAGCGACAAACAGCTGGTTGGTGAGATCGCCGCAAAAATTAGATCCTATCGTCCGCCTGAACCCTATAAAGGTAAAGGTGTTAGATATGCTGAAGAGCATGTTGCAAGAAAAGAAGCCAAGAAGAAGTAAGGTAGCGTGATGGATAAGAAGCAAACTCGTTTGAAGCGCGCATTAAAATTGCGCAGCAAAATTAAGAATATAGGCGCAACCCGCTTGTCGATTCACAAAACCTCACAGCATATCTATGCTCAGGTTATCAGTGAAGATGGCTCAAGCACGTTGGCGTGCGCATCAACTACGCAGGCGGATATCAAAGCCGCCCTGAAAAATACGGGAAATATTGAAGCTGCTGCCGAAGTTGGAAAGCAAATAGCACAACGAGCTATTGCCGCCGGCGTTACCGAAGTGGCTTTTGATCGTTCTGGATTTAAATACCATGGCCGCGTGAAAGCATTAGCCGATGCTGCTCGTGAAGCCGGTTTGAAATTTTAGGGGAATAGTATGGCTACAGCACCTGCTCAAGGTAGCACTGACGGTCTGCAAGAAAAATTAGTCTCAGTAAGACGCGTTGCAAAAGTCGTAAAAGGCGGTCGAGTTTTCGGATTCACTGCGCTAACAGTTGTCGGCGATGGTGAAGGCCGGGTTGGCTATGGCGTCAGTAAGGCGCGCGAAGTGCCGATTGCGATCCAAAAATCGTTGGAACAAGCGCGTAAGAATATGCGTAAAGTCTCTTTGAGAGGCGATACGTTGCAATATCCCATCATGGATTCAACGGGAGCTGCCAAGGTTTATATGCAACCGGCTTCTGAAGGTACCGGAATTATCGCCGGTGGCGCCATGAGAGCGGTATTTGAAGTCGTCGGAGTTCATAACGTATTGGCCAAATGTATCGGAACCAGCAATCCTATCAATGTGGTCAGAGCGACCATCAATGGGTTGACCAGTATGCACAATGCCAATCAGATTGCCGCGAAACGTGGTTTGTCAGTTGAACAGATACTCGGGTAAAGATCATGGCAAGCAATAAATTAAGTGTGACAATGATCAAAAGCAAGTTTGGGCGACTACCTAGACATCAGGCATGCTTGCATGGATTGGGTCTAAAGAAAATCAACCAAACCGTTGAAGTACTCAATACCCCGGAAAACAGAGGTATGATCAATAAAATATCATACATGTTAAAAGTTGAGGAAATATAATGTTTTTAAATACGATACAGGCTAGTGAAGGATCACGAAAAAAATCGAAACGGGTTGGCCGTGGTATAGGCTGTACACTGGGAAAAACTTGCGGCAGAGGACATAAGGGTCAAAAGGCTCGTTCCGGCGGTTTTCATAAAGTGGGATTCGAGGGCGGTCAGATGCCTTTACAGCGCCGTTTGCCAAAAATTGGCTTTATTTCGCAGAAAAGTATGTATACAGCTGAGGTCAGATTGCATGAACTCAATTCATTATCAGCTGAAGTCATCGATTTAAAAACCTTGATCGATGAAAACATCGTGCCTGTGTTCACAAAAACCGTCAAGGTCATTAAATCGGGCGAACTGTCAAAGGCGATTACCGTTAAGGGAATTAAAGTAACCAGCGGAGCCAAGCAGTCCATTGAAACTGCCGGCGGCAAGGTCGAGGTTTAAGTGAACACGTCTCAAGCCCTCACGGCAAACAAACCCACAGGTTTATCGGAACTCAAATCAAGATTGCTTTTTGTCTTGGGTGCGTTCCTTGTCTACCGTATCGGCGCCCATATTCCGGTGCCCGGCATAGATCCCAAAGCGCTTGCTGCTATGTTTGAGCAACAAAGCGGATCTATCCTGGACATGTTTAATATGTTTTCGGGCGGCGCCTTAATGCGCTTGAGTTTATTTGCGCTTGGTATCATGCCTTATATTTCTGCCTCCATTATCATGCAGCTGATGACCGTTGTCATCCCTGCCATGGAGCAGATGAAAAAAGAGGGTGAATCCGGCAGACGGAAAATTTCACAGTACACCCGTTACGGTACAGTGGTGTTGGCTACCTTCCAGGCTATCGGTATTTCCATGGCCTTGCAGAGTCAGAGCGCAGGCGGATTACCGGTGGTGTTGCATCCCGGCATTGGCTTTATCGCGATAACCGCTATTACCTTGGTAACCGGTACGGTTTTCCTGATGTGGTTGGGTGAACAGGTTACTGAGCGCGGTATCGGCAATGGTATTTCGCTGATCATTTTTGCAGGTATCGTATCCGGTTTGCCGAAGGCAATTGGCGGAACCTTGGAATTGGCGAGAACCGGAGAAATGAACGGTGCTTTCATTATCCTGTTGTTTCTGATATCGATTTCAGTGACCGCGCTGGTTGTCTTCGTGGAAAGAGGGCAGAGAAGAATTTTGATCAATTACCCCAAACGGCAGCAAGGCCGTAAAATGTATGCGGGTCAAAACAGTTTCCTGCCGTTAAAGTTGAACATGGCTGGCGTTATTCCACCCATTTTTGCGTCCAGTATAATTTTGTTTCCGGCAACGATTGCCGGATGGTTCGGCAATGCCGATGGTTTATATTGGCTAAGAGACATTGCAACCATGTTGTCGCCAGGGCAACCTGTCTATGTCTTGTTTTATGCGTCCGCAATCATTTTCTTTTGCTTTTTTTATACGGCATTGGTGTTCAATTCCAAGGAAACTGCGGAAAATTTAAAAAAATCGGGCGCATTCCTGCCTGGAATTCGACCTGGTATTCAAACTAGTGCCTATATTGATAAAGTGATGACGCGGTTGACTCTGATCGGCGCATTTTACATAACTCTGGTTTGCTTGCTGCCCGAATTTCTGATCGTATACTGGAATGTTCCCTTTTATTTTGGCGGAACATCCTTGTTGATTATTGTTGTTGTTGTCATGGATTTCATATCACAAATGCAAACTCATGTGATGTCGCACCAATATGAGGGCCTGATGAAAAAGGCCAATTTAAAAAAATAACACACCCAAACAATTTTGGAGTTAGCTATGAAGGTTCGTGCTTCTGTTAAAAAGATTTGCAGAAATTGTAAAATCGTAAAAAGAAACGGTATTGTTAGAGTTATCTGTTCAGACGGAACTCATAAACAAAGACAAGGTTAAAAATTGTTGTGCCGAAATTATTGAGATGTTATAATTCGGCTCTTAACTATATTATATACAACTCAGGGGAATATCTAGATGGCACGTATTGCCGGGATAAATATACCAGATCATAAGCATGCTGTTATCGCCTTAACAGCAATTTATGGGATTGGACGTCAAACAGCAAATAATATTTGTGTCGAAGCTGGGATTACGCCTTCAGTAAAAATAAAAGAACTTACTGAAGAGCAGTTGGAAACAATTCGTAATTTAATTTCGAAGATGACTGTCGAAGGCGATTTGCGCCGCGAAGTCTCAATGAATATTAAGCGTTTGATGGATTTAGGTTGCTATCGTGGTATTAGACATCGTAGAGGTTTGCCGTTAAGAGGGCAAAGAACGAGAACCAATGCACGTACGCGCAAAGGTCCACGCAAACCGATAAAAAAATAAGATATTCCCTTTAAGAGGTCGAAGTAATGGCTAGTCCAAATCGTTCCAGAAAACGCATTAAAAAAGAAGTGGCTGACGGCATCGTGCATGTCCATGCCTCGTTTAACAATACCATCATAACTATTACGGATAGAAAAGGTAATACCCTGTCCTGGGCTACCTCAGGAGGATCAGGCTTCCGTGGTTCAAGAAAAAGTACCCCGTTTGCCGCGCAGGTCGCCGCTGAAAAAGCCGGTATTGTTGCACAGGAATATGGCATGAAAAACCTGGATGTTATGATCAAGGGACCCGGTCCGGGGCGTGAGTCCGCTGTGCGCTCCTTGAATAATCTGGGATTCAAAATTAATAATATTGTCGATGTGACGCCCATTCCGCACAATGGCTGCCGTCCACCTAAGAAACGCCGCGTTTAAGAACTGGAGTAGTTATAATGGCAAGATATCTAGGACCTACCTGTAAATTAAGCCGCAGAGAAGGTACAGACTTATTTCTAAAAAGCAGAGGTAAGTCATTAGAAAATAAATGTAAGCTTGACCAGCGGCCGGGCCAGCATGGCACCAAGCGTACAAGAAATTCTGATTATGCGATGCAGCTCAGGGCGAAACAGCGTCTGCGCAGAATTTACGGAATACTAGAAAAACAATTTAGAAATTACTATAAAATCGCCGATATGAAGAAAGGCGCAACAGGTGAAAATCTGTTAAATCTTCTTGAATCGCGTCTGGATAATGTAGTCTATCGCATGGGATTCGCTTCCACCAGAGCGGAAGCCCGTCAACTGGTTTCTCATAAGTCGGTACAAGTTAATGGCGCCTTAATCAATGTGCCTTCGTATCAATTGGCACCAGGCGATACAGTAACCATTAGAGAAAAAGCAAAAAAACAGCAAAGAATTATCGATGCCTTGGCTGTTACTGAACAATACGGATTTCCTTCATGGGTTGAGGTAAATTCAAAAACCATGTCTGGTACATTTACAGCCTTACCTGATCGCGTAGACTTGGGTAGCGATATCAATGAACAGTTGGTTGTAGAACTTTACTCTAAATAATCACAGTTCTGAGGGACATAAATGCAGAATACCATTTCTGGCTTATTAAGGCCTCGGCTTGTTGAGGTTATAAGCAAATCACCAAATCATTCCAAAATTGTCATCGAACCTCTTGAGAGGGGATTCGGCCATTCAATTGGTAATGCATTGCGGCGTGTTTTGTTGTCAACCATTCCAGGCTGCGCAGTAACCGATGTTGAAATCGAAGGTGTGCTTCATGAATTCACCACGATCGAGGGCGTTCAGGAAGACGTTATTGATATTTTGCTTAACCTGAAGCAACTGGCTGTTGTCCTGCATTCAAAGGACGAAGTTGTACTAACGTTAACTAAAAATGGCGCCGGTTGTGTTACAGCGGCCGACATCACTTTGCCTCATGATGTTGAAATTAAAAATCCTGATCTAGTTATCGCCAACCTGACCCAGGCTGGTGTGTTAAATATGAAGATTAGAGTTCGCAGGGGCCGCGGCTATGAACCGGTTTCTGTTAGAAAGACCAATTCAGATTTCAACCTGGCGGTTGGTGCATTGCAATTGGATGCATCTTACAGCCCTATTGTTAAAGTCGCTTATGTCGTTGAAAGTACGCGTGTTGAACAGCGTACCGATTTGGACAAATTAATCATCGAACTTGAAACAAACGGCACCGTGGATCCTGAAGAAACCATTAAACTGGCTGCAACCATTCTTCACGACCAATTATCGGTATTTGTTGATTTTGAAAAGGTGAATGAACAGGTCACAGAAGAAACCGTCATTGTAGAGCAGGAGTTTGATCCGGTTCTTCTGCGTCCGGTTGATGATCTTGAGCTAACCGTGCGATCAGCCAATTGTTTAAAAGCAGAAAATATATTCTATATCGGCGATTTAATTCAGAGAACCGAGGTTGAGTTATTGAAAACTCCGAATCTGGGTAAAAAATCACTAACCGAAATTAAAGATATACTTGCACTAAAAGGCCTCTCGCTTGGAATGCGCCTGGAAAATTGGCCTCCTGATAGCCTTGCAGAACACAGTCACGCAGTCAATTAACTAATATTAGGTCTTCTAACAATGAGACATCGTAAATCCGGTAGAAAATTCAATATCAATAGCAGCCACCGAAAGGCGCTATTCAGTAATATGGCAAGTTCATTATTCAAGCATGAGCTGATCAAGACGACATTGCCAAAAGCAAAAGAATTAAGAAGTTTTGCTGAACCGTTAATAACCTTGTCAAAGATCGACAATGTAGCCAAAAGACGCTTGGCGTTTGCCAGATTGCGTGATCGCGAAGTGGTAACAAAATTATTTAACGAGCTTGGGCCACGTTATAAGGACAGACAAGGCGGTTACCTCCGTATTATGAAATGCGGTTTCAGACCCGGTGACGATGCGCCTATGGCCTATGTAGAATTAGTTGATCGCCCTGAATCTGTGGATTAATACCCTTATCATGCAGAAAAAAAAGCCGGTAACTCCGGCTTTTTTTATGTCCGGTGATTAATCGCGGCGGAATTGAGAGTCATTGTTCTCGTCGTCCTGCATAACAGGGCTTTCATTCGGTCAAGACCAGGCTGAAAGAAGTTCGTCCTATAGGCCGGCTCAAACGCAGGTCCGGCAAGATCATTCCCTATTCAAAATCAGGGCTGCCAGTACACGCCAAGATACTCTCTCTGCCAAATTAGCCCTGTAGCATGGCGTTGTTCAGGGGGCGTATAAACATAGCGATATAAATGCGCCCGAACATAGCGCGGCGGTTTTTCAGGAAACGGATTGTCCCGTAACAGGGCCAGCACCGGCGGAGATCCTTGCTGTAATTTTGACATAAATCTCGCAAACCAGGAGTATTTTGAAGGAGGTTCAAGGGCTGCAAACCACATTTGCCAGTCCAGTCTGGGCTGATGGGGGATATTCCAACTCAGACGCTGATCGAGGTTGACCGGTTTATATTTAAACTGATAGGTTCGCCAGTTTTTGCCGTCATAAGAGCCTTCAACGATAATTTCGTTGCGCTCGGTGGTCATCACCGAAAATGGGCCGTAATTGTTGACCAGTGAAAATGCCGATGCCAGCCGAACCATGGTTTTTAAAGGTTCGGCCGGACTATCTTTTACATGGTACATCCAGATCGATGTGGCATTGTTCGCCAGCACAAAGATGGCCCACAGCAGGGCAATTACATGCGCCGTGTTCCCTGGACGGGATTGCCTGCCGTGTATGCTTGACGTCAGTCTGGCCGGGAGCCTGCGCTCAATATCCTGGTCATCGAACAAAAACAGGCAGAGCAGAAGCGTCAGCAGATTAAAAAAATTATAATTGCCGGTAAGAATTATCGCACTCTGCAGCACGATGAAACTCCAGGCGGCGAACAAGCGAAACGGGCGCGGTAAAAAAACAAAAAACGGGACGACAAGTTCAATTACCAGTACGCCGGCGACGCAGGCCTTATTAAACCATTGCGGCAATTGATACGCGTAGTATGCCAGCGGCGACGGCAACGGTTGAGTCAAATAATGATAGTTTAATGCCGTCAAATTGGCCCAGGTTGGATCGCCGCTGGCCAGTTTGACGACGCCGCCCATAAACATGAAACGGGCAATTAACCAGCGGTATATAAAGACGATGATTGCTGAGCCCGAGCTCAATAGCAGCCCCAGGAATCCCGCCTCCAGCAAAAAAATATCCCACTGAAAAGCGGTGAAGGTTTGCCCGGCCACGGTAACGGACAGATACAGAACATAACAAAGCACTAAGGATGCTCTGACGGCCATGTTCAGCAATAACAGCACGGCGGCGGCCATACCTGTGTAACAAGCCAGTTTCAGCGCACTATCGGACGCGTCCAGCCAGAAGACGGTGGGAAACAGCAGCCACTTTTCATTCGAGTAATGCTGATCCATCGCCGCAAGCCAATTCCTTATCGGCAATATGCCATCTTCCCCGATCAGCCCCTGGATTTGCACTGCCATCGACGCAAATGCAGCGAAATAGATCAGAGCCAGCCCGCGCAGGAAAACCCAACTCAGTGCCGTATATTTTGAATTTTCCATCAATGCGGCAGGGCATTGCTTAAAAAAACGCATCATCGAACGTTCCTTACTGAAAGGCTTGGCAGCATAATGAATTATGACCGATTTCACAGGCCTAATATCCGCGAGAGTTCATTTTTAACTCGAATACGAAATGAAGGAAAGCGGATTTTGTTCTGTTTTTTTAATAACTTTTTCAATTGAAGCCAGCATCTGTTGCGGAGGCTTAGCGTGGATCAGCATAACGGCAAAATCATTGTGTATTATGACGGCGCCTGCCCCAAGTGCATACGGGACAGGCACAATTATGAAAAACTTTCCGGCAAAGCCGACGATGAAGTCTGCTGGTTTGATATTACCGGCCAGGAAAAGCAATTGGCTGAACTGGGTATCGATCCTCAAAAAGCCATCTCGGAATTGCATGTCAGAGATAAAATGGGGCGGATTGTTTCGGAAATGGATGCCTATATCTTGCTGATGACTCAAGTGCCGGCATTAAAGCCTCTGGCCTGGTTGATCAGTCTGCCGGTGATACGTCCGGTGCTGGCCCGTCTCTATCATTGGCAAGTTAATCGGCGTCTAAGAAAAAGGGGATTGCTTTAATTAGACGGAATCCCGCTTAAGCTGTTCAGGTTGATGCTAATCGAGCACTTCCGGATATTGGCTTCCCGCAGTCGTTGCCGCCGCCAATCGATGACAAATTACAGTATAATAACGATTATTAACTTTATAGATCTTAACCATTTAACCAAGGCACACATGAAGCACTATAAAATCGCAGTATTAGCCGGCGATGGCATCGGACCTGAAATTACCCGGGAAGCCATTAAAGTCCTCAAAGTCATTGAAGAGCGCAACGATGTCTCATTTGAACTGTTGCCTGCGCTATTTGGAGCCTGCGCCTATTTTGAAACCGGTGATGCTTTTCCGCAGGCGACCATTGATATCTGCGACCAGGCCGATGCGATATTGAAAGGTCCCATAGGACTCAGCCACGAAGAGTCGAAAAAAATTCCGGTCGACAAACAGCCCGAACGCGGCGCGCTGCTGCCTTTGCGCCGCCGCTACAATACCTATGCCAATTTCCGTCCGGTATCCCTGCCCAAGGCACTGGCGCATTTTTCGCCGTTAAAACCCGAAATCATCGGCGATGGCATCGATCTGGTCATAGTTCGCGAGCTGGTCGGCGGACTTTATTTCGGTAACAAGGAAAGCGGCATTAACGAACAGGGCCTGCGCTATGTGCGGGAAACACTGGAATACGATGAACTGCAAATCCGCCGCATCATGCACCAGGCATTTAAACTGGCCAGTAAACGCCGGAAATTGTTGCACAACATCCACAAGAGCAATGTACTGAAATCCAGCGTGCTCTGGAATGAGGTCATGGAAGAAGTGGCTAAGGATTATCCGGGCGTGAAAGTCGTCAACACTCTGGTCGATGCGGCGGCCACTGCGTTATGCCTGAACCCGACCCAATTTGATGTCATGGTCATGGAAAACATGTTCGGCGATATCCTCAGCGACCAGGGCGGCGGCATCCTGGGCTCGCTGGGCCTGATGCCATCGGCCTGTCTCGGCGATGACAAGGCCTACTATGAGCCCTCGCACGGTTCCGCGCCGGACATCGCCGGCAAAAATATCGCCAATCCATACTCAATGATCGGTTCGGTGGCGATGATGCTGGAAATGAGCTTCGATATGGCGGCAGAAGCAAAAAATGTCTGGAACGCAATGCAGGGCGTTTTCGGCGACGGTTATTCCACAGCCGATTTGTCCAAAGCGGGTAGTGGCGTCAAAATGATCAGCACCGAAGAGTTTGGCGACAAGGTGGTTGAAAAGCTCAGGGCGATGCCGAAAGTCTAAGCTTTTAACCGGTTGGCTATTGAATTGGTGTGAGGGTGACGGCTTCGCCCTTTTTGAGCCTCGATTTAGGGCGAGTTAGGATGACGCGGTTGTTGAAGTTGCTGATCTTCGGGAGAGCTATTAAACGACAGTTTAGTTAATTGCGTAATTCCGAATATTCAGCGACGGGTCATGTGGCAAAGCAATCCTTAATATTGGGTTCAAATTCAACCATTCCACATTCAGGCAATCAGGAGTTCATGCCGGCGGTAATACACGCGTTTTATATTTGACCGGGAAAATCTGGGAGCAAAATTTTTTTGTAAGGTTTCATGTTTACTTTCGACTTACGGTGTATCGTCCCTTTAATTAAGGAGATCTTCCATGCTCACAAGCTTGTTATTCCTTAGCGTTATTTTTCTGGCCTATGCGAACGGTGCCAACGATAATTTCAAGGGGGTTGCGAGTTTGTTCGGCAGCGGTACCCTCAATTACCGACTGGCTCTGACTTGGGCGACGCTGACGACATTGGCCGGTTCGATTGCGGCGTTGTTCCTGGCCCAAACGCTACTAGTAAAATTTTCCGGCAAAGGGTTGGCGCCTGACGAATTGATTCATACCTTGCCGTTCATGATCGCGGTTGCAGGCGGCGCGGGATTGACAGTGATTCTGGCAACACGTTTCGGTTTTCCGATCTCCACAACCCACGCTTTATTGGGTGCCATGGCCGGTAGCACTTTATTGGCGACATCCGGAACTATTAGCTTGACGCCTTTGCTGAGCAATTTTGTACTGCCATTGTTGCTGAGCCCGTTTGTGGCACTGCTATTGGCTGGCGTTTTATACCGGTTTTGGTACCATTGGCCGTTGCAGAAACCGATCGAAAGCTCGATGTGCCTTTGCTTGGAGACTGCCGATAGTCTGGATTTTGCGGTGACCGATAATACGCGCATGGCAACCGAATCAACGATCATACCTACTCTGAGTCTTGATCGGCCAGAAGCTTGTGCTCAACGGCAAGCCGGCATGATCTTGGGTTTCAATCTGGGCCGTCTTCGCGATGGCCTGCATTTTTGCAGTGCAGGCGCGGTCTGTTTTGCCCGCGGGTTGAACGATACGCCGAAATTAGCCGCTTTATTGTTGCTGGCTCCGAATGTTACCGTGCAAGGCAGCATCATGGCGGTGGCCTTGGCGATGTTGGCGGGGGGAGTTTTCAATTCCCACCGGGTGGCGGAAACCATGAGTCATAAAATCACCCCCATCACATATGATCAGGGTCTTTCGGCTAATCTAGTCACCGCACTGCTGGTAATTTTTGCCAGCAAGTTGGGTATGCCGGTCTCCACTACCCATGTCTCGGTGGGTTCTCTGTTCGGTATCGGCTTGGTCAGCGGCAAGGCCAATACCGGGGTGATCGCATCCATTGCCTTATCCTGGCTGTTGACTCTGCCATGCGCGGCTGTTTTAGCCGCGGTCATTTATTTCATTGCCATAGGCAACTAACCTCATCATAAATACAAAAGGCTTCTCATGACTACCAGTATCGAAATCAGCGAATCGGTCCGCCATTACTATGGTCAAGTTCTACAATCCAGCAACGACCTGAAAACCAGTGCGTGTTGCAGCGTCGATGCCATGCCCAATTATTTGAAAGCCTTGCTGGCCGGACTGCATCCGGAAGTGCTGGAACGCTTTTACGGCTGTGGTTCGCCCTTGCCGCCGGCTTTAGAAGGGAAGACCGTGCTTGATCTGGGCTGTGGCACCGGCCGTGACTGTTATTTGCTGTCGAAACTGGTCGGCCCCAATGGCCGGGTAATCGGGGTGGACATGACTCCGGAGCAACTGGAAGTGGCTGTCCGCTACCGCGACTGGCACGCAGAGCGCTTTGGCTATGCGAATGTCGAGTTTCTGCACGGACACATCGAAAATCTGGCGACGGTGGGGATTGCCGACGACTGCATGGATGCAGGAGGTAGGGCAATGCAGGGAGCAATTGCCGATAATAGTATCGACGTGGTGGTGTCCAATTGCGTGATTAACCTGTCGCCGGAAAAGCCCCGTGTTATGGCGGAAATCTTCCGCGTATTGAAGCCGGGAGGCGAACTGTATTTTTCCGATGTGTTTGCCGATCGTCGCATCCCCGCCGCATTGCGCCAGGACCCGGTGCTGCTGGGCGAGTGTCTGGGCGGGGCGCTGTACTGGGAAGACTTCCGGCGTATTCTGTATGATGTAGGCTGCCCGGACGTGCGCTCCGTCAGGCAAAATCCCATCAGCCTCGATGATCCGGAAGTGTATGCCAAAATCGGCATGGTCAAATTCCACTCCGTAACGGTCCGCGCCTTCAAAATGCCGCTGGAAGATCGCTGCGAAGATTTCGGCCAGGTGGCTGTCTACCTGGGTAGCATCGATCAGCATCCGCACGGTTTCGATCTGGATGATCATCACCATTTCGAGACTGGCCGGCCTTTGCGCGTCTGCGGCAATACCGCCGATATGCTGGCCGGCAGTCGCTATGGCGAGCATTTTCAGGTGTTGGGCGATAAATCCCGTCACTTCGGATTGTTCGATTGCGCGCCCGGATCTCGCAGCGACGCACCCGAGGCGGACGGTGCATGCTGTTGAAAGCTGGGGCCATAGCTCCCAGCCCGTTGACTGAAGCCCTAAACGGAAACCGGATGATTGCCCGTCTATGCCTATGGCTGCGTGGTTTGTCCACCCATGCAACTTAAGGGGAAGACAGGCCAGCTGTTTCGGGAAATCCCGTCCTCGCTTTACAACCAAGTACGGAACCCTGGCAGCTAATATTTCTGTTGCCGACATTTACTTTCGGGCTAAACGGTTTTTATATTGCCGCTTTCCGCTGCCGATATCGAAGACGCCGACATTGACATTCCCTAAAATTAACCATGCACGGCACTAAAACGCTACTGGCCGTTAGCGACTTTCCGGCCATTTTTCGCAAACCGCTGGAAATCCTGCAACATCTGTTGCGCGATGACGATGTCTTATTGAACCTGAACAGGTGGCATTGAATCTCTCGATGAGTAAGGAATTAAATATTCACGCGACCAAGAGTCATATTTATGTTGTTTAAGGAAATTTAAAAAATGTTCAGTGACACAGATAGAAACAGACACTCGGATAGATCAGATTTGGCGATCGGGTTATTCGCTGGCGGTAACCTATGAAAACATCCAGAATCGTTTTGCTCGTGCTGATTGCCGCGCTGGTTGCCGTGTTTTTTGCGTTTGATCTGCAACATTATCTCACTCTGGAAAGCCTGAAAGCCCAACAGTCCGCCATCGAGCATTATCGCCAGACACATCCGGCGTCGGCTGTCGCGCTGTATGCCGTGTTGTACATCGCGGTCACCAGTTTGTCGTTGCCGGGCGCTGCGGTATTGACCCTGGCCGGCGGCGGCATTTTCGGCTTGTTCTGGAGCACGATCATCGTCTCGTTTGCCTCGACCATTGGCGCAACGCTGGCTTTTCTGGCGGCCCGGTTTTTACTGCGCGATTGGGTCAGAGCGCATTTCGGTCAGCGTTTGCAAGCCCTGGAAGCGGGTCTGGAACGTGACGGCGCGTATTATCTGTTTACCCTGAGACTGGTCCCGCTGTTTCCGTTTTTCATGATCAATTTGGCGATGGGCTTGACACCGATGAAAATCCGCACCTTTTACTGGGTAAGCCAGCTCGGCATGCTGGCCGGCACCGTCGTGTACGTTAACGCCGGTACGCAATTGGCCAAAATCGATTCCTTGTCCGGGATTTTATCGCCGGCTCTGCTGGGCTCGTTTGTTTTGCTGGGTTTCTTTCCGTTACTGACAAAAAATATGCTTGATTTCATTCAACAACGAAAAGTCTATGCCCGCTGGCAGAGGCCCAAACGCTTCGACAACAACCTGGTGGTGATCGGCGCCGGCTCCGGCGGTTTGGTGACCGCCTATATCGCCGCTGCAGTCAATGCCAAAGTTACCCTGATCGAAAAACACAAAATGGGCGGCGACTGTCTGAATACCGGCTGTGTGCCGTCCAAGGCACTGATTCGCTCAGCCAAGTTCTTGTCGCACGTGAAGCGCTCTAGAGAGTTCGGCATCGACAGGGCCGAGGTCGATTTCGATTTCGCCGAGGTGATGGAACGGGTGCAGCAAGTCATTAAGACCGTCGAACCGCATGATTCGATCGAGCGTTATACCGAACTTGGAGTCGAGGTCGTCCAAGGGACGGCCAAGATCGTGTCGCCCTGGGAAGTCGAAATGGCCACCGCCGACGGCGTCAGGAAGCTCACGACGCGCTCGATCGTCATCGCCGCCGGCGCCCGGCCTTTCGTGCCGCCGATTCCCGGCATCGACCAGATTGATTATTTGACCTCGGATACCGTATGGGCTCTGCGCGATCGGCCCAAGCGCCTGATAGTTCTGGGCGGTGGGCCGATCGGTTGCGAGCTGGCTCAGAGTTTCGCCCGCCTGGGCAGTCAGGTGACTCAGGTGGAAATGGCACCGCGTCTCATGCTGCGTGAAGACCCGGAAGTTTCAGCCGCGGTGATGGCCCGTTTCCATCAAGAAGGGATCGACGTTCGGGTCGACCATACCGCCAAGGAATTCTTGATTGAGAATGGTGAGAAAATTTTGCTCGCCGACCATCAAGGGCAAGAGATCAAAATTCCGTTCGACAAAGTGCTGGTCGCAATCGGCCGTTCCGCCAATGTGCAAGGTTATGGCATCGAGGAACTGGGTATCGCTTTGTCGCCGCGTAAGACTCTGGATACCAATGCCTTCCAGCAAACCAATTACCCGAACATTTTTGCCGTCGGCGACGTGGCGGGACCTTATCAGTTCACTCATACCGCCGCGCATCAGGCCTGGTATGCGGCGGTGAATGCCTTGTTCGGACAGTTCAAAAAGTTCCGCACCGATTATTCGGTGATTCCTTGGTCGACCTTTATCGATCCTGAAGTGGCAAGAGTGGGTCTGAATGAACAGGAGGCAAAACAACAAGGCGTTGCCTATGAAGTGTCTACCTACGGTATCGACGATCTCGATCGAGCCATTGCCGATAGCGAAGCGCACGGGTTCGTTAAAGTATTGACCAAGCCCGGCAGGGACAAGATTCTGGGTGTAACGATCGTCGGTGAACATGCCGGCGATTTGTTGGCCGAGTTTGTGCTGGCGATGAAACACGGCATTGGTTTGAACAAGATTCTGGGAACAATTCATATCTATCCGACTCTCGCCGAAGCCAACAAATATGCGGCCGGTGTCTGGAAACGGGCCCATGCGCCGCAGGCATTACTGCAATGGGTAGGCCGCTATCATACTTGGCGGCGTAAGCATTAAAATGAGGCATGCAATGATATCGCTGCCGACAGCATTCCGGACACTGTATAACAGGTCATGACATATCTATTCCCCGACGGTGATTTTCATGAGCTAGAACAACAATGGGGCGTCGATACTATCGATGACTGGATGCGATATTTAAAGCGACAAAACACCTGACACAGCGGGGAACAACGATTTGCCTCAAAGGGCGCTTATCTGGTTCAATTAGGCTCCAATCAGTCAATTATGCCTGTAAGTGACTGGATTGTTCCATAAGGATAAAAAAATGATCGCCGCCTCAATTTCTGATCTTGTACCCGGTCTTAAACACCCACCATACAAAAATCAGGCACACGATGAGAAAGCCAAACGTCATGCCAATACTCATGGCGATATGCACATCTGCAATACCGTAGAAGCTCCAGCGAAAGCCGCTGATCAAATACACCACCGGATTGAACAGGGTGATCTTTTGCCACAATGGGGGCAACATGGTAATCGAATAGAATGCGCCGCCCAAAAATGTGAGCGGGGTGACGATCAACATCGGAACTACCTGCAGTTTCTGAAAATTATCGGCCCACAAGCCGATAATGAAGCCGAATAGACTGAAGGTAACCGCCGTGAGCAAGAGAAAGGAGATCATCCACAACGGATGGGCGATCTCGTAGGGCACGAAAATGCGGGCGGTGCCCAGAATGAGCAGACCCAGGACCACGGACTTGGTCGCCGCTGCGCCCACATAACCAATCAGCACTTCGACCCACGAAACCGGTGCTGATAGCAGCTCATAAATGGTTCCCGCCCACTTGGGCATGTAAATGCCGAAAGAAGCATTGGATATGCTTTCGTTCAGTAGATTCAGCATGACCAGCCCCGGGATGATGAAGGCGCCGTAACTGACGCTGTCAATGTCGCCCATACGCGAACCGATGGCTTTGCCAAATACGATGAAGTAAAGCGAGGTTGTCAGCACCGGTGCGGCGATACTTTCCCATAGCGTACGAAAGGTGCGTGCCATTTCAAAGTGATAAATGGCGCAGATGCCATAGACGTTCATTTCAGTGCCTCTTTGGGTTGATGTACCAGACTGACGAAAATGTCCTCCAGTGAACTCTCGCTGGAGCGCAAGTCTTTGAATTCGATGCTGTAATCACCTAGCGTGCGCAATAGCTCGGCAATACCGGTTTCATCTTCCTGGGTGTCGAAACTATACACCAGGGCGTGCCCGTCGTCGGCGAGCTCCAACGACCAGGCGCCTAATCCGGCCGGAATACGGGCCATGGGCTGACGTAAAGTCAGCGTGAGCTGCTTTTTGCCGAGCTTGCGCATCAATACATTTTTATCTTCAACAACGATCAGTTCACCTTTTGTGATGACGCCGATGCGATCAGCCATGTCTTCGGCTTCCTCGATGTAATGGGTGGTCAGTATGATGGTGGTACCCTGCGCACGAAGCTCGCGCACCATGCGCCACATGTCGTGTCGTAATTCCACATCCACGCCGGCACTCGGCTCATCAAGGAACAATATCGTTGGCTCATGCGCGAGGGCCTTGGCAATCAGCACGCGGCGTTTCATGCCCCCGGATAGCGTCATGATTTTCGCGTTGCGCTTGTCCCACAGGGACAGATCGCGCAGCACTTTTTCCAGGTAGGCTGCGTTGGGCGCCTTGCCGAACAGCCCCCGGCTGAATTTGACCGTGGCCCAGACCGACTCAAACGAGTCCGTGTGCAATTCCTGCGGCACCAGGCCGATGGTTGCCCGCGCCGCGCGGTAATCTCGCACGGTGTCGTGACCGTCGGCGATGATGGTTCCGGAAGTGGCACCGACAATGCCGCAGATGATGCTGATCAGTGTCGTCTTGCCCGCGCCATTGGGTCCGAGCAAGGCGAATATCTCCCCGCGTTTTATGTCCAGGTTTATGTCTTTGAGCGCCTGGAAACCACTGGCATACGTCTTGTTAACATCGCGCACGAAGATGATGGGGATGGAATTTTCAGTGGCCTTGATTGCGGATATGGTCAGGGTATTCATGGATGACGTAATAGGCTAGACGTAAGAATTCTTGGGTAAATGGTTAATATAATGGCATATCAAAGAAAAAAATGGTTTTTTGATCGGTTCATTTTCATAATCAATTGAGCTTCCCATTTCTTAATCAGATTCGCCGCAATCTGAATGACAGCTTACGGGTATGTCAGATTCATTTTTAAAAGGGAAATGTGTTGCGGCTGATAGTTTAGGCCGACTACCGCTATTCGCGGCAGCCAGTAGCCGACCCTGGCCTTCATGCCTGATTCCAAGTGTACCGCCCGTGGTTCGGCCATGACTACGGTTGTTGGCTGGTAGCAAATGAATTCCGGGTAATTTATCGTAGTAATTACCGCCATGCATCTCCACTTGTAAGATCAGTTTCAGTGACCGGACCAGTAGATGCTGCCTGCTCAATCAACCGACGAAACAGAAGCCCTCGATTTCTGGAAGTACGCTGGCAGACAGGCATGCCCTATAATGAGTCTACTTTACTAAAGATGGATAGTAGTTCGCCAATGCAATTTTGACGGGAAGCGCAATAGTGTAGGTGCGGATTTATCCGTGCTGTGCGAATGAATTCGCACCTGCATCTGACCGTCATTACCTGCTTGGCGGACTACGAGTGAAACCGGTTGAAAAAACTTGACGGACAAACTCAGGGCGTGGAAACGAGTTTCCGCTTGATCGGGGCAAGATCACTTATGGCTACTCAAAAATTTCAGACATCGTGAGATTTGAGCTAATGAATTTGCTCAACTGATCTTTGGCACCTCTAAATGCCGTGAAATCTTCTTCTGGAAGTCCAATAATGCTGGATTCTTCACGAACGAGTTCCCTAAGAAATCTGATTTGAGACTTTACAAGACCCCGTGGATTACTTAGGGCGGTGATCCGGTCTGAGCCCATAGCATAATTGTTCAATCGATCAGCCAGTTCCGGGTCAAAGATTTTCAATGTAGGGTGTAAGTTCTTGAGCGTTGAAATCATTCCATCGATAGCGAAGGCAAAATTAGCAAAATTCTGCTCACTCTGGTTATTCTCAAAACATTGAAAAGCTATATGGCAGTTGTGCATAGATCCATAAAGAGTATTGATAGCTTTCGCTAAACCATGTTTAGGAATCTGGCTCTCGTTCCATCTTGTTTCGACAATATCAATCAATTTGGTCCACATATCAAACTCCTGCAATGCAACGAATAATCAGTTGAAGAGACTTTCACGCCTACGAGTCTCAACTATTTCATTTAGATAAAAGCTGATCATAAGACTTTATCAGTTCACAAGAATTCCGTCGACTATGTAACATTTTGTGAGAATTGGAGCCTGGCCAAGCAAAGGATCAGTGCCTGACAATCGCGCTTAAATTCAACGGATCGCCCGTCGCAAAAAGTCATTGTCCCAACCGGTCTTCAGCCGTTTGACCTAGACGCAGACTTTGCGGGATTTCAGATTCAGGGCAATATCCGGATGACGGCCAGATTAACTGTGCACTGCCCCTTTCGGATGCTATTGCTGTCTTCATAGAGAGTAATAACGGAAACTACACGCATTTTTTCTGATCTTATCAGAAACCTCTGAACTTACACTCCGCATTATGGCTAAAATACAAACTTTAGGTGTCGTATCGTGTCTCGGCGGGCCAATGCGTTTATGCGGCTATGCGGCAGAAATGTTGCGCGATGAATTCGCTCGACAATACCCCCAACAAAAACGCCTTCAGCTCCAGTGGCATATGCTTTTTCCTGAAAATCACGGATCAAAGGAGGAAAAATTAGCCAAGCTTAATCAATCGATAAGCCGGTTTACTCAATACTGGGCGGAAGAAAACCAGCCTTTTCTGGTCATTGGCGGTGATCATTCCTGCGCACTGGGAACCTGGGGCGGCGTATTAAATGGATTACGGCAGCCCGGCAAATTCGGTCTGATCTGGCTGGATGCCCACATGGATGCGCATACCTTTGATACGTCTCCATCCGGTAATATCCATGGCATGCCGGTGTCTGCTTTGCTTGGAAGAGCGGATAAAAAACTGGCGGCGATGTATCCCGGTTCAGACTTTATCAAGCCGGAAAACTTCATTCTAATAGGTGTCCGGAATTATGAGATTGAAGAATATGATCTTTTAAAGCAGGCAGCAGTAGAAATTGTTTTTGCTGGCCAGATCAATGGGTTTGCCCAGTTGTTAATAAAAGCCATCGACCAGCTCAGTTTATCTTGCCAGGCGATTGGCATCAGCATTGATTTGGATTTTATAGATCCTGAAGATGCGCCAGGCGTGGAAACGCCTGCTCAAGGCGGCATTAAAGCCCGTGAGCTGATTGAAGCGCTTTTATTGATTAATCGGCATCCGAAAATATGCGGTCTGGAAATAAGCGAATTCAATCCGGAAAAAGACTCCCAAAATAAGACCCTGCACATCATGAAAGACATTATCGAGGCATTCTATGGTGAACCCCCAATGAACTTATGAAATCGAACTTGAAGGTTTTTAAGTTAATAGACCAAATAAATTTTTGGGATCGGTGAGTTCGGGTATTAAAGCCGACTCGCTTCCCAGGCGATATTCTTTTGCCAGTTCATAGACTACCCGGAGTATGGAATAATCCTCCAAGGCAAAACCCACCGAATCAAAGAGCGTCATCTCGCGATCATTCTGTCTTCCTGGTTTAATCTTGCAAACCAGCTCCCATAATTCAGCATAGATAAAATTGGCTTCACATTGCTGTACTTCCCCTTCGACAAGACTTTGCGGTTTATATTCGACCACCAGCTTGACGTGATTCAGGAAGTCAGCGGACAGTTCGGTTTTTCCCGGACAGTCGCCGCCCATCGCATGGATATGCGCGCCTGATGCAATATCCCCATATTCAAACAAGGACTGCCGTCTTTTCGCCGCTGTCGCCGTAATCACAATATCGGCATGGCGCACAGCTTCGATGATACTGCGGCAAGGAATTAACGTAAATTTTTGTCCTGACAAGTTTTGTGAGAATTTGGCCATGGCCTGCGGATCGGTATCAAAAAATCGGATTTCATTCAGTTGAAAAAAACCGGCGAATGCCAATACCTGAAACTCTGATTGCGCCCCTGTTCCAATAATGGCTAATGATTTTGCATCTTCACGGGCGAGATATTTTGCCGCCAGAACACCTGCCGCCGCTGTTCTGAATGCGGTTAACAAGGTCATTTCACTGAGCATTAGCGGGTAACCGTTGCCGGCATCGCATATGAGGCCTAAAGCGACAACGGTAAGCTTGCCTTTAAGCGGATTGCCCGGATGGCCGTTGACATATTTAAACGTATAAAACTGTTGATCTGCACAGGGCATCAACTCAATGACGCCGTGAGGATAATGCGTTACATGGCGTGGCGATAACATAAATTCGTTCCAACGGCCGAAATCTTCTTCTAACGCCGTAATAATACCCACAAAAAAATTTTCCAGACCAATAACCTGTATCAGTTTCCGGATATCAATAACGGTAAGAATCTTCATGATTCAGCACATCGAGTCATTACACACTTATCTATCCCATGCATAAAATTTCAACTCCCCGCTCAGCCTCAGAAAATATTCTGGATCAGGGCAAAATTGACTTATTGGATCCTTTCAAAATAATCGGACCCCGATTATTCCCAATTATTCCTGGAACTACCAAATATATTTAATTTCAAATGTTTATGGCTATATGATTTTATTAATCGCCAGACTGTTCTTCAATTGAAAATTATACGAGGAGGCAACATGAAAAAAATGATCTTGATCGGCGCAGCATTATTGGTGTTGGCAAGTTCCGCAGTGTTCGCGGAAGAGCATGCGGATACCGCGTTGAAACATACCCAAATGGCGATTGAATATGGTAAAGCCGGGCACGCGTCCGTTTTCATCCAGCATGCGGATGAGGCTTTGATCCATGCAAAAAAAGCCGCTGAAGTGGCGAAAGGTGAATCCAAAGCACATATGGATGCCGCAGCCATATCACTGCAATTAGCTATAGAGCAAGCCAAAATAAATGGCGCTGGACATCTAAAAGCTGCCAGAGAGGCGGCTGAAGAAGCAGAAGGACATATCAAAGCCGGCATAAGTGATTTTTAAATCGAAAGTTAGCGTAGGATATGCAGCATACATAACCTTAAGGATTCTTCAATTTGGACGTTAATCAATGAAAGGGGCTTCCCGGCGATAACTGTTCCTGCCGGGTTCACGACTCAAGTGTATGGCCGTGACGCTGATCGCAATATTTCCATGCCCATATAGATTTTAATAACACGAAAATAACAAAGCCTGGGTAATGCCATGCAAATGCTGGGCGTTTTACTATAAGGCAAACTAAAATTATTGCTATCAGCGGTACTGGCACGCGCGGGAAGACCGCTGCAAAGCGGCTCTCATTGATTCTGAAGTCTATCTATACACCTGCGCTATATTAAGCTGAATTCGGTACGGGCAAACATTGCTTTTTCTTTAGGAACCTTTTGCTGCCAGCGCCTCGGTATTACGTTTAGCCAAATCATCGATAACGGCGCTTAATGAACCCTTTTTTTGAATTTCCTCGTTAAAGCTTGTACGATAATTGGTCACCAGACTCACGCCGTCAATCATAATGTCGTAAACTTTCCATTCGCCTTGACTCAGGAACATCCGGTAATTTACGTCGACGGGGTTAATGCCGGGTTGCAGAACCTTTGTTTTGACGATAACTTTGGTAGCTTCGTTCGGCATTTCAAGAGGCAGATAGCGGATGGTCCAGTCATTATATTCAATAAACGCCCTGGAATAGATTCTTATCAATAGCGTCTCAAATTCATGTTTAAAACGCTCCCGTTCATCAGCAGTTGCTGTTTTCCAGTGTTTACCAAGAACCAACGGTGCAATTCTGCCAAAATCCGTATGCGGGTCAATAACGCTATGGACAAACTTGGTAACCCGCAAAAAATCCTTGGTAAAGGATTTGTCCTGTAGTTTTTGCTGTAATTGTTCCGAAACGTTTTGTATGACTTGCTGCGGAAGTTGCAAATTCCCGGATATCGCTTGAGCAGCGGGCATTAAGCCGAGTAAAAGCGTAATGAGTCCGACTATTGCATTTTGTTTAGTTCGATTAAGCATAATGATCCGGTTCTAAAATCAATTGGTTCCGAAGCTGACTATTTTTTGCAGCGAAAGGAAAGTCGTCAGGCTGAATTACGGACTGCTGGGTTTGAGCCAATAATCGATGGCCATAGGCTAAATTCTATAACTGAATCTGCCCAGGAAGGAGATTTATTTTTCAGAATAAAGTTCATAGATTGTTTTCCCCGATCGATTCTTTCCGAGCAAGGAATATAGGACAATGCTCTAAGCTGCAACTTTTGGAGATTTACTGTGCTGGATTGTTTTCGAGGAATGCACGCTAAATCGTTTAAACATGTCGCATGCCGAATTCAGGATGGATCATTCACAAGAATGATTTCCATGATGTTTCTGCGGAGTTTAAGGAACCTTCTGCAGACAATGTAGAAGGTCCCTTAATCGAGTCCTAAAATCAGGCCGAGAAATTTGCCGCGGCAAAATCCCAGTTAACCAGTGCCCAAAAGGCGTCCAGATAGGCAGGACGGGCATTGCGGTAATCGATGTAATAGGCATGTTCCCAAACATCGCAAGTCAGCAACGGGATTTGTCCTGCAGTTAGCGGACAACCGGCATTGCTGGTGCTCACCAGGGACAGGCCGCCGTCAGTATTTTTTACCAGCCAGGCCCAGCCGGAACCGAAAGTGGTTACGGCGCATTTGGTGAATTCTTCCTTGAATTTTGCAAATGATCCAAAAGCTGCATTGATCGCCTCGGCCAACGCGCCGGAAGGCTCGCCGCCCCCTTTGGGAGCAAGGCTGTTCCAGTAAAACGTGTGATTCCAGACTTGGGCAGCGTTATTGAAAATTGCCCCGGACGATTTGAGGATTATTTCTTCAAGAGACAATCCTTCAAATTCGGTTCCAGGAATCAGGTTGTTCAAGTTAGTTACATAGGTTTGGTGATGCTTGCCATAATGATATTCCAGAGTTTCCTCGGAAATATATGGGGCCAAGCTATTTTTACCATACGGTAATGCTGGAAGTTCGAAAGCCATTTATTGATAATCCTTATAAAATAAAATTAAACATCTATTTTGACTAACCAAGCCTGTTTCTGAACTCAAATACCAACTTAATCAGTCAACAAATACTTTAACATTGGCTTCATCATAAATAAAGCATTCTGACGGTGCTGTTACATGCTTGCTGAAAGCTCGTGATTCAGCTATTTCCCTCGCCCGGAAGGAATGAACTGATGACGGCGTCACAATAACCGCTTAAACTTGGCAATCTTCATTTTTAGGAGCTTACTTAATACGATTTGAAATGTTCATCGGAATGTTTGCATGCTTTTAAATGATCAATAGTAATGCAAGGTTTATCAGGCAATGCCGCAGTGAGATCAAAGCTCGTCTGTCGGTCAGGCACAATCCCCTATTTTTTATTTTTATCATGGCTATAGAAGTCGAACATAAATTTTTACTCGCCAATGATGATTGGCGAAAACATATACATAAATCAGTTAAATACAGGCAGGGTTATTTAAGCTCACTACCGACAAGTTCAATCAGGGTAAGGGTCAGTGATGACCATGCCTGGCTGAATATTAAAAGTGCAACTATCGGCACCCAGAGGCATGAGTATGAATATGACATTCCATTAGCTGACGCGAATGAAATATTGAACACGCTTTGCAAAAAACCGTTAATTGAGAAAGTCCGCCATTATGTTGTGGATAATGGCAATATTTGGGAAATAGACGAATTTGAAGGGGATAACGCAGGATTGATTGTCGCTGAAATTGAACTGGCTGAAACCGGGCAATCTTTCGATAAACCGTCATGGCTCGGGGCTGAAGTGACCGATGATTTGCGATATTACAACAACAATCTGGCAGTGCATCCTTATTCGGAATGGAAGTGAAAAGTAATTATTTCATGCACCTATTGAAAAAATGAGAAATTTGTTCTATAGTCGCTGTATGAAATTTACTACATTTGTTGCATTATTGATACTGTCCGCTCAATGTGTTGCTGATAACCTAACGGCATCGCTCCAGCAAATCGAATCCGAGTGGGCGACAATCTATTACCAGACCCCGAAATCTAAACAGGGAGAGGCTTACCGGTGCCTGCTCGATAAAACGATCAGCTTGTCCAAACAATTTCCCAAAAACCCCGAGCCGTTGTACTGGCTCGCCGTTTTGAAAGCAACCTATGCCGATCATCAGGATGCCATCGATGCCTTGGAAGCAATAAAGGAAGCCAAAGATTTATTATTGTCGGCAATCCAGCTTGACCCGAAGACCATGGACGGTTCGGCGTATGTCACCCTGGGCACCCTATATTACATGGCTCCAAAATGGCCTATTGCATTCGGCGATAATGATGAAGCGAGGAAAATGCTGGAAACTGCATTGAAGATCAATCCTGATGGAATCGATACCAATTATTTCTATGGCGATTTTTTATTGGCCACGGATCAGCCGGCTGAAGCCATAAAATATTTCGAAAGAGCCATTAAGACGCCGGCTCGCCAGGAGCAACTCTTTGCAGATAACCAACTCAAAATGGAAGCCAGAAACGCACTGGAAAATGCATTGGAACGGAGTCAGGATAGAGGCAAAAAAATATTTGTATCGCTATTTAACTCAAGCGACATCAAATGATGCCGAGTCCATTGCCTGATCTAACGGCTTAACGATTGAAATCGGTTTTTTGAGAACGTCAAAATTTAGCTATCCCTCTCGGGGAAGGGCCGGCATAAGGTTTAGCCCAATCGTATTAAGCGTTGCTCAAGGCTGCAATACCAGGGTGCAAAAGTCCTGTATAAGGTCAGGTTTCCGGAACCTATCAAAAAAGCATACAGACGGGTGGTTATGAAAAATGTCCGACGATGCTCAATCAGGATGGGGAAGGGCCGGTCAGGAAAAACTTTAAATAACGTCTCCGATAAAATTGTCTATCTCCCGTCTGATTTCGGTGCGATCAGAAAAAAAGCGCATCCAATTATATTTAAACGTTTAGTCTGAACCAGACAGCCTTGTATTGAATCAAATAGATAATGTAGCCTCGTCAACGATACAAAGGATAATTCCAAACAGCGGCAATTCTCTCCAGCTAATGGAAATGTCTGATAAGGCCGGGCATCGACCTGGTTAAGCCAATATAAAAACCCGGCGATAACTCGGTATTTTATCAGCATCTACTTTCTGCTAAGATAGTCAACAAAAACTAATAATTTTCTACAACATCACTGGAAATAATTATGACTTTTGTAGTCACTGAAAACTGTATTAAATGTAAATTTACCGACTGTGTCGATGTGTGCCCGGTCGATTGTTTTCATGAAGGGCCTAACTTTTTAGTTATTGATCCCGATGAGTGTATTGATTGTACTCTGTGTGAGCCTGAATGCCCGGCCAATGCAATTTTTGCAGAAGATGAAGTTCCTGAAGATCAGCAGGAATTCATCAAATTGAATGCGGAACTTGCAAAACAATGGCCAAGTATTACCGAAGTCAAGCCGCCATTGCCGGATGCGGACGATTGGAACGGTAAAGAAAACAAAACTGATTTACTGGAGAGATAATTTCTTACAGTATGACGAAAAATCGAGCCGAAATTGTCTACAAGTTTGGCTCTTTCAATCAGCATTTACTGCGCAATAAAGGTGAAATACGAGGCTTTAATGGCGAATCCCTTGGGTATCTCCACACCCACTGAGCTGTTCCAATCGGTTCGATCCGGGGTGACTCGGTAAAATCAGCGATGTTCCTCGCGCAATTTCTTAAATTGGACGGATAAATGGATTTGTCCAAGTAATTGTTTTATTTGCTTAATAACCGAAATAATGGATGGCACCTAACAAAGGTGTGCGCGGATTTAATGCTACTTTAACCGATACCTTGTTCAGCAAGGGAGAAAATCGGCCTTTAGCGTTAAATGCCCGCATAAATCCGCCATCTTCCAGCGCAGGCAGGATTTTAGGCGCGATTCCGCCGCCGATGAAAACGCCGCCCATTGCAAATGATTTCAAGGCCAAATTGCCTGCTTCAGCCCCGTATATCTCAACAAATAATCTGACGGCTTCAGCGCACAGGGGGTCTTTTCCCGTCACACCCAGTTCGGAAATCATGGCGTTTCTGTCAGTGCCCTCAGCCATGGCGGCATGTACCGCGGGGACTTTGATATAAGGCGAAGCAAAGCCTTGCTCATAGAGAAAATCATACAAATGACTAAATCCTGCACCCGACAGGATGCGTTCAAAACTGACATGATCGGGATATAATTTTCTTAGATAGACCAATAGCTGGTCCTGTTGAGACGTTTGCGCAGCGAAATCGCAGTGGCCGCCTTCGGTAGCCATTGAATGATATTTGTCGCCATCCCGGTACAATACCGCTTCGCCCAAACCGGTTCCGGCCGCGATGACTGCGATATGTCCGGATTGAGGAACAGCATCGGGATTTAATTCCAGCAGATCCTTTTCGGGCAAATGCAACATGCCCAGCGCCATAGCCTCCAAGTCATTCAGGAGTTTTACCCGGTCCGTTCCCAATCGTTTTTTAAGTTTTGCAGCATCCAGCAGCCACGGCAGGTTAGTTGTCTGACATCGCTGATTCACAACAGGACCGGCAACACCGAAACAGGCCGACGATAGATTAATGCCGGCTGGCAGAAATGTTGTCAAAATATCATCAAACTCGTTAAATTCGTTGCTTGGGAAGGTCTTTTCCAGAATGCATCTGGCCGAACCGTCAGGCTCATTGGCACATATCGCTAAAACCGTTTTGGTTCCGCCTATATCACCCGCTAACATCATATTCGGTCTCCATTTTTTGCGGCGTCTGTTTATTGTCAAGCAGATGTATCAAGGCGTCCATGAAGCAGTTTGCCGCCCTGTGCGGCGGTAAGTGATAAAATATCTGCCATGCCAGAGCTTCATCCCGTTCGTATTTGGCCATGGATGCCGGATGAGACTTTAGCCAGTAAATCCTGACGGCCTGTTCAATAATTGTGTCGGTAGACAACGTGGCATCGATACGCAAGGATGTATTATCATGAAATATTGAAGCAATTGCCGTCAAGACTTCTACCGTTAGTTGTCGATGAACGGGGGCTTGTATCTTGTTTAGCAAGTGGTTGACGTGCAGTTTGAAACTCTGTTCTCCGACAGTCATCTGGGCCAGGATGATTTCGCTATCCAGTCTTCGTTTGCTGTTAAGCTTGTCGCCTATCATCAAGCCATTACATTGATGAAGGATGTTCCAGACACAGGTAAAAAAAGTTTCGTTTTCTCTGCCAACGCTCCCGCGCAGTTCGCGCCATTGTTGCCAATTTTCCGCTTTACCCCGGTCTTTGGGGTCCATTGCTTTTGGAAATAAGGCTTTGTTTAACGCGCGGGAATTGCCTTCGTAGTGAAGCGATTCAAGCAATGCCGGCTGGCTTTCCAGATGACTATAGTCTTTGATTGTTTCGTGGACTTTTTCAGATAATTGATGCGGAGATAAGGACATGATTTCATTAAATGCCTGATCAATTGTGGCGTTTGATTCGGCAGGGCATGGGTTACGTTTTTGCCTGGCAATGATCAATTGGAGGATATGGCCCACCCTCACGGTATGCATATCAGCAAACAACTCGGGATGTGACTTGATCAACATGCCCAAATAGAGAATCAACTCCTGGATAATTATCTGTTCATTGCCATCCTTATTGTTGAACGTACGGATCATATGCAGAATTTCCGAGGAATCGGCCGGTCGAGTCAGCATCGACCGGCCGCTGTAGACAAGGCCAACGGATAATGCATGTTGCCGAACCAGAATATCGGTTGCCGCCTGTTCCAGATTGATATCGTATTTGCCCAATAAACCGGCGCAGCGTCTGACAACAGTCCAGACATGCTGATCTCCGGCCCTCTCATAAACTACTTCCAGCAAATCACGCACACAGCAAGCCACGCCATGCGCTTCCATTAAGCCGGTGTCGTAATTCAAGCCATGTCGAAGACTCAACAGGCTCAATATGTCCAGTTGTGCATACAGGTTGGCGTTGGTTCTTAATTGTTCGATAAGTACATGGTCTTCACTGATCTCCCACGCCGTGGATAACTGTGCGCTTAAAAGAACGGGAGGGATGTCATCAACCGGTAAAACCTGAAAAAAAGGCCGCGCCGCGTCCTCCCAGGACGCTTTGGAAAATTCAAAATCATGCAGGTAATTGATTTTTTCATAGCTTGAGGTTTCAACAAAATCGGCAAGTACTCCCAGTTGGACCGAAATGCCGTGAGTCAAACCGCTTTGAAGTTCCTTGATGAATTCAATGAGAATTTCGCAATTATTCTTATCCAGCATATTGTGTCTGATCGGCATGACAAACAGAGGGTTGCCTGTTCTGTCCCAATGCTTATAGATATAGGAAAATTCAATGCGCAAGCGCTGCATAAGCAAGCGATTGTCCATTGCCAGATAAAAGCCTTTTTGACTGAGGCATTGCGGTAAAAAAATCAGCCGTTCACCAGCCAGCACATACATCTTCGACGTGGCCAGCGTCCGCAACTGCCGCATGGGTCGGCCGGTCAGGCCTATTCGATCATTTCTGCCAACGTGCGTATAGGCTGCGGCCAGTTCATTGGCTTCTCGGATCTGAATGGGGGCGATTTCAGCCAATGTTTGAGCGTGTATCCCGTATTCAAGTAAAGTGAGCTGAACAGATTCATCCTGAGCCAAGAGAGCAATCTGTAGTTTGCAATCGTGCCTTTTGTCGATCACTTTATGCCGGCCAAGCGGATCGATGTCGTCTATCGACAATAAGCCATCCTGAATAAGACTGCTCAATATGAAAAGACTGTGCGCCCAGACTAAGGGAATATTATGATTCGGGAGCCGATCTTGACTGTGGGGATTTGATTGTTCTGCCGCGACCAACTCTCTGGGAACCCAATACAATTCAGGCAATAGTTTTTGGCCGTTTTGTTCAACCAGCAAACTCTCAAGCTTGTCGTGGTAGTGCGTGGCGGCTTCAGTGTTGCCGGAAAACAGATTATTCAGCAATAAATAGCAAAAAAATAAGGGCCATTCGCATTCAATATGCTTGAATTGTTTGAGTTCACGTGGATCATAGTATTGACGGTGGCAATCTTCTATTGCTGTTTGATGGCCGTCTAACAAAAATCGTTTACATCCATAACGACCCTTGAGTTTTTCGCAAATGATGGTTTCTGTTTTGTAACGGATGGCCTGATTGTCGACCGCAAAAGCGGGAAATCCGGTGATGCTCAGGACTGCAGCATCAGCCTCCTTAGAAATGGATTCTCTGGGCAATAGTGATTCCAGGGTAATGCGAGTGCGCGCGATATCATCACTGATCACATGAACAACCGACGATTGTCCGCCATCCTTGCCGAACACATTAAATCCGGACAGCGCTTCTAACGCCGCTTTAGCCATGCCGATGGAACTCGCATTCAACTCGGCGATGCCATGATTGATTTTATTGCCCCGTTCCCAGATACCGTAGTCAGGCGTACGGTAAGTCCGGCTGATATAATGCACTAGGTTTTGCACAAAATTGACTTCATCGATAGTAAAGACAATCCGTAAACCTGATGCCGTCATTTGCGCCAGCATCAATAGGAATAAAGAAGTTGCATCCAACTGTAAATGTCCCCAGTCGTAATCGCCAACCACGACTCCGCCGGTATTGGTATCGTATTTGGCATGCAAGGCATTCAGCGGATTCTGGTTCTGCTTGAATTTTTCAACTTTGAACGCTTGCCGCATCATTGCGGTTAACAGGCCGCGCATCAGCTTGACGACGCTTTGCTCCAGCAAATAAGTCCGTCCATCCCTTTCGTCAGTACGGCGATAGGCGAGGGCCAAGCCCCACGCCGCAAGGATACTGTAGACATTATCCCTTACCCAGGCATCGGTATAATTACCGTGAGCATTGATTGCTGTGCTGGCGGGCAGCAGGCCGCTGATCCAATTCTGCCGGTTAAGGATGATGTCCTGAACTTGCCGGAAATATGCGTCGAGTTTGTCAAATCGGCCATTCCGATTCATCATGATAAAGCCTCGAATTAAACGATTATTCGATGATTGTTTGATATTACAGCAGGTATTATGCCAGTTAAGCTTGATCATGCGGAGCCCATGAATTTATTCTTAACCTGGGCAGAATACGATCGGGTGCGTCAGAATTTATAACAAATATGGATTTGTTGTCTCAGTCAATCCGGCGTTGTCGCTGGGGTAACAAATGGTTGTGTCTGGACGAGGAGCGGCTATTCTCAACAGATGCACCATTTTGGATTGAAGAGCAGTTTTTTTGCACTGAGAAATCTCAGGTTTTTTAGAATTTATGGAACAGATGTTTGATTAAATATGGTAACCCTCAGCCAATAATGTGAGACTCACAATGTTTTGAACTAAAAAAGGAATCGATGATTTTCTGGAACTCGACCTAGAATAAGGAATATCAATCAAGCGAGAGTACTAAAGTTTGAGTCAAACGAAGTAAAAATGTAAATGCCCCGATGTTTTTTTTCAAAGAGAAGTAAGCGATATTTGTAAGATTACGAAAGCACATTGGTCAATTGTTTCATGAATCAGCCCTTTGAGGTGTTAACAATTATAAGTCTCGGCTTTGCCAAAGGTATTTTAACTAGTGATCACTGATCCATATTTGGAAGCATAGAATTTGAGCAGCTAATTAATTGTGATTCGTAAAAATGATTACGACTGGTAAAGTGGACCCCGAAAACCGGACAGTAGTTTAAGCTATGCCCTGACGGAAAAT
>CAZMRW010000017.1:0-55186 GCA_964568805.1 uncultured Methylococcaceae bacterium | reverse complement strand
CTCTTCAGCTTGTAAATTCCGCCGCTTGTGCACCACTGCCAACACTGCGATGTGGTTAGGCTTAATTTCGTACAATATCCGCTAGGAATAGAGCGGCATTTCCCGCACCGCTTCTTCGTTCAGTTCCGGCACGATGTGCCCCTTGCGGGGCAATTCATCGAGCCCAATCGTTTTTCGCACCAGTTCTTCAGTCACGCGCTTGGCATAGATCGGCGAATCATGGGCTATATGATCGTGAATATGACGAAGCTGCGCCAAGCATGCTCCGTCCATTTCACCATGTATGAATATCCTCAAGCACCTCTTCCGCCGGTCGGCTGTTGCCTTTCGTTGCGTCTTCCTGTCCGCGCCGGATGTTTTCCAGTACATAGAGCCGGTACATGATCTCTTCCATGTCGGTGTCTTCGGGGAGCCGGGCAATCGTAGCCAGAGCTTCTTGTTTAACCGCTTGCATAATATTGTCCTCATACTGTCGTTGACTTTGTTCGGATTGTAGCGCTGCATATTACAAGGCGCAATGATCGGCTGATACTCATAGCTAATCAGCAAAAACGTTGGGAGCAGATCTTGCTGAATCACACGATCGAAAAAAAACATGGATTAAGAATTTCAACACCCGTAGGTTCAAAATCATCGATAATTCTGGTGACCATCGTCATTCCGTGAACCAATGCCGTGGCTGCGATGAGGGCATCCCGATCCGACTCTAGCCCTCTCCAGCAGGAGAGGGAACACAAGCGCCGAATTTTGAAGTGCGATGAATATAACTTAACGAAATTTCCGCATTGGATGCTTACCCTGCCACGCCTAGCGACCAATTGTAGTTCTCCGGGATGATGCGGCCTAATGCGCCTCGTCCCAGTTGTCGCCGACGCCTATATCGACCACCAGCGGCACCCTGAGATCGGCGGCCGCTTCCATCAACGCGCCGATACATTCGGAGCATTTCCCGACCTGGTCTTCGGCGATTTCAAAGACCAGTTCGTCATGCACCTGCATGATCATTTTGGCTTCGGGTCGTTCCTCTTGCAGCCAGCGGTCGGTTGCTATCATCGCGCGTTTGATGATGTCGGCCGCGGTTCCCTGCATCGGCGCGTTGATCGCGGTGCGTTCGGCGTATTGGCGCAGGGAGGCATTGCGCGAGTTGATTTCCGGCAAATACAGGCGCCGTCCGAACAGGGTTTCAACATAGCCTTGTGCGCGGGCGCTTTCCCTGATGTTGTCCATAAAGGCCTTGACGCCGGGGTAGCGGGCGAAATAGAGATCGATATAGGCTTGCGCCTGGCTGCGGCTGATACCGAGTTGCTGGGCTAGGCCGAAGGACGACATGCCGTAAATCAGCCCGAAATTAATCGCCTTGGCGGAACGGCGCAAATCGTTGGTGACCTGTTCGGGAGCGACGCCGAAAACCTCGGCGGCGGTCGACCGGTGCACATCCTCGCCTTCGGTAAAGGCTTTGAGTAATCCTTCATCGCCCGATAAATGCGCCATGATGCGCAATTCAATCTGGGAGTAGTCGGCGGCAACGATCTTACTGCCCTCCGGCGCCACAAACGCCTGCCTGATTTTTCGGCCTTCTTCGCTGCGGATGGGGATATTTTGCAGATTGGGATCGGTCGATGACAGCCTGCCGGTTGCGGCAACTGCCTGATGATACGAGGTATGGACGCGACCGGTTTTATCGTCGACCTGCTGCGGCAGTTTGTCGATATAGGTCGACTTGAGCTTGCTCAAGCTGCGGTGTTCGAGGATCAGCCTGGGCAGCGGATAATCGACGGCCAGTTCCTGCAGCACCGATTCGTCGGTCGACGGCTGGCCTTTCGGCGTTTTCTTGATAACCGGCAGTTGTAGCCGGTCGTATAATATTTCCTGTATTTGTTTGGGCGAACCCAAATTAAAGGTATGGCCTGCCAGGTCGTGGGCATGATGTTCTAAACCGATGATTTGATTGGCCAGTTCCAGGCTTTGCCGGGCCAGCATCGCGGTGTCGATCAGCACGCCGTTTCTTTCGATACGGGCCAGTACGCTCAGGAGGGGAACTTCCATTTCCGTATACAGCTTAAGCAGGGCAGGATGCTGTTCCAGTTTCGGCAAAAGCGTATGATGCAGGCGCAAGGTAATATCGGCATCTTCGGCGGCATAAGGGGCGGCCTTTTCCAGCGGCACTTCCTGAAACGGTATCTGTTTGGCGCCTTTGCCGGTAATGTCTTCATAATGGATGGTGTCGACGCCTAGGTATTCCTTGGCCAGATCGTCCATATTATGCCGGGTGGCCGTGCTGTTAACGACATAGGATTCCAGCATGGTATCGTGGGCAATGCCTGTAAGCGCGATCCCGAAGTTGGCCAAAACGTGCATATCGTATTTGAGGTTTTGCCCGAGCTTGGCTTTGCTGGGGTTTTCCAGCAGAGGCCTCAGTTGTTCCAAAATGACGGTCCGATCGAGCTGGTCGGGAACGCCGGGGTAATCGTGGGCCAGTGGTACATATGCCGCTTTGCCGGGATCGACGGCAAACGATACGCCGACGATTTGCGCCTTGCTGTAATCGAGGCTGGTGGTTTCGGTGTCGAAGGCAAACAATTTGGCATTTTTCAGTTGTTCCAGCCAGTAGCCGAATTGACTGTCCGTCAACACGGTTTCATAGTCGGGATCGAGGGCAGCGGGCTTTTCGGGAACGGTTTCCTTGATCGTGTCGTTGCCGTTGTCGAGTGATTTCAGCCACGATGAAAAACCCAATTCCTGTACTATTTGTTTCAGCCTTACCTTGTCGGTGGCACGGCGTTTGAGGTCGTCCATGCTGTAAGCTAAATCAAGGTCGCATTTTATCGTGGTGAGCTGTTTCGACAGCGGCAGGAAAGCAAGACTATTACGCAGATTCTCGCCGATTTTGCCTCCGACTGCATGGGCGAACGCCATCAGATTCTCCAGCGTTCCGTATTGTTCCAGCCATTTTGCCGCGGTTTTCGGCCCGACTTTCGGTACACCGGGAATATTGTCGACGCTGTCGCCCATTAACGCGAGATAATCGACAATCTGGTCCGGTCTGACGCCGAATTTTTCGATCACGCCCTGGACGTCCAGGCGGCTGTTCGACATGGTGTTTTCAAGGATAATGTGCTCATTAACCAGTTGCGCCATATCCTTGTCGCCGGTGGAGATGATGACGTCAAACCCTTGCTGTACTGCTTTTTTGGCCAATGCGCCCATGACATCGTCCGCTTCCACGTCGGGTTCCATGATTAACGGCAGGCCCATGGCCCGGACCAGATTGTGCAGCGGCTCGATTTGCACGCGCAAATCGTCGGGCATGGGCGGCCGGTGAGCCTTGTAGTGCTCGTAAAGATCGTTGCGAAAGGTTTTTCCCGGCGCATCGAAAATCACGGCGATATGATCGGTATGATAATCCGAGATCAGTTTGCGCAGCATGTTGGAGACGCCGTAAACTGCATTGGTCGCCAGTCCTGACGGACTGGTCAGCGGAGGCAGTGCATGGTATGCGCGGAAGAGAAAAGATGATCCATCCACCAGAATGAGGCGCTTTTGATTTTGTTCGGTCATAATGGAAATAGGTACAGGGTTCAAGGTTCAAGGTACAGGGTAAAAGTTGCAAGATAGCACATAGAGCCCTTGCGCCTTGAACCCTGTACCTAATTTATATTTTCCGTTTGGCGTCGATGATATTGGGAAGCTGATGTATTTTATTAAGGACCTGGCTTAATTGGCCGGTATTTTCAATTTGAATAGTCAGATTAAGATCAGCCGAAAAATCCGGGTACGTAGCCAATTCGGCATTGGAAATGTGAATTTTTGATTGAGCCAGAATTTGCGTCACGCTATTCAATAAATCCTTGGCGCTGAAGGCATGAATGACAATGGGCACTGAAAAAACCGATTTTTCATCTCCCCAGCTGACGGAAATCAGCTGAGTTTGCTTGTCAGGGCCAAGATGCCGGATATTTTCACAGTCATGCCGGTGGATAATAATGCCTTTTTTGTGAGAAATATAACCGATGATATCGTCGCCCGGCACCGGCGTGCAGCAATGCGCAAGGGACGTCAGCACATTATTGATGCCATCCACGAAAACCGCCGATTTTGCTGTCGGCTTTTTGGGTGAAATCTTCGTAACCGGCGCTTCCAGTTCCGGTATTTTAAAAAAACCGGCAAGCTGCCTGATATTGATATCGCTACGGCCGATGGCTTCCAGTAATTTATCCTTGTCCGGCTGTTTAAAATGCCTGGCCATCTCCTGCAGATTGATCATTTTCAGGCCGAGCCGCTGGATCTCCTTATCCAGTATCGATTTTCCCGTGGCAATGTTCTGGGCCTGCAACTGGTTTTTAAACCAGCTTTTGACTCGGCTGATGGCGTGGGGCGATTTTAAATAGCCCAGATTGGGATCGATCCAGTTGTGGTTGGGGCCTCCTTCCTTTGCGGTCAGAATTTCCACTTGTTCGCCGGATTTTAAGGTATAGGTCAACGGGATGATCCGGCCATTGACCTTGGCGCCGCGGCAGCGGTGGCCGATCTCGGTATGAATGGCATAAGCAAAATCCAGCGGCGTGGAGCCCTTGATCAAATCAATCAATTTCCCGGCAGGCGTCAACACATAAACCCGGTCGGAAAAAAGTTCGCTGCGGAAATCTTCGACCAGCGATTCGTCACTGCCTTTTTCCTCCAGCAACTTGCGCAGCGACGCGATATTTTTTTCGATGGCGGCATTATGCTTGCCTCCCTCTTTGTAAGACCAGTGTGCGGCAACGCCCAGCTCGGCAAAATCATGCATTTGCCGGGTGCGGATCTGCACTTCGATGCGATTGCCTTCGGCATCGAGTATCACGGTATGCAGGGACTGGTAACCGTTTTCTTTCGGATTGGCGATGTAATCGTCGAACTCTTTGGGAATGGTTTGCCAGAGACTGTGCACAATCCCCAGAACGGTATAGCAATTATGCAGGCTATCGACGATGACGCGCACAGCTAGGAGATCATAAAGTTCATCGATGCCCAACTGCTTGCGCTGCATCTTTTTCCAGATGCTATAGATATGCTTGGGACGGCCATGTATTTCAGCCCTAATGCCCTCATCGGCCAGCGTTTTCTGTAATTGGGCGATAAAATCATTAACACAGTTTTCGCGTTTAACCCGATTATTGGCCAGTGACTTGGCTATGCTGCGGTAAACTTGCGGTTCCAGATAACGGAATGCCATATCTTCCAGTTCCCATTTAAACTGATGGATACCCATACGGTTGGCAATCGGTGCATAAATATCCAGCGTTTCCTGAGAAATGAAGTGTCTGACTTCATAGGATTCCCTGGGAAGGCTGCGCAGTCGCTTAATGCGGTATGCCAGTTTTATCAAGACGGCACGAACGTCATGGGTCATTGACAGCAGCATGCGACGCAGCGTTTCCGTCTGGTTCGGCTGACTGGTCATTTCCGGCGTATAGACCGACAGCTTGTTTAGCCAGTTGACATCTTTGACGAGCGCATCCACCGTTTCGCCGAACTGTTCGATAATTTTCGGTTTAGGCGATAAAGTTGCCAGACGCGGATCGCTTAATATGGCGGCAAGTATGGTTTTTAAATCGACGTGATAGTGGGTGAGTATTTCGGCTACTTCAAAGCCTTTTGGACGATGATAATGAGGGTCATCGGGAATTAAGGCAATGATGGCCATTGCCTGATCAATTTTCTGTCTGTCCTCAGCAGAAAACTCACTGAATTGCGGCTTATTTTGAATGTTATGTATTTGCATCAATCGTTAGAAAACGCTTCTGATGGTCTGGCGCTATGTTGGGCTTGCACAGACAATTACCTGTAGATTACACCGGGTTTGACTCGTCGAGTCCAGTGTGATCCAGAAATGGCTTATAGGTTCAATAGTAAGAATAATCCGGGTTTTGATAAGGACTTATCAAGAGGAAAAACCGTAGGGTTTTAAAGTAAATATAATGACCTTAAATCCAAATAAAGACAACTTTATTATCAATCGATGCTTCCGCAGATGCAAACCATGATGTCTGCGGTACATCCATGTACTTCGCAAACCGTTAGTGGAAACAAGGCGGTGTTAACCGTTAAATTAAATTCAGAAATCAAAGTGTTGTCGCACAGCAGGAATGACAGAGGGCACTCATGTTGACCCTTCAGGCGCTCAATGCTGAATCATAAATACATTCCGATCAAAACGCATCCGGCCATGACGATCCATTTCGATACCCATTGATCCATCGGATGCTGATAGTAATGGTTCATCACATCTTCAACCTTGTTTTTGACTTGATCGTGCATGTGAATTTTTCGTTGCATGATAGCTCTCCTCATTATGACTTGGTTAATAAAGAACGGTAACTGCGCATTTGGCCGACTAATACCCCTTGAATTTCAACCTGGTCAGGTTGATAGGAAAGGGCGGCCATGCCGGCATTGGCCGGAATCAAAACGATGTTGCCAGGGGTTTGTTCGATGTATTTCAGGGTGGCTTCCGATTTTTCGATCAGGGCCACCACGATTTCGCCGTTGTTCGCGTAATTGCGCTGTTCGATAACGACCCAGTCGCCATCAAAAATTCCGGCCTCGATCATTGAATCGCCTTTAACTTGCAGGACATAACAGGGCTTGTCGCTCTTCAGGGCTTCCGGCACATTCATGTAGTTGATGGTTTCCAGGGCCTCGATCGGTTTGCCGGCAGCAATCTTGCCGACAAAGGGAAGTTCGGAACCGGACGTTTGTTCACTTTGTTGAGCGCGCCCAGTCAAACGGATGCCCCCTTGTTTATTTTGTGCAAAGGGTTCTACCAAACCGGCTTCGATCAAGGTCAGAATATGCTTATATAGGGACCCGCGCGAAGCCATCCCCAACGCTTTGCACAACTCATCCAGTGTGGGTGGGTAGGCAAAGTTTTCCAAGTTATCTCGCAGGAAGTCAAAAATTTCCCGCTGGCGTCTGGTTAGTGTATCCATGGTTTGTGTCCTGATTCGGTTGGATGAAAGCATAGCAGAACTTTCATAAAAAGAAAACAAAAAGAGAACTCAAAAAGAACAAAAGAAGAACAGTAGCCATGATGATGCAGGATTTGTCTCTTAAGTTGGATTCGTACGACCCCCTTGATTGGAACGGACAAGTACCTGAAATTCAAATGACTGACGAACTTTTTTCATAATGCTGTTTAACATAAGTCAAATTTGATAAGCTAATAAATCTGTCAGATTTCCATCGATATTCCTTGCCGGTTCAATATGAAAATTTCTAGGCTCATCCTGTTTGTTATTCTGGTTATAGCTGTTAACGGTCTGCTGGCCTGGTTGTGCAATCTTCCTCAGGGTGCAGGACCTGATGTTCCCGACGGCAAAATCAGTAGCGTCTCGTTTGCGCCGTTTCGTGAAGGTCAAAGCCCCCTGACCGGAATATACCCGACGCACGAACAAATCGATGAGGATTTGCGGATGCTCGCCGACGAAACCCGTACTGTTCGGACTTATTCCAGTCTAACCGGTTTGCAGGACGTGCCTGCGATAGCCCGGAAATACGGGCTGAAAGTGATCCAGGGCGCATGGTTGGGAGGCCCCACGATTGAGGCGGACAACAAAGCCGAAATTGCCCAGTTGATTAAAGCAGCTAACGAATACCCCGATGTCATCGAGCGGGTGATTGTCGGCAACGAAGTGCTGTTGCGGGGCGAACTGAAAGCGGAACAATTGCTGCAATATATCCGGCAAGTCAAGCAATCGGTCAAGCAGCCCGTTTCCTATGCCGACGTGTGGTCATTTTATTTGCGCTACCCGGAAATCGCCCGGGAAGTTGACTTCTTCACGGTGCATATTTTGCCGTATTGGGAGGACGAGCCTCTGACCGTTGAACAAACCGCGGCACATATCGAAAAAAATTACCGGAAAATCCGGGAGGCCTATCCGGGCAAGCCGATTTTAATCGGCGAATCCGGCTGGCCGAGCGCCGGGCGTCAGCGCGGCTGGGCGGTACCCAGCGTCGTCAACCAGGCCAAATTCATCCGCTCTCTGGTGCAGGTGGCCCATAAGAACGGTTTCGACTACAACATTGTCGAGGCCTTTAACCAGCCCTGGAAAAGCAAGCAGGAAGGAGCGGTCGGAGCCAATTGGGGGCTTTATTCGGTGGATCGTCAGCCGGTTTTTCCGCTAACAGGCCGTGTGGTGGAAAATCCCGATTGGCCGAAACGCCTGCTTTATGCCGGGTTGATTACACTGGCCGCTTTCGGTTTCAATGCAAAACGAAGTCTGGAGCTGTCGCCGCTTAGGCTTTTGGCATTAGCCGGCTTTACGCAATTGCTCGGTGCTTTGCTCGTCAAGCAGTTTGGTGACCATTGGTACACCAGCTATGACGGCATGGAACGTTTTCATGCGGTGTTCATTACCGGGCTGAGTGCGGTATTGGGAGCGCTGATGTTTCGGCGCGCGCTTGATCTGTTAAGCAATCAGGCCGGAGACAAGCTGCAGGGGAACTGGATACGGAATTTGGTGCTGGCCTTTATTGCCATCGCGCTCTTCCATTCGCAGGCACTGGCTCTGTATGGACGCTATCTGAGCTTTCCTTATCGGGTCACCTACATTCCGGTGGCAGGCATTTTGGGCTTATGGCTGATTCGCTATTTCGGTAATGGATTTAACCTAAAAAAGGCCTTGGAAATCAACGGATTATTTGGATCTGAACCTCTTTCCGGCTATTGGGCCAGAACGGCGGGTTGGGTGCTGGTGCTTTCCGGAATCGTTCTGATCGCCGTTGAAACGGTGTCAGTCATGTATGGCACCAACTATCAAGCCGCTTATCCGGTGTTGACCGACCGGATTCATGCCGCATTGATGTCCACGACCAATACCAGTCAATTACCCGGCTGGGCCCTGCTGATTGCCGCGGTCATGATTCTATTGCCGCTGCGGATAACCGCCTTTGCGCTTGTTTTCATGGTGTTCGCCCAGATAGCAGGAGAGACTCGCGCGTTTGTCGAAGGTCACGATTTTATCGAGAGCTATCCCGAGGCCGGCGATAGACTCCGGACGGCATTCGTCTACACCATTACGAACGGCCAACTGCTGTTTTGGCTGGCAGGCTTGCTGATTCTCTCGGGGCCGCTGTGGCCGCAAAGAGAGGTCGATAAAATTCAGCGTTAACACGCTGCAACCGTTCGATAATGAAATACTATTTGATATGGCGCTCTGCAGGGTTGACTTTTTTCGATTCATCACGGCCCAGACTTTCCTACTAGGGTAGGTTAAGGAGAGCAGACTTAAGTCTGCAAAGGGCCAGAACACAGTGACCTTATTAAAATATGACAATACATCAAATACCGGCTAGCATATCCGTCAAAAAATGGACGCCGCACCCGCTGCCTCAACACCATGACCTTGGACGCAGAAACCCGGTCAGCGGAGACACGAATCGCCGCGTCTCTATCAACAGGATTTTCGGCAGACATGGAATTTTATGAGGCTTTCGTACTTCGCTCAATGTAGCTCGCGGTTGATGTCATTGTTTTTAGAACATATACCGTACTCTGATTAGATTCCCCATCACAGCCAATTTAGCACAGGATTTTCTTTACTATGGCACGCACCATTCTGGTTGTTGACGACCTTTCCGACTGGAATCCCTATTATCCCAGCGATCAAGTCATAACCTTTGAAAATTATCTGGTCACTGGAGAAGGCGAATCTGATGAACGTGTCAGAGTCATCAATCTCTGCAGCAGTTATCGTTATCTTTCCGACGGCTATTACTGTTCGTTACTGGCAGAAGCCAGAGGACATCATGTCATTCCTTCTGTTAAGGTGCTCAACGATCTTGGCCGAAAGGCCCTCTACCGGCTGCAACTGGAAGATTTGTCCCAGACCCTGGCCAAGGCGTTTAAAAGTCAAAACAAAAACAGCGAAATAACGCTGCTGAGCTACTTCGGCACGACCCCGGATCCTGAATTCCAGGATCTGGCGAGGCTGCTATTCGAGCGCTTTTCCTGCCCGGTTCTGGAAGTCACGCTACGCTTCAACCAGCAATGGGAAATCATCGCACTCAAGGCCATTTCACATCGCAATCTGGACGAAGCCAAACAAACCCTGTTTGCCGACGCCCTGGATAAGTTCAGCAAGAAAGTCTGGCGCAAGGGACGAGCCCGGAAAACGGCCCGTTACGATCTGGCTATCTTGGTCAACCCGGTGGAAAAAATGCCGCCGAGCAATCGCGGCGCATTGAAAAAGTTTATTAATGTCGGCAGACAGATGGGGATAGATATTGAACTGATCACCCAGCAGCATTATGTGCGCCTGCCTGAATTCGACGGCTTGTTTATTCGGGAAACCACGGCGATCGATCATCATACCTACCGGTTTTCCAAGAAAGCCGAGGCAGAAGGTCTGGTCGTCATCGATGACCCGACCTCGATGCTGCGCTGCACCAATAAGGTCTATCTGGCCGACCTGTTTCGTACTCATCGCGTGCCGTCGCCCAAAACCTGGTTATTGCACAAGGGCAATGCCGTTCATCTCGATAAACTCGAAGCCGAAGCAGGCTATCCCGTGGTCATTAAAATTCCGGACGGCTCATTTTCTCGCGGTATCGTAAAAGTTAGTAACCGCCAGGAACTTGAGCTAAAAGTGCATGAATTGTTTCAAAAGTCTGCATTGCTGCTGGCGCAGGAATTCCTGTATACCGACTTTGACTGGCGGATCGGCATCTTAAATAACAAGGCTTTGTATGCCTGCCGCTATTATATGGTGAAAAATCACTGGCAGATTTACCGCCACGGCGGCAGCCGCACGGACAGTGGGAATTTCGATACCCTGCCGACCTTCGAGGTGCCCAAAGCCGTGCTCGAAGCGGCGTTGAAAGCCACCCAGCCGATCGGCAACGGTTTTTACGGCGTCGACGTCAAGGAAAAGGGGGGCAAAGGCTATGTGATCGAGGTCAACGACAATCCCAATATCGACAGCGGCATCGAAGACAAATACCTGGGCGATGAACTCTATCGGCTCATCCTGTCTGAGTTGTTGCGGCGCATGGAAAATCGTAGTAAAGGGTTAACAGCTTGAATTATAGGCCATTTTACTATCTTATTTTCCGGCAAACGCCTGCTGAAATTCGGCAATCGATTGGGGGCGATTTTCCGGTTTCAGTTCCATCGCCCAGTCTATTGCTTTTAATAAGGCTTCAGGATAATGGCGTTTAAACGCTTTGGCGGCAGAAACCAGGGCGTCATGTTTGATCCTGTCCGGAGAAGGCATGGGTGATTTATGTTCAAGACAGGTGCGCATGCTGGCTCCAATCGCATAGATATCGGACCACGGGCCCATATGGGCATTGGGTTTGTATTGTTCGACAGGCGAAAAGCCTTTGGTTAATATCTTGATTTGTTTGTTGAGCTGTGAGCGTGGAAAGGTCTGGATGGCGCCAAAATCGAGCAATAAGGAATCATAGCCGGGCCGAACCAGAATATTCGCCGGTTTGATATCGAGATGAACAAAATTTTGGCTATGGATATGGCCCACGCCGGCCAATAAAGAATTGAATACGCTCATCATAAAGCTTTCCGTGATGGCGATGCTTTTATTATTTAATAATTTGTCCAGCGTGATCCCATAGTCGTAAACCATGACCATATAGACCGTGGAATTGGCTTCAAAGAAATTGATGACTTCGACAATATTCGGATGCTTTAAGGTGGCCAACACTTTGGCTTCTTCAAAAAAAAGCTTCCGTCCCCGACGAAATAAAGCCTGGGTCTCGTCGCTATTGGCAACCACCACATTGTTCCAGGTACGATGCGCCAGTTTTCTCGGCAAATATTCCTTGATCGCAACCTGGATTTGATCCGTTGTTTGTCTGGCCAGATAAACAGAACTGAATCCGCCGTGGGCCAATTCCCGCTCAATCATGTACTGGTCTATAATGGTGCCGGTTTGAAGGTAGTTCCACTCTTTTGGGTACGTTTCCGGGTCGTAATATTCAGCCATGTGAGATTTTAGAATTGATATTTTTATTTATTATAGGTGATTAATGATTAGGAGCATGACCGCTTTTGCCGGTAATGAGACAGAAATCGACGGACAAACTATAAATTGTGAATTGCGGTCGGTCAATCACCGTTACAGCGACATTACATTAAAACTGCCCGAACGGTTACGTTTTCTTGAAACCGATATTCGTTCGGCGATCGTCGCCAAAATTAACCGGGGCAAAATCGAATGCACCCTGAGCTACAAAAAAAAGGCTAATGACGGGCAAAGCTTTATTGTCAATCGGGAGGCGGTGGCCAGTCTGCTGGCAGCAACCAAACAAATCGAAGAGCAAATGCCTGCTCCGATGTCCTTTTCAGCCCTTGATGTATTGGCCTTTCCCGGTATTCAGCAGGAACCGGAGGCCGACAAGGAGCAACTTAATCAAGGCATCGCAAAATTGCTTAACAACACCCTGGCTCAGTTGCTGGCCGTACGCGAAAGAGAAGGCGCGCAGCTTAAACTGTTGGTTGAGGAACGCTGTACAAAAATGCAAGGTCATGTCGCCTCGGCAAAAAAACGCATGCCGGAAGTGCTGCTGCTTATCCGCAACAGGTTGAGAGACAGGGTCGCCGAAGCGGTCGCGCAGCCTGATTATGATCGCCTGGAGCAGGAGCTGGTTCTGCTGACGCAAAAACTGGATATCGATGAAGAACTGGACCGATTGGAAACCCATATCACGGAGGTGAAGAGGGTGCTCGAACAAAAAGACCCAGTCGGCAGGCGTCTGGATTTTCTGATGCAGGAACTGCATCGCGAGGCCAATACCCTGGGTTCAAAATCGGCCGACAAGGAAATCACGCAGATTTCGATTGAGCTTAAAGTGCTGATTGAACAGATGCGCGAACAGATCCAGAACATCGAGTAAGGTATCGCTCCGGATCAGGCGCGTTCAATAATATGGCCTGATTTTGTCTGAAGCCGTTCCGGCAGCCTGCCGAAAGTTTCTGGATTTTCGGCAGGCTCAAGGCGAACAGTTTAAAACGTCACCGGACCCATCAATAATGAATATTCCGGCTTTTGTCGATGACTGACAAACGAAATACGTACGCGGTCAAACGTCCTGGATCAAACCAGGTCCGTATTAACATAGAGTTTAGTTTCATCAAATCTTCATACAACAGTTAACAAACTGTAACAAACTGCCGTTATTGTAATCGCCATGGCCACTTTTTGGGGGATGATGACAATGGCATTACATTATCGGACAGTCTGGATTTCTGATACGCATTTGGGCACCAAAGGCTGTAAGGCTGATTATCTGAGAGATTTTCTCGATAACGTGGAATGCGATTATCTGTACCTGGTAGGCGATATTATCGATTTATGGAAATTCAAATCCGGATTTTATTGGCCCGCCCTTCATAGCGACATTTTGCAACGGGTATTCAACAAGGCCAAAAAGGGAACGCGCGTCATTTACATACCCGGCAATCATGACGAATCCTTTCGAAAACACGCCGGGATGCATTTCAACGGCATAGACGTCCAGCTCAATGCCATTCATGAAACCAGGGACGGACGCAAATTCCTGGTGCTGCATGGCGATGAATTCGACAGCATCGTTTGCCACAATAAAAACCTCGCCTATATCGGCAGCGAAGCCTATGACGCATTGCTGGTCGTCAATCGCTGGTTTAATGCCGTCCGCTCTCGTTTAGGTTACAAATACTGGTCCTTATCCGCTTACTTAAAACACAAGGTTAAAAATGTCGTCAGTTTCATGGACAACTACCAGCATATATTGAGTCTCGAGGCCCAAAAAAGGCAAGTGGATGGCGTGATTTGCGGGCACATTCATCACGCCGATCTGGCTGAAATGGAATTCGGTAAAACCTATTGCAATTGCGGCGACTGGGTGGAAAGCTGTACGGCCCTGGTTGAAGATAAATCGGGTCAGCTGGCCATCGTCCGCTGGCTTGAGGAAGGGCATCAACTACTGGATCAACCGGTCGAGGCCGCATCCAACCTGGCACAGGTAGCGTAAACATTGACGCTAGACCTTCCATTGCAGAATGCCGAAAGATTTGGAAAACAGTGTTGTTTACGGCTATTCGGATTGCCCGGGTTGGCCGTGTACCGGCTAGGCAATTTATCCATTTATGCTTAAGCCAGCATTCAAGCCAGGCGGATCTGCCCCGATTCTCTCATTTAGACATTGTTCTTTCTCGGCCGGCAACTCTGTGAAAATCATTGTTGAATCAACTTCGTCCAATTTGCAGCAATAACCAGCAATGAAAATATTTTATGGGGTTCAAGGCACCGGTAACGGACACATCACTCGTGCCAGGCTAATGGCAAAAGAGCTTTATGCCGCCGGCTATGATATTACTTTTCAATTTAGCGGCAGACCCGCAGAAAAGTACTTCGACATGGACATATTCAAGGATTACCGGGTACGGAACGGTTTGACCTTCAATACGAGAAACGGAGCAGTCAGTTATGTAAAAACTGCATTCGAGAATAATCCGTTGACCTTCATTCGGGAAGTCAAGGCGCTGGATTTGAACGATTTTGATTTAATCATCAGCGATTTTGAACCCGTGACCGCATGGGCGGCCAAAATCCGAAAAAAGAAAATCTTGGGCATCGGACATCAATACGCCTTTAATCATAAAATTCCTCGAGTAGGGGCTGATTTCATTGCCGAAAAGGTGCTGAAATATTTTGCACCGGCAGATATAGGCGTGGGCTTGCACTGGCATCACTTCGGCCAGCCTATTTTGCCGCCGATCATTGAAACGCCGGACCTTCCGGATCAAATCATTCGAAACAAAATAATCGTCTATCTTCCCTTTGAAGATCAAAATGAGGTCATCCGGCGATTATTGCCATTCGAAACATTTGATTTTCATATCTTTGCTCCAGTCGAGCTTAGATCGGAATTCGAGCACATCCACTGCCATCCTCTGTCGCGTGACGGCTTTCAAAGAGCCTTGTACGATTCTGCCGGTATTATCAGCAACGCGGGATTCGAACTGGCCAGTGAATCCTTGTACCTTGGTAAAAAGATCCTGGTCAAACCGTTGCATGCGCAAATGGAACAAGTGTCCAATGCCGCCGCTTTACACGAACTCGGTTACGGGCTGGTCATGCACGATATGAATGAATCGTTGATTGAGCAATGGCTGCACGACGCATCCGCCGTACAGGTCAGTTATCCGAATACCGCCAAATTACTGGTTCAATGGATTCAAAATGGCATGCCCGAGATCGATACTGAATTTATCGAAACCATCTGGAAAATGGTAACGGTGCGAAAAGTCGATTCTTAGGCTGACAACATTGTCCCGAGACGATATTTATGGCGAAGGACGTATTGTAAAGCGTTGCTGAATTGCAGCAAGATTGTCGTGGCCGCCTAGCGTTTATTAGAATTTCTATTCCAGATGGCGCTGTTTTTTCGACGATTGACCGGACTGCGTCGATCCGGAGTATCTTCGAATCGAATATCAGTTCGTCTCACTTCCCCCATTCGTCTGTCCTTTCCTGAACGGAGCTCGGTTGTGGCTTCAAGATGACATCGGCATATTTTCAGATCACATCCCGGCAGCGGCAAGCTCGGTAAATCTGAAAGAGAGTTAATCGGAATTGGGGTATTGCCTATTCGTTTTATTGACTCGCAAGACAATTCGGGCTCTTGCGGCGTTCTGATGATGTAGCCCCAGCTAAATTTGGCCTGCTGTGTTTTTAATCGATCCGGTTCCGGTTTAATAAGCTGTTTTTTTTTGCGTTTCGAATAAACGACAGCTAATACTGTTAGTATTAATAATAACAAAACAAGATAGCCCATACGTTTTCCATTGTAAAATTCAAGCTCAATTGGATTTAATCTCAAAAACGGATAAATCCGCATCCAGACTATCGCGCACCAGCCGCCAAGATTTCATTGGCGTTCCAACTAGGCATCCGTTTATTTCACAATCAGACTATTATTGACCTGTTTGACGCCTTTTACGGTTCTTGCCAGATGCACCGCCCTTTCCGCGGCTTCTTGAGAATCGACAAAGCCGCTCAGTTGTACGATGCCTTTAAATGTTTCCACATCGATTTGCAATACTTTAAGCTTGGAGTCTCCTAAAATCGACGCTTTGACTTTAGTTGTCAGGACCGAGTCGTCAAGATATTCGCCGGTGCTTTCATGTCTTTTGCTGCCTGAACAGCCGGCAATCGAAATTATCAACAATAATCCCAATAAAAAACGTATTATCAAATTGAATTTTTTCATAATATTTTTACTTAAATAAATGATCAGACATTAGGTATCGAAAATAGACGGAACTGTTTAAATACAAAGGCAATTATTTCCAAAATCCATGGTTAAGAAAAGATAATCGCTTGTTCGCTAAAACATTACCGGAAAAAGTTTACAGCAATATTTATTTAATGTAATCAGGTCAATTTAGTTTGAATGCATAGTTAACTTAATGTGCCTCTTCAACGTCCTGATGGTTTATCCGGAATACCGCGAGTTTGTTTTAGCAGGAAAACGGCATGAAGACGATCCAATACAAATTTAGCCTGGCAGGCAGAAATGATTGAATCGGAATTCTGGTGGATTTGCAGGGCGCTTCGAGATCATTTTTACCATTTCGGCTCATTGAACAAATAGTATCGATTTTGGATTTGAGGTCAAAATGACAGTCGGGACGGGCAACAAAGCGAGTTGAACCCATCCCTAAAGCACACGCTACGGACTATAATGCGTTTCAATATATCTTTGTACGATGCCCTGGAATTCTTCCGCAATCCTGTCGCCTTTGAGCGTTACCGTTTTTTCGCCGTCTTCATAGACAGGCGCTACCGGCGATTCGCCGGTGCCGGGAAGGCTGATGCCGATATTGGCATTTTTGCTTTCACCGGGACCGTTGACCACGCAGCCCATAACGGCGACTTCCATCGCTTCGACGCCGGGATATTGAGTACGCCATACCGGCATTTGATCGCGCAAATAGCTTTGAATTTCCATCGCCAGTTTTTGGAAATAATCGCTAGTGGTTCGTCCGCAGCCCGGGCAGGAGATAACCATTGGAGTAAAGGAGCGAAATCCCATGGTTTGTAAAATTTCCTGGGCAACGATGACCTCTTGGGTTCTGGAAGCGCCGGGTTCGGGGGTCAGCGAAATGCGAATGGTATCGCCAATGCCTTGCTGCATTAATACGGATAACGCGGCGGATGAAGCGACGATGCCTTTGGAACCCATGCCCGCTTCGGTCAGTCCCAGATGCAAGGCATAATCGCAGCGGCTGGAAAGGTCTTGGTAAATGTTGATCAGTTCCTGCACATTACTGATTTTGCAAGAGAGGATGATTTTATTTTTTCCCAGCCCGATTTCTTCGGCTTTAGCAGCGCTTTCCAGTGCCGACAAGACGATCGCCTTGCGGGTAACTGCCGCTAAGGGTTCGGGATTTGTCAAGGTCCTGTTTTCATCCAGTAACCGCGTTAATACCGCCTGATCCAGACTGCCGCCGTTGACGCCGATGCGCACCGGTTTGTCATACTGGCAGGCAAATTCGACCATTTGCTGAAATTGCGGATCACGGCTTTTGCCGCGGCCAACATTGCCGGGGTTGATGCGGTATTTATCGAGGGCGGCTGCACAATCCGGGTATTTTTCGAGTAATTTATGGCCGTTGAAATGAAAATCGCCGACGATGGGTACCGAGTAACCTTTTTTGTCCAGCTGGTTGCGAATGTCTGCGACTGCCTTGGCGGCTTCTTCGGAATTGACGGTAATACGGACTATTTCTGAACCCGCAGTCGCCAACTCGATGATTTGGTTGACGGTTGCCGACACATTGGCAGTATCGGTATTGGTCATGGATTGGACGACGATGGGAGCGCCGCCGCCGACTTTAACGTCGCCGACTGATACTTGATGAGTAATTTTTCTGAGAGAGATAGACATGGACTAAATCTTTATGGAAAAGGAGGCATTAATCTGAAAGAATGCAATAATTATACGCCAAATACTTGATATTGAGCAGAGTTAAATTGTGAGGATAAATTATTTTTCTGATATACATCTGGAGTTCGGCTCATTGGCCGACCCGAAAAACGATGCCGATATTGTTATCGCGGCCGGCGATATTGGTATCGGCCAGCAAGGCGTCGAGTGGCTGAAATCTTTGAATAAACCCGTTATCTATGTGGCCGGCAATCATGAATTTTATGGCAGCGAATATCAGGAAACACTATTAGCAATCCGCCAGCAATGTAAGGGCAGCAATGTGTATTTTCTTGAAAACAACCGGCTCGTTTTACAAAAAGTGCGATTTTTAGGCTGCACCTTATGGGCGGATTTACATGTAGAAGGCCAGAAAAAAGTTGATGCATTAAGCGATACCCTGAACGACTTCAGGCAAATTAGATTTGGCGACAGGTTTTTGGATGTCAATGATTATAGCCAGATGTTCCGTCGTTCAAAAAAATGGCTGGAACAGGAGCTGGCTCAGCCGTTTGCAGGAAAAACCGTCGTTGTAACCCACCATGCGCCTTCCCAATGGAGCTGGAATGAATCGCCCAACGCTCTCAAGAAATTGGCCTATTGCAATGACTTGAAGCCGTTGATGCATGAGTATGACATTTCCGCCTGGTTTCACGGACATGTACATGGTCGAGTCGATTATCTTATCGCAGGGTCCAGAATCTTATGCAACCCAAGAGGCTATGTGGGGAAGAAGACCGTTCCAGGATTTGATCAAAACAGGATCGTAGTCATATAGCCGAGCCTTGCCGGGCTGCCGCATGATAACAGACCGCATTTCAAATTTTCTGACTCAACTGCTTTCCGAAGTCAATATCTTTTCTATGGTTTCGCTATTACGTTCTGGAGACAACCGGCTCTCGAACGGTTTTTCCGGAAAAACGACGGCACCACCTCTGAATACTTTCACTGAGTCAGTAATTTCGGCATGCCCGCTGCAAAAATCTACTATAAATTCGGCAAGTGGGATATCCAAAGGAACAGAAGAACCATCTTCGCGTAGTCCCCTCGGCTTCACGGAAACTATTGATCATCTTCGGTATCCCGGTATTTAAATAGTTTTTGATTTTGCCGGTGAAGTGTAATCAGCAGCAGTTGTAGTTATGGCAACACATTGCTGAATGTTATTACCGGACATCAAAGGGAAGGTCTTGCAGGATTTGCCGGGCAGAGCGCATAATTAGCCGATATCAGCATTAAAATGCCCCCCGAATTTTTTTAGTTATTTGTGGAGAATTTAAGATAGATTGATGTCAGATATTCGTTAGCTCATAAGTTTGTCGAGTAGGTGATTCTGCAGAATATGAAATTAATGATGTAAGAATCATTTAACAGGAATTCATTTCGTCTAAATCAAAATCCTATAATTTTCATTCCCGGCAGCCAGTCGCCTGGTTAGCGCTAAAAAGATGGCGACGATATCAATGGGTCCCATTATCAAAGTTAAGCCGTTGATGAATGATTAACGATTCGCCGAGTGCCGGTTTTTGAAATTTCCAATGGAATTGCCGAGGTTATTTTACGACAAACTTGGAATGAGCTGTAAACCTTTAATACCGTTCGTGGTGAGCTAGTCAAGCCAAACGTAAACAATTTGATCAGCGCATCCTTTAGTAGTTGTACTAATGTTATGGATTTTGTTGGATGATAGGATTTCGTAGCGTTATTTCTTCCACAATTTGAGGAGGTCTAATGAGTGATGAACATGAATCTCGAAACCCTGTTAATGGCGTCATGGATCCAGAAAAGTTCAAAGCGATGGTAACCGAACGGGCATTTTTTAAAGCCGAAAAACGAGGCTTTGAGCCCGGTCACGAACTGGAAGACTGGCTTGAAGCGGAAAAGGAAATCAGCAATCAATGCCGATACTGGTGCCAGGAGGTTGATTGACGATTTAGGTTATCTGATTAGCTGGCTAATGATCTACTCAAAAAATAAACACGCCATATCGACTATGAAATGGTTGCAATGTCCGGATATTAATTCATGACTTTACGGTAAAAATAAAATGGAAAAGCCTGAAAATAATGTGACGAAATTGATAGCGACCTTCTTGAAAACTATCTATAGCCTCCTGAAAAAAATAATTACCAGCGGTTTGGATTTTTTTTCCAGGAAAGAACCGGAGCTGGAGCTAAATAAACCGTCAAATGTCAAAGATTTTGGCGCAAAACAAAAAAAAACGGTCTATCTGGTTTTATTATTTATTTTGGCCTTGTTTGTACTCAATAACATCACTGAAATACAGCGCGATGAAATTCCCTATAGCCAGTTTCTTAAGCTTGTCAACGAGGGAAAAATTGACAAGGTTACCGTGACCGAGCGTTATATTACCGGATTGATTAAACCGGAAACGGAAAAAGAGTCGGCTCGGCCTTTTATGACGGTGCCCTTGTGGGAAAGCGGTCTTGCCGAAATGCTGGCAAAGAGTAAAGTGGACTTTGTTGTTCGGAGCGGAGAAAACTGGTTAAGCAATCTCTTATTTAACTGGATCATCCCTATTTTCATATTTGTATTTATCTGGTCATGGCTTTTACGCCGGACCACCGCTGCGGGACCTCAGTCTTTTCTGAACCTTGGGAATAAAATCCGTATCCATCAGGATACCCAGGCGAAGATTACTTTTAAAGATGTTGCCGGTGCCGACAGCGCAAAACAGGAACTCAGCGAATCCATCGATTTTTTGAAAAATCCGGAAAAAATCCAGAAACTGGGCGGGCATATGCCCAAAGGGGTGTTGCTGGTAGGCTTACCCGGTACCGGTAAGACCTTGCTCGCACGTGCGGTGTCCGGAGAAGCGCAAGTGCCTTTTTTTAATATCAGCGGTTCCGAATTTATCGAGCTCTTTGTCGGTGTCGGCGCCGCCAGGGTCAGGGAACTGTTCGATCAAGCCCGCAGCAAGGCGCCCTGCATTATTTTTATCGATGAGTTGGATGCTATCGGACGTTCCCGCGGCGGTCCGGTTGTCATGGGAGGGCATGACGAACGCGAGCAGACGTTAAACCAGTTGCTTACCGAAATGGACGGTTTTGATACCTCCGTTGGCGTTATCGTTATGGCCGCGACCAATCGGCCTGAAGTGCTTGATAAAGCGTTGCTTAGGGCAGGGCGCTTTGATCGCCAGATTATCGTCGATAAACCGGATTTGCAGGACCGAGTCGAGATTCTCAAGCTGCACACCAAAGGCATGACCCTCGCAGCGGATATCGATATTGCCGTAATCGCCAAGCGCACACCCGGTCTGGTCGGCGCAGATTTAGCCAACATTGCCAATGAAGCGGCCATCATCGCGACCAGAAGCGTGCATTCTCAAATCGAAATGGCGGATTTTGAGGCGGCGATCGACCGCATTCTTGCCGGGCCAGAAAAGAAAAACAGGGTGCTGACGCCATCAGAAAAACGCCGGGTCGCTTATCACGAAGCGGGACACGCGATGGTGGCGGAACATGTGCCGACCGGGCAGCCGGTTCATAAAATATCGATCATTCCTCGGGGCGTATCGGCGTTGGGCTTTACCTTACAATTGCCGGTAGAGGAGAAATTTTTATCTACCGAAGAGGAACTCAAGGATCAGATAGCCATTCTTCTCGGCGGTCGTATCGCCGAGCAGGTTGCCTTGGGCAGTATTTCCACCGGCGCTCAAAATGATCTTGAAAAAGCCAGCGAAATCGCTCGCAATATGGTATGCAGTCTGGGCATGAGCAAGAAACTCGGGCCGTTGACTTACGGCAAACGCCAGCAGCTTCAGTTTCTGGAAACCGAAGTGTCCGAATATCGCAATTTCAGCGATGTGACGGCTCGCCTTATCGATACGGAAATCATCGCCCTTGTCCAGGAAGGCGAAGCGCGAGCGCTTAAAATTATTACTGCAAACAGAGACGTTCTGGAAAAATTGGCAAATTTACTGCAAGAAAAAGAGGTTATCAATAGAGAGGAAATGACCGCTTTGCTAGAAAGTAAATAGCGCATTCTTTTCCTGGGCCAGTAATAGACTGCTTTATACCCATCGGGCTTCATGAGAACGGTGCCCTTTTCGATTCAGGCAAGCGGGCGCTGTGATCTGTAATTCCTATAAACAGTGCAAGCCCAGTTTTTCGGAAGAGACCGATTGCACTCATTATGTTCATGCATAGAAAAAACTTTGAAAGGGGCATGTTGTAAAGCAAATTTTTACGTAAAAATTAACAAGCAGCTGATAAAAACAGTTAAAATTAACGATTTCAAAACACATGCCAGTGCCTACTTTCGATGCAAATGAACTATAAAACCGATGATTTGAGAATCTGTGCGACCAAAGAAGTGATCGCGCCAGTTCAAGTCCATGATGAATTGCCGCTCAGCGAAGCGGCGGCCGCAACCACGCTGAAAGCCCGGCAGGCTATTCATAACATTCTGACCGGCCGGGATGACCGGGTGCTGGTGGTGGTCGGGCCCTGTTCCATCCATGACACCGACGCGGCGAAAGACTATGCACGCCGCTTGAAAGCGGTTAAGGACGAACTCGAACACGATCTGTTGATCGTGATGCGGGTGTATTTCGAGAAGCCGCGCACCACAGTGGGTTGGAAAGGTCTGATCAACGATCCCGATCTGGATTCCAGTTTCAACATCAACAAGGGCCTGAGGGTCGCCCGTCAATTGCTGCTGGATTTAAACAATATGGGCATGCCGGCGGCGACCGAGTATCTGGATCTGATTACCCCACAATATGTTTCCGATCTGATCGCCTGGGGCGCGATCGGCGCCCGTACCACCGAAAGCCAGGGTCACCGCGAACTGGCTTCGGGCGTGTCGTGCCCGGTCGGTTTCAAGAATTCCACCGACGGCACCATCAAGATCGCCATCGATGCGATCGGCGCGGCGATGAGTCCGCATCATTTTTTGTCGTTGACCAAGGCCGGTCATTCGGCAATTTTCTCGACCACCGGCAATGAAGATGTCCATATTATTTTACGCGGCGGCAACGGCCGGCCCAATTATGACGCCGTCAGCGTCGAGCAGGTCGCCGAAGGCCTGGTTAAGGCGCATCTGCGGCCGAATATCATGATCGATTTCAGCCATGCCAACAGTCTGAAACAATGCCAGCGCCAACTCGTTGTCGGCGACGATGTCGCCGGCCAAATCGCCGGCGGCGACTACCGGATCATGGGCGTCATGATCGAAAGCCATTTGAAGGCCGGCAAGCAGGATGTGGTGCCGGGGCAACCGTTAACCTATGGCCAGAGTATTACCGATGCCTGCCTGAGCTGGGAAGATACCGTGCCGCTGTTGCAAAAGCTGGCGAAGGCGGTGCAGGAGCGGCGGGCGGTCGACAATAACCGGAGTCTGATCGCATGAGAATCTATGTCAATGGCGATCGCCATGAATGCGCCGAGCACAGTCGCGTGGTCGATGTCATTGCCGCACTGGGCCTGACCGGCAAGCGCATCGCGGTGGAACTGAACAAGGAAATTCTGCCGTTTGACCAATACGGCAGTCGGGCGTTACAGCACGATGACCGCCTGGAAATCGTTCACGCCATCGGCGGCGGCCAGGACGATCCGTTGGTGATTGCGGGCAAGTCTTACCGCTCCCGACTGCTGGTCGGCACCGGCAAATACAAGGATCTGGAACAAACCCGGCTGGCCACCGAAGCCAGCGGCGCCGAGATCGTGACGGTGGCGATACGCCGCAGCAATATCGGCCAGCATGCCGATGAGCCGAACCTGCTGGATGTGATTTCACCGGATAAATACACGATTCTGCCCAATACCGCCGGTTGCTATACCGCCGAGGATGCGATCAGGACCTGCCAGTTGGCCAGGGAATTACTGGGTGGCCATCGACTGGTCAAACTGGAAGTGTTGGCTGATCCGACCACCCTGTTTCCCGATCTCGTCCAGACCTATCTAGCCGCCGAAATCCTGGTCAAAGACGGCTTCGAGGTGATGGTTTATACCAATGACGATCCGGTTGCCGCGAAACGGCTGGAGGAGATCGGCTGTGTCGCCGTGATGCCGCTAGCGGCGCCGATTGGATCGGGCCTGGGCATTCGCAATCCATACAATATCCTGACCATCGTCGAAAACGCCAAGGTGCCGATTCTGGTCGACGCCGGCGTCGGTACCGCCTCCGATGCCGCGGTTGCGATGGAATTGGGCTGCGCTGGCGTGTTGATGAACACCGCCATCGCCGCAGCCCGCAATCCGGTGCTGATGGCGTCGGCGATGAAAAAGGGTATCGAAGCCGGCCGGGAAGCCTTTCTCGCCGGTCGCATGCCCCGAAAACGCTTCGCCTCGGCGTCGTCGCCGATTGAGGGCTTGTTTTTCTAGCGATTAAGAGAAAAGCAGTCTCCATTTACCTATTTTTGAACCTCTTTTTATGCTTTCGACTGAAACAGGTTTTCCGAACCGGATCCGCAGCTATATTAGACGGCAAGGCCGGGTTACTGGGGGACAGCAACATGCCTTGGATAATTACTGGAGTAAGTATTGCCTCGATCCCGGCGTCAAATACGATTTTGTTCAGGTATTCGGGCGTCATGCGCCGTTGGTATTCGAAATCGGTTTCGGCAATGGCGAAAGCCTTGCACAAATGGCTGCAGACAATCCTGAACTTGATTTCATCGGCATCGAAGTTCACCGGCCCGGGGTCGGACATTTATTGTTGAAACTGGCGCAATTGAATTTAACCAACGTTAGAATCTATTGTCATGACGCAATTGATATTTTGGAGCAACATATTGCGGATAATAGTCTGACCGGCATTCATTTGTTTTTCCCAGATCCCTGGCCGAAAAAAAAACATCATAAACGAAGAATTGTCCGCCCCAGTTTTGTCAAGTTGGTACTAAAAAAACTGAAAACAGGGGGGTATTTCCATGCCGCTACCGATTGGCAAAATTATGCCGAAAGTATGTTGAAGGAACTTTATGCCGAAAAGGGCCTGATCAATGCCAGTAAGACCAATGATTACTGCGAGCGTCCTTCGTATCGACCGTTAACGAAATTTGAACGACGCGGTATGGGCCTTGGGCATGATGTCAGAGATTTGATTTTTTTTAAGGAATCCCGGTAAACAGCGATAGAATTTGCTGCTGCCGCAGAGGAATGTCCATCAAATAATCGAATGCAAGAAATGGTTAACTGATGACTGCCGCATCCGGCTGCCGTGTTATAGTCTTGTCATTATTGCTGTAAAGAAATTTCGAGATGGTCGCGATTTCATCTCGTTGCCGTTTTAACGGCACCAGTTCCGCTTCAAGGGAAGCAATGCTCTCCGTTACGCTGCCTTTTGAATCGTTAATTTTCCTTAACATGTTTAAACGGCTGTCGATTTGCTTTTTATGATCCTTGATCTGGTGCATTAATGGCGTCAGGACGCTTTGGCTCCAGGCTGTCGCATCAGCATGCGCCTGTCTGAGTATATTTCTGGCCTTGGCGATCAGCGTGCTATACAGCTTATTGATCACAATGCTTTGTTCGGTCATTGTTGTTTTTGTGCTGTTGCGGAATGCTTCGCCTTCAGCAAACACTTGCTCAAGTTCAAATTGGTATTGTTTAATGGAAAAGAGTTCGGGTTCGATTTCTTTAAACCCGTGTTCTTCTGTGAATTTTTTATGTATCGCCTTAACCAGGCGACGGGTTTCATTGGTAATATCGACCGATTCCTGCAGCAAATCGCGCAATTCGTCAAATAATTTGCGGATATTTTGTTTCATGCTGTAGGTCGTCAGGCTCTTTGACATGTCTTCACGGGTTCTGTGAATGATGGGGTCAATTTTTGCTTTGTCAAAGGAATCGATCAAATGCTTGGCCTGAACCAGAAAAACCTGGCGGCTGGTTTGAAAGTTTTCGACATTGGCCATGTAATGATTTTGCTTGTCCCTGGTCTCGGCCATTAACTTTCCGGTCATATCCTTATTTTGAAAATCGATTTTCTTGAATTCTTCGAGCTGGGCAATGGCATTTGACAGCGATGATTCACTCAAGCTTAAAGACTCATTCACCATAAAGCCAATGTCGCGGACTACAGCGCCTGACAGGATGTTGCGTCTTTGCTTTAAAATATCATTGGCAAGATAATTTTCTAAAACTGCAATCCGGCTTTTTTCCAGCAATGCATGATCGTCTTTTACTTTGGCTAACAAAGCTTGTTTGGCGGAAACAGGAAAAATCGAATTTTCATCCAGCTTTAACGTGTCGGCTGACGCTTGAATTTGTGTTTTAATCAAATCCTCATAGCCGGTTTCTCCGGCCAAGTCATCCCACATGGCATCGATTTTGTTCATGACCACGGCCAAGCTTTGCCGATTGCCGCCACGAGCAATGCAGACATGTTGACGCCACATCTCCAGGTCGCTTTTAGTGACGCCGGTATCGGCGGCAAGCACAAAAACGATTGCTTGCGCGCTTGGTAACATGTTTAGTGTTAATTCGGGTTCGGTGCCCAAAGCATTCAATCCCGGAGTGTCCAGGATTGATAATCCTTCTTGTAATAAAGGATGAGGAAAACTGATCAAGGCATGTCGCCAGCAGGGTATTTCTACTTTGTTCTGGTTGACAAGTCCGTGTTCGGCTGCTTCGCGTTCGTTCCATAAACCGAGTTTCGCAGCGATTTCCTTGCCAACGAGTTTGGTTGAAACCAGTGCCTTAAATGCTTCCTGCATTTGAGCCGGGGATTGGCAATCCAGATTAATCTGGGTCCAGCGTTCCGGATGTTGTTTAAGCTCGTTTAATGAAACATCTTCAAGACGGGTTTCAATATCCAGCAAGCGTATATAACTGCCGCCTTTTTCATCCCAAAAAAGCTCGGTTGGCGACATGGTGGTGCGGCCCGGAGAAGAAGGCAGCAATCTGATGCCTGTTTCGGCAAAGAACAAGGCATTAATTAACTCGGTTTTTCCACGAGAAAATTCCGCAACAAAGGCCAAGGTAATCCGGTCTGATTGCAGGCTATCAATGATGTTCAGAATGGCGTTAGCGCTGTTGGCGTCATTCATGCCATAACGTTTACGCCACTGGTGATACATCTCTATAGCCTGTACCAGTTTTGCACGCCACTGCGAATATTCGTGCATTTGCTCTTTAAATTCCAGATTTCTCATGGCAAGCCTTTTATTACAAATACGAGTCTATTAATTAAGGAAAATTTCTAGTAATTGTAGACTATATCTTAAGAACTGTTAATTAAACGGATTTATTTTTGAATTGTAGCTGTCGTCTATGCTTGATTTCACCTCACCTGTCAGTTTGTCGGTCCAGGAGGAAATGAAAGTTTTGAAAATAGAAGACTTTGGTTTGACTTTATCGAATCAGGGAAAAAGTCTCATGTGCCTATCGAATACCGTTATAACCATTGAAACAATAAATGCTTTATAATAGCGTCACCCTGTCTATTATTCTGTGACTTGAATTCCATAAAGACGCTGGTATTCTTTTATCGCATGAAGCAAATATCCGTCGCCTCCTGCAGTTAAAAACTCAACGATATTTGCCAATGTAATGATTGAAATGACAGGCATGGAAAATGTTTCGGTGACTTCCTGAACTGCTGAAATATCATGTTGGCCTCGCTCCTGTCTATCAAGCGCTATCAGTACTCCCGCCGGTGTCGCCTTGGCTCCGCGAATGATATCGACCGATTCTCTGGCCGAGGTGCCTGCAGTAATGACATCATCTATTATGATGACATTGCCGGTGAGCGGCGAGCCTACCAGAGCGCCGCCTTCACCGTGATCTTTGGCTTCCTTGCGGTTGAAGGCAAAGGGAATATCGGAAGAGGTTATTTGCGCATAGGCTATCGATGTCGCGCTGACCAGCGGAATGCCTTTATAAGCCGGCCCGTAAAGAATATCGGCTTGAATTCCGGATTGAATCAACGCCTGGGCATAAAACTGTCCAAGTTTACCTAGCCGGGCCCCGGTGTTGAATAAGCCTGTGTTAAAAAAATAGGGGCTGGTGCGGCCTGATTTTAACAGGAATTCGCCGAATTTAAGTACGTCGCATTCCAGGGCATAGGAGATAAAGTCTTTTTGATAATTGTGCATGATGGCTAAGGGTCTATGGCTGCGATGGGGTTATTTGTTCAGGGCATGAAGTGTTGCAAAATGTCGTCTAAAAAATTCCAGCCTTGATCTGAACAATAATAATGATTTTTTTCCTTGAGTAGCAACTGCTGTTTCAGGTTAGCGCTTAAGCCGGGTTCAAGCGTATCCATCGTAAGCCCCGTCGCCGATTGATAGGCTTGTTCCGTAAAGCCCTGTTTTAAACGCAATTGATTCATTATATATTCCAGGGGGAGTTCTTCTTTCGCAATCAACGTTTCTCCGGTGTTTTTGCCGGGGGCGATTAAATAGTGTTCGGGACTCCTGGGTTTGACGGTACGGATGATGCGTCCGGGCATTTCCAGCGTGATTTTGCCATGAGCGCCGGCGCCTATGCCCAAATAATCGCCGAATTGCCAATAGTTTAAATTATGGCGGCATTGCCTGCCTGCCTTGCTATAGGCGGAGATTTCATATTGACAGTAGCCGTTTTCGGCTAAAAGTGTCTGGCCTGCTTTTTGTGATTCAAAAATAATCTCATCATCCGGGAGCCTTGGCGGAAATTTATGGAAATAGGTGTTGGGTTCCAGGGTTAACTGATAAAAGGAAATATGCGTCGGCCCCAAGCGAATGGCCGTTTCCACATCGATTCTGCTGACATCGATGGCGGCATCCGGCAAGCCGAACATTAAATCCAGGTTGATATTGTCAAAACCTGACTCGCGGGCGATTTCGACGGCGGCGACCGCTTCCCCGGCGGAGTGGACTCTGCCCAGATTTCGAAGCTGCCTATCGTCAAAACTTTGGATGCCGATCGATAAACGATTAATGCCCAATGATCTGAACTCATGAAATTTTTGGCTTTCAAAGGTGCCCGGGTTGGCTTCCAGGGTGATTTCGATGTCGCTATCGACTGATATTTGCTGTTCTATGCCGCGCAACAGCCGGTCTATGGCTTCCGGTGAAAACAGGCTGGGCGTTCCCCCGCCGATAAAAATCGAGTTGATCGGCCTGGTAATGGCGTAGCGCCGCAGATCGCCGGCCAAATCCGCCAATAGGGCATCGATATAGGCCGCTTCAGGCGTATCGGCCTTGATCGCATGCGAATTGAAATCACAGTAAGGGCATTTTTTGATGCACCAGGGAATATGGATATAGAGGCTAAGAGGCGACAAGAGATTTTTATCGGAAATGCAGGTAAGCCATAGTTTAACACGGGAGCGGTTTCATCCACAGCCGGGTAGCAATTAATTGATTGCAATAAAATATTCAGACATTAAAACAGGCTGTTTATTTGACTTCGCATTTCAAGGCTATATAATCCGCTTCTGCTTTCAGGTTCCATCGCGTTATACGCAATGGTTAAACGGGAAGTCGGTCAGGTTAACGCCAAAGCCGACGCTGCCCCCGCAACGGTAGATAAGTAAAAGAGTCGTTTTTGTGCCACTGTGTAATGCATGGGAAGGCGACGATTCAGGTTCATACCACTTATAAGCCCGGAGACCGGCCCGAAGGTATTATTCGGTACAGCGGAGGGCTGTCTGCGAAAAAAGACAGTTGCATGCTGCTTTTCTTGTCTTCTTTTGCCCTTCGTTGTGATTACACACATTCACGATGCGCGGGCGGCGCAGAGGACATCATGCAAAAATTCATTTTAGGCTCGCTTTTGTTTGCAGGCCTCAATTCTCAGTTACAGGCTGAGGAAAACATTCCCGACGATCCCTCAAATCTACCTGAAATGGTCGTCACCGCAACTCGATCGGACATAGCCAAAAAAGAGTTGACGACTGCCGCAACGATTTATACACGCAAGGATATCGAACGTCTTCAGGTCAAAACTTTCCCGGAATTGTTAGGAGGAACCACCGGTATCGATATGACGCAGCAGGGCGGCGACGGAAAAACCACCAGCGTTTTTATGCGCGGCACCGATTCCGATCATGTACTGGTTCTGATCGACGGCATCAAGGTAGGCTCCGCTACTTTGGGCACAACCTCCTTTGAATTTATCCCCATTGATCAGATCGAACGAGTGGAAATTATTCGTGGCCCGCAATCGAGTCTGTACGGTTCGGAAGCAATAGGTGGAGTCATCCAGATTTTTACCCGCAAAGGCGGCCAGAGTGAAAAGCCCAGCGTCACCTTGGATGCCGGCGGCGGAAATTACGACACGATACGCACGGCGGGCACGGTCAGCGGAAAATGGAAAAACAGCTGGTACACGGTCGGCGCATCGCATTTCAATACCCAAGGCTTTGATGCCCGCGAGCCGGTGCCGGGTTTTTTCGGCGTCGATCAACCCGATGACGACGGCTATTATAATACTGCCGTCAATGCCCGAGCTGGTCACCGGTTCGACAACAATGCCGAGATTGACGCTTCTTTTCTAAGATCGCAGGGAAGAACAGAATACGACGGCACCTTTCAGGACAAGACGACATTCATCAATCAGGTTGCAGCCCTTTCCGGCAGCATGGACGTGCTCGATAATTGGCGTTCTACCCTGCGCCTTGGCCAGAGCCTCGATGACAATGACAATTTTGCGCCCGGCGGATCATTTTCAAGCCGCTTCGATACGCAGCGCTGGAATGCAACCTGGCTGAACCAGTTCGACTTGTCCGACGATCATCAACTGATTCTCGGATCGGATTATCGCCTGGACGAAGTGAGTAGCTTGCCCACTTCGTTTGAAGAGGATTCGCGTTACGATGTCGGCGTTTTTGGAGAATTGCATAGTCGAATCCTGGATAATCATTTCATCAACGCCTCGCTCCGCTGGGATGAAAATGAAGCGTTCGGCGATTATGTTACCGGCAATGTTGGCTGGCGGTATAATAGCGAAATCGGTATAAGTCCATTTGCCAGCTTTGGCAACGCCTTTAAGTCGCCAACCTTTAATCAGCTTTATTTTCCGTTCTTTGGCAATCCCGATCTGGAGCCCGAAGAATCGACCTCATTTGAAGTTGGTTTAGCTGGCGATCATCAATGGCTGCAGTGGGAAATTCGAGCCTATCATACGAATATTGATAATTTGATTGTATTTCTTCCTCCCGGTTTCAAAGCAGTAAACGTTAACAAAGCGCAAATCGACGGCATCGAAGCCGAAATCAGCACGCAGGTACTGGGCTGGAACGGCAAGCTGGGCATGAACCTGTTAAACCCTCAGGACCGGGAAACCAATTCCCGGCTGGCGCGGCGTTATCAAGAAAGCCTGTCATTCGATTTGTCCAGGGCATTCGGACCCGTTGATGTCGGGGCCAATGTTCTGGCGCAGGGCGACCGATACGACGATCCGCAAAATACAATCCAGGTAGCGGGTTATGTGACGGTCGATTTACGCGCCGCCTATCACGTCAACAAAAACTGGATGCTGAGTGCAAAACTTAATAATCTGCTGGATAAACAATATCAGCTGGTTGATACTTATAACACCGCGGATAGGAATTTCTTCGTTTCTATCCATTATAATAATTAATCCGCCTGGAACGGCGGATCAACTTTTTAGGAGACAATCTGATGAACACGACACAATGGCTGCAAATCCGGTATTTGCCAATCCCGCTGATTGCTTTGATGGCGCTGACCCGTTTTCACCATTTCGGCGATGCCCTGCATCTGCCCGATGCATCGCTGGCGGTTTTTTTCTTCGCCGGTTTTTACCGCAAGACGAGCTTTTTTGTATTTTTGTTGGGCCTTGCAGGTCTGATCGACACTCTTGCCATCGCCAACGGCACCAGCGCCTGGTGCGTGTCTCCCGCTTATCTGTTTCTGATCCCCACCTATGCCGTGATGTGGTTAACCGGGCGCTACTGTGCACGGTTCAAATCATTAAATGGAACAGAATTGGCATTGTCCATGGGGTTGCTAATGCTGGCGACTACTGTCGCCTTCATCATTTCAAATGGCAGCTTCTATCTATTATCAGATCGTTACGACACGCTGGCCCTGAGTAGTTATATTGCCGCAACGGCCGGCTATTTTCTGCTTTATGCCGGCTCCGCGCTGGGTTACGGAGCTGTGATATATACTGCTGTCAAGCTGCTGAAAGCAATTCCTGGTAGTCAGACAGAGCATAAACAGGTTTAAAAAATATCCGGCCTGGCTGTTTCTTTTCAGACCGGGCACAGGCCATTCAAGACCGACCCCAAGAGACGCATACCTCGCGTCTCTTGGGTCATTCGATAACGCCGGCCTGTTGCAGGCTCAGCCGTAACGTTTCCATCCGCTTGCGGTTAACGCCCAAATCACTGTAACCGACACGTGAAGCGGAACGGATATGAATCTGCTTCGCCCCGGTATCGAGTATCGCGTTAATATCATCCACAAATCGAAAAACCAGGCTGGTTGCCTCGGCATGCAGGGCATTTTCTGTTGATTCGGTAATAACGGTGCGGCTCTGTCCGGCCAGCGCCAGCTTAAATGCCTCCCAGGCCTCTGCCGGATTACCGGTGATTTTAAACGGAGCAATATAATGATCGGTATCGGCAGCCTGACTGGACACGCAGTTCGGGCTGTTCGGGCACAACGCCAGTTTATTTTCGGATTTTCCGGCTTGAGCTGGAGTATTTAATGTCATCGTAATCACTGCAAAATAAAAAAAAGATTTGATGGTCATTGCTTTTCTGCCTGCTGAATTTACCGATACAGCATCTCATTTTTGAACGTTAAAAACCAGTAGACTGATTTAAACAATTAACTTAACATAGATTCCGCCGCGTTATTAAAGAACGTAGTCAGGTGTTTTTTTCTTAATATCCGGTTTAAGTGTATGGAGTCGGCTATACTTAAAACTCCAGGACAGTCTCTAGGTAAGATCAGGTTCACAAACTCTTGCAATAATTGCACTCAATGTTGAATACGCAAACGTCATCACTGGTTCGAGTAAGATGCTCGTTAATTGATCAGAGTAAATTTTAATCCCTAAGAGGAATAAGTTTTTTGAACATGCTGAATGCGCAAAAACAAGGAGGAATCAAAGCAAATTTTGTAAGTATTCATGAAACTGCCCTATTACATCCTGTTTAAAACAGACTTAGCAAAATGATTGGAGGATACTATGAATAATAAAATATTGAAAAAAATGGTTACCATGGTTGGTGTTGCTTTGTTGGGCGCATCCGCCAATGTATGGGCACTCGGCGAAGCCGATGGCCAGTGGTTAAAGCTTAAATTCAAAACGCAAAACGGTTTGCAAGTTAATGTAGCATCAGGAGCGACTCAGAAAGCCAAATCAAACGGCACCTGTTACACTCGGTTGGACTATACTTCGAATCCGACTCCAGGGTTGCCGGGTTTCTACGAAGGTAATATCATCTGTCAGTTACCGTCAGGACTATTTGCCTCGACGGATGGTGATATTTTTCTTTTTGAACTGCCGGGCGGCTTTTCAGCGGTCGAAATTGATGATTTTGCCAGTTATGGAAACTCATCCGGCCATCTAGTGCGGGGACATGCGAATCAACAGATGGCAATTAAGCTGAGCAGCTCGGGGACGTTCAAAAAGGCGACGTTTCAGTCCAATGGTGAGCTGACGGGCCCTGATGGCGTGGGGGTCGCCAGTTTAAATCCGGCTGATACTAATCTGGTCCTGATCGGCGGTTACACCGTCACAGGCAAGTCGATTCCTGCCAGTAAACTTCCTTTTATACCTGCACCTTAACCTCAAGGCAGCAGCCTAAAGAAACTTTATAGTTTGAAAAAAACCGCGTCATTCGACGCGGTTTTTGATTACGTGTTTATTATCATTCTGATCAGATAAAATATGATTGATTCGATGAATAGGGCGAATTGTTTCAAACCGATGACGGTATTGATTTGCTCTTTGATGGTCTTCGGTTGCGACGGTAATCATGACGCGTCGAAGAAAGAAACCGCGAATACGGATAAACCTTCCGCACCAATGCAAGAAAAACAGGTCCATAGCGACGCTGTTACCCCTGCACAACCGGCAATGCGCTTGGACCCCGCCGTTATCAATGACAAGCTGAGGCAGGACATTCGGAGCAGAGAAGAAAGGCAGGGAAACCCTTCGTCCGACGCCGATATAAAAATTTATCCGGCGCGAATCGACAAACCGATACCCCAGCCGCTTGATCACGCCGCTATAACGGGAATCCAGACACAAGCCCAGAATTATTATCAAAGCGTCGATGCGACTGCACGCATTCAGGCGCTTGAGGAAATAGGACAGATCAGCAACGATGATGAGATGGCGGTCAGCACCTTCATCGACGCTCTGAAGGATACCGACGCCAAGGTTCGGGCCGAAGCGGTCAATCAGTTGTCCAATTCAGATCAGCCAGAGGCTGTCAACGGACTCATTAGCGCTCTCAAGGATTCAAATTCCGGCGTGGTGATAGAGGCCCTCAATAATCTCGCTTTTATGGACGACCCGGCATTGGCTGAACAAATTTCACCGTTATTAGCCAGTCCCGATCCGGAAGTCAGCGCCGCCGCCGCAAAGACACTGGAATTTCTCCAGGAATAAAGGGATTTTATTGATACGCGGCCTGATTCTCCGAATTTACCCTGCAAGCTTGTCGAAGCGCTCCGGCTGTTAGACAAGCTCAAGTCGAGCGGAGCTAATACTTAACCTCAGTTTGCTTTATGGTCGATGATCACTTTTTCTTGAGTACTTTCTTTGCCTCATGCCAGTAAGCATCCAATTCGATCAGTTCGCAGTCCGTCAAAATTCGCCCTGTCGCTTCAACCTGTTGCTCAATGTATTGAAAGCGGCGAGTGAATTTTCTTGTGCTTTCCTTTAGGGCAAGTTCGGCATTGACATTCAAGTGGCGGGCCAGATTGACGGCGACGAGTAACAGATCTCCCACTTCCTCCTGAATATGGGCTTGATCTCCGGATTCCCAGGCTTCCTTCACTTCATCGAGTTCTTCGCTGACTTTATCGAACACCGGCGAAATTTCAGGCCAATCGAATCCATGATGAGCGGCTCTATCCTGGATTTTTTCGCATTCCAGCAACGCTGGAAGGCTCGCGGCCACACCGGACAGCACGCTGGCCGGCGCTGGCGATTTGTTCTTTTCTCTGCGTTCATCCGCTTTGGCTTGTTCCCAGGCCTGATGGCGTTCTTCGTCGCTGTTAAAGACCGCATCGGAAAAAACATGGGGGTGCCTGCGCACCAGCTTGTCGCATATGCCCTCAGAAACCTGCTCGAAATTAAACAGCCCTTTCTCTTCAGCGATTTGAGCGTGGAAGACCACCTGCAAAAGGAGGTCGCCCAATTCCGAACATAAATCATCAATGTCGTTGCGTTCGATTGCATCAACGACTTCATACGCCTCTTCAATAACATAAGGTATCAGGCTGCGGAAGTCCTGTTTCAGATCCCATGCGCAACCCTGCTCAGGATGACGCAGACGGGACATGATCTCTAGTAGGCGCTGGGTGTTTTTTAACATTAAATCGATATTTTCAACGAGGAATGCAGATCAATCGGATGCTTTGATATTAAAACGAAGAACCGAAATTTTCCCGGTATTTGTCTTTGAATGTCTCCAGATCGAATGCGTGATTCTGTGTGCCGTTATGTTCGATTTTAATCGCGCCCATCAGCGATGCAATCCGGCCGGTAATCTCCCAGTCCAATTCATTTATTAATCCATATAATATGCCGGCCCTATAGGCATCGCCACAGCCGGTCGGATCAAGCAAAACCTTGGGTTTTGCCACAGGGATGTTCAGGCATTGGCCGTGCGTGTAAATTTTGGATCCCTGCGCACCCAGGGTAACGATTAATGCGTCAACCCGTTCAGCGATTTGCTCCAGCGATAGTCCGGTACGTTGCTGCATTAACTCGGATTCATAATCATTGACCGTTACCCAGGTTGCCTGGTCCAGAAAGCCGATCAGTTCTTCTCCATTGAACATCGGTATGCCCTGGCCCGGATCAAAAATAAAAGGAATGTCCAGTTCGGAAAATTGCTTGGCATGCAGCAGCATCCCTTCCTTGCCGTCGGGAGAGACGATGCCGATGTTGATGTCGTCCCTGCCAATCGGAACGGCATTCAAATGCGATGAATTCATGGCGCCCGGATGGAAGGCAGTGATCTGATTGTCATCCTCGTCGGTGGTGATATAGGCCTGTCCGGTGTAATTGTTATCCAATATGCGAATAAACTCCCTGGACAAGCTATTCTGACACATCCATTGCATGTAAGGCTCGAAATCATGGCCGACCGTCGCCATGATTAACGGCTCTTCGCCCAGCAATTTCAGGTTATAGGCAATGTTGCCGGCGCAACCGCCGTACTCGCGCCGCATCACCGGCACCAGGAATGATACATTCAGAATATGGACTTTATCAGGCAATATATGGTTCTTAAAGCGGTCATGAAAAACCATAATAGTATCGTAGGCCATCGATCCGCAAATCAAAGCGCTCATTGTGTTCTCCTTTATAATAATATTAGAAGCCAGGTGATGCCTGCCCAAACCAGTGACAGCATAACTGCAGCCGAGCCAATATCTTTGGCTCGGCCGGATAATTCGTGACGTTCCAGGCCGACACGGTCAACGGTGGCCTCTATGGCTGAATTGAGCAACTCGACCAGCAAGACCAAAACCATGCTGCCGATTAACAGCAGTTTTTCGATAGTGGTTTCACCCAGCCAGATTGCCAACGGCGTCGTGACGACAAACAGAAGCACTTCCTGTCTGAATGCCTCTTCATGAGTCCAGGTCGCCTTAAATCCGGCGGCGGAGAATAAGCAGGCGTTAAACAGGCGTTTGATGCCGGTTGCATTTTGATATGCCATGGTTAATTACGACTAGAAATTAATGTGAATATCAGGGAAAGGTTGAAGACTTATGCAGAATAACACTTGTGGATTCCATCCTGCTCGCTATTCCTCAATGGTTTGTTGATAATCGTCGGCATCCATCAGTTTATCGAGGCCGGAAAGGTCATCCGCCTTGATGCAAAAAAGCCAGGCATCATAGGGATTATCATTTACCTGTTCAGGTTCATCCGCTAATTTGGCATTGACAGCGGTAATTTCTCCGCTGACAGGGCTGTACAAATCCGACGCTGTTTTGACCGATTCAACCACGGCGCATTGTTCTTGCGCTTTAACTTTACGTCCAATTTCCGGTAGTTCTATAAAAACCAAATCGCCCAGTTGACGCTGAGCGTAATCGGTTATGCCTACACGAACAATCTTATCATCTTCTAAATGAGCCCATTCATGCGTAGCTGCGTATTTTAAGTTTTTTGGCAAGTCACTCATAGTCATCTCCAGTTTATCTGCATCAAAGCATAACGCGCTATTATTTAAAAACCGTCAATATTTTTAGTATTGGCTGATGTTCATTTATATCAATCGCTACAGCGGGGATTATTTTTTTGATCCCCTTATCCCAGCTTGATTAGCTTTTATCAATCGGCAGGTATTATACTTGATGCAATGCCATAAAAGATGCCCAATCTTCAGTATGTTATTTTTTGTCAAATCCAAATTACCGATCACTCTCGTTATCATTTTATTTTACGGCCTTGCAAATGCCGCAATCTTTGCCAGTGATGAAGAGCAAATAGAAAAAGACCAGCGCATTGACGGCTATCCGGTGATCCCTCTTGATCAGGAAACTCAGCAAATATCAGGTGTGCAGACGATGGAAGCCCGGCCGGCCAGTTATCGTCCCGAGTTTATCGTTTTTGGAAAAGCTGTCAACCTGCAACCCTTGCTGGTATTACGCAGCCAATATTTGCAAGCGCTAACCACAGGCAATAGCGCCAGGGCAAAATTCAATCAGTCCGAACAGGGTGTCAAGCGGATGCAGGATTTATTCCGGCATGGCATTGCGGCGGAACGACGGTTGCAGGAACAGCAATCGCAATGGCAGGTCGATAAATCACAAGTCGATGCGGCTCATTTCCAGGTCCAGGCGATTGTCGATGAAGCACGACTTAATTGGGGTAAACAGCTGACCGATTGGGCGATGACCGTTGACCCGGATAGGTTGGATTCATTTGTTTCCGGCCAGAAAACGCTGCTGCAAATCATAGTGCCGTCGAACAGGCAACTGGCTGATGATGTTCGGACCATTTACGTAGAGGCATCGGGCAATCGCAGCAAAGCACAGGAAGCCACCCTGATTTCCATCGGCCCGCAAATCGATAATACGGTGCAGGGCGTTAGTTATTTTTTTTCAACCCATGGCAAGGCTATCCGGACGGGAATGAGCGTCAGCGCCTGGATTCCCGATAAAAAAGACAGTGTGCTGGGTGTCATTATTCCTAAATCGGCGTTAATTTGGTCTATGGACCAGGTTTTTGTTTATTTAAAAACCGGCGAGGAACAGTTTAGCCGCCGCTTGATCGGGCAAGCTACGCCTGTGGCCGATGGCTATTTTATCGGCGAGGCGATCAAACCAGGCGAGAAAGTCGTGACTGAAGGCGGACAAATGCTGTTGTCGGAAGAATTGAGGGGGCAAATCCCTGACGGTGACGATTGATGTTTCTCAGCTCGGGTCAGCAGCGTTATGGCGCATCAAATGATGATTTTTGCTGGCAGATGAGCTTTAATAATGCTACCGCCATTTTTAACGAGTTGAAGAACCAAAGCCCCCAACAGGATGAATCGAGGCCTATATTTAGATTGCACGCTTTATTGCGACGTCGAGGCAGGGGGCGTCATCAATATGTCTACTGCTTATAGCCCGATGCGGAGCCGTCAAGTCATAAGGCTCGAATAAGAATCATTGAGTCAAAATGAATTAGGCCGGCTATTATCGGTCTTTTGAATAAATGTAGTGAATAATGTCAAGGAAAGCGGAGTCATCTGTGATCCTGTTTTCGTAAGTTTAACTATTGGAAGGAATTCATTATGAACAAAAAATTAATTTTCACCGGCGTCTGCATTTGCCTGGGAACTTTGGCGCTGAATGATGCGGCATTGGCGGGTAAACCGGCTAAATGTCCCATTGCTTCCGCTGACGTCGTTTTGACCAAAAAACATCCCGATTTTGCACTGGATTCAACAGATATCAATACCTCTTATAGTGTCTGCGATAAATCCGGCAAAAATTGCGAGACCATACTTTTTGTCAATGACGGCATTAACAGTCTGGTTATCCAGGGCAGCAACGGCAAAAATGTTATCCAGGGTACCCGGGGGGGCGATACCATCTGCGGCGGCAACGGCGACGATGTGATTGTTGGCAATGAGGGTAAAGATACCCTTTACGGAAATAACGGCAAAGACAAATTAATAGGCGGCCTTGGCGACGATGTTATTTTCGGTGGCAATGGCAAGGATACGCTGTACGGTTATGATGAGAATCCGCTTGACGATCCCGACCTGCTGGATGACGACGACACACTGGATGGCGAAAATGGCGATGATCTGCTTAGCGGCGGCCCCGGCAACGACACGCTGGAGGGCGGCAATGGCAAGGATGATCTGAGTGGTAATAATGGCGATGACACGCTGATTGGCGGCAATGGCAAGGACGATCTCAGTGGTGGCGATGGCGATGATACCCTGCTTGGCGGCAATGGCAAGGATGATCTTAACGGCGGCAATGGTAATGATGATATTGACGGCGGCAAAGGCAATGATAAATGTCTGGACAATGGCAATACCGATGGCACTGACGATTGTGCAGATTCGGAACTCGAAGACTGACGCGATTCGTACGTAAAGCTTTGATAAGCCGATGTAAATCAATCCGCGTAAACACGCTATTAATCGATTCAATGGCATTGATGTTATCAATGCCATTGGCGTTTTCAATGATTTTTCTGAAGCATCCGGGCAATCAAAGAACTCGATCGCATAGAACCCTGTCAAACCGCCAGGAACGGCTGAGCCAGGGACAGTTGGTATTATTCCGCTGCTCCGCAGATTTCCGGAGTTCCGCCGGAACCCCATCAAAAACTTATCCACCCGGTATCGGTTGATACAGTATATTGAAAAATCGATTAATCCCTGACCGGCCGCTTATCCAGTTTTCGTTGCAAGGTACGCCGGTGCATATTCAAGGCCCTGGCGGCAGCGGAAATATTGCCCTCATATTGCATCAGGATTTTTTGTAAATGTTCCCATTCCAGTCGTTTTACCGATAGCGGATTCTCGCTGATCGACACCGTCGAATCGCCCTCATTTTTATGCAGGGCATTGAGAATTTCATCCGCATTGGCCGGCTTGGTCAAATAATGAACCGCCCCAAGCTTGATCGCCTCGACTGCCGTCGCAATACTGGCGAAACCGGTCAGCATGACGCAGGCGGTATTGGCATCCAGGGAAATCAGTTTTTTTACCAGTTCCAGACCCGATTCATGACCGATCCGCAAATCGATCACCGCATATTCCGGTAAATACTGCTCGGCCAAAGCGATGCCGCTATTAACATCGTTAGCGACCAGCACCTCATAGTTTCGTTTCTCCAAGGCCGCCTTTAATACCCTGCAGTAGGTTTCGTCGTCGTCTACCAGCAAAAGCCGGGGTTTATCAATTTCCTGATTCATCGTCATTATTTTCGGCCGTTAACAGAGGCAGGTTTATTTCTACGCAGGCGCCGCCCGATTCCATGTTGTACAGATTGATCTTGCCGCCCAGACGATTGATTGTTGAATAGGTCAGGAACAATCCGACTCCCAGGCCATGCTTCTTGCTGACCACAGGTTGCTTGCCGGCGTATTCGACCAGTTCCTGCGGAAAACCGGGGCCGAAATCGCGGATTTTGATGGTTAATTGTGTTATATCCCAGTCCGCATGGAACTCAATACCCTGTTCGTTGCCTGGAGACGCATCGACGGCATTATTCAAGATGTTGATAAGCGCATGAGTCAGTGTCCTTTCGGAAATGATTTCCGCTTCTTCAGCGACGCCAGGATCGATAAAAATATTTAACTTTATCTCAGGTTTATGGGCGCGCCATTGATTGAACACACCATCCAGATAGTCCGTGACCCGCATAATACGTCCCGATTCCGCCCGCATTTCACCGGCTGACGCGGACATCACGGACAGCGCCTGTTTACACCGGTTAAGCTGCTGCTGCATGATATGCAGCTTATCATGCAGATCGGGAAAACGATGAACAGGGTATTCCTGCTCCAGTTCGTGTGCAACGATGGCGATGGTGCCTAACGGAGTTCCCATGTCATGGGCTGCGCTGGCCGCTAAAGTACCCAACGAAACCACTTTTTCGTCCCGTAACGAATTTTCGCGGGCGACGGCCAGGCTGCGTTCCTGAACTCTCAGCGTTTTGGCCAATTCAACCACAAAGAAAGCGACTAATCCGGCACTGAACACAAACCCGAACCACATCCCGAACATATGCAGATTGAAATAATCGCTGTCTCTCATGGCGTGGGCTTCAAGCAGCATTTTATAATGAGCCATATCGGGATGCAGCAGATCCGGATCGGGTATATGCGGTTCGATAGAGGGCAACGGGATATTGTATGCAATTAACACGGTGTACATGGACGTGGTTAACACAACCATATACCAGGCATAGGATTGAGGCAGCATGATGGCTGTAACGATAAGCGGCAGCAAAAACACCCAAATGATTGGATTTGAAGCCCCTCCGGTCAGATACATGAACGCTGCGATGGCAAGTACATCCATGGTAATTTGCGAAAAAATTTCCAATTCAGTAACGGGGTCCTCGGTCTGCAAGCGCATGGAGGTATAAATGTTGACTGAAATAATCGCCACGACAACCAGCCAAAGCTGTTCTTCAGGCAGCCGTATATTGAGACCGTATATCGATAAAATAATCAGTAGCGCTTCGCTGAGTATCGTCAGGTTTCTGAGGATAAACAGCCATTTCAGGTTTTGCCGAGCAGAAATTTCCGACTTTGGTGTAACGTGTGAAAGCATGTTTAGGGAAACTGTTCAGGAATTTGGGACTAAAAAAACTTGCAGCCTAACACACGCGGCCGTTGGATTTATTTTTATTATATTGCTCATTGTCAGTTTTAAAGATCATCTCAATTAAGCCTTTTCGGCAAATACGCCTGCTTGACGGCCGCTGTGCGCACCTCATCACTGAAAAAACAGACATCTCACGTATGATTGGCATAAAGTGCGACAAAATGCCACATTTTTATTTGCATTATCTGTTGCTATTATTAACCTAACTTTTAAAGCTCTTGTAGAGCTAGATAGCTGAAAGTTGCGTTATATTCTTCCTAATAGTTTTGAGGCGGTTTTTATAAACCGCCTTTTTTTTGCCTGATAGAAAGGACAGCGGCAATATTTCTCGAGCAGGATTAAACCCAACACGGTTACATATCAAAACAAACTCCAAGCCCGCCTAAACCGCAATACCCCCCTGGATTTTTGGCAAGGTACTGTTGATGATAATCCTCGGCGTAATAAAATTCACCAGCAGGCCTTATTTCTGTGCTTATTTCACCGAAACCGGATTGAGTCAGCTGTTGCTGATAGCGTAACTTCGACTCCACTGCCGTATCCAGTTGTTCCCGAGTGTAGGTATAAATTGCGGAACGGTACTGCGTGCCGGTATCATTGCCCTGCCTCATGCCCTGCGTTGGGTTGTGCGCTTCCCAAAACAACCGGAGTAACTCACTGTATGAGGTCAGCAGCGGGTCGTATACGACCAGGACAACCTCGCTATGCCCTGTCAATCCGGTACAGACCTGTTCATAGGTCGGATTTCTTGTATAGCCGCCGCTGTAACCGACAGCCGTGCTATAAATATCCGGATAAGTCCAGAACTTTCGCTCCGCTCCCCAAAAACAGCCCATTCCGAACACTGCCTGTTCCATGTTTTCCGGAAATGGCGGGAGGATAGGGTTACCTGTAACATAATGCTTGTTGGTGACCCTCATCGGTGAATCGTTGCCGGGCAATGCTTCGGAAGGATCAGGAAGAACCAGCTTTTTGGACGAAAAAATCATGACAGCAATGACTTTAAAAACGGTAAAGCTAAGGTTACTATGATTCTGGTTTATAATAAAGCCTAAACTTTTTACCGCTGACCGTTTATGGTTTTTTCTCTGACCGGTCATTATTTTGGTCCATCCTGAAGATAGGATGGTTCAGGAATGAATAGCCGTTGAGAAACCGAAACGGAGAGCAGTCACTGGAACGATATGACAGAGCAAGATTTTTTACGCCGTTTTCTATTTGAAGAACTGGGCGTCCGTGGAGAATGGGTCAAATTGGCAACGAGTTGGCGCCAGGCAAAACTGCACCAGAAAGGCGGCCCGGACGTACAGCAGCAGTTGGGTCAAGCGCTGGCGGCAGTCGTCATGCTATCGGCAATCGTAAAGTTTAAAGGTTCAATGATACTTCAGGCTCAGGGTGATGGTGACCTCAGAACCCTGGTTGCGCAATCAACCGATGACCGTAAAATAAGAGGCTTGGTGCGAAGCCGGGAGAGTATCCAAACCGACTCCCTGGAAAGCATGTTTGGCCAGGGCCGGCTTGTCTTGACCATCGAACCGGAAATCGGCGAACCTTATCAAGGCATTGTTCCCTTACAGGGCCGCAATTTAGCATCGGCATTGCAGACCTATTTTGAACAATCCGAGCAGCTTCGCACCCGCTTATGGTTATTTGCCAATGGAACGCATGCTGCAGGCCTGATGATACAGGAATTGCCTTCGCAAGAAAGCTACAAACAGGACTGGGAGCGTATTGAGCTATTGGCAAACACGGTTACCGAAAAAGAGTTGCTGGAATTGGACGCAATTCAATTGCTGCATCGCTTGTTTCATGAAGAAAAAGTCAGGTTGTTTGATGCTGAACCGGTATCATTCAGTTGTTCCTGTTCAAAACAAAAACTGGAGCAGACACTGCGCACCTTCGGCAGACAGGAATTGGATGAAATTCTTCAGGAAAATGGCGTGATCGATGCATCCTGCGAGTTTTGCAACGAACATTATCAATTCGACCGGGTAGATATCGAAAAAATCTTATCTCCGGATATACCGGCCTATGCCGAACAAACCCGACATTAAGCCCATGGTCGGGTTGGCGGTTTTAATATCGCCGTCGGCCGGGTTTAACACACGAGCGACATATCAACGGTTGCTATCAGGATAAACGATCGACGCGATATCCCAGTTGTTGCAGTCGATTAACCAATCCGTCTTCGCCCCGTAAATGTAAACTTCCGAATCCAATACTTTTCGCAAGATATTTACGGCAACGGCGCCAATTCAAAAATAATCAATTCAGCTGGTTCGCCCCCTATGTTTTCGACCGTCATGGATTGTCCCGACTCCCAAAATACTTCACCCGCGGAATAAATTCCGGTTTTATCGCCTTCATCCACTTTCAGCATGCCTTTAACGACATATCTGGGTCCTGGTCCGTCGTGGGTATGTCTGGGCGTCTTAAAACCGGTTGGAAAGGATACGCGTATGACTTTGCCGTTAAGCCGATTGCCGGGCAGAGTCAGCTTGTTCTCCAGAAGAATGCTGCGTTGCAAACCTTTTTTTTCTTCAGCGGCTGCGTTGTGCGTATAAATAATGACCGGTAAACCGATCGTTATTAATAATAATCCTGTACGTTTGATGATATGGCTATTGAACATGGCTTAGTCTCATTACAAAGTTTCAAGAGTGAATATTCAGGGTATATCGTTCTCGGGATGGTCTCGGCAATGCATGGCTCAGGTCAAAACATCCCCGGGACAAAGACCTTAAGACACGGCCGGAAGAATCAAATACCGGCAATGGCCGATTATCATATGTTACTCTTCTTTATCTTGTCAGCCCATATTTCCCGATGGGCTTTTTCAATAATTAATCTATCGTTTTTACCGATTTTAAGATAACCTGTCCCCAAATTTTGAGATAACCATCTGTCGACGATGATAGAAGTTAATAATTGTGTTAGGATATAAAAAGTAACCATTAACTACATTAACTATGAATAGCCTTGGCTTTGCTTTAACTAATTAACTCAATAATAATATAAAGATGATTAGTGTGCTTCTCGTTGATGATCATGAACTTGTACGGACCGGTATTGAAGCGCTGCTCAATTCGGCTGATGATATCAAAGTTGTCGGCGTCGCCAAATCCGGCGAGGACGCGGTCCAGGCAGTTGCAAATCTGACGCCCGATGTGGTTATGATGGATGTCAATATGCCCGGGATCGGCGGAGTGGAAGCCAGCCGCAGAATGCTGCAATATAATCCAAAAATCAAGATTATCGCCCTTTCCGTACAAAATGACGGCCCCATTCCTCATCAGTTGCTGAAGTTGGGTGTTTTAGGGTTTATCTCCAAAGGTTCCCCGGTGGACGAAATGATCCAGGGCATCCGCAAAGTCATGCAGGGAAAACGATTTCTTTGCTCCGAAGTCGCCAACAATCTTGCTTTTCAGGGATTGCCTGGCAGCAAGGAATCGCCATTTGCCAAACTGTCCCAAAGAGAGTCGGAAGTGGTGACACTGATCCTTCAGGGTAAAACCATACAGGAAATGGCAAAAATGCTGGTATTGAGCGACAAAACCGTTAACACCTATCGCTATCGGCTATACGAAAAGCTGCACGTCAAGAATGATGTTGAATTAACCCGACTGGCTGTCAAATTTGGGCATATTGACAATGCCTTGATCTAAAGTCTTTTTACGATCTCGAATCAAGATCAATCAATTCCCGTTGAAGATTACGCTGTTTTTTGATCGCCGCTCTAAAATGATAGATTATCAACCCCTTTATACCACCCTGCTCGAAGCAGGCGCACATTCTTGGGTTGAGTTGCTGCCCGAACAACTGGCAAACGCCTATGATCAGAGCATTCATGGCAATTTAAGCCACTGGCAGGCACAGGTAGACAGTGTTCCTGATTCAGCCGCATCGCAGAGTGCGCTTGACGCCGATGCAATCCAGATCGGCCTTGCCGATGATTTGTCAGACTCGGAAAAAGAACAGCTCAAATCCCGCCTGAAGGCGCTGCATCCCTGGCGTAAAGGCCCATACAATTTGTTCGGCATTGATGTCGATTGCGAATGGCGTTCCGACTGGAAATGGAGCCGATTAAAAAATCATATCGCTCCGTTAAACTATAGATTGGTTTTGGACGTCGGCTGCGGCAACGGTTATCATTGCTGGCGTATGCTTGGCGCTCAGGCAAAGATGGTGGTCGGTATCGATCCCTTGCTATTGAATGTGATGCAATTTCAAATGATCAGGAAACTGCATGGCGAGGCGTCCATCTATGTATTACCGTTGGGTATCGAACAAATCCCAAAGAATTTGAAAGTCTTTGATACGGTATTTTCCATGGGCGTTCTCTACCATCGACGCTCGCCCATTGATCATCTGCTGGAATTAAAGGACTGTCTTAAGCCGGGAGGTGAGCTGGTATTGGAAACGCTGATTATCGAGGGTGGACCGGGCGAGGTGCTGGTCCCCGAGAAACGATATGCCAATATGCGCAATGTTTGGTTTTTGCCGAGCTGCGAGACTTTGATCGGCTGGATGAAACGCTGCGGCTTTATCGATATCCGCCTGATCGATGTGACCAAAACCAGTACATCTGAACAACGAAGCACCGAGTGGATGAAATTTCACTCGCTCAAAGAGTTTCTTGACCCGCTCAATCCGGATTTAACCTGTGAAGGCCTGCCTGCCCCCAGAAGGGCCATCATCCTGGCAAACCGGGAATAACTCAATCTTTTCGCAACAATTCCACAATGCGGGCTTCCAGATCCGGATAGGCGCCGAAAGCGGATTCGACCAGAAAGCCTTGTTTATCGACCAGGATATGAGACGGCGTGCCTTTTAAATCATAAAGCTCAAATGTTTCGGGACGAAAGATCAATGATTTAAAATACCGTTGCACTTGCTGCCAAATTTGCTGCTGATAGCTTGCCGGGTGATGTTCGTAGTTAGGAACGCGTTCTCTAATGAAGTTGATGATTTCGGTATCGGTAATCTCTTCTTGCTGTTTCTGCAAATGATCCATGGCGACAGGGAATGGAATGCGAAACGGCAAGCGTCCATCAATCAGTTTTCCGTGCCGGTTCAGCACATTGAGCGTTTCACCGATAACTTCCGACTTTTCAACCAGGCGATTTAAATTGTCCAGGGTATTTTTATCGAAATCTTCAAATGCGGTGGCGATGCCCAGTACCGCCAAACCCTGATTGGAATATTTGTGGTACAAATCCACCGCCATCGGCAGGGAATATAAAAAGCATCCGGGGCAATTGACCTGAAATACCTCGACCAGCACGACTTTGCCTGTTAACTGGTCAAAATTGACAGGCTCTCCCTGCACCCATTCCGATACCGATAGTAACGGAGCCTTTTTACCTGGTTGCGCTTTCAATTGACACCACGGTGCTTGGTTGATAAAAGGAATATTGGCAACTAGACGCCCTCCCGCCCTCTTTCTGACGTTTTCTGTCGGTGCTGGTACTTGGCTTGCCGTTTGCCGGCTAGCGTTTTCGCGGCATCTAAGCCTAAGTGCGCCTCGCCGCGCTGTCTGGCCAGTTGCATTTGTTTTTCACGTTCCATAAACCGGCGGCGCTGTTCCGCCGTGATCGCATCATGGCAATGCGGACAGCTAACGCCCTGCACAAATTTGTCACTGGCTTTATCTGCGTCGGTAATCGGCAGTCGGCAGGCGTTGCATTGATCGTAAAGGCCTTTTTCCAATCGATGATTAACGGTCACGCGTTCATCAAAGACAAAGCATTCTCCCTGCCATAACGACTCCTGAACCGGCACTTCTTCCAGATACTTTAAAATTCCGCCCTTGAGATGATAAATCTCATCAAAACCTTGTTCTTTCAGATAGGCTGTGGATTTTTCGCAGCGGATGCCGCCAGTGCAAAACATGGCGACTTTTTTATGTTTCGAAGGATTTAAATTTTCCTTTATATAACCCGGAAATTCGCGAAAACTCGTGGTTTCCGGATTGATTGCATTTTTGAACGTACCGACCCTGTATTCATAATCATTGCGCGTATCAATCAAGACAACGTCGGGATCGGACAGCAATGCGTTCCAGTCAAGCGGACTGACATAAGTCCCGACGACGCGCTTGGGATCGATGCCTTCTACACCCATCGTCACGATTTCTTTTTTCAGCTTGACTTTAGCTCTGTTGAAAGGAAGCGTATCAGTAAATGATTCCTTGTAATCGATGTCGGCCAGGCGCGGGTCGCTTCTGAGCCAGTCCAGCAATGCGTCTATACCCTGGCGAGTTCCGGCCACGGTGCCGTTTATGCCTTCACCAGCCAGCAGCAGTGTGCCGCGTATTTGATTGGCGTCCAGTACCTTGAGCAAGGGTTGACGCAAAGCCTGAAAATTTTCCAGGGTAACAAATTTGTACATTGCACAAACGACAATCTGAGACATGTTTTCCTTCATTGTAAACTGGAACGTAAATCCAGGACAAAAATGGATATTATACTCAGATCAGGGTGGACCGGTTACCTAATTTTGCGGAGCTTACTGTCCTTAACGACTCAATGAGGTGGCGATCAAAGCTGTGATTACAAAATACTGATTAATCACAATCAGTTCATTGGACAATGCTTTATTAAGACACTCACTGGCTTTTTATCGCCTTTCATCGTTGCCCCGCGGGTATTTAACAAGCATTAAGAATTGGCAGATTGGATGCCTGCTGCTGCCTGCCGCCGTCAATCAATTCCTTGACATGCTTGTTGCATTTACCGCATTCTCCACCTACGCCAAAACATTGAAACAACTGTCTGCGCGTGCACACGCCATTATCAATGGCCTGCTTGATTTGGGTATCGGTTACCGCCTTACAAACACAAACATACATTTAAAACGTCTCCTGGATAATGATTTGTTTAAATGATAACAATTCTCATTACAAAAATAAAGAGTCCAGACCAACTTTGTCAATGAAAGTTGAACTTACACGGGTAAGGCGTATTATGCTTTCCAGTTTTATCTAACTTAAGACTGCTGTGTTGGCTGGAAAAACTCTTCCAAATGAATAAAACCCCTGCCAACTATAAGTATGGTGAAATAAACAGGAAATGCTAATCATTTTTATTAAAACTGAAACAGTTTGTCGCCGCCTGAACCCCGCAGGCTTATTAAATTTTGACTGGTCGGGTTGCTTCGACAATTGCGTATCATGGCCCATGCAATGTACAAGATAGGGTTACTTATATTTTTTGCAGTCTTGGTATGGTCCGGCACAAATCCTAAAGATTATCCGACCTGGATACTTGAAACGGCGCCCGCGATAATAGCCTACATCGTGATGATTGCGACGCGTCGCCGATTTCAATTAACTCCGTTGGCTTATGGTTTGATCCTGATCCATAGCATCATCCTGATGGTAGGTGGGCATTACACCTATGCTGAAGTGCCACTATTCGATTTTTTAAGCGAATTGCTCCGTCATGAACGGAATAACTACGATAAACTCGGACACTTCGCCCAGGGTTTTATACCCGCCATCGTGGCCAGGGAAATCTTGATCAGGAACGGCGTTGTGCAAATCAGAAGCTGGCTTAATTTTTTCATCATATCGATCTGCTTGGCTATTAGCGCCTTTTATGAGCTGATTGAATGGTGGGTGGCCTTGTTCAGCGAAGAAGCGGCCGACGCCTTTCTGGGCACCCAAGGTTATGTCTGGGATACGCAATCGGATATGGCGTTTGCGCTCATCGGCGCGATGCTGGCTTTGGTCACATTAAGCAGGCTGCATGACCGGCATATCGACGCGCTGAAGGTCAAGAACACCTGAGCAGTCTTTTGCAATGACCCACGCACTTATCCGAAATCAAGAAACCGGACAGGCTGATCGTGATTGGGAAATAACATACGTCTGAACGACTCTTCCCGGGAAATGTCTTAGTCAGCAAGGCTTCGGTATATGATTAATTCTGTCCTGCGAAAAAGTAATCCCCGCTTTGACCGCATCGATCGCACACATACAGGCAATGACGCTGTTTCTAATATTTAATTCGTTATAAAATGGGCCGGTTAACCGATCCATCACCTTATCCAACTCATGAAATCACACATCATCGTTAGCGCCGTACAGCAGCCCTGTAATAAAGACAGACAGACCAATCTGGATTTTTCGATTGAAAAAATTCATGAAGCCGCAGCCGCCAAGGCTGATCTGGTGGTATTGCCGGAATTGCATTTGGGACCCTATTTTTGCCAGAACGAAGATTATAATAACTTCGATCTTGCCCAGCCGATTCCGGGACCGGCAACTGAAATTCTGGCTGCTGTGGCTAAAAAACTGGGTATCGTGATTGTCTCGACCATTTTCGAAAAAAGAGCGCCCGGCCTATTCCATAACACCGCCGTTGTTTTCGACAAAGACGGCAGCATCGCCGGAAAATACCGGAAAATGCATATCCCGGACGATCCCGGTTTTTATGAAAAATATTATTTCACACCGGGCGACATCGGTTTTAAACCAATCGCAACGTCTATTGGAAAACTGGGCGTACTGGTTTGCTGGGACCAATGGTATCCTGAGGCGGCCAGATTGATGGCATTGGCCGGCGCCGAACTGTTGATCTATCCGACGGCTATCGGCTGGGACCCTAACGATACCAGCGAAGAACAGCAGCGCCAGCTTAATGCCTGGATTACCATTCAACGTTCGCATGCCGTTGCCAACGGCATTCCGGTCATCTCCTGCAACCGCATCGATTTCGAGCAGGCGCCGGGCTCGGAGACCGGCATCCGCTTCTGGGGCAACAGCTTTATTGCCGGACCGCAGGGAGAAATCATCGTTTCTGCCAACGACTCGGAAGTCAAAGTGCTGACCTGCGCTGTCGACAGTTCGAGAAGTGAACGGGTCAGGCAGATATGGCCCTTTTTGCGCGACCGCCGGATTGATTTTTATGGGGACCTGACCAAACGCTTTATCGATTAGATCCCGCAGGATGGGCCGAACGCGATGCGGCCTATCCCCCTCGATACAAGGCTATGGCGGAACCGGCAGGCTCACCCTTCTTTCCATTTGATATTACAGCCGACGCTCGGTATCTGTTCTGGATTAATAGGCCGGTTCGCCAATAGATTATCCAGAGCATCGCGTAAATCCTTACCCGTTAACGACACATCACTTTTAGGCGTTGAGCCGTCCAGCCGACCCCGATAAACGCAGGCAAGATTCGCATCAAACAGATAAATATCGGGGGTGCAAGCCGCCTGGTAAGCCTTGGCCACTTCTTGGCTTTCATCATATAAATAGGCGGCAAATGGCTTTCCCCAATCCTCCATCAAGGTCTTCATATTATCGGGGCCATCTTCCGGGTATTGTTTTATGTCATTGGAGCTGATGGCAACGGTCTGTATGCCTTTTTCGGCATAATGTCTGGCAATGTCGATGAATTGGTCCTTGGCATGCATGACATAAGGACAATGATTGCAAATAAACAGGATGAGAGTGCCCTTTTCCCCTTTTAACTCCTGCAGACTGAGATGACGGCCCGTTACCGTATCGGGCAACAAAAAATCGGGCGCGATGGTCCCCAAGGGCATCATGTTGGAAGGTGTTACGGCCATGGTGTTCTCCTGAGCGGTATTGGATGTATTCGTGGAAGATATCGATATTATGAAATCAGCCTATCGAAAGAACCTATTATATTGCTTTCACATTAAAGAGTATCGGCAGCATGTAAACGTAATGGCCGATAATTTCCTATGAGTCATAACAAATATGCGTTTATTATTGTAACAATAAAAAGCAAAGTCCATTCTTTTCAATTTAGAGGCAAAGGACATTTGTATCGCTCCTAATATTACTCATAATGGAATTATAGATATCACCCATGACCCTAACCCTTAACGAAATCCTCAAGGATTCCGCTTACAAACTCACGCAATTTAACGCCGCGCATATCCAGGCCCTGGAAAACAGCATCAAAATAAAAGAAGTGCGCGATAAACCCATGCCTTACGCCACGTGTTTAGTGCGCGGCAAGGAAATCAAACTGACGCCCGAAGAAGCAGTGCGGCAGCTTTACTTGATGGTATTGAATCAGGATTTCGGTTATCCCGTTCATCGCATGGCGGTCGAGTATGGCGTGACGTTCGGACGGGAAACCAAACGCGCCGACATCTGCGTTTTTGATAAAGACCGCCCCACCGTGCCGTATATCCTGGTGGAATTGAAAAAGCCCAAACTCAAGGATGGCAAGGATCAGCTTAAAAGCTATTGTAACGCCACCGGCGCGCCGATAGGCGTATGGAGCAACGGCGAAAAGATTTCCTACTACCAGCGCAAAGACCCCAATTATTTTGAAGACATCCCCGCCTTACCGAAAGCGACCGAAAAACTGTCCGATGTGTTGTCGGAACGCGTCATCGACATGTGCGTCAAAATGCTCAACCCAAAGGAGCATACATCTTGGAATGAATCTATAAATAGAATTATTTTTAAGGAGAATACCATTGGATTCTAAAACCATTAATGTTCAACATGTCTTCCAGGACCGGAGACAATTTAAAGTACCATTTTATCAGCGAGCCTATGTTTGGAATAGGGAAAATCAATGGGATCGGTTGTGGATGGACATTCAGGATAAAGCAACCGAGCGATTGGAGAATGTTGAGCCTGTTCCACATTTTCTGGGGGCAGTAGTTCTAGAATATCAACCTCGACGAGGATTTTTAGGTGTTGAAGAATTCTCAATTATTGATGGGCAACAACGCTTCACTACGCTGCAATATATCTTAGCAGCACTTTCGATTGCGCTTCGGGAATCAGATGAAACAGCATTACTTTCTTTAGTTGAGGGTTGTCGATGGAACTCAAGTCAAGAAACCATGCAAAACCCTGAGATCGAAGTCTTCAAACTATGGCCAACATTCCGTGATCGTGAAATTTACAAAATAGCTAATAGCGCGATAACTATAAATGAACTTAGAGAGAATTTTTCTGAGGATTTTTCTAAGTCCAAAAAAGCCAAAAAGACCAATAACTCAGGGGCATCGTCTATAAAGGCAATTAGGTATTTTTATGAGCAAATAAAAAATTGGCTGGAACAATCGGAAAATAATACAAAATTGATATTACGGAGCATTACTGAGGCAATACTTTGGGATCTTAAATTGGTTTCAATTACCTTGGATAAAGAAGATGATGCCCAAGTCATTTTTGAAACATTAAATGGTCATGGTGCGCAGCTTCATGCAACTGATTTAATAAGGAATTTTATTTTCATGCAAGCGGATCGTTTTGCCGATAACGCAATCGATTTGTATGACTCTTTGTGGGCTCAATTTGAAAGTGGTTTTTGGATTGAAGCGCAAACTAGAGGAAGGCTCAAACGTCCTAGGTTAGACTGGTTTATACAAACAGTTTTGCAGGTCGAATTTCGTGATGAAATCGACATAAGCAAACTTTATATGGGTTATCAGCGTTTTGCGAAATCCAAAGCCCCATTTGAGCAATTGAATATTTTAAATAACTATGCCAAACATTATAGTGCCCTAATTTTAGGGGAAGGTGATAAGCCAATTGGAAAGTTCGGTAGGCGAATAAAAATTTGGGATGCTTCTACTACTCATCCATTAGCTCTAGTGATTGCAACATCAGGTTTGTCTGATGAAGCACAGAATCAAATATTTGATTGCATAGTGTCATATCTGGTTAGAAGGGCGGTTTGTGGTTTGACGTCTAAAAACTACAACAGAGTTTTTAACCAACTAATCAGATATTTAGCAAATCATCCATTAACTTTAGAAACACTTTACTCTGATCTTTCCTCACTTGAAGGTAAAGCTGCTCGTTGGCCACGTGATGATGAATTTAGAAAGGAATGGCTTGAGGCAGGAGTTTATAAAGGAAGGCTTGACTCTCCAAAACTCAAATCGATTTTGCTCGAACTTGAAATGTTAATGAGATCAAGTCGAACTGAAGAGTCTAATTTATTTGAGTCAGAAAAACTGGATGTTGAACATATATTGCCAATCAATTGGTTTGAACATTGGCCACTTCATGATGGAACATATGCAAACAAAGATGATTTAAATCAAATTGACGTGTCTAGCCACTTATTTCCGCCACATTTAGTGAACACACGTAAGATAAATAAACGGGATTTCGTGCGATAAATCGGTTTTTTTTGGGAAATTTTTCTGAAAACGAAATGAAAAATGAAAATAGTTTTCACAGAGTGAAAATAGAAAAACGGTGATTAGAATAGATCAGTTTGCCCGATCGATTGCCTTTTTTTGATGAGATTTTTAGAGATAAAAAAGAGCACGCCGGGGAACATTTGGCAAAGTTTAGAAGAGATTTTTACGGCCAATTGGGTCGCTTCTTCATTGGAAAATCCTATCTTGATAAACTCGTGTGGAAGATAGTCATGGATTACACTCAGCGTAATCGGCATGGCTTTTTTTTCATCGGCGGGCGCCGATAAAAATAGATCGGATTGATGTTTGCGGACCTCCGTGCGCTGCATCTGTTTGACTATCGCATAAATATTCGCCAGGCTGCGCCGGTATTTTAGCGCCAGCTCTTGGTGATTATTATACCTGAAATCGGCATAGATCCTCTGATGCAAATCATGAGCCTCGGAACCGTCCGAGGTCGGCACATAAATCAACTGTCCGCGGAAATTCAGATAAAGACATTCGGTGAACGCATAGGCGCAGGCGATTGCGGCTTTTTCGTTTTTTAGCGGCAACACCTGCTCATAGATGTACTGCTCCAACGTGGAAACCAGTAGTTCGATCGTGATTACCTTGCCAGCCATTGCTTCAGTTGCTCGATGATGCGACGCTTTTGACGCACCGAGAGCCACTGCAGCGCCTCGATACCGTCCGAATTTTTAAATTGACCGCGTACCCAATGCACCAGGGCGCGTTCGCCCGAGTCGCGCACTTTCCCCGCATCATGCAATTGCAGCCATAAACTGCGTATAAGCCTGGACTGATCGTCATTGGCTTGCGGCCGCGTGCCCTTGAGTCCCTTGAATCCCTTAGCGCGCAACGCCTTCAGTACATTCTCCAGCTCCCACACCTTCAGATCGGTTGAAGAGCGTTTTTTGGTTTCGCCCTGCAGAAAATCGCGATACGTCTCATCATCCATGCCTAACTGCTTCTGGGCGATTTTGACCTTGGCAATCAATTTTTTACGGCGCTGCGCCTGCACAATCTGCTCCGCTTCCAGCCGATCGGCGCGCGCCTCCAGCTCCCGCGCCGCCTGCATTTCCTGATCATAACT
>CAZMRW010000016.1:0-56699 GCA_964568805.1 uncultured Methylococcaceae bacterium | reverse complement strand
TGAAGAAAAAACCGGCATTGAGTGTGCTTCTAAAGTGCGTTCTTATAACGGACTTTGGTCCACGTCTTCGGCCGGATCGCCGTCGCTCTGTTCTTTTGGAGTTTTCTACGTGTCAGCCCTTAATCCACATTTTACGCGATCGGTAAGCAGACCCGTCATGCCGGTCAAAATTGCTTGACCATCAGCAGCACGCATGCCGAAGCTGAAAAGGTCGAACAGCGCTATCGCAGAATCGCTGCGTTCTTCAAAGAACTGAGGTCAACTGCGGAGCAGTTGACGACGATTCAATGCTGGTACCGAATATTGAGTTTAGCGCTGGTCAAGTACCTCAAAGGATGCCAATTGCAGCCGCCGGACGCCTACCGGCGCCTGCATAGCGAATTCAACCGCTCTTTTTAGGATGAAAGGTTATACCTTTGTCGTAACCATGATGCACTGGATTTTCTGGCCAATTTTACTTACCGGCTTAATTCGTAAACTTATCCCGACAAAAAATTAGAGTCCTATGAGGCATTGAGTTTAAAAAAGCGCATCGTTCGAGCTAATCCAAGAAATTTGCCCACCTCATGGCATAGATATTCTTTACGACTTTATCGGATTATTTGCTTAACCCCTTTCTATAAGCAAAATAAATCATCCCCCCACCTATCAGGATCATCGGCGTTGACAATATTTGCCCCATGGTGACCCATTGCAAGGCCAGATAGCCCAGTTGCGCATCGGGCATTCTGAAAAATTCGACAAAAAACCGGAAGCAGCCGTAAAAAAACAGGGCCATGCCGGTGGCGGCCATCGTCGGCCTGGGTTTGGCGGTATAAATCCAGAGTATGGCAAACAGCACCACCCCTTCTAAAAAAGCTTCATAAAGCTGGGACGGATGGCGCGGCAGCGGCCCCCCGTTGGGAAACACCATGGCCCAGGGCACATCAGTCGTCCTGCCCCATAGCTCGGAATTGATAAAATTGCCGATGCGTCCTGCGCCCAGCCCAATCGGCGCTAACGGCGCGATGATATCGGTCAGTTGCAGCATGGTGCAATTCTGTTTTTTGCTAAAAATCCACATGGCGATGAACACGCCCAGCATGCCGCCATGAAACGACATGCCGCCTTGCCAGATTTTAAACAGCACCAGGGGATCGCTCAAAAATTCGGCGAAATTATAAAACAGGACGTAGCCTATCCGGCCGCCTAAAATGACGCCAAGAGCGCCGTAAGTGACCAAATCCTCAATGGCTTCCGGTTTCACCGGCGACCAGGGCTGCGCCGCCCTTTTTTGGCCCAAAATCCAGACTGCGGCAAATCCCAGCAAATACATCAATCCGTACCAATGGATTTTCAGCGGCCCTAAGCTTACGGCAATGGGATCGATCTGTGGATAAGTAAGCATAATGTTTCGCATCGTCCTAATAAAAAATCAGGTGTTCATTATACGAGGAATGTTGCTAATATTGAATTTAGTATTACTATCTGTTTTGCTATGCAGGACAAATGGGCTGAATGATAACCGCTTAATAATAACCAATTATAAAGACGCCGCCATGATTCTTTCTTATCGTCATAGTATCGAACCAACGGGTTCGACCTATTGTTTGAATACCGGTATTAACACATTCCGGCACGATAATGACCTACTTTTCATCTTGACCCGGAGCTTTCGCCATGATGAGCACTAGCCAATTTTTCTTGCTGTTCATCAAACTGGCAGGTCCCTACTGGAATTCTGAAGACAAGATTTCCATTTGGAAGCAAACCCTGATCTTGATCTTCCTTACCTTGATGCAGATCGGCCTTGCCATCATCATCAACCAATGGAGCGCCAATCTTTTTAATGCGCTGGAACAGCGCTCCATGTCCGGACTATTAAAGCAAATCGGGCTCATCATCCTGATCTTCGCGGCCAGCATGGCTGTCACCAGCACGCATCTGGCCATCAAACGGCGCCTGCAAGTCGGCTGGCGAGGCTGGCTGACCGATCAGGTCATCGGCAGATGGATGCACAAAGGCCGTCACTATCTAGTGACTCATATTTCGGGCGATCACGATAATCCCGATGGACGTATCGCAGAGGATATCCGCATTGCGATCGATGACGCGATCTCATTCAGTCATTCGCTATTTTACAGCCTGCTGATGCTGATCAGTTTTACCACCATACTCTGGAACCTGTCCGGCACAGTTGTCCTCGACTTATGGTTCATTCATACACCCATTTATGGGCATCTGGTCTGGATAGCGATCATGTATGCGGCCACCGCTTCATTGTTAGGGTGGTGGATAGGCCAGCCATTAATCAAGACCACCCATACCAGACAAACCATGGAAGCCAATTTCCGGTTCGGCCTGGTTACAGCAAGGGAAAATTCGCAGGCGATTGCGCTGATCCGCGGCGAGGATAACGAGCGAAACCGCTTGCTATCGCTTTTTCAGGATATTCTTCAGGTCTATGACCGGCAAACCGATGCCTGGAAACAAATACTCATTTTCACTTCCGGTTATTCGGTGTTGTCGATGGCCTTCCCCATTCTGGTATCGTCGCCGCGCTATGTGCTGGGAACGGTCACGCTCGGCGCCTTGATGCAATCGGCGCAAGCCTTCCAGCATATGGCCTCGGCATTATCATGGCCGGTCGACAATATGGCCGGCATCGCCCAATGGCGGGCATCAGCCGAGCGGGTGCTGGGCCTGGTCAAGGCATTGGACGATCTGGAACAGGAAATCCAGCGCCCCGATCCCCATCGGATCGTCGTGAAAAAAACAGATGCGCCCAAATTACGCTTCCGTAATTTATGCATTTCCAAACTCAATGGCGAAGAGATCCTCTGCGATATCAATGATGAGATCGGACCGGGCGAACGGGTGCTCATCTCCGGCCACGCGCCCACGGCGGCCAAGCTTTTTAAAGCGATCGCAGGCCTTTGGCCGTGGGGCGGCGGCAATATCGACCTTCCGGACGAGGAGCCGATGTTTTTCATGCCGCCTCGGCCTTATTTGCCGCACGGTACGCTGCGGTCGGCGATCTGCTATCCGTCTGCGGCTGAAAGATTCAGCCAGGCCGAACTTGAGGAGTCGTTTAAAATTGCCGGCGTCCCTGATTTGCTGGATCTGCTCGAGCAAAGTGATACCTGGGATAAATCGCTTTCGCGCGAACAACAACAGCGTTTGGGACTGGTTCGCCTGTTGCTGTATCGGCCCAAGTGGATTTTGTTGCAGGAAGCCTTTGACTCGCTTGATCCCGAAGGAGAGGCCGAGATGCTGCGCTTGATCCGGGACAATCTGCCGGAAGCGGCGATGCTGTCGATAACCAACCAGCCCACCGCAGAGGCGTTTCATGAACGTAAAATTGTACTGCAGCCGCCCGAAAGTCATCCGGTACCTGAAACGCGAAAATAGGAAAACACAATGAATCCGCAATTTAGCCATAAACTCGGCAAGAAGCTGCGAGGCGTTAATCTCGGCGGCTGGCTCCTCCTCGAAAAATGGATGGTCCCCAGCCTGTTTGAAGGCCTGCAGGCAAGCGATGAGACTTCCTGGTGCGTGGAACTGGGTGCAAAAGCAGACACCCTGTTGAAAAAACACTGGCACTCGTTCATCACCCGCGATGATTTTGCATGGCTGGCCGGTATCGGCATCAATGCCGTGCGGATTCCGGTCGGGCACTGGATTTTCGGGCAAGACTATCCCTATCACAGAGTCTATGGCGCGATAACTCACCCTTATGTAGAAGGAGGCGTCGACATTCTTGACCAGGCATTCAATTGGGCAGAAGATTATGGACTGCATGTGGTGCTGGATTTGCATGCCGCTCCCGGCTGCCAGAACGGATTCGATAACGGCGGCATCAAGGATATCTGCGAGTGGCACACTCAAGCCGACTATATCAATCATTCACTGAATATACTTGAACGCCTGGCCGAACGCTACCGCAATCGGCCGGCCTTGCACGCTATCGAGGTATTGAATGAACCGCGCTGGGATATCGATACTAATCTGTTGAAGCATTACACGACGGAAGGTTATTATCGAATCCGTAAATACTGCCGACCTGAAGATGTCGCCGTGGTTTTCCATGACGGGTTCCGCTCATTCCGCGAATACACCGGTTTTTTGCAGCAACCTGAGTTTAGCAATGTCATCTTCGATATCCATCGCTACCAGTGTTTTGACCGGGCCGATATTGACACCGATATTTATGGCCATATTGGAAAATCGGTAATCGACTGGAAACACGAAGCCGACGATATTATCCACCAGCTCGGCCTGTGGACTTTTGTCGGCGAATGGAGCCTGGGACTTAACCCGAAGTTCGTTTCGCTTTGGGCGGAAGGCCCCTTTAACTATGCATTGGAGCGTATGGATAATTTTCAAACCAATGTCGCCTACCGGGGCTATGCCGCCGCGCAACTGGCCACCTTTGAAAAATTTCTCGGCTGGTTTTTCTGGAGTTACAAGACTGAAACGACACCTGAATGGTGTTTCCGCGATTGCGTCAACAGGGGATGGCTGCCGGATAAATTTCAATAAAAATGTTGATGTGCAAACGCTATACTTAACTTTCTTATAGGGGGAGCGATGAGTCTCTTTATTGAATGGCTTATTTGGGCAGCCAGACCGGGCAAACATCAATAAATCAGGTCCCACCGCTTTTCTACGGCAAAGTAATCAGGATGCGCCCATATGTTTCATGATGTCATCGCTTTTACCATCAGCAGTCTGCTCGTTCTGATTTATTATCTGTATTTGAACTATCGATCCCGCCGCCGTCCCGATTTTACTGTCCATGCCATAAACGCCAGAGTTCGCCAGCGCTGGGTGGAAATGATCATGACCAGCGGAAAAATGGATATACTGGCTGTTCAAACCTTGCGTAATTCAGTCATGGCGTCCAATTTCATGGCTTCGACAGCCGTGCTGTTGATCATTGGCATATTAAACCTGAGTGGAGATACCGATAAACTGGCGATGGTCTGGAAACCGTTCTTTCAGGTTGAATCCGCATCAAACGAGTTATATCTGATAAAGCTGGGGTTATTGCTGCTCGATTTTTTTATAGCGTTTTACTGTTTTTCCATGGCGATACGTTTCTTCAATCATGTCGGCTATATGGTCAACCTGCCTGCCGATACTGTCTTGGACGGATTTTCTCCCAAAATCATCACAGCCTACCTGAATCGCGCCGGAACCTACTATACCTTTGGCACGCGCGCCTTCTTTTTTAGCCTGCCGCTGATTTTATGGTTTTTCGGTCCCATTATGCTGGTTTTGGCGACCTTGATATTAATCGTATCGCTCTACTCTCTGGACAGATCGCCGCCGCATTAATAACCCAAATAATATGGTAATCTGTATTAACCGGATGATTTAGACGCGTTCACTTCAATTCGAACCAAAATATCTGTGTCTGGTCGAATGGGCGGATTCATTGCACTTGCCCCCTTAACTGAAAGGATAGCCCATGCCGAAACATGAAAACGCCAATGATACTGACTTAATGCCATCGCCAAACCTGTTGGGCAAATTGCAACACTGGTTTGATCGGAACGTCTACGATCTTGCCCGGCAAATGCGTTTGAGTTACGTGCCTCCGCTGATGGTTTATCTGGCTGCGGGCATATCCGGTTTGACCGGCATTGTCGGCACATTTTTCGTTAAGGACTATCTCGGTTTGTCCGCCGAATTCCTCGCAAGCCTGGGTTTTTGGGCGATGTTGCCCTGGGCCATGAAAATGCCCATCGGTCATCTGGTGGACTTGTTCTGGCGGCATAAGACGAAGTTAATTTACCTGGGAGCCGCCCTGATTGCAGCCAGCTTGCTGATTATGCTGAACCTGCTGGCGGATCCGGAATCGATGATAGGCTTCTTGCCCGCGGAAACCTGGTTTGTTGTGGCGACACTTTTGGCTCCCATCGGTTATGTGATACAGGATACCGTGGCCGATGCCATGACCGTAGAAGCGGTGGCTCGCGTAGACGAACGCGGAATGCCTATTCCTGAAGATCAAATTCGTCTTGGCCACACGACCATGCAAACCTTGGGACGGGTTGCGATTATCGGCGGCACGCTGTTGGTGGCGCTGGCCAATGTCTATCTGTTCAGCGGCGTGGAATCGATGAATTCCGCGGAACAGGCAGCCGTTTATGTCACCATTTACCGCTGGGCGTTGTTGATCCCGGTTATCTCCGTGTTTGGCGTTCTGCTGGCGGCTTATCTCCGCTCCAGTCAGGAATGGCGGCTGGCGGCACAGGGCTATGAAATTGAAGACATCGAACGCCTGTTGGCGCGCCCGATAAATGAATTGCCGGAAATTAACTGGTGGATTTTAGGCGGAGGGCTCAGCTTCACAATATTCGCCATTGCCATGGGACTGGCCAAACTGCCGTTTAACGAAGAACTGGTCTTTGCCGGTTCACTGTCCATCGTGTTGTTCCTGATGTGGCGCTTGACCAATGAACTGCCGGCTTCGGTCAGAAAGCAACTGTTTGGCATTGCCGTGGTGATCTTTGTCTTCCGGGCGGTTCCATCGACCGGTGCAGGATCTACGTGGTGGATGATTGACGAACTCGGCTTCGACCAGCAGTTTCTGTCCAAGCTGTCTCTGATTTCCAGCAGTTTAACCTTGCTCGGTATGTTCCTGTTCCGCCGCTTCATGGCTGAACGCTCCATTACCGAAATCATCGCCATACTGACCGTCGTCCTGACCGTGCTTAATTTACCGGAAATCGCTTTGTACTATGGATTTCATCAATGGACCCAGGCGCATATCGGCAGCTTTGTCGATGCACGTTTCATCGTGCTGGTCGATACCGCACTGGAATCGCCGCTGGGACAGATTGCGATGATTCCGATGCTGGCATGGATCGCCCATTCAGCGCCGCCCCGGCTTAAGGCGACCTATTTCGCGGTCATGGCGGCGTTTGTCAATCTTGCCCTCTCGCTGTCTCAACTGCTGACCAAACTGCTTAACCAGTGGTTTATTATCACCCGGGAAGTCAGGAATGCCGTTACCGGCGCGATTTCGGTTCCTGCAGATTACAGCCAGTTAGGCGGACTTTTTTTTACCGTGATGCTTTTGGGCTTTGCCTTGCCGCTCCTGACAATTTTCATCGCCAAACGAACCCTGCTTAATGGGCCGGACTCCCGCTTGTAGCAAATGAACTCAATGCTTGCCGGGTTCCAGCTTGACGCCGCGGCGCTCATAAGTCACATAAGCCTGCAGGGCAATCATTTTTGGATCATCGGCGGCCAATGGCTGTCCTTCCAGTGGATTTCTGAGGCACCAGTTAATCATTTCCCAAAGGGGCGTCACTTTGCCCAATTGCTTTTGAAATTTCGGATAGGTTTCAGGATGGGTATTGGCGGCATTGGGGTGACACTGAGCACAGGCGACTCCGTTACTGCCCAGTTTGGGGCTGGTCCATAATTCGCGGCCTTCGGCGACGACATTCATGAACTGTTGTTCCCAGCGTTTTAATTCGGCATCGGTAAACTCATCTGCACGCACTGTGCCCGCAAGAGACAACACCCCCATGGAAAGCGCCAAAATTTTTTGCTGATATTTAACCATCGTCGTTCTCCTATGAGCTAAAAATGCGTTTGCGGCGGGATGCGGGAACTTTCGCTTTGATAAGCGCTATCTTCAGGGTATTTTTTATCGGTGTTAAAACGCACGATCCGGCTGCTGTTGTTATAAAGCGTATAATTCAAATCGACATTGCCGCTGGCCAGATTGATGAATTGCCAGCCGGTGGCGTCGCGTTCGAAAAAAGGATCAGCCCGGTTCATCGGCACGGTCAGTTTCGGCAGATACTGCTCCGCCTGCGCATAGGACTGCGGATACGGCCAGGGCCAGGCGGTCGCCATCACCGAATTGAAACTGATATTGCCCACCTGGTTATACTGGATCTGATGGACATGGCCGTAAATCACGGACACCTTGTCAAACGGTCTTAGCAAGGCCTGAATTTCATCGGCGTCCTCGGTCCAGAAATTCCAGCCCTTATAAATTTTCTGCAACGGAGAGTGTGAAAATACGACGACCGGCGTCGCTTTATTCACCTTGGCCAAGTCCTTTTTCAGCCACTGCCGCTGCTTCTCGCCGACCATAAACGGCGAACCGTTGGGGTTGTCGAGTCCGGCCATCTCCAGCATCCGCTGTTCATTAGTCGGCCATCGCCGGTAAGTCCAGTCATCGTAGGTCCTGATGCTGTTCAGCACGATGAAATGCACGCCCTTATGATCAAAGCTGTAATATTGCGGGCCGAACAGTTTTTCCCAGTATTTGCCCAAATCCAGATAATAATCGTGTTCGCCCATCACATAGCGGACTTTCGGCTGCAACGCCGACATGATTTCGGCGCCGTGATCGAGTTCGGCCTTGCTGCCGAGTTGCGCCAGATCGCCGCCGAAAATGACAAAATCCGGTTTCGGCGTCAGCAGATTGGTTTCCGCGACGGCCCGGATCAGGCCCTGATCCCAGTTTCTGACGAAGCGGCTGCCTTTTATCTGCTGGATATGGGCATCGGAAATATAGGCGAAAGAGAAGTTTTGCGCGCTTTCGGCAAAAGCCAGTTCGACCAGGCTGATGGGCAAGGTGCTGCCGATGGCCAGCGCTCCGGCACTCTTGATAAAAGTCCGGCGACTGCGATTGATCGTATTCATAGTGATGGGCTCCTTAGTTAGCCGCAGGATTCGCTGGCTGCGCCGACGCCTGTTTCGCATATTGAGGGCTGGTCAGAGCCTGCATAAACGCAACCAGATCGTTTATCTGAGGATCGGTGAGATTCAGCGGGCGGATGCCGCCGCTCAAATACGGGTTAACCTTATCCCCTGCTTTGCTGACGCCGCCGTTGTTATAGTGCACGACCACCTCCCTCAGGGTTTTCAGGCTGCCATCATGCATGTACGGCGCGGTTAAATCGATATTGCGCAAGGTCGGCGTTTTAAATGCGCCAATCTGGTTCAATTCGTCGGTTACCGCGAAACGGCCCAGCTCGGAAGATTTTTTATCCGTCAACACCATGGCGTCGACGTCGCCGCCTTTGTTTTTAGCCTCGAGAAAGGCCTTCGCCAAACGCGGCACATCCTCCTGGATATTATTGATGCCGATGCCGATGTTGTGAAATCGGCTGTCGCTAAAAACGGCCTGATCCTGTTCGATGACATGACAGGAAACACAGCGGCCCTGTCCGATAAACAGTTTGAATCCGCGTATCTGCGCATCGGTCATGGCGGCGGTTTCATCGTTGAAATAGTAGCGATCGAACGGCGAATTCGCCGAAATCAGCGTGCGTTCGAAGCTGGCAATGGCTTTGGCAACGTGATCCATCGTCACCTGCATTGCGCCCACACCGAACACCGATTTAAATGCTGCCGAGTAAACCGGATCCTGGCGCACGATATCGAGTACCGGTTGATGACTGGCCAGGCCGTGCTCGACCGGATTAATCAAAGGTTGCTTGGACTGGCTTTCCAGATCCGGTTCACGCCCGTCCCAGAACTGAGACTGATAAAATGCCGCATTGATGACTGTCGGCGCATTGCGTGTTCCCGTGAGTCCGTGATGGCCAAGCGAGAACTGCATGCCGTCGGTAAACGCCTGCTTCTCATTGTGGCATTTGGAGCAACTGACTGTGCCGTCGACAGAAAAACGCACGTCATGAAACAGTTTGTCGCCGAGAGCGATTTTGGCAGGGGATTGTGGATTATTTGCCGGAATCGGCACCGGCGGAAGACCTAATTGATTGTGACCGGCGGCCGGTTCCGCTTGGGAGTTTGCCTCCGCACTGTTTGCTGGCGGTTTATCGGTCGACTGAGCGCAAGCAAGCGAGCCCGTGATACCGATGATAAGCAAAAGAAAATTGCGCATGGTTGGCCTCCCCTTAGTTACCGCAGAGAAAATAGGTCTTGATTTACGCTATATTTCCGATTTCAACGCGCATTCATTCCTGAGAAATAGCCCGGAATCATAAAATAACTGGCTGTCAATATAAATGGTTTATTAATACTTGTAAAATGTATTAAATACCCGCAAATAAACCGCCTGCCTAGGCTATCTGTTTCTTGCGTTTAGTTGCCAAGCACTAACCGGAAAAAATCATATATAATGCACTATCTTTTCTATCTCAAATCAATCATTATTTTCACTTCATGCCGAAAAAGAAAAGCTCGATCTTATTCGAAGAATCCCTCGCTGAGCTCGAACAGTTAGTCAGCCAACTTGAACAAGGAGACATTTCACTGGAAGAGTCATTAAAATCCTTTGAACGAGGGGTCTATCTGACCCGAACCTGTCAAAAGGCCTTGCAGGAAGCGGAACAGAAAGTTCAGATTCTCTTGGAAAAAAACGGCAATCAAACCCTGGAGCCCTTTACTGATGAGTAATGCGTTAAAAGAATACCTTAGTTTTTGCCAAAACCGCGTGGAAAAGGCTCTGGAAGCCAGATTGCCCAATGACACCATTTTGCCGCAAAAACTGCATCGCGCCATGCGTTACTGTGTTTTGGATGGCGGCAAACGCATGCGCCCCATGTTGACTTATTGCACCGGAAAAACCTTGGGACTCGCTCCTGAAATACTGGATGGCTCCGCCTGCGCCGTCGAATTTATTCATGTCTATTCCTTGATCCATGATGATCTTCCGGCAATGGATGATGATGATCTCAGACGAGGCAAACCCACCTGCCATATTGCCTTCGATGAAGCGACCGCCATTTTGACCGGCGATGCACTGCAAGCCCTGGCATTCGAAATACTGGCCCATGATCCTTCAATCACTGCAAGCGCTGAAAATCGTTTAAAAATGATCACCGCTTTGGCAAAAGCCAGCGGTTCTCAGGGAATGGTTGGCGGCCAGGCTATCGATCTTGAATCGGTTGGAACAAAATTGAATCTTCCGGAACTGGAAAACATGCATATCCATAAAACCGGTGCACTCATCCGCGCCAGCGTTAATCTGGCTACTCTGGCAAAAGAGGACATAGACCCCGCTATCGCCACGAAACTGGATAACTACGCCAAATGCATCGGCTTATCCTTCCAGGTGAAGGACGACATTCTTGACGAAGAAAGCGATACCGCAACACTGGGTAAAACACAGGGCAAGGACAGGGTTAACGAAAAACCTACCTATCCGGCCTTATTAGGCATGGCCGGAGCCAAACAAAAAGCCCAGAGCCTGCATGAAAAAGCACTCGAAAACCTGAGCATTTTTGGCAGCGAAGCCGATCTTTTACGCGACTTGTCACTCTATATCATCCAACGGGATCATTAAATCCCAACTTGATTACTAGGAAATTAAATTGGATAATCGAACCTTTGTTGAGTCCTTCAGGGCACTAAACCCTGAAGGATTTTAACGCATTCGATTAACACCCAGACAATCGTGCCGACTCACGGAATAGAATTTCACATGAACAAACCAGGCAATTTCCCCCTGCTAGACACCATCACCCTGCCCGCCGATGTGCGGAAGCTGAGCAAAGACCAGCTCAAGCCGCTGGCGGAAGAGCTGCGCGAGTATTTGACACAGACGGTGAGCATCTCCGGCGGCCATTTTTCCGCCGGCCTGGGCACGGTGGAATTGACGGTCGCCCTGCATTATGTGTTCGATACCCCGAAGGATCAATTGGTCTGGGACGTCGGCCATCAGGCTTATCCGCACAAGATCCTCACCGGCCGCAAGGAGCGCATGACGACGATCCGTACCCGTGGCGGCGTGTCGGCGTTCCCGTCCCGCGCCGAGAGCGAGTACGACGCCTTCGGCGTCGGCCACTCCAGCACGTCGATCAGCGCCGCCCTGGGCATGGCCATTGCCTCAGAGCTGAAAGGCGAGGACCAGCAGATGGTGGCGATCATCGGCGACGGCAGCATTACCGGCGGCATGGCTTATGAGGCGATGAACCACGCCGGCTGTATTGACGCCAATCTGCTGGTGATCCTCAACGACAACGATATGTCGATCTCGCCGAATGTCGGCGCGATGAATAATTATCTGACCAAGATTCTGTCGAGCCGGCTGTATGTGTCGGCCTGGGAAGAAAGTAAAAAAGTGCTGGGCAAGATGCCCAGCGTCTGGGAACTGGCCCGCCGCACCGAGGAGCATATCAAGGGCATGGTGGTGCCGGGCACGCTGTTCGAGGAGTTGGGCTTCAATTATATCGGCCCGATCGACGGCCATGATCTGGACATGCTGGTGCCGACCCTGGAAAATCTGAAAGCGATGGCCGGCCCCCGCTTCCTGCATATCGTCACCAAGAAGGGCAAGGGCTATCCGCCGGCAGAAAAAGATCCTCTGGCCTATCATGGCGTGCCGGCCTTCGATCCCAGCAAGGACTCGCTGCCAAAATCGGCGCCGTCACCGCACCCGACCTATACCGAGGTGTTCGGCAACTGGCTGTGCGATATGGCGGAACAGGACGAACGACTGCTCGGCATTACCCCGGCGATGCGCGAGGGGTCGGGACTGGTCAAGTTTTCCGAGCGCTTTCCGAAGCGTTATTTCGATGTCGCCATTGCCGAGCAGCATGCGGTCACCCTGGCGGCCGGCCAGGCCTGTCAGGGCGCGAAACCGGTGGTGGCGATTTATTCGACCTTTCTGCAGCGGGCGTATGACCAGCTGATCCACGACGTCGCCATTCAAAACCTGGATGTGCTGTTCGCCCTGGACCGCGCCGGCTTGGTCGGACCGGACGGCCCGACTCATGCCGGCAGTTTCGATTACACCTATATGCGCTGCATCCCCAATCTGCTGATCATGGCGCCGGCCGACGAGAATGAATGCCGGCAGATGCTGACCACGGGATTTTTACATGACGGCCCGGCATCGGTGCGCTATCCGCGCGGCAAAGGCCCGGGGGTGAAGGTCGAAAAGGAACTGAAAACACTGCCGATCGGCAAGGCCGAAGTTCGCCATCAGGGCAGCCGTATCGCCATCCTGGCCTGGGGCAGCATGGTGGCGCCGGCGCTACACGCGGGCCAACAGTTGGGCGCCACCGTGGTCAATATGCGCTTCGTCAAACCGATCGATGACGCCTTGATCCGGGAGCTGACGAAAAGCCATGAAATCCTGGTCACGGTGGAAGAAAATGTCCTGGCCGGCGGCGCCGGCAGCGCCGTCAATGATTTTCTGCAGGCGCAAAAAATCCTGATGCCGGTGCTCAATCTCGGCTTGCCCGACTGCTTTGTCGAGCAAGGCACGCGCGAGGAACTGCTGGCACTGTGCGGACTCGATGCCCAGGGCATGACCGGCTCGATCGAGAAGTTTTGCGCTAATCAGCAGTTGCCTCTACGATCTGAACGGCGCATGGGTTCCGGCAGCACAAGAGCCTAACAGTCGAACATCATATCCATGCTGATCGCCGCGACAAAGTTGAAGCAGACCCCTAGTCGCCGACAACATGAATGCCTTAAAAATGTTTCAGAAGTGGGTCAGCATATAGCCAGATGCGCTCTGACCCGACCCGATGCCAATAATATTAGACTGAATTATATTCACTAAAAAAATAAAACCATGGACCGTCTAAAAAACAAAATTCGCGATATTCCCGATTTTCCAATACCCGGCATTATTTTTAAGGATATTACGCCGCTGGTGAAAGATCCCGCCACATTAAAACTGGCTGTTCATCAACTGATGCAGCCTTTTTTGGGCGGGAATATTACCGCCGTTGCCGGAATGGAGGCGCGCGGTTTTATTTTCGGTTCATTGGTCGCCTGGGAGATGGGACTGCCTTTTATACCGTTGAGGAAACCGGGCAAATTACCCTATGATGTGCAAAGCGTATCGTATGATCTGGAATATGGTTCAGCCACGCTGGAAGCGCATATCGATGCCTTCGACAGCAATGACCGCGTATTATTGATTGACGATCTTCTGGCTACAGGGGGCACCGCAAAAGCCAGTTGCGAATTGATCGAGAAGCTGGGCGCAAAGGTTGTCGCCTGTGCGTTTGTCGTCGAACTGAATTTTCTTGAAGGAAGGAATAAACTCGATGGATACGAAATTCATTCCTTATTGCAATTTTGAGAGGCAGGATTACTGCCTCTCTTTAATCAATTATGTTATTTTTCTACACTATTTCCTGGTTTTTTTCAGTTTTTTTTTGCGTTTAATTTATCCAGCTTATCGCCCGCTGCTTCAAAAGATTTGGCTGTTTCGTCAAACGACTGGGTAACTCCGCCAAATGAATTGGCGACTTGCGTAAACTGTTTTGTATTGCCGGCAGCCGTCTCTCTCTCAGTATCTTCAATGGTCTGTGAAGGAATAGCAGCCGGTTTCGCGGCGGCGCCGACGTCCGCACTCTTTTGACCGGGACTCATGTTGTCGCCCCCTGCATCGATTTCGTCTTCGAATTCTGACAAATCCGACGAGGATTCAGCCTTGCCATCGGTAGATAAACTGGTGCGCCATTGTAAATAAGATTCACGGGTAAACACGTAAGGGTCCAACGCGGCTTCATCGATAAATTTTAAGGCGCCTTCAGCATTGGCTCTGGTATTTAACATAGACACTAATTGGACAGGCCAACCGACATAAGTTGCAGGATTGGCCGCCGTATCGAAGACCGATCCAGGAATACCACGAGAGGTGGTAGGTCCAAGAAAAGGGATTACCAGATAAGATCCCTGTGGCACGCCCCATACGGCCAAGGTCTGGTCAAAATCTTCTTCGTTTTGTTCCCAACCCACATGTTTGGCGACATCAAACAGTCCGGCCAAACCCACAGTCGTATTCATTAAAAAGCGGCCGCTATCCTGGGCGCCTTGTTCGAATTTGGCTTGAAACATGTCATTGAGCACGACATTGATGTTTTTCAGATTATTAAAAAAATTGAATATGCCCGTTTGCACAAACTGTGGTGTCACTTTTTTATACGCATTGGATATAGGCTCAGCAACGTAGTTATCAACATGATCGTTAAAAACAAAAACTTTCCTGTTGATGTTTTCATAAGGATCGGCCTGACTCATGACGGAGTCCTTTTCCCCTCCCGTAGTGGCACAACCGCTCAGAGTAATGCTGGCTCCCATCAAGAGAGCCGAGAAAATGTGTTGAATCCTACCCGAGCGAAAGCCGCTGAATGGTGTGCTCATTGCCATAAAACCTATTGTTTGGAATAATTATCGATTTTTTCGTTGATTTTTTTGATTAAAGCATCAAAACCTTCTCGCTGTAGAATAGTGGTGTATTCGGATCTTTTCAAGGCCAGATCACTGACGCCATTGGCGATAATATTAATGATCCGCCAACTACTGCCTATTTCCTTCAGCATATAATCAAACTTTACCGGTTTATCATCAGGTACAATTAGGCGCGAATGCACCACGAAGCCGCCCCTGGCGGTTTCTTCTTCAGAATCGAAGACAAAAGATTCCCCGGCATATTCCTTAAAATTATGCGCATATGACGCAACGCTCAGGCGGCTAAACACATCAATCAACTTGTCCTGCTGTTCCGACGACAGCTTTTCCCACTCTTTGCCGACAACGATACGGGCAATTTTTGTCAAATCATGACTGTTGGAAACCGAATCATACAGCTTGTCGTAGCGTCCGGCAAATCCGAGTTGTTTGCCATTTTTCATCACCTGAATAAGCTCGGCCTGGAATTTTTCAACGACTGCCCTGGCGCTCGTTCCGCTTTTCTCTTCGGCAACTGCGTTAACAGCAGTCAACAGACACAGTATAATAACGCCTGTTAACTTAAACATTTTAAAAACCATAATCTAAAATCTCGTAAAAACATAGCTTGGTTGTCAGCTTTTGAAACTGTTTCCTCGACTAAAGCTTTAATCCGGCAAATCGTTATCCAGTCATTGTGGATAAAATAAGACAAGCTTGAATCAATCGGCCATTTCAACTCTAATAGGTATACCCGAAAATGTCGGCAGCGGCTTTTCTTCCGTGTAGTTTGGCGCCAGTTCGGGAATCATGTCTCCTTCGGTCTTAGGACCTCTGATCGCGGTCAACATTCCTTTCAGCGGATTTTTTAGCATGTCCTCAACTGCAGTGGCTTCGTAGCCGCAATGGGCCATACAGTTTGCGCATTTTGGATTATTGACGGTACCATATTTTTCCCAAGGCGTTGTTTCGATTAATTCCTTAAAACTTGCTGCATTCCCTTCATCAGCCAACAGGTAACAAGGTTTTTGCCAACCGAAGACATTTCGCGTCGGGTTTCCCCAAGGCGTGCAGTGGTAACTTTGATTACCGGCCAGAAAATCAAGATACAGCGCGGAATGGTTTAATTTCCAGTTACGTTTTTTGCCGATCTTAAAAATGCCCCGGAATAATTCCTTAACTTCCTTGCCTTTAATGAAGACATCCTGTTGCGGCGCTCTTTCATAACTGAACCCGGGAGCAATGGTGACCCCTTCAACGCCCAGTTCCATGGCATAATCAAGAAATTCAGCAACTTCATGGGCGTTTTCGCCTTGAAACAGCGTGCAGTTAATGGTCACCCGAAAGCCTTTGTCCAACGCCAGTTTGATCGCTTCAACAGCACGGTCAAAAACACCGTCCTGGCAAACAGAGGCATCATGCCTATCGCGCATACCGTCCAGATGGATAGAAAAAGTCAGATAAGGCGACGGCTTGTAATCGTCAATCCTTTTTTTCAACAACAGCGCATTGGTGCATAAATAAACATATTTTTTTCGGGCAATAATTCCGGCGACGATTTGCGGCATCTCTTTATGAATCAGCGGCTCACCGCCGGGAATGGACACCATTGGCGCATTGCATTCATCGACCGCCTGCATGCATTCCTCATATGAAAGGCGTTTATCAAGAATTTCGTCCGGATAATCAATTTTCCCGCAACCTGCACAGGCCAAATTACAGCGAAACAAAGGCTCCAGCATCAAGACCAAGGGATATTTCTTAACCCCTCTAATTTTCTGCTTGAATAGATAGGCACCTACGGTTAACTGTTGACGTAAAGGAACTCCCATGAAAAACCCTCCAAAAATGTTAAATACAGGCAGACAGATAAAACCGGCCCAGCCACCCTAAGACATCGTCATGCCAAGAGACATGTAGTAATAAAACAACAACCAGACAAGAATCTCCTGATTGCAACCATCCGACCTGCAACAGCTGGCAACCGGTCCTTAGTTGATTTAATTACTGACCTAATTTATTGTCTAGAATACTATCTTTTAATCAACTACTCCAGTTTTAACAGTAAAATTTCTTTACTATGCGATCAGAAACCCCACTTTACGATTCATTGCTGAAATACAACAAAGTTGATTAAGCCACTGTTTTGACTCTTAATAATAGCGTCTTTTTGAACACTTGCTATTAAAATTGGCAACAAAACAACATTACTTTGCAAAATACCAACAAACAGGCTATGATTGCCACCAAGAAATCTTTTTTACTCGCGTAACCTGTGGGCTGCATCTACATTATTTATGAGCGAAACCCGAATATCTCTGGACAACCCCAAGTCACTCAGCAAATTACCTGACGATGCATTTCAGGCTTTGCTGCTCGAAGGCGTTTCCAGAACATTTGCATTGACCATTCCGCAACTGCCTGCAAAGTTGTATAGCGCGGTAGCCAATGCCTATTTGTTGTGCCGCATCGTCGACACGATTGAAGACGAAGTTTCCCTGTCACCCGAGCAAAAAAAATATTTTTGTTCCGAATTTATCTCCATCGTGAAAACAGGGATCAATTCCGAACCGTTTGCCGTGGAACTGGCGCCGTTGCTATCCGAGCAAACCTTGCCTGCCGAACACACGCTCATTCATGTGTTGCCCCGTGTCATTGAAATTACCCACAAGTTTGAACCGGCTCAAATCGACGCCCTGGCCACCTGTGTCGAGACCATGGCCGAAGGCATGCCCGTATTCCAGGCACAAAATCTTCATTACGGTCTCACAACCTTGGCCGATCTTGACAACTACTGTTATTACGTGGCCGGTTGCGTAGGCGAAATGCTGGCGAAGCTTTTTTGTCACTACTCCCCTGAAATTGCACAACATCAGGATGAATTGTTGCGACTATCGGTTTCTTTCGGACAAGGCCTGCAAATGACCAACATACTGAAAGATATCTGGGATGATGCAAAAAGAGGCGTGTGCTGGCTACCGCAGGATATTTTCACGGAAACCGGATTCGATCTTAAAAACCTGACCCCCGAAACCAGCGACCCTAACTTCAAAATCGGCCTGGAACGGTTAATCAGTATTGCTCACGGGCATTTACAAAATGCGCTGACCTACACCCAACTGCTGCCCCCTCATGAAACCGGCATCCGCAATTTTTGTCTGTGGGCCTTGGGTATGGCGGTTTTAACGTTAAAAAAAATTAAACAAAACATCGATTTCAATAAATCCGATCAGGTAAAAATAACTCGCAACAGTGTAAAAGCAACGATTATCGCGACCAAATTAACCGGCCGCAGCAATTTCCTGCTATCCCTGCTTTTTAAATTTGCCAGCCGGGGTCTGAAAACCCCTGGATGGGATTATTTGACACAGGCCCAAAAAGCCCAGACAAATCTTTAAGGACGCACTATGTTTACCGATGCAAATACTCATATCAATACCAGCGACGTTCTCAGCTCATCGACGCCTATTCATGCCAATGCATTCGACCTAAATAAAGCCATCTCAAAGGCCAAGGATAAATTATTGAGCCTCCAGGACAAAGACGGTTATTGGGTATTTGAATTGGAAGCGGATTGCACCATTCCATCAGAATACATCATGATGATGCACTATCTGGGCGAAATTAATGAACCGTTACAGTCTAAAATAGCCAATTATTTAAGATCCCGACAATCCAAAGACGGCAGTTTTCCGATGTTTACCGGCGGTCCGGGAGATATCAGTGGCAGTGTTAAAGCCTATTACGCATTAAAGATGGCTGGTGACGCCATCGATGCGCCGCATATGACCCGTCTCCGAAACTGGATTATCGGACAAGGCGGTGCGGCCAAGGCCAATGTGTTCACACGTATCGCCCTGGCAACCTTCGAACAGTTGCCTTGGCGCGGCGTTCCCTACATACCCGTCGAAATCATGCTGCTGCCGAAGTGGTTCCCGTTTCATCTGGACAAGGTTTCATACTGGTCCAGAACGGTCATGGTGCCATTGTTCATTCTCTGCACATTGAAAGCGACCGCGAAAAACCCGAAAAACGTCGGCATACTCGAGCTTTTCATCGTACATCCGGATCAAGAACAACACTATTTTCCGGAAAGAACCCTGCTGAACAAATTATTTCTGGGACTCGATCAATTGGGACGCCTAATTAACCCTCTGATCCCCCGGAAAATGCGCGAGCATGCCATCGAAAAAGCCAAAGACTGGTTTATCGAACGCCTGAACGGCGAAGACGGATTGGGCGGCATTTTCCCGGCTATGGTTAATGCTTACGAAGCCATGCTTTTGCTTGGCATGCCCAAGGATCATGAACATGTGGTTACCGCAAGAAAAGCAATCGATAAATTACTGGTGATCAATGAGCACGATGCTTATTGCCAGCCCTGTTTATCTCCGGTTTGGGATACAGGACTTGCTATGCTGGCCTTGCAGGAAACCGATAAAGCCGTCAATTCATCTACTGCCGCGGACGATTTCGTTCCATACAGCGAGAATCTGGCTAAGGCTCATGCCTGGCTAAAAAGCAAACAACTGAAGGATGAACCCGGTGACTGGCGCATCTCGAAACCCGATCTGGAAGGCGGCGGCTGGGCATTTCAGTTTAATAATCCGCATTATCCCGATGTCGACGATACGGCTGTCGTTGCCTTTGCCATGGCTGAATCCAGTCTGCCCGGCCTCGATGAGCCCATACATCGGGCAACGCGCTGGATCGTGGGCATGCAATCCCAAAACGGCGGCTATGGCGCTTTTGATGTGGATAACACGGCTTATTATCTGAATGAAATTCCATTCGCCGACCACGGCGCTTTACTGGATCCGCCGACCGCCGATGTCAGTGCGCGCTGTGCGATGCTGATGGCCAGAGTGGCAAAAAATCATGATTCGTATCTGCCCGCGCTCAAACGCACGATCGACTATTTGCGCGGCGAACAGGAAGCAGATGGCTCATGGTTCGGCCGCTGGGGCACCAATTACATTTACGGCACCTGGTCAGTGTTGCTTGGTCTTGAACAAACCGATCTGCCCAAAAACGATCCGATGTATACGAAAGCTGTTGCCTGGCTGAAAAGTATCCAACGCGAAGATGGCGGTTGGGGTGAAGACAACTATAGCTATCACGATACCAGCCATAGCGGCAGATACCGTTTCAGCACGGCATTCCAGACAGCCTGGGCGGTCCTCGGCCTGATGGCGGCCGGAGAAGCGCACAGCCCTGAAGTAAAGGCAGGTATCGATTTTATTCTGCGCAATCAGCAGAAAGACGGCTTCTGGAATGATAAATGTTTTACTGCGCCCGGGTTCCCAAAAGTTTTCTATCTTAAATACCACGGTTATGACAAGTTCTTTCCGCTTTGGGCGCTTGCGCGTTATCGCAATGAGCTTAATAAAAAGTGATTACCGGAATTATTGTTGCCTTACCCGAAGAACTCAGCACCCTGACCTCAACAAAAATTGATAAAGGGCATTGTGTTTTTATCAGCGACAAATTAGTGGTCGCATGCTCCGGTACGGGCTCAACGAATGCGCAGGCATCCGCCGAACTGCTGATAATCAAAGGCGCTACCCGGTTAATCAGCTGGGGCTGCGCGGCGGGGCTTAGCGCATCGGTAAAACCCGGCGATCTTATTGTGGCCGAACAGTTAATCGATGCCGATGCTAATAAGATCGCCGTTAATCCGGAATGGCGCCGTTATACTGTTAATATTCTGCAACAGCAAACCGGTGAAAATCCTGCTTTTGTTGTTGGCGGATCATTGGCCGAAAGTAAAACGTTGATCGAAACCAGTCTTGAAAAAAAACAACTGCATTCATTGACTGGGGCAGTCGCACTCGATATGGAAAGCGCGGCTATCGCCAAGATCGCCGGACATCATAATCTGGGATTTCTGGCGATCAGGGCGATAGCCGATCCGGTCACAATGAATTTACCGAAAGCCATTGCTTACTCTCTGAACGATCAGGGCGACGTCATGCTGAGTAAATTATTGTTATTTCTTGCGCTCCATCCACAGGAATTACCAGGCTTGATCCAATTGGGCCTTCATTTTAACAAAGCAAAAAGTACCTTAAAGAGGATTGCACGCCGGCTTGAATCGATTACCGGTTTTAGCGAGTTGCATGCGATGAAAACCCTTTAATGCTTGAATCTTCAACCTTGAGCCTTACCTGTATGTCTTTTAGCATTGCCGAACTTTTCACTCAACATAGCTCAGACAAATTCGATCTGCACGCACAATTTCTTAATAATCAAATGGTTAGGGTTTTAAAAACCATCGGATATGACCGCCATTACCAAAAAGCGATCGGCCAATATCTTTATGACCAACAAGGCACCGAATACCTGGATTTACTGAGCGGATTTGGAGTTTTTGCCATAGGCCGCAATCATCCAACGGTGATCAGCGCATTAACAGAGACCTTAACACTGGAGTTGCCTAATTTGGTGCAACTGGATGTTTCCGTGCTCAGCGGCCTGCTCGCCCAGGAAATTTTAAAGACTACCCCGGATAATCTGGACAAAATGTTCTTTTGCAATTCAGGGACTGAATCGGTAGAGGCCGCCATCAAGTTTGCCCGCTATACCACCAAACGTGAAAAAATAGTCTTTTGCGAACATGCATACCACGGTCTGACCATGGGCGCCTTATCGTTGAATGGAGAACCCATATTCCGCGAGGGCTTCGGCCCGCTGCTTCCAGGTTGCAGCGCGATTCCGTTTAATGACCTTGACGCTTTGGAACAGGCCTTGAGCGATAAGGATGTTGCCGCGTTCATCGTCGAACCGATTCAGGGTAAGGGAGTCAATGTTCCGGACGATCATTATTTACCCGAAGTTGAACGCATCTGTAAAAAATTCGGCACCCTGTTTGTAGCCGATGAAGTACAAACCGGCTTGGGACGCACCGGCGAATTCTGGGCGATCGATCACTGGCATGCTAAACCCGACATGATTTGCATGGCAAAAGCCTTGTCCGGCGGATTTGCTCCGGTTGGGGCCGTGGCCATGACGAATAAAATCATGGATAGCGTCTATAACCGGATGGACCGGGCTGTTGTCCACGGTTCCACTTTTTCCAAGAATAACATGGCGATGGCCGCTGGCCTTGCTACGCTGCATGTCATGAAGGAAGAAAATCTGGTGGAAAACAGCGCAAAAGTCGGTACCGACATTATCAACACCCTGAATGCCATGTCCGGCAAATATGAATTCCTTAAAGAGGCCCGCGGCAAGGGCATGATGATCGCCATCGAGTTCCAATCGCCGAAAAGCCTGACCCTGAAAGCGGCCTGGACCATGCTGGAAGCGGCCAATAAAGGCTTGTTCTGCCAAATGATCACAATCCCGTTATTCAAGGAACACCATATTCTGACGCAAGTTGCCGGACATGGCATGAACGTCGTTAAGTTATTACCTCCTTTGAATCTAACACAAAAAGACCGAGACACGATCGTTTCGGCGTTCGATAAAACCATTGCCGACACCCATCAAATTCCAGGCTCAATCTGGGATTTGGGAAAAAATCTTGCGAGCCATGCCTTGAAAGGCAAAAAAGGCTAACCGTCATGAAAAAATTATTTCAGTTCAGTTTATTGTTGTTATCCCTTGTTCAAGTGCAGTTAGTCTCCGCGCACGCCGTGGTGACCGATTATTCCTTAAAAATAAAACCGATCCATGCCAACCAAAAAGATACCGTGGAGCTGACTTTTAATTCAAAGGTTGAATTAGGTTTATCACAGGTGTTTCTGGTTCGCAAAGGCGACATTCATGAACTGTTGCCTATTGCCAATGGCACAAAGCAGGGGCAGATGATTATCGACATCCCGCCTTTGGACATCGGCGACTACGCCATCAAATTCAAAGTTTTCGCCGCTGACGGTCATTTGACCGAAGACGTTATTCATTTTTCTGTATCACAATAGGTTTTTTGCAATGGCCGGCATAGCTGACTTTCTCGATTCCCTGATTGGCGGATTTGACCTGATCTGTTTTGCGTTAATGATAGGCACTCTGTTCTGGGGTCTTTTTGTTTTGCGCCCCTGGCAGCAACAAGCCGCTTATAATGCAGTATTGATGCAAAAAACGACGACGCTGCTATTTAAAGGCGCCTATTTACTGGCTGCCGCCCAGATTTTCAAGATCATTCTAAAAGTCTGGCTGATGTCCGCGGTGCTTGATCGCTGGCCGTTTCCCGAGTTTGCCGAAACAACTCAATTTATCGGCGGACTGGTGCGCACCCTCTTGACACTGGTTTTAGCGGGCTATTGTCATCTGATTCTAAGTAAAAATCCTTATTCGCAACGGCATTGGCTGACCGCCATGCTGGTGGCGCTCCCTGTGGTTATCTCCGGCGCCTGGCTGGTGCACGCCGCCGGCCGTTTTGATAATAGAACCGTGCTAATGTCGCTGACAGTCGTTCACCAGTTAGGCGCTGCTGCCTGGATAGGCGGTGTTTTTCACCTGGTTAATCTCTGGCTGCTCACTCATAGAAAGCAAGTTCAAGCCGGTTTATGGCCATTACTGCTCAAACGGTTTTCCATATTCGGCATGGTTTCGGTGGGTATCATTTTGATCTCGGGGACGCCCATCGCGCTTCAGTACATCGATACCTGGAACGGTCTGATCGGTACCGGCTACGGCAACTTGCTGATGGTTAAATTCGTTCTGTTAAGCCTCGCACTAGGACTGGCCTGGTTAAACCGATCGGCTGTCCTGCAATACGGTACAACCGGCAATCCGATTCGTTTAATCAATGGCGTCCCTTACTATATCGAAGCGGAAACCTTTGTCCTGATCACCCTGTTGTTTACCGCAGCCAGTCTGGCGTCGCAACCCCCCGCCATCGATATCCCCACGTTGACCGCGAGCTGGCAGGAAGTATTAAACACCTTTACGCCGCAAATTCCCCAAACCAGCTCGCCGACCCATACGGCATTGATAGCGGGCGAACCCGGCCGTGTCGCCATTATCGACCAGGTCCCTTCCGTAGCGGCAACAGAATGGTCTAATTACAACCATAATATAGCCGGCATCTTTTTAACCGTGATGAGCTTTTTTGCGATGCTGTCTTATATGAAATCCCCTGCCTCAATGCTGGATCGTTTTTTTGCAGCCATTAAATTCTGGCCTCTGGGTTTCGTTCTGCTGGGAATCTTTTTGTTTTTCCGCAGCGATGCGGAAACCTGGCCTCTTGGCCCGATCGGTTTCTGGGAAAGTACCTTTAATAATGGTGAAGTACTGCAGCATAGAATAGCCACCTTATTGGTATTTGTTCTTGGCGTCATCGAACTGAGAGCCAGAGCCAAAGGCAATGAAAATAACAAATTGCCTTTAGTCTTCCCGTTATTGGCCGCGTTCGGCGGATTAATGCTGCTAACTCATTCGCATGTCGGTTTTCAGGCAAAGAGCGCATTTCTTATTCAGGTGGGTCATACCGCCATGGGAGTATTCGCCCTTATTCTCGCCTGCGGTCGTTGGCTTGAATTAAAACTGGACAGGCCCGGCAGGGAAATTGCCGGTTTTATTTCTGTTGCCGCCCTGTTTCAAATAGGGCTCATCCTGATGTTCTATCGCGAACCCCTCTACTAACATGAAATCATCAAGCAAATATCCCCTGCTAGACATTATCACCCTGCCCGCCGATGTGCGGAAGCTGAGCAAAGACCAGCTCAAGCCGCTGGCGGAAGAGCTGCGCGAGTATTTGACACAGACGGTGAGCATCTCCGGCGGCCATTTTTCCGCCGGCCTGGGCACGGTGGAATTGACGGTCGCCCTGCATTATGTGTTCGATACCCCGAAGGATCAATTGGTCTGGGACGTCGGCCATCAGGCTTATCCGCACAAGATCCTCACCGGCCGCAAGGAGCGCATGACGACGATCCGTACCCGTGGCGGCGTGTCGGCGTTCCCGTCCCGCGCCGAGAGCGAGTACGACGCCTTCGGCGTCGGCCACTCCAGCACGTCGATCAGCGCCGCCCTGGGCATGGCCATTGCCTCAGAGCTGAAAGGCGAGGACCAGCAGATGGTGGCGATCATCGGCGACGGCAGCATTACCGGCGGCATGGCTTATGAGGCGATGAACCACGCCGGCTGTATTGACGCCAATCTGCTGGTGATCCTCAACGACAACGATATGTCGATCTCGCCGAATGTCGGCGCGATGAATAATTATCTGACCAAGATTCTGTCGAGCCGGCTGTATGTGTCGGCCTGGGAAGAAAGTAAAAAAGTGCTGGGCAAGATGCCCAGCGTCTGGGAACTGGCCCGCCGCACCGAGGAGCATATCAAGGGCATGGTGGTGCCGGGCACGCTGTTCGAGGAGTTGGGCTTCAATTATATCGGCCCGATCGACGGCCATGATCTGGACATGCTGGTGCCGACCCTGGAAAATCTGAAAGCGATGGCCGGCCCCCGCTTCCTGCATATCGTCACCAAGAAGGGCAAGGGCTATCCGCCGGCAGAAAAAGATCCTCTGGCCTATCATGGCGTGCCGGCCTTCGATCCCAGCAAGGACTCGCTGCCAAAATCGGCGCCGTCACCGCACCCGACCTATACCGAGGTGTTCGGCAACTGGCTGTGCGATATGGCGGAACAGGACGAACGACTGCTCGGCATTACCCCGGCGATGCGCGAGGGGTCGGGACTGGTCAAGTTTTCCGAGCGCTTTCCGAAGCGTTATTTCGATGTCGCCATTGCCGAGCAGCATGCGGTCACCCTGGCGGCCGGCCAGGCCTGTCAGGGCGCGAAACCGGTGGTGGCGATTTATTCGACCTTTCTGCAGCGGGCGTATGACCAGCTGATCCACGACGTCGCCATTCAAAACCTGGATGTGCTGTTCGCCCTGGACCGCGCCGGCTTGGTCGGACCGGACGGCCCGACTCATGCCGGCAGTTTCGATTACACCTATATGCGCTGCATCCCCAATCTGCTGATCATGGCGCCGGCCGACGAGAATGAATGCCGGCAGATGCTGACCACGGGATTTTTACATGACGGCCCGGCATCGGTGCGCTATCCGCGCGGCAAAGGCCCGGGGGTGAAGGTCGAAAAGGAACTGAAAACACTGCCGATCGGCAAGGCCGAAGTTCGCCATCAGGGCAGCCGTATCGCCATCCTGGCCTGGGGCAGCATGGTGGCGCCGGCGCTACACGCGGGCCAACAGTTGGGCGCCACCGTGGTCAATATGCGCTTCGTCAAACCGATCGATGACGCCTTGATCCGGGAGCTGACGAAAAGCCATGAAATCCTGGTCACGGTGGAAGAAAATGTCCTGGCCGGCGGCGCCGGCAGCGCCGTCAATGATTTTCTGCAGGCGCAAAAAATCCTGATGCCGGTGCTCAATCTCGGCTTGCCCGACTGCTTTGTCGAGCAAGGCACGCGCGAGGAACTGCTGGCACTGTGCGGACTCGACAGCCAGGGCATGACCGGCTCGATCGAGAAGTTTTGCGCTTAATCGGGAGAATAGCTTTTTCCCGCAACGGTTTGGATGCGCTACCAGACTAATTAGGACACGTTATTGATTTTGTTAATCAGCGGCAAACCAAGTTTGCTGCTGGTGACGACTGAAAATACAGGATGTTTTTTTCAGCTTTTCCCTGGCAGGATGTTGCCCCTCCTGCCAGGGAATTGCAGGGATGCACTCCCCTTTTATCAGTGACCTAAAGTCGTTGACAAAAGTGCATGGATTGATCTTTCACCAATCCACATCGGCTGACCCAACGCGATTAAACTGTAAGTTGTTAATAATTTTAACAATCTCAGCATTAACCGCTAACCTGAGCAATCCAGTCCTGAAGATTGTAATAATTCGTTATCCGGGCAACTTTATTGTCACGGATATCAAAAAACGCGCCTGCAGGCAGACGGTATTTTTGGCCCTGTGCTACCGGCAGTCCTTCGTCTGTTTTAAGATATTCACCTAATACGACAAATTCGGCGGCGGCGCGAGTACCGTCGGGTGTAGCCATGATGACCATATCGACCAGTTGTTCCTTATAGTTGTAATTCATACAAGCCATAAACTGGGTGAACGCTTCTTTGCCGATTTCACGCTTGCCTTGATTAATATCGTGGATGACGTCGTCAGTCAGCAGACTCAAAAAAGTATCCATATCGCCACTGTTAAAAGCAGCGTAATATTGTTGTATCAGGTTGACGGTGTCTTGGTTCATATTAATTCCAGAGTTAATTGAATGACGCTTATTTTATAATTAAAAACTAAATTTGCCTTGATTATTTTGCCATTTTTTCAAAAATAACCGACCACTTACTCCCGGGAAATCGGCGGGGCATCGTCCGTCCATACGTTATTAAACTACTGAATTGAAACATGGAATTTGCATTTCCAATGACTACCCAACATACCCGGAATACAAGCCAGGGACTTAGGAAGACTGTACATGCTGAGAATCAACGAACTTAAACTGCCCCTCGATCATACCGAGGACATGATTAAACAGGCAATCATTGACCGGCTCGGTATTCAGGCGGCCGAGATTGTCGGATACACCATCTTTCGGCAAGCCTATGATGCCCGCCAACGCGACGCCATCAAGATCATTTATACCCTTGATGTTGACCTAAAAAACGAACGGGATGTTTTGAAACGCCTGCAAAACGATCCACAGATCGCCGTTACTCCGGATACTGCCTACCGCGCCGTAACCCGGGCTCCCGATCATCTGACGGATAGACCCGTCGTGATCGGCACCGGGCCTTGCGGGCTGTTTGCCGGGCTGATTTTGGCCGAGATGGGATTTCGCCCGATTATTCTCGAACGGGGCAAGGAAGTTCGCGAACGCACCAAAGATACATTCGGTCTTTGGCGCAAGCGTGAGTTTAATCCCGAATCTAACGTCCAGTTCGGAGAAGGCGGCGCCGGCACCTTTTCCGACGGCAAACTGTACTCGCAAATCAAGGACCCTCATCATTACGGACGGAAAGTGCTGACCGAATTCGTCAAGGCCGGCGCGCCGCCTGAAATTCTTTATGTCAGCAAACCCCACATCGGCACCTTCAGGCTGGTGTCAATGGTAGAACAGATACGCGCGACGATCGAATCCCTGGGGGGTGAAATCCGCTTCCAAAGCCGGGTCGAAGATCTTGTCGTCGACAATGGACAGGTTTCAGGCGTGCTACTGGCTAACGGCGACAGGGTTTCCGCCACTCATGTCGTGCTCGCGGTCGGCCACAGCGCGCGCGACACCTTCAAAATGCTTTACGACCGGGGCGTTTATATCGAAGCCAAGCCGTTTTCGATCGGCTTTCGCATCGAACATCCGCAATCGATGATCGACCGCTGCCGGTTCGGCAAGTCTGCCGGCCATCCATTGCTCGGCGCCGCCGATTACAAGCTGGTGCATCATTGCAAGAACGGCCGCTCGGTCTACAGTTTCTGCATGTGTCCCGGAGGGACCGTAGTCGCCGCGACCTCCGAAGCAGGGCATGTGGTCACCAATGGCATGAGCCAGTATTCGCGTAACGAACGCAACGCCAACAGCGGCATCGTCGTCGGTATCACGCCCGAGGATTACCCGGAGCATCCTTTGGCCGGCATCGACTTTCAGCGCCAGCTGGAGGCAAGAGCCTTTGAACTGGGCGGCGGTACTTACGATGCGCCTGGCCAGCTGGTCGGCGATTTTCTCGCAGGCCGCACCTCGACAACATTCGGCTCTGTGCTGCCGTCCTATACGCCGGGCGTGCATTTGTGTGATCTAAGCCCTGCCCTGCCCGATTACGCGATCGAAGCGATACGTGAAGCCTTGCCCGCGTTCGATAAAAAAATACCGGGATTTGCGATGGCCGACGCCCTGCTGACGGGAGTCGAAACCCGCACGTCGTCGCCAATCCGAATCAAGCGTAACGCATACTGTCAAAGCCTGAACACCCGGGGACTGTATCCGGCCGGTGAAGGCGCTGGCTATGCCGGCGGCATCCTGTCCGCGGCAGTCGACGGCATCAAGGTTGCCGAAGCAGTGGCGCTGGATATTGTTCAAAATTTATAGCGCTACTGTCAATCAGATATTACAGCCGCTCACCGGGCTTTACCTCGGAGAAAGCTGACGAGGGGTGATATAATACCCATTGCTGATTACCAGCGATATTAACCTTGAGCGGCCGCTTATTTCGACCGCTTGGTCGTATTAAAAACATAAGCCGCTACAACGCTGCGATTATCGAATTTGATAACCAGGTCTTCGGTGCTGCCCTCGCTAAAAAGACTGTAGCGGTAATGTCCGTAAGTCCAGGTTTTCATGCCATTATCGATACCGGTGCGCCAAGGCGCGCCGAAAGTTGTATAAATATCGTTCTGGGTAGTTTCGCCTATCCTGATTGTCGAAACCTGACCCGCCGGAAACTCGTGTCCGATCGACGCGCAGCCCGCTGTCTGCAGCAATAATGAGGTTATCGTTATGCCGCAAAATGCCTTCCGCAATTTCTTGGCTGTGGCGGTTTTAAATAAAATATCGAATTTCATTGTGCTATCCTAAAAATTAGTTAAGTGGTTGTGATAATAAAATAATTATTTCGGTAAATCTTCCATTTTATCGGATGTTGGCTAGCAATATGAGCCCTTTCAAATTAAAATAAACGGTTAAATTTATGCATACTGATATACAAACCTGGCGGACTTAATGACTGATTATAAACTGACCCATCTTAAACAGCTGGAAGCTGAAAGTATTCATATCATTCGGGAAGTCGCCGCCGAATTCGAACGGCCGGTGATGTTGTATTCAATCGGCAAGGATTCTGCCGTTATGCTGCATCTGACCATGAAAGCCTTTTTCCCCGGCAAACCGCCATTTCCTTTGCTGCATGTCGACACCACGTGGAAATTCAGGGAAATGATCGAATTCAGGGACAAGATGATCAATAATCTTGGTCTTGAATTGCTGGTTTATATCAATCAGGATGGTGTTGAACAGGGGATCGGGCCGTTTACCCACGGCAGTAAAAAACACACCGATGTGATGAAAACGGACGCACTGAAACAGGCGCTGGATAAATATAAATTCGATGCGGCTTTCGGCGGTGCACGGCGCGATGAAGAAAAATCCCGCGCCAAGGAACGGGTTTATTCCTTCCGCGATAAAAATCACCGCTGGGATCCCAAAAACCAGCGTCCCGAATTATGGAACATCTATAACGGCAAGATCGACAAGGGCGAAAGCATTCGAGTCTTTCCGTTGTCCAACTGGACCGAGCTGGATATCTGGCAGTATATCCACCTGGAAAAAATTCCGATCGTCCCGCTGTATTTTGCCAAGGAACGTCCCGTCGTTAACAAGGACGGCATGTTGATTATGGTCGATGATGAGCGTATGCCTATAGGACCTGACGATAAAATTGAAATGAAAAGGGTGCGCTTTCGCACGCTGGGCTGCTATCCGTTAACCGGCGCCGTCGAATCGACAGCCACCACGCTGCCTGAAATCATCCAGGAAATGTTGTTAACCACGACCTCGGAACGCCAGGGCCGTTTGATCGACCACGACCAGGCCGGCTCGATGGAGCAGAAAAAGCGCGAAGGGTATTTTTAAAAAAGCAGGTTCAAGGTACAGGGTACAGGGTTCAAAACAGCATCATGCGCTTTGAAGATTTAGAAGTCTGGAAAAACTCTTGTAGACTGTGCGTTAATCTCTACAAAATTCTCAGCGAGTGCCGGGATTACAGCTTTAAGGATCAAGTGACTCGTTGTGCGCTGTCGGTCCCCAGCAACATAGCCGAGGGCTATGAACGGGGCAGCAATAAAGATGCAATTAAATTTTTCTATTACGCCAGAGGCTCGGCGGGCGAATTACGGACACAAATTTATATTGGAATAAAAATCGGCTATTTTGATAATGAAAAGGGACTTTCCTTAATAAATGAAGCCGAACAAATTTCAAAAATGCTTTCCGCACTTATAAAATCCCGCCAACCCTGAACCCTGAACCCTGAACCCTGAACCCTGAACCTTGAACCTTGAACCTTGAACCTTGAACCTTGAACCTTGAACCTTGAACCTTGAAATCATGTCCCACCAATCCGATTTAATCAGTACCGATATCAATGCTTATCTGGCGCAACACGAACGCAAGGAATTGTTGCGCTTTTTAACCTGTGGCAACGTCGATGACGGCAAAAGCACGCTGATTGGCCGGCTCTTGCACGATTCCAAGATGATCTATGAAGATCAACTGGCTGCGGTTCAAGCCGACAGCGTTAAATCGGGGACGACGGGCGCCGGCAAGATCGACCTGGCGCTGCTGGTCGACGGACTGCAGGCCGAACGCGAACAGGGCATCACCATCGATGTCGCCTACCGCTACTTTTCCACGTCCACGCGCAAGTTCATCATTGCCGATACGCCGGGGCATGAGCAATATACCCGGAACATGGCTACGGGAGCCTCAACCTGCGATCTGGCGATCATATTGATCGACGCCCGCTACGGTGTGCAAACCCAGACCAAACGCCACAGCTTCATCGCTTCGCTGCTCGGAATACAACACATCATCGTCGCCGTCAACAAGATGGACCTGGTCGACTATAGCGAAAAAACGTTTAACAAAATCAAACAGGATTATCTCGACTTCACAAAATCACTGGCGCTGCATGACGTTTGCTTTATTCCGCTTTCCGCCCTGGATGGCGATAATGTGGTCAATCGCAGCGAAAATATGCCCTGGTTTAGCGGTGAACCGCTGATGGATGCGCTCAACCATGTGAAAATCGCCAATGACTATAACTTTAACGACGCCCGCTTCCCGGTTCAGTATGTCAATCGTCCCAACCTCGATTTTCGGGGGTTTTGCGGCACGGTCGCATCAGGAGTATTTCATGAAGGCGACCGGATCACCGCTCTGCCTTCAGGAAAAAGCAGCAACATCAAGGCCATCATCACCTATGACGGCGAGCTTGAACGGGCTTTTCCGCCGATGGCCGTCACGTTAACGCTGGAAGATGAAATCGACATCAGCCGCGGCGATATGATTATCGGCAAGGAATCAACTCCGGCTACAGTCGCCGACAAATTCAATGCCAATATCGTCTGGATGACCGAAAAAGCCTTGACGCCAGGCCGTCAATACACGATCAAGCTGGCGACTCGCAGCGTTTCCGGCTCGGTTTCGCTGATTCATCATCGTATCGATGTCAATACGCTCGAACACCATGATGCCAGCGAATTAAAACTCAATGAAATCGGTTGCTGCACCGTTTCGGTCAACGCCCCTGTCGTTTTCGATCCCTATAAAACCAGCAAAGGCACCGGCTCGTTCATCATTATCGACCGGCTAAGCAACGGCACGGTCGGCGCAGGCATGATTATTGGAATCCCTGAAGATGTCGAGTTGCAGCCCGTCAGCGCCGAAGAGCGCGCATCGCGATTTAGCCAAAACGCAACATCCGTCGCATTAACTGGCCAAAAAAGCGAGCCAATGGCCTATCAGCTGGAAAGAAAATTATTTGATAACGGCCATGCCGCCACGGTGTTGAAAACTCAGGATCTATCGCTGATTCAAGCCGTCAAAAATGCCGGTTTAATCAGTTTATGGTTAAACGGCAACGTTCAGCAAGCCGATCTGCATTTTGATAGTGACAGTCTGTCAATTGACGAGATTTACGCTGCGCTGAAAGATAAAAAAATCATTTACTAAGCCAGGCGAGATCATGCCGCCAGTGAAAGGTTCCATGGCGGTAAGGAGCTATCAGGTAACCGGGCTGGCATTATTTCGGAAAATCGAGATTACCGCCGAGTATTTGCCGGGCCAACTGGTTGCCAGCCTCAACCAGCGGGTGAATCGTAAAATTCGCCCCTAGCTGAACCAATTGCAGCTTCTCATCGGATTGATAACAAATCGTGCCGATCTGCCCTGCGTATCCTCTTTTTCTCAGCTGGCGCACTGCCGAGCATCTTGCATCAAATTCAGGCAGGGTCAGGATAATACCTTTAACCCGCTCCATCGGCAGCCTCGACCAGAGTTCGGGATCTTCGGCATCCCCGTAAATCACGCGCCTGCCCTCTGCAAGAAGACTTTCCAGAACGGTCGGGTCGGCATCCAGGCCAACGACGCGCTTTTCCCGCTGATGCAGTGACAGATAGGCGGAAAGGCCGGTGCGCCCCATACCTACCACCAGCCATTCCGCCAAGCCTATGGATTCAGGAAGTCGGTCCGGGTGTCCGGATTTTCTCTCGAAACGGGTCAGATACGGTTCAAATCGTGAAAACAGCTGATGAGAATAACGGTTTAACGGCGCTGCGATCGCCAATGAACCCGCAACCGCCAAAGCAATGGTGGCGTTCCATTCCGGCGACAGCAGTTCCGCTTTGACGACCGCTCCGGTGGTAATCAGCGCAAACTCGCTATAGGTCATCAATGCCAAAGACGAGATAAAGGCCGTGCGGGAGCGAAGTCCGGAAAACAAAAATAACGCGAAGAACAAGATGCCCTGCAGCGGCAATATCACCAAAAGTCCAAGCGCATCGATGATTTGATCCGTATTCGGCAAATCGGCCAGGCCGATCTGCAGAAAAAAAGCAACCAGAAAGACTTCCTTGAGACTCCAGAGCTTTTCGGCAAGGTCGTCGATTTGATGGTGAGCACCCAGCATGATGCCCATCAGCAAGGCGCCGAGATCGGGCGAGACTCCAACGTTTTCAGACGTCACGCCGCCGGCCAGCGCCAGGGAAACGCCGAGCAGCAGCCTCAGTTCGTCTGCCTGGCTGACATTAAGCAATTTATGTGCCAGCGGGCGCAGTAATGGCAGAAGCAGCAATGCAAAGGCCCAATACGACGGCTGCCTGCCGTCGGCAAAAGCCAGCAGCGCAATCGCCACGACATCCTGCAGAATCAGAATACTGAGTACGTCGCGGCCATGCAGCGACGACAGTTCTCCATTGTCTTCCAGTACCTTGATGGCGAGTACGGTGCTGGAAAAAGCCAGACTGGCGCCCAATACCAGACCACCTATGGTCTTTTCGCCGAGCAATAGGAAAAAAATCGCGGCAACCCAGGTCACAATGAATAAATGCAAGCCGCCGACGCGTAATACTTCCCTGCGCAGCAGCGAGCTCAATCTTAGCTTCAGGCCCACGGTGAACAGTAATAATTCAATGCCGATATCAGCCAGATGGCTCAATGTGTCTGCCGACTGTATTCCGAAGGCATGCAAAACGTAACCGGCAATCAAATAGCCGACCAGCGGCGGAAATGTCATCCAGCTGGCGATCAAGCCAACAATATATGCGGTACCGACCCAAACTAATTCCATCATGGTGCTGGTTGTCCTGTTATAAACGAGTAATCGAATTGCGATCTAGTAGTTCGCCAAATATGAAAGACGGTTAAAAGGTAGGCGCGAATTCATTCGCACTGGGCTGATAAATCCGCCCCTACTCCATCGCGCTACCCGTCAAAATTTCATTGGCATACTATTAGGCTGGCCGAGGCATTCAATTGTAGCCTGCACTTCTGAACAACTTGGCAAAAATCACCAAATTTTATGATGATTGCCGGCAGCCCATCCGGGATTAGGGATACTTATGGTTTAACAGCGTGTCCGGAGTCAAATCTGATATTGGCTATTGCTAAATTTTTTACAGGAGATGACAAAGATAGCAAGGAAGTCTAGGCTACGAATCTTTTAGTTCCGATTGTAGCGTCACTGCGTCCCGTCACGGCTCTGTTAAGTTATTAATCATCCCATAAGTTTCTGCACTTTCCCGATTCCAGCATTGGAGTTAAAAAACATGTTTTTTAACTCCGCGGCATTAATACTTGGGTAAATAAACTGATTTTGTAAAAAATGTTTTCTTTAACAACACTAAACTAACGCGGGTGGTCATTAAGAAAAACCGTAGACCACCCGCTTCTCAATCAGCTCAAACTGTTATCGGGTACTCTCTTTAACTCTTCGCTACAAACGCTTCCGCGTTGCGTTTGGCAAGACTGTCAATGACCGCATTCAACGAGCCTTTGGCCTGAACTTCGTTCGAAAAGGTTGTCCGATAATTGGTTACCAAACTGACCCCTTCTATCATGATATCGTAGGCTTTCCATTGCCCCTTACTAAGGGCCATACGGTAATGAACGCCTACCGGTTGAATTCCGGGCTGTAAAACCTCTGTTTTCACAACGACTTTGGTCGCGCCGGGTTCCAATTGCATCGGCAGAAATCGCACCGACCATTCCTTGAATTCAATAAACGCCCTCGAATAAGTTCTAACCAGCAGAGTTTGAAACTCGTGTTTAAACCGTTCTTTTTCATCGTTGCTCGCATTTTTCCAGAGTTTACCCAGAACTAACGCGGAAATCCGGTCAAAATCGGTATGCGGATAAATAACCTCATTGACGTATTCGGTAATCTTTTTGAAATCTTTCGAAAACGAATTATCCTGCAGCCGTTTCTGTAATTGTTCCGAAGCGGTTTGTATGGCTTGCTGCGGAGGCAACAAGCTTTCCGACATGGCCCTGGAAACCGGCATCAACCCTATTAAAATCACAAATAAACTGAATATACTATATCGTTTAGCCTTCATAACACCCCTCATCAATTCAAACTGTCGTATGTTTACCGTTTTAACGTATCAGCAACATTCTTTCCTGATACAATAATTTCCCAGTGCCCGTTGATCGAAAAAACGCCTTCTCCGGAAACCTGAGATTCTGATTTTTTTAAACCCATAACTATGGATAAGATGTCCTATAATACCATCAATTTCCCCCATACACGCATGAGAAGAATGCGTTATAACGATTTTTCCCGCCGTTTAATGCGCGAGCACCGCTTATCCGTCGATGACCTTATCTACCCGATGTTTGTAACCGAAGGCGACAACCGTAAGGAAACGATTTCATCGATGCCGGGCATTTCAAGATTGTCTCTGGATCTGCTGCTTGAAGAAGCCGGTGAGCTTACTCAATTGGGCATTCCGGCAATCGCATTGTTTCCAGTCACTCCCGCTGAAAAGAAATCCGAGAACGCCGAGGAAGCTTATAATCCGGACGGTTTGGTTCAGCGTACCGTACGGGCCTTAAAAAAAGCTTATCCCGATTTAGGCATTATTACCGACATCGCCCTTGACCCCTTTACGTCGCACGGCCAGGATGGACTGATCAATCTTGACGGCTATGTGCTCAATGATGAAACCATTGAGGTGTTATGCCGGCAGGCCTTATCCCATGCCGAAGCCGGGGCCGATATCGTTGCGCCATCGGACATGATGGACGGCCGGATCGGCGCCATCAGGCAGGTTCTGGAAGCAGAAAATCATATCAACACACTAATTTTAGCCTATTCTGCCAAATACGCATCGAGCTTTTACGGACCCTTCAGGGACGCCGTCGGTTCAGCGGGATCATTGGGTAAAGCCGACAAATACAGTTACCAAATGGACCCGGCCAATTCGGATGAAGCATTACGTGAAATTCAACTGGATTTACAGGAAGGCGCCGACATGGTCATGGTTAAACCCGGCCTGCCCTATCTCGATATCATCCGGCGCATCAAGGACCAGTTCGGAGTCCCCACATTCGCCTATCAGGTCAGCGGCGAATATGCCATGCTGAAAGCCGCCGCGATGAATGGCTGGCTCGATGAGCAAAAGGTTGTCCTGGAATCACTTGTCTCCTTCAAACGCGCAGGAGCGGACGCCGTCCTGACCTATTATGCCAAATCCGTTGCACAATGGCTCCAGGATTGAATGCATCTTCATTGAGCGATCACCGCCGGATTTTCATACCTCATAACTATTAAATAAAAAAACGGAGCCTGTCTCATGTCTGAAGACGTACTGATCAACGAGAGAAGAAAATTTCAAATCGAGGAAGCCATTCTGGTATTACTGCTGATCCTGTCACTGGTTGGGATCGGCATCAACGATTATTCTCCGGCCGACGGCTATGGCTACTGGATCATGATGGTTTTTGTATTTGCCCTTTTCGCCATCATCATCGGCTGGCTGCAGTCCAAACATCGCACCGACGATTTCAAGAGCATCCTGCTTGAGCAATCGATACACTGGACCACGTCGCTGCTGGTGGTCGCCGGCGCTTTCTTAGTGCAAAAAGCCGAGGGTAACTCCGATACCGGCTTGGTGACCTTATTGATTTTATCGCTGGCGACCGTACTTGACGGCTTGCGGGTAGGCTGGCGCTTCAGTCTGGTTGGGGTGTTTCTGGGAGCCTCTGCTGTGATCGCCGCCTACACCAAACACTTTTTCTGGATAGAACTGCTGATCGCCATTTTTATCGTCATGGCGACAATTTTGTGGGAAATCTGGATAGAAAAACAAATGAAATCATGAGCTCGATAGATCGCTATTCCGTTTTCGGCCATCCGATAAAACACAGCAAATCCCCCAGAATTCACCGTCTATTTGCCGAACAGACCGGGCAGACGCTGGAATACAGCGCCCGGGAAGTGACTGCAGTACAGTTTGAATCCGCCGCAATTGCATTTTTTGCCGATGGCGGCAAGGGGCTCAATTGCACCGTGCCGTTGAAAGAGCTGGCCTACGCCTTTGCCGGCCATAAAACGCCCCGCGCCCAATTGAGCAAAGCCGTCAACACTCTCGCCTTGCAGTCCGATGGAACCGTTCTAGGCGACAATACCGATGGACAGGGGCTGTTAACCGATTTACTGCTTAATCATGGCATTACTCTGGCGGGAAGCAGAATTCTGATTCTCGGTGCAGGCGGCGCCAGCCGAGGCATCATCGGCCCTATACTCGAGCAGGCGCCTCAGGTTGTCGTTATCGCCAACCGCACAGCCGAAAAAGCGGTCAGTCTTGCCGTCGAATTTGCCAGTCTGAACTCTGTCAACGGCTGCGGTTTTGGGGATTTAAAACACAGGCAATTCGACGTGATCCTGAATGCCACATCGGCCAGTTTAAGCGGCCAGTTGCCGCCCTTGCCGGAACGTTTGCTGGCGGATCAAGGCTGCTGCTACGATCTTGCTTACGGTGATGAACCGACAGCATTCGTACGCTGGGGCCTGGAAAATCATGCTGCGAAAAGCCTCGATGGTCTCGGTATGCTGGTCGAACAGGCCGCGGAAGCGTTTTTTATATGGCGCGGCGTGCGGCCGAAAACCCGCCCGGTTATTGAACTTTTAAACTCGGAAAGGCAGGCTGGCCTAAAGGCTAAAGGCTAAAAGACGCTCTGTAGGAGCGCGCAAGCCGCGATTGGAGCGGCTCGAATCGCGACTGGCGTCGCTCCTACAGACACTTCGACTTAGATTCAACCTTGCTTCAGATATTCGTCTTTGAGATGGATATAATGCTGATAGGAATATTCCAGAAATTCCTTTTCGGAATCGGATAACGCCCTGACCTGTCTGGCAGGCGCGCCCACATAAAGATAACCGCTTTCGAGCTTCTTGCCCGGCGGCGCCAGCGAGCCCGCCCCCAGCATCACATAATCTTCAAGCACAACATCATCCATGATGATGGCGCCGATCCCGACCAGACAGTAATTGCCGATGGTGCAGGCATGGGCCACAGCTCTATGGCCGATGGTGACGCCTTTGCCAATCATTAAGGGATAGCCTCTATCGGTATATTTGCCGTAATGAGTGACATGCAATACGGAACCGTCCTGCACATTGGTGCCCTCGCCTATCGTAATGCGTTCGACGTCGCCCCTGATCACCGTGGACGGCCAGATAGAAACGTCATCGCCAATCGTGACATTACCGATTACCGTTGCCTGGGCGTCAATGTACACCCTCTCGCCAACCAGGGGTTTCTTGTTGTTAAATGCTCTCACTGACACAAAAATTTCCTGTTTTTTCAGAAACCATCTGAAAGAAAAAATGAAAAATGAGTAAAGATCGGATGTAAAGACGTAATGGATTTGCTCTGACGCACATGCAGCTCATGCTGAAATGTTCGGCATATGCTATCAACGCGACTGCGCAGGTTTAAAGATAATGCCCCATATACCCGCGCAGCTGCTGTTAAATCCCTTATTTTCCTATGTCATCAATCGCTTCCTTTGCAGCTTCCTTAGACTTCTCAACTTCAGTGGCTACCGCTTTATCGGCTGCTTCCTCGGTTTCTTTCGCTTTTTCTGCCACGTCGGCGGCGGCGGATTTTGCTGCTTCGCTGGCTTCGGCTGCCGTTTCTTTTGTTTTTTCAACCACTGCGGTTCCGGCTTCTTTTGCGCTCTCTACGGCTTGGGAAGCCGAGTCAGCCGCGCTGGATGCCGCTGATTTTGCGCTTTCCGCGGCCTTCGTTGCAGCTTCGGTAGCGGCGCTTTGAGCCGTTGATGCAGCTTCCTTGGCAGCCGTCTTATCTTCCGAATTTTCGCAGCCCGCCAATAACGCCAGACTGACTAATCCCGTGGCAATAATTTTGGTTGTTTTCATATTTAATATCCTCGCGTGTTGTTGTTATGATTTAATTTCTGAATGATTCCAGAAAAAAGCCGATAATAACATAAAAACCTTACACCTCAGTCAACCATAAATCTGACGCGAGTCCCTGCGAGTGGCTGGTCTTGCAAGGATATTTATTCAGCGCATTGCTAAAGAAGTCGTAGTTGGATTCATTTCCATTTTTCTTATCGCCGAATCAAACTCAACCGGATCCGCAGCATCGCTTGAACTTCTTACCGCTACCGCAGGCACAAGGGGCATTCTTGCCCAGATCGGTATTGAGCCCGACTTTTGCAATCGATTTGAGCGCACCGTCCAGATAAAACCAGCGACCGTCGGATTTAACAAAGCGGCTGATCTCATGCATGGCATATTCTTCACCGTCCAGTAGAAAATACGCCTTGAATTCGACCACGCCCTTGCTGTCTTTAAGTCCACCCTTTTTTACTCCAATGATTTCCAGCCTGCGCCATTCGGCCTTTTCCCTGGAGAAATCGATCGTTTCAGGGCATCTGGCGGTCTCCCAGGTTGCCGATAGATAACCGGCGTTATGCATCGCATAGGCGGTAAATCGCGAACGCATCAATGCTTCAGCAGTAGCCGGCAGTTTTTCGCCGGAATGATACAGGCCGCAGCAATGGGCGTAATCCAGGTTGTGGCCGCACAGGCAATGTTCAAAAGTAGTCATTGTGGATTAAAGCTGTTACCAGCATCTGGCGGCGTCATAACCTGTGGAAGCATTGACGACAGATTTGACGCCGCTTTCGTCTATTCTGAAATCGCCGCATTTATCGCCGTTTTGCAAGCCGGTATTAATTCTGGCGGCCTGTAAGGCATAAGTCGTGGGAGTAGCCGCTACAACACTCATAGCGTAATGACCATCGGGTGATGTTGCGCTGCCGATCAGGGTAAAGTTTCCGGAAACACAACTCATTGAATCGCCAATTACCTGGGCATATTGCGTGCATTTGGCCAGGTATTTTTCCTGAGCCAGTTGCAGACTCATCAAACCTGCTTTCGCATCGGCGCGGCGGCCTTTCATCTCATTTTCCTTATAGGTGGGATAAGCAATTCCCGCCAGAATACCGATGACTGCGACGACTATCATCAATTCAATCAAGGTATAACCGGTTTGCCTCTTTAATTTGTCCATTTTATCACCCAATTAAAGTTTAATTCTTTCAGCAAGCATAGCATAACTGAGGGATTCAGGGGGCTTCCCGGTTTACCCACACCAAACTTTTAGCTTTCTGCCTGGAATCATGCATAGTCAATTCTTTGTGAACCAGTCTGCATTTTCACTTTAAACCGAATATACCCGCCGGCTAATCGCTAAATAATCGGCCGGATTGAACTATACTTCATTGCACACTTACAGGCGATTTTATGAAAAGACCAAAGAACCGCGGCTTTACATTAATTGAAGTTTTAATGGTCATTGCCATCATCAGTATTCTTGCGACTTTAGCTGTGCCTTCTTTTCAGTATATGCTTGAACGTAACCGGTTAAAACAAGTGGTTGAATCGCTAAAATCAGACTTGCAATTTGCCCGCACACAATCAATAAAACATAGCGAAAATGTAATCGTATCCCGAAAAACAGGAAACGCCGGAAGCTGGTGTTATGGGTTGGCAAAAAAATCTCCCTCAAGTAAAACAAGCTGCGATTGCACCGAAACCAATACTGCGGATGCAGATTATTGCGATATAAAAATTGTGTCAGGCGCAGACTTTGGTTCCACCAACATGAATTCAGCCAGTGGTAATAGCACTTTTGATTTTAGACGCGGAACCATTGGTAATAATGGCGTAACGTTTAGCACCAACCATTATGCCGCTCGAGTTATTTTTAGCGCCATTGGACGAGTGAGAATTTGTTCTCCTTCCACCGTAGCCAATCCCATGCCGACAGGCAGGATAGGCTTGCCTGACAAAGAATCTTGCACCGAATAACCAAGTCACAGAGAATTGACTATGAACAAACAGTCTGGTTTAACTCTCATCGAAATCATGATTGCTCTGCTCTTGGGACTCGTTGTGGTTGGCGCAACGATGAATATCTACATATCTACGACCGGGAGCAGCGCCAACATAATAAAATCGGCACGACTCAATCACGATTTGGAGTCCGTAATGACTTTAATGACCAACGATATCAAGCGATCAGGTTATTGGGCTGGAGCCACAGTGGCGGCGGATACTCGGCTTAACCCGTTTACGGCTACAACCGCTAATATCCAAATTCCCGCCAATAATTGTATTCTCTATAGCTACGATGCTGATGGCGATGGCACAGTTGATAGCAATGAACAATATGGATTTAAGCTCGAAAACAACAGCATAAAAATACGCAAGTCAGGTACCACGACAGATATAGCAGGTTGCGGCACTACAAACCAAAATTGGGAAGAGTTTATCGACGGCAATCAACTGACCATCAGCTCCCTGCAATTCAGTTTTGTCCCACTTGTAACTCCAGACATGCCAGCCACATCGCGCTGCTTAAACGTAACCAATAACAGCGCGGCAGCTGATGCCCCCGATCCTCCGGCAAGCCCTCAGGTGATATGTGCCGAGAACCTACCCTCTTTTCCTATTAATTCGGGTGATAACTTGGGCGAAAAGCGTTCGGTAAACATTCAGCTGACAGGCCAATTAAAAAATGAAGCATCGGTCGCAAAAACCCTGAATGGCACGGTAGCAGTTAGAAACAATCGCCTCTATCAACAACCCTAAGCAACTGGCGGTCAGAATGAAAACAACATCACTAGCCCATAAACAACAAGGAGCGGTGACGCTATTCGCGGCGCTAATTCTGCTAATCGGTGTCACCTTGATTACCTTACTTACTGCAAAAACAGTGCTGGTAGAAACTCAAATGACTGCGGATAACTATCGCACCAGCCAGGCAACGGCGGCAGCCAGCGCGGCGATGGATCAGGCCGTGGCTTATTTTAGTGCAGGAGGTTTGGACCAGATCGCCGATGGCTTGGTCGATTATACCAGCGCCGGGCCTTTCAATTTAACCTTGACTTCCGGCCCGCAATCCACTAGCGCACAGTTTTATTTCGATAATACCGACGACAATGCCTGTGATTGCCAGTCAACAGCCAGCGAAGACATCGATAGTGATGGCGATGGTGACTGCATGGGGACACTGGGAACTAACATGACCCGAGCACTGGTAACCGCCAAGGGCTGGAGTGACGATGATGCGGCAGTTCGCACCATCAGCCAATGTGTAGGTACTTTTGATATTTTCGATTCGGGAATAGGGCCACAGCAACCTTTCATTAGCAAAGCGGGTGTTGGTGTATTTGGCAACGCGAAAATCATCAATCGCTATAGTAACACGAGTATATGGAGCGGGGGGGCTGACGCTGTTCATGGCGCGAGTTATGGTACCTATTTACGACCCTCGGGTACGGAAACGGGTGATTATACAAGCGCACAATTAGACAGCGAAGATGAAAGCGCTAACACTCAACTGGTATCCAATCGCGACGCCGGCAACGGCATTGACGTGATCACAGATGATCCCACTCTGGCAAGTAAAACATCAAGCACGGCCGATGCCGATATGACATCTACCGCAAACAATCAATTTTTTGATATGTTTTTTGCCCAAACTAAATCTGAAATCAAAAACGCAGCGGCCAGCGTCAACCAAATGCTTCCTGCCGGCACAAACCCCGCCGGTAAAACTGGTTTGATCTGGGTAAACGGCAATACCGCCATGCATAACGGTGATGTGGTGGGCAGTCCCACTCAACCCGCCATTCTAATTATCAACGGCAATTTCGATTTAACCGGCGGCCCCATATATGGCACGATTTATGTCACCGGAGAGCTCAAAATAACAGGAAATCCTGTAGTTAAAGGTTCCGTCATATCAGAAAATGGCCCGAATTCTGGCGCAGGCACACTAACGCTGGTTTATAAGCCATGGGGGGACGGTACAAATCAGGCGCCGCCGTTTATTACCGGCACAGGAACCGTAATTGCCGGATCGTGGAAAGACTGGTAACCGAAAACTAGAGGATATGACGATGAGATTTTACCATTCCATAAAAAAAAGTGCAGGCATCGGCCTGATTGAAATACTGGTAACCACCGTTGTAATAGCAGTCGGTTTTTTGGCAGTCGCTTCGCTGCAAGGTGGCTTAATGGGCGGCAGTCGTATCAATAAAACCCGAGCCGAAGCCAAAGCCCTTGCAGACACCAAAATAGAACAGTTGCGCGACACCATAGAAAAAACCGGCGCAACGGGTTATAACGCATTGGCATCATCAACAGCCAGCGAGAGTATTGGTGGAATCACCGAAACATTCGGCCGCGCCTGGGTGGTAACCGATCAAACTAACCCAATACGTAAAGTAGTCAGTGTCACAGTCTGTTGGTCAGATGGTTGTCCAAATACCAATAATATAGAGAATCAGGTTGTTGTGCAAAGCGTCATTGCTTTCGATGGCGTCGGCAATTCGGTACTGGCCGCCAAAGGCGCTGGACAAGCCGGCAGTAACGTTGGCGGGCCAAGCACTAATGCCGAATCGTCGGATGAAATCACTGAAACGATCAAGCTGCCGGCATCCACCGATGGGACAACTCCGACACCTGGTAGTTTGGTTACGATTAACGGCAAAAAGTATATCGTTCAAAACAACCCTAGCAACGCATCACTCGCCGATCTTTGTGATGGCTACTCGCCTGCATTGACTCCATTTGAAAATGATTTACTCACGCGTAGGTTAGACCACGATGGCATTAGCGGCGATGAAGCCATTGAGCTTTTTGAAAAGGTCGTGATCGATGGAGCAGATTACTGCATCCCCAGAATCCGATTCAACGGCGGCATCATTATTCCAATCAGAGGTATCGTCCATTCCGGCGCGACAACGGGTAATGGTCAAAACCAGACACTATTGGATGTCAATCTGTTTACCTTTAACGCTACTGAGACCGGTACTTATTGCGTGTTCAAGCCGCAGTCCGGAGCAAAAAGTGCGCCCTATGTCTGTTATGTAGGCGGCAATTGCAAATACGGTCCCGATGGTGTCACGTCTTCCGTTACAGAGTGTCCTAACCCAGCATTATCGGCGTCTAAAGTCGGCCCCGGCGGTTGGCGCGGCAAAGTAGGTTTGCTCGGTGTCGCCGCTAACGGCAGAAACGTTTGCTTTGCAGAAGAACTTTCCGGATCGCCAGCTACCCTTGATACTGCTCGTAATTATTATACTCGAAATAATGGGCTGAATGAGGGCATCAACAAACCTTATAACTGCCATGATTTTCTAATTATCAACGGTCAATCCACAGAAGCGAAAGTCCACGCCGAATGTGTTACCCAAGCTAATGCCATTGGCGGATTTCAACTGGCATCGAAAACCATTCAGCGCGATATTTCCGGAAATAACGTATTTGATCCGACCATAGATACCGGCTTTTGTATCGGTTCAACAGGAACCCCATATATAATCACAGGAATCATAACAGGAGCATCCACTTCATCAACTGTCACGATAAGCGACGGTTCCATCACAAATAATTGTTCAGTCACCACAAGTGCATATACTTGCAGTATCACTACTTCCGCAAACTCGGTAACGATTAGCGGCGTCTACAACAGTCAACCGGTAAGCTGTATTTTGGCGCCAGTTTCTATAACCGGCTGTCCGTTAGCGTTTACAACATTGCCTGTTTATACAATCACCGGCCATATCAGCGCGGCCACTGCCGCAGCGGCAAATGCCGTTTCATTAACGATGATCGACGGCAACAATACAATTAACTGTACGAATAATCAAAACTACAGTAACGGTTATAATACTTATACCTGCTCAATTAGCACATTGAGTACTACGGGTATTACCATCAATGCGACAGCGGCAATTGGATACACCGTATCACCCGCCACTTATAATGTTACAACATTATCCGGCGCTACCAGCACTGTTATAGTGCCATCAACGGCCAATGATTTTGTCGCAACCGTTGTTCCGACTTATACGATAAACGGCTCTATTTCACTGAGTGAGAATGTGGACAATTTGACATCCGTCACTACGGCGGTAGTAACTAGCACTGGCACTTGCACACTTAGTGCGCCAAACGGTGGATGGAAAAAAAATACAACAGGCAGCTATACTTGCACTGTCTACGCCGGTAACAATACGTTGACTGCGGCTATTTCCCCAACTTGTTCTATCCAAGGTAATAAAGCAGATAAGCAGTACACCATGTCTACAACCGGCGTGACATCCACAGGAACAGGCCAATTGGTTATAGATTTAGGCAATGTAAACAGCAACCAGACTAAAGATATTACTGTTTCGGAATCAGCCACGGCTTGTTAGTGAGGTGGGCAGAAAAGCGCAGCCCACACAACTTCTAATGACAAAATAAGCCAATTCGGTGGTTTGCCCAATTGGCAAACCACCGTTCGGCGCCATTGTCTGGTTTTCTTTAAGGGGACAAAAACAGTTGATTTCAATAACGTATAAACAGGTTCATGCAGCCAGTCAGGACTAAAATGAATCAGACAGAAATTTTTTACAGGTGATGCAATGACCTTATTTAAACGGTTTTCTGGGTTTACTTTAATTGAGCTGATGATTGTTGTCGCGGTCATCGGTATTTTGTCGGCGATTGCATATCCGTCATATACCGAATATGTTAAGCGGGCGAAACGTGCGGATGGCAAGGCCGGCTTGTTAAGCTTGCAGCTGGCGCAAGAAAAATATCGGGCAAACCACATAACCTATGGCGCTACCCTTTCCGACCTGGGCATAACAAATAGCGACTCCGTCGATAAATATTACACGCTCGCCATAACTGCCGCTGATTCAACAGCAACGGCATACACGATTACCGCCACACCTAAATTTACCGATGCCAATTGCGGCACGCTTGGCATCGAACATGATCCAGCAAATGCTCAAACAGATACCAAAACTGAAACTGGAAGCGACTCGCTTGACAATTGCTGGGGAAAATAATTTTTGCATTGGCTACCACCTTCGATAAGCCAGGGGGTGGGCAGGCTTTTTTGCCCGCCATTATCAACAATAAAATTAGAGTTCTATCAATGTGGTGGGCAAAAAACGCTGCCCGCCCTATTCAACTTGGATTGACTAGGCGTGAGTGATACTCGTCGTTCGGTAACTGATTCTCATGATTACGGTTATGCACAAAAACTGTGGATAACTCTGTGAATTAATTGTTTTATCCAATGCTTACTATCGGTTTTTATTACAGTTTTGTTAAATAGTATAAAATCAGAACACCCCTAAGATACAGTATATAATCAATAACTTATATCAAATAGCCGGTTCTCGATAATAACAACCTGGTGTTTTGTAAGTCGTTGATTCCATCTGTGCATAAATACTATTGAATCAATATTAAATTTCGAAAAAATGGCGTTAATTTTGCTTGCCCTTCTTCCATCCCAAAAGTCAGGTAGCCATCGAGGCTACTGCTGGATAATTTTGTCGATTCCATAAAACCTCATTATTCCGTAAGAAACCGACTATTTTGTCTGTTATATTGAAGCACAGTTATATTTGCTGGAATTCTTATGGCAAACATTACACTTGATACGTTGAAATTTTTTGAAAACTCAAAGCAGCCGTTATTGTGAAGAACATGCCAAGGCGGAAGCTGAAGCTTTGTCAGGTGCTCTTGCTGAATCGTTAGATACGCAAGTGGCAACGAAAGCAGACATTATTCGATTGGAACGTCGTGTTGATGAATTGGACGCCAAAATGGACACCCGTTTCGAGCGTATTGATGGAGAAATGAAACTCAATCGTTGGATGTTAGGGGTTATTATCGTGGCTGAAGTTGCTCCATTCTTGACTAAATTGTTTACCCCGTAAATGTGTACCAAGCCAGGTGGGGTAGGCAGTCTTTTTTGCCCGCCGTTCGCAACAAAAAATTATGGTTCTATACTGTTTGCCTGTCAAAATTCGGTTTTAATAATCTCCCTCACCCTAGCCCTCTTTAGCAGGAGAAGGCACGAAAGTGCCAAATTTTGAAGTGCGATGAGTAATATCAATGTGGTGGTCAGAAAAGCGCTGCTCACCCTACACAACTTAAAAGATTAATAACCTCACATTCACAAGCTTTTTTTGCAGCAGCTACGAATTTTTTATCGAATGTGAAAAATTTTTTATGCTGCTGGCTGTTCGCTAAATGCAATGCATCGGCAAAATCCAGTCCTTGCAAATGCCAGGTAATGGCCTGAGCAGTGATGACAGGATGATTAATGTGAACATTGGGTAAGCCAAAAAGCCTGATAAAAGCCTCAGCTATTTGTTCGGGTTTAAAATGATAAGCAAACCGCAATACCCATTCTGTTTCAAGAATTACGGTATCTGCAATAAAAATATCCTGCTCTTTAAACAATTTATAAGCTTTATTAAATTGTACCTGATCATCCTGGGTCAAGAGTCGGACGATAATATTGGTGTCAATCGCAATCATGGAATTGTGCATTGATCCCCTGATTAACAGCCTGTTCCATATCTGCCAGGGTTTTGGCCGTTCCTGCATATTTAAGGCAACCGGCAACATCGCTCAAATTCGATTCGTTAAATGGCGCTTTGGCTTTGAACAGGATGCCGTCTCCGGTATCGATTATGACCAGTTCTTGTCCGGTTTCCCAACGATATGCTGAACGAAAATTCTTGGGAATAACAACTTGACCTTTGCTGGAAAGTTTTGTCGATTCCATAAAACCTCAATATTTAGTAAGAAATTGGTAAGAATATTAGGATGGTTTGTATTGATTGTCAATGAAATAGGTGCTGCGCTAGCCCCTTTCATCCCAGGCCTTCTCCAGTCGTTTGGCCGAAACGGGATATGCGGTTTTAAGCTGCTGGGCGTACAGCGACACCCTGAATTCCTCGATCGCCCAGCGAAACGGGTCCAGTTCGGGAATGATGCTGTCCTTTTTCGATTTTTTCTCGATGTCCTGCCAGAAGCGGGTGGCGTAGCGGTTAATTTCCTGATTTTTTTGCGGATCGTTGCTGAACTTGTCCAGGCGATACACAACGGCTTTCAAATAACGTGGAATGGCGTTGAGCTGATCGAAGGACGTGTTGCGGATAAATCCGGCATAAATCAGAAAATCGAGTTGCTGATTGATATCCCTGGCTAATGGATCGTTGGCATTCAGGCGCTGCAGCCGGGTTTTAATGTCGGCATAAAGGTTCATGATCTCCAGGGCGGTTTTTCCGGCCTCCTGGGCGACGGTCATCAAGTCAGCCTTATGTTGCAGCAAATTACGCTCGAATGCCTCGCGGCTGCGTATCGTTCGTCCTTCAATAAAGACATGACTCAGTATGCAATAGAGCATGTCGTCCTTGTACGAACCGCTCGGGTTATAGTTGATGATGCCGTGTTTCGGCAATCGATGGTAAGCCAGTTCGGCGGCAGCCGACTGGGGTATGTTTTTCAGGATATAGGTGCATTCCTTCCTGAGCTGTAACTGATACAAACGCATCAGGCCCGACTGATGCTGCCGAGCGGCCTTGCGTTCGGTATCGAACATTCGCACGCCGACCGCATCGCCTTCATCAACGATGGCTGGATAGCCGATAAAGGACTGCCCCTTTTGGCTGAATTGCCATGTTTCCGGCAAATCGTCGAACGCCCATTGAATGCAGCCGGTGTAATTCAGCTCGTCGGACGCAAGCTGGTCAAAACTGTCTCCCGCCGTAACGCCGTATTTAGCCTGCAACTTTTTAAGATCGCGGCCGTAATCGAGCAGTTTGCCCTGATCATCGATGACCCTGAAATTCATTTTAAGGTGATCGCTGAGCTGGTCCGGATTCCACGCGTTCAGCGGAATCGCCTCGCCGGTCAGTTTTCTGAGCCGATTGCCCAGCCATTCATAAAGAGATCCCTTGAAATCGGGTTCGATCTCAAGACATTGCCTGACCGTTTCCGGAACCGGCACAAAATGCTTCCTGATCTGCTTCGGCAACGACTTGATCAGCGCGATACATTTTTCTTCGAGCAGGCCCGGCACCAGCCAGTCGAACGGCACTTGCGAGACCTGGTTCAACTGATGCACCGGCACGACCGCGGTGACGCCGTCTTCATCGTGACCAGGCTCGAAGCGGTATTGCAGCACTATCGTCAGATTGCCTATTTTCTTGCTGTCCGGATAGTCCCATTCGTTGACGACATGGTCCTGCTCGCGGGTCAGATCTTCTTTCGTCAAAAACAGGATAAGCGGATTCTCGCGTTCGACGGTCTTGCGCCATTGATCGAGGGCGATGCCGCTGACGATTTCCGGCGGCAGCTTTTTATCGTAGAACTGATACAGCCATTCCTCATCCTCGACCAGATCGACCCGGCGGCCCTTATGCTGGATATAGCCGACTTCCTCAAGCAATTTCTGGTTGGCGACAAAAAACGGTGCGTTGCTATGATAATCGTGATCGACCAGCGCCGAACGGATAAAGATTTCCCTCGCCGCCTTCGGATCGACCTTCTCATAAGGCACTTTTCGCCCGGCTTGCAGGGTCAGGCCATACAGCAAGGTGCGCTCATACACGGCGCTGCGTCCCGCCTTCTTTTCCCAGTGCGGGTCGTAATAATTGCGCTTGACCAGATGCTCCGCGCATTGCTCGATCCATTCCGGTTCGATCTTGGCGACGGTGCGCGCATATACTTTACTGGTCTCGACCTGCTCCGCCGCCATGATCCATTTCGGCCGGGCCTTGTGCTGGCCGGAACCCGGAAAAATAAAAAACTTGAGGCCTCGGGCGCCCAGATATTCGTACTGCTCGTGCCGGAAGCCGATATTCGACAACAGGCCCGGCAACAGCGCCCGGTGGATCTCCGCATATCCGGCTTCGGCCATGTTCGGCTTCATGTTCAAATCGCCCTTGATGACCTGCATGATCTGCGCATGAATGTCGAACCATTCGCGCATCCGGATATAGGACAGGAAATTCTCGGTGCAGTATTTTCTGAGCTTGCTGTTGGACAGGTGCTTTTTCTGTTCCTCGAAGTGATTCCAGAGGTTCAGCAGACTCAGAAAATCGGAATCCTCATGGCGAAATGCCGCATGCCTGGCTTCGGCCTGCGCCAGTTTGTCGGATGGCTTCTCGCGCGGGTCCTGAATGCTCAAAGCCGATACGATAATCGCTATCTCAGTCAGGCAATGCTGTTTGTCGGCGGCGATCAGCATGCGCGCGAGCTTTGGATCGGTCGGAAACTTGGCCAGTTGCCTGCCGATCTCGGTAAGTTTGCCCTGCTTGTCCAGCGCATTGACTTCGTGCAGCACGGTCTTGCCGTCACGGATCATCTTGTCTTCGGGCGGCTCGATAAACGGAAAGTCTTCGATATCGCCGAGATTCAGCGCCGTCATCTGCAGAATGACCGCAGACAGATTGGTCCGCATGATTTCCGGCTCGGTAAATTCGGACCTCGCCAGATAATCATCGTGCGAATAAAGCCGGATACAGATGCCTTCGGCGACCCGGCCGCAGCGCCCTGCCCTCTGGTTGGCGCTGGACTGCGATATGCGCTCGATCGGCAGGCGCTGGATCTTGCTGCGGTGGCTGTAGCGGCTGATGCGGGCGTGGCCGGTGTCGATGACGCTACGGATGCCCGGTACGGTCAATGACGTTTCGGCGACATTGGTGGCGAGCACGATACGGATTTTGCCGCCTTTGGGTTTGAATACCCGCTCCTGTTCGCTGACGCTGAGTTTTGAATAAAGCGGCAGGATTTCATATTGCGAAGGATGATGTTTTTTCAGCGAATCGGCGGTTTCCTTAATTTCCCGTTCGCCGCTCAAGAAAATCAGGATGTCGCCGCGTATATCGCGGACCAGTTCATCAACGGCGTCCAGAATCGCGTGCTGCAGATCATCGCTGGTTTCATCGTCCTCTTCTTTCTGCTCTATCGGACGATAACGGATATCCACGGGATACGTCCGCCCCGACACCTCGATGATCGGCGCATTGTTAAAATGCTTCGAGAAACGCTCGGGATCGATCGTCGCCGAGGTAATGATCACTTTCAGGTCAGGCCGTTTTGGCAGCAGCCATTTCATGTAGCCGAGCAGAAAATCGATATTGAGACTGCGCTCGTGCGCTTCATCGATGATGATCGTTTCGTACTGGCTTAAATACGGATCGTTCTGCGTCTCTGCCAGTACAATACCGTCGGTCATCAATTTAACCAGCGAATCGGCATGAGTCTTGTCGTTAAAACGGATTTTGTAACCCACCGACTTGCCTAGCGGCTCGCCCAGTTCTTCGGCAATCCGGTCGGCAACGGTGCGGGCGGCGATACGCCGGGGCTGGGTATGGCCGATAAAGCCGCCGGCCCCGAGGCCCAGGGACAGACAGATTTTCGGCAACTGCGTGGTTTTACCGGAACCGGTCTCGCCGCAGACGATGACGACCTGGTTTTCCCTGATCAGCGCGGCGATCTCGTTCTTTTTGCCGGTGACCGGCAAATCGGGAAAATTAAGCGCCGGAATCCCGGCCAGACGGCGGTTGCGCTTGCAGACCGATTGTTCGATGCGGTCCCTCAGCGCATTGAGCTGTTCCAGCGGATTTTTGCCTTTTTGATAATCGCCTCGCAACCGATCCAGTTGCCGCTTGAAACCGTGCCTATCCTGGTTTAAACACTGTGGTAGCTGCTGGAAAAGTTGCTTGAGAATTTCTGGGGAGGACATCAAAACGGCCGCTAAAATAAGCGTATTATACGATAAATAGGCAAATGGACCTTTGCTGAAATGTCTATCTTCCTAAAAACCGCAGTTGATGCGTGGAAGCCGTTCTTGCGGTTTTTAGCAGTAGCCTCGATGGAGCATAGCGGAATCGAGGGGTATGCGGCTTCGATTTTCCTCGATTCCGCTATGCTCCATCGAGGCTACCAGCTATGGGTCTAATGTGCTCATCCATGCCGAATGGTGGACGGAAAAGCGCCGCCCACCTTACGAAATCAATAATCGGTCGGCAAACGCGCAGACAATTCATCCCATTGAATGACAATCTCAGGCAGTGCGCCGACGGCGGTTTCGCCCCGTAATTCATATAGCTCGGGTTTGCCGTATTCACCGTCCTGCAATCGATAAACCGTCAATACGCGGTCGATCGGATGCACCAGCCAGTACTCGCGGACTCCGTGCCGTTCATAAAGCTGCCGTTTTCTGATCTGGTCGTGGCTGGCCGTCGACGGCGACAGCACTTCCACGATCCAGTCCGGCGCGCCGCGCACACCACGGCGATCGAGCTTGCTGCTGTCACACACCACCAGCACATCCGGCTGCACGACAGTATCGATTTTATCGTCTGCCTCATCATGTTTCGGCAAACACACATCGACCGGTGCAATGAATGGGCGGCAGGTTTTACCGGTCAATGCGTTAGCTGTCTGTCGAAAAATCTCTCCCGCCACATCCTGATGCGCCAGATCCGGCGCCGGGGCCATCAGATAGGCGACGCCGTCAATCAATTCGTAACGCACATCGTCAGGCCAGGTCAGATAGTCGCTGTAACAATGATATAAAGTATCTTTTAATGCCAAACTCATCGGTTTCTCCTCATACATGCTAATCTACGACAGGATGCGGTCAATAGCAATAGCCCACATTTCGTTTCAAGTTCATGTCGGCTTCGATTTCCCTCGATTCCGCATGGCTCCATCGAGGCTATCGGGCTTGAATCTTACCGACCAACGGAGACGTCAGCATCGCGGTGATGATACCCACAGCGACAGTAAAACCGAAAGCATGGACAATCTCGGTAGAACTGACCGCCAATAAGCCGAAAGACAGCAAGGTCGTCAAACCGGACAGAGTCACAGCCAGCGAAGTGCTGACCCGTTTTTCGCCGGCCAGAAAAAAGAACGCCGCGTAATCGACGCCTATACCCAGGACCAGCAACAGCGCAAACAGATTAAACAGACTGAACAGCTGATTAAACCAGCCCATCATCGCCAGCGCGGAAAGCACCGAAACCAGCGGAATGGCCATGACGCTCAACGCGCCGCGCCAGCCGAATTTAACTCCCAGACCCGCCAATACCAGGCTGAATGCGGCCAACAATAACAAACTGGCCCTGACTCTATAACGTTCGAATAATGATGATAACTCATCGACCTGATCGACCCAGTTGACGCCGGGCAGTTCCTGCAGCGCCGATAACGCCATAAAATCCTTGATGCCGGACAAGGCCACGATGCTGGAACAGCTTCCTTTGCCGCAACCCAGCCACAACTGCCGTTTTTCTTCATCGGCGGTTGCGAGCCATTCCGGCAGCATCAGCGTTTTGCCTTCGGCTTCTTTAAACTGTTTAAGCTCGATGCCGATGGCGTCATCACTAAAGCCGAGATCGGACATATAGCGCTTCGCCAGTCCCGTATCGTAAAGTGTTTGTTTCAGCAGTTGGTAACTGTCCCGCTGCCTGTCCGGATCGGGCCAATAGTTACTGACGCCTTCGAAAGACTTGATCGCCTGATGCTGTTGCAACTCTTTCAATCTTGCCAAAAGCCCTTGTTCGTTTCGTTGCCAATCCTGCAGATCTTTCCCGGCTACGAGAAAAAACTGGCTGTCCCGGATCTGCAAGAGCCGCCTGATTTTATCGGCGGTCTGAATCAAATCAGGAGAAGCCGACTGGAGCAGGCGAACATCGTCCCTTGGCGTTAATTTCCAGACGCCGCCGGCAATAAAAACCAGCATCAGCAGACCCAGCCAGCGGCGGTTTCTGACAATCCAGGACGGCCAACTCTGCTCCCACATTATCGCCAGCCTGAGCAGGCCCGGTTCATGTTCGAATTTGAAACCGGCCAGCAGCAATGGAAACAGCATCACCACCGTCAGCCACGCCGCCAAAAGACCCACTGCCGAAAACAGGGCCACTTCCTGCAAGCCCGGAAACGGGGAAAATCCGAGGCCCGCATAACTCAGAAGATTGCTCACCAGCCCCAGAAACAGTCCCGGAAAAATGTCCGCCAGCCCCTTCTTCGGATCCCAGTTTTTAATCCCGAAACTGTCGCATAAATAATGCTGCGCATAATCGTCGACGACGCCGATCAGGCTTGCGCCGAACACCAGGGTAATGATATGGATCTTGCCGAAAACCGCAACGCTGATAATCAAGGCGACGACAAGTCCGCTGGCAATCGCCAGGGCTGACAGCACTAACGGCCTGATGCTGCGAAAGGTCAGCAACAGCAATAACAGAATGCCTATGCTGGAGCCCAGGCCCACCGTTGAAATTTCCCGCTTGGCCGACTCCGAACCGTAAGCCGTAAACAGCGGCAGTCCGGAAACCATCAACTCGCCTCCGGCCTCCCGGTTCTGCGCCGTTGCACCTCTGACCAGCCGCAGCAGGCTTTCCAGTTTATCCAGAGGCAATTTGGCGTCCTCAATATCCGCCAACAGCAGCGCCCAGTACCTATTCCCCTGATGCAGGATCACGACGCCCTGCTCCAGATCAAACCTGACCGGATTTTGCGAGCCGAAATAACGGCTGAACAGCAGCAAGGGATCGCGCTCGATCGTGGCCGCCTGCAGTTGTCCGAGCGGACTATAGAGCGTTTCCAGGTTCCGGGCTATCAGGTCTTCGGGATGCTTTTCGAGCATCAGCCGCGTGTGCGGGTCGAGTAGCTGATACCGGTAAGGCAGCAGTTGCCGGTACTGCTTGACGGCCTGCTCTTGAGGCATCTCCAGCAACACCTCGCTGAACAGCCCGCTTTGCCTGACCTGCTGTTCAAGCCGCCTGGCGGCGGCGATCGCATCAGCGGAAGCGGACGCGCCGCTCAGCCAGATCACCTTCCGGTTAATCTGCTGATTTTGCCGCTCTATCGCAGCCGCGACGTCGGGCTTTTGTTCGGTTTTCGGCAGCAATGCCAGAAAACCGGTTTCGAGCCAGTCCCGGCTCAGGGTCTGCACGCCGAGAATGCCGATCAACATCATTCCAAGCAGCCATAATCCGGCGCTAATCCGGAGATGATAAACGCTCAAACTCGGCTTCCTGTTCTGGATTTAATGTCGCCGGATGCGTGATCAGATCGAACTCTATGCGCGTAAAATTGCCGTTGGCCTCGCTAATTTCCAATAAGCGCAATCTATTGTCGCCCGTGAGTTCGATGCCGGTAATGATTTTTTTCAACATCTCATCTTTAGGTTTAAGCTGTAGTTGCCACGAATTTTTCTGATTAACGCCGGCTGCTATGTCGAAACCTTCGGTTAAGCGGCTCAAATCACCGCCCAGCATGGCCGAAAATACCCGGCCGAACGCCACCGGCATCACCTGCTCGCCCTGATGGGTCAATAGATGCGCTTCATTGACAAGTAATAACGACGGCACAGGCGTCAGGGTTTTCCAGATGGCGCCCTTGCTCCGGTGATACGTGAAGGTGCCTGCCGAGATCAACGGTTTCTTTAGCACTTTCAGTCTTTTTTCCTGCCTGAAGTTGCCCTCGGTAATCTCGGCGGTGTCCAGACGCGCGCTAATTTCATTCAGTACATCGGCGGCTACACTGCCACAAAATGCCAGCAACAACAGTAGAGATGCCTTTATTAATTTCAAGTTTTCTTCACTCCCAATTTTTCCAACAGCACCGGCGGTGACTCGAAGCACATTTCATTTTTTGCCTTATTGACGGCAACCTGAATGCTGTAACCTTTGACGAGCCTTGCGCCCGTTAGCTTGTCGGTAATCAGGTAATCCATTTTCAAACGGTATTCCCATTCAACGATTGCAGCCCTGATGGTGACAGTCTGGCCGAACACGGCTGGTTTCACATAACGGATCCTGAAGTCGATGATAGGCCAGATATAACCTGAATCGCGCATCTGGGGATAGTTATAATCGATCATATCGAGCAACGTGCAGCGGGCAATCTCAAAATATTTGGCGTAATGCCCGTGCCAGACCACTTCCATCATATCGACATCGTGAAAGGGTATCTGCACATCGATTTCGGCGCTGTGAATAAATCCACTCACTGCAGCGATCCAATCAGTCGGGAGTTGTTCACTAACCATGCCACCTCAATAAAAGAGGCCCATTTTCCAGCATTGGACGCTAAAGAAAAAGGAGTTTTTTTGGATTCGAATCAAAAACCGGAATGTTCGCCCGCTGGCTATCGATCACAAAGCCTCATGTCCACCCATCCAGTAAAAAATTGACTCACTAAGGCAGTGTAACAAAATAAAGCTGTCGTTTTATGTAAGTAGTGCTATGTTT
>CAZMRW010000015.1:0-57247 GCA_964568805.1 uncultured Methylococcaceae bacterium | reverse complement strand
GCAACGCCAGCTGTTAGATAACTATAAAAACTATAGCTTTCCATAACTCTTTAATATCTTCATCAACTGTTCGTGTGAGAATGTAAAAAACTGAGAAAACCGCGGTTAAATGAATACGGCATTCGGCCCGAGAACAATCATAAACTGATTTATAAACGGTTTCCAATCGAGTGATGGCATGGACCATTATTTGAGACGCTTTCTAATGTCAAATTGATGATTTACATAGCAGTCTTGTCATGCCGAAAGAGCTTCATTTGGTCTTTGCATTTCTAATCACGCTATCGATCGATTCAAAGGGACAATTTCACCACTATTTCATCAGCAGGATCCTAGAGCCGGTTGCGCCGAACAAGGTACAGTTGCCTCCTTGGTCAATAATTCTTTTACCTTGAGCAGGTAATCTTTCGCTTGTGGATTTTTCGATTCGATCGGGTAATCCGGATTAAGCCCCTCCCCGTCAAAAAAAAGTCCGCCCGGTGATTGCAAAAAACCGGTTGTGATAAACAGAGCTGAGCCGTCGCTCAACTCGAAAATCTCCTGTTTGGAGCCTTTTCCAAAACTTTTCTTACCGATGGACACGGCTCGAAGATTACCGGTTAATGCGGCAATAAAGACCTCTGCGGCACTGGCCGTTCCTTCATCCTGCCAGAGAAATAGCCGAGGCGAATCGGAATAGGCGGCCTTATTACTGCTTTCATATTTTTCTGTAGTCTGTCGGGTTTTGATCGATACGATATTTTTATTTTTGTCCAAAAACAGTCTTGCCGAATCAATGGCAGTTGATAAGTCGCCGCCAGCGTTAGCGCGCAGATCGATGACAACGGGATTATTCTTGTCAATTTCAACCAGAGCTTTTTCCAGCTTTGCCTTTGTGTCGCGAGTAAATGCGGCAATCTTGATCACCGGGATATCGTCAATCGGGGGGACCGTTACGGAATCGAATGAAACGTGGGAACGTTTCACACTGATATTTTGCTGCTCCCCCATCCGGGTCATGATCCACAGCTTGACGCTTGAATTACGCCCGCCTCTTGCCATGGAACTTATCGCCAGTATTGACCTACCTTGAACAGGCTCGCCGTCAATGCCAATTAGCCTGTCGCCGGAGCGGATTCCCGCCATTTCAGCGGGACTGCCGGAATAAGGGAGGCAAATAACCTGGCCATCCGGATCTTTTACAATCTCCATGCCGATACCGACATACTGATCGCCTTGAGATTTTTTCCAGGCAGCAAATTCGGCTGCACTCATATAAGCAGCAAATGGATCCGTTTGTTCCACATAGGATTTTAGCGTATCCTGAACAATCTCTCGCCTTTTTGTTTCGGGTTCCACATATAAATCATTATTTTTGATCTGGGTGATTGCCTCCAGATAAAACAAAATATCATCGTTTTCTAACCAAAAATCTTTTTCCGGGGAAACGACGGGATGCTTTTTAACCGATTGATTTTCTCCGAGCAGAAAAAGAATACTTGCCGCCATCATAACGATGAACAACGTCATGCCCAAAAGCCACTTCATCCCTTTCCCCATAAAAAGTCACCATGGCATTGTCGAATAGATAGCCCGTACCCTTGCGGTTACTTGTCAGCCAAGGAATCCGCGTGGCGTTCGTATTCCTCATAATCGATGTCCTCGATAAACCGCTTAGTTTTGGGTATACGACGTTTCTTCGTCGGGATTTTTGTTAACCGGTTCTTCTTCTCATCGTATCGGTCGCCTTCAATCAGTTGGATGCCGGTCAGTAAATTACTACTTTTGCGCAGGCGCGATCCCGTCGCCCGATCGAAGCTTTCGATATCTTCACCAATTAATAACACACGCTTATATCGTGAATCATAGCGAAAATGAAATCGGGTTCTTACAGTTTCCCTCGATCCCCACAATTCTTCGACAATAATGACCCTTTTGACAACCTTGATATCCGCTCCTCCCCCCTCGGGGCCGGCCATCGCGCCAAAGCAGTTAGTGCATCGAAGCAGCTTCTTTGCAACGGCTATCCGTTGAAACTTGGCGGTTTTAGTTTGGAGTAGAATCAATAAGACACGAGAACGTGTAACGGGCACGTCCTTTTCTTTGGTCAACGGCTGGTCTTCAATCAAGACCAGTACAACATCAGAGGTACCGTCACCATTTAAGTCGTTTTGAATAGTCGACTCGATCATCCACCCGACCGGAACAAAATCAGTCAATGAAGATCCATCGACAGGGATTTTTGACTCATCGATAAAACGCCGGTCTTCTTCCGAGAATACAGGACTACTCAGTGTTAAAGCGGCAATTGTTAGCAGGAAAGAGAGTAAAAGACGTTTCATGGTATGAGTCATGCCGGCAAGATTAAATGATTCGGAAATGGCATCCGATATGGCCAGATGCAGCGAGCAACAAATCGATGAGAGTGATCTTTTATTGGAAGAATCATGCACCGCATAAGGGTTTAGCACGATTGTAAAATTTAAGGCGCTCCGACAGTCCCGTCAGACCTCCGTTAATGCGTCGGGTGATCGTTTCGAATTTTCTTTGATCGGCCAGTTCGTTAAGGCCCTTTGATTTCCAAAACGCCCCGGAAACACGAAATGCGACCTGGGGGTCGGCCGCCCATTCCGGATGAGTCAGCAAATCCAGGCCTAGCTGTTCACCGAATTTTTTATAATTTGCCCGGCCGGTCAGCTGAATCGCCCCGCGCCCTTTAAAGCGTTTGCCGTCGCCCGACTGGGTATTGCCCAAATCATGGGCTTTTTCCGATGGCGGCTCATAGTGCTTTTGAGCATCGGAAGGCCCCCAAATCTCTTCCAGATATTTGAATTGGCCTGATTCGTGCGCTATTTGCGCCAAGAAAGCGGCTTCCCTAAGCGGCGTATTGATTTCAAACTCTTCCATAGCCTGTTGCAGGAATGGAAAGTACTCTTCGCAGCGAGATCGATTGAGATCGGGCATGATTTTCATCACGATGTCTTCGGTAACCATGAGTGCTTCTCCTCTATCGGTCGATAAAACACTTTATTGTTCTATTTTCGGAATGTGGCTATGAACGATATCTGTTTGAATGCTATTGCATCTTTATTCACTATAAATTTAAATAATACATCCAGTAAAAACTCGATGCCGGATAGTTAACTATTGATCCGGCCCGACAATGTTTGAAAACGTTCTGGCAGAGATTGTCGAGGCTTTCAAACCTTATGGCACGATCATGACGAACGGCGTATGCATCAAGGGCCAAGTCAATCATGGTTCTGAATGATTAATTATAGAGCGCTTACTAACCGAAAATATCATTCTCTTCTCAGTTCTTTTAATTGTCAATAAACTATGCCGATTCGGTTGACACCAAAGCTTTCATGTTCTCACCAGGGCTATCCAACCTGCACCGATCACGGCGTCAGCGAACACTATTTTCAGCCTATCGCAATGAATTCGATTTAGGGTCAACGGAACTGAATACCATATACCGTTACCACATCACTTCGCAGTACGAAATCTCAATTAAACAGGTTTCAAGTTTTCTTTTTCGATTATTTCCAGTTTTTCGTCCTTTATCTCCAATAACAAATCGCCGTTCAAAATTCCGACTAATTCCCGCCCGGCCATAGTAAAGCGCCACCCATGCAATAACGGACAGGCATCGTCTTCTTCAAGCAGTAATGTTTCCAGATCTTTTCGCGATGCGATAATGGATGGGTTCAATGAGTTTTCGTCAGCCCGGATTCTGACAATCGCGGTCAAAATATCGAGAATAGCTTCCTGTTGCTGAGTCTTTTTCGCAAATCGGGTTTTTTCTTTTAAAGAAATGGGTGGGCGATTTTTTGCGGCCGATATTAATTGACACAAGGCTGCCCCATAGCGATTGACAGTCCGTTCGTTGAGACTGCGTACTTGCGCCAAGTCATTCACGGTTTCCGGTTGCAGTTTAGCCAAATCAAAAATCATTTCATCACGCAAGAGCCAGCTCTTGGGTCGATTTTCATGCTGGGCTGCATTCTCTCGCCATTCGGCCAGGGATTGAACAATAGACAACTGTTTTCCTGTCAGCTTGTTCGTCCCCTTGATTTTATACCAGGCCTTTTTCGGTTGAACCTGATAAAGATCGGGATTGGCGAGCTCGGCAAAATCCTGTTTTAGCCAATCGGCTCGTCCTAAGTCTGTTAACTTTTGGACAATGATTTGATATACCTGACATAGATAGATGACATCATCCGCCGCATATTGAATTTCCGCTTCGGATAAGGGGCGTTTACTCCAGTCCGCCCGGGTATGCGCCTTGTTCAAGTTAATATTTAGAAAACTGGACACTAGCATCGCATAACCCGGATTGTCCTGAAATCCCAGTAACGGAGCGGCGATTTGGGTATCGAAAATAGGTTCGGGTACTTTTCCGGTCAATTGATAAAAAATTTCCAAATCTTGTCGACAAGAATGGAAAACTTTAATAATTTTAGGATCATAGATTGCCCGAAACAGGTTATCCAATTCGGGTAATGCCAATGGGTCAATGCAGGCGACCCAGTCGGACGTTGCGATTTGCAATAGGCAAAACTTGGGATAATAGGTCTTTTCTCTTAAAAACTCAGTATCAAGAGCAATCCAGGGTTCTTTGTTAATCTGTTCGCATAACGTAGCCAGTTGTTCAGTCGTATTGATATATTGAATGGGTGTCATGTCATTGCCCGGAACAGTAACTAGTGCTGGTTGACCAAGTAGAGGCGCCTATTATAAGGCAATTAAGTTTATTATTTTATTTGCAAAAAATAGATACTGTACACTACAAGATAAACTGGTTTATTTTTGCCTTTGAAAACTCATGCGCTGTAAAGCTTATCAGATAGTTCATTGGATGATTTGGGTGATTTCTGTCGAGCCCGTCTGGATCGACTATGCATTCTTTTTTTGTGACTACGATTCTTTACGCGCTTGATATCCAGTTTCTGTTGATTGATCTCCACCGATTTTAAATGCTGGAAAATATCATGCGGCATTTCATCAGGCAATTCAATTAATGTATACAAACCCTGAATATCGACATTGGTGATATTCTTTTTATCGACACCGGATTCCTGGACCAGAACCTTGACAAGCTCTTCCTGCGTTACTCGATGTATCTGGCCGACTTCGAGCCGGTAACGAACCATCCTGATTGTCGGTTGCAGGGAATTGCGCTGTGCTGAACCGGGCCTAGCCTGATCTAACGGATGCGATGCACTCGAAGACGGTGTTCGCTGCTGGTATAAATACAGCAGCGCGGCGGCAAAATCCAGAAAATCCGCACCCAGATCAGTAGTGAGGGTTTTGATTATGACGCGCTGGTTATCCAGGTTTTCCCTGCCGAGTATCTCTTGTAGATTTTTTCTCAGCTGTTCTTTGTTGTTTGCTCGGACCGCTGTCATTTTTTCGATGATGTCCTTCCCGTTCCGGGAATGATTTTAGTTATGATACTCTATGGTAACGGCAGTCATTAAGTCTCCACCCGAATAGAGATAAAAAAACAGAGGAATTGTATCCGGTATAAACATAAACCTGAAGCCTGGCGTTAAAGCCTGTCCTGGTAAATTTCTACATAAGCCTCATCGCGTAGCCGGCGCAGCCAAAGCTCGGTTTCCTCTTCAATTTTTCTTTTCCGGATAGCATCCCGCACCTGATTTTTACGGAACTCAGAGGTATTGTCTTTATTTTCTCTTGCCAGTACCTGAATTAAATGCCAGCCGAATTGGGTTTGTACCGGGTCGCTTATTTGATTTATTTCCAGTTTTTCCATGGCTTCTTCAAACGGTTTAACCAGATCGCCGGGGCCAACCCAGTCGAGTGACCCGCCCTTCAGCGCCGAGCCTTTATCATCCGAATGGGCGCGCGCCAAAGCTGCAAAATCGTCTCCGTCATTGATTCGGGCTTTGAGTGCAAGCAAGCGACGTTTGGCCTCGTCATCATCAATTAATTCATTGGTCTTGATTAAAATATGACGGATTTTGGTCTTGGTGACCATCTGCTGACCCATGGCTCCCTTGATACCCAACATTTTAATTATATGATAACCGCTTGGACTGCGGATCGGATCGGCGATATCGCCATCCGCCATTTTTTTGACATTTTCGACAAACAGGCTAGGTATATCACCGATTGCCCGCCATCCGAGATCGCCCCCTTTGAGAGCATTGGCGTCGTCTGAATTGCTAATAGCGGCTTGGGTAAAATCCTGCCCGGCGCGAAGCTCCTTTACCAAGGCGTCGGCCTTGTTGCTGGCCTTCTGGATTTCCGATGAAGCAGCGCCTTCTTTAACGCCAATCAGTATGTGTCCCAAGCGATATTGCACCGACTCCGTTCCGCCCAACTCCTGTGTTTCGATATAATGCTGGATTTCCTGGTCGGTCACTTTGATGCGACCGCCTATTTCCCGTCCGCGTAATTCATTGACAATGATTTCATTGCGTATATTTTTCTGAAAGTTTTCATAGGACATGCCTTGCCGTTCCAATTCACTCCTGAATTCCTGCACATTCATATTATTCCGGCGGGCAATTTCCGCAATTGAATTGGCAAGCATTTCTTCGCTGACAGTCACCCCGGCTCTTTCGGCCAATTGCGTTTGCAGCCTGTCAATGATCATTTTTTCCAATACTTGTTTGCGCAACACGAAAGACGGCGGCAGGGTGGCATTAGCGGCTTGCATTCTCTGTGCAACCATCGCTACTTCCTGTTCCAGTTCACGATCAAGGATAACGTCATCTTCGACGACAGCGATAATTTTGTCCAGTACTTCAGCCTGTACTTGAGAGACATAGGGTAATATACAGCTGAACAGCAATAACACGAATAGCCGTTTGAGATTGTTACAATCGATCACTTTTTCGGACTCCGATAACCATAAATACTTTCTTCGAAGAATTTGTCCAGTTTTTGGCCTATACCGGTCAATCCCTTAAGTTCCAGTTGGAAAAAAATGCCGGTTTGACTCTCGCCTTCGGCAAGCTGGGTTGGGGTGAGGGGATTATTAACACTGTTGGTATTGTTAACAAATTGCCGCCCGATAACACGAAAACGCCAGCAGCAATTTTCATGCTCCAGCCCCAGGAAAGCTTCCTGAGTATTATTATATAACCATGAATATTGCCAGCGGCCGACCGCGTACCAGTTGGTGACAAGCGGCCAGCGAAAGGACGCGTCGCTCAGAATAATGTCGTTACTTCTAATAACGGTTTCATCGGTAAACGGATCGTAATTAGGATCGAAATTATATCGGTCTATCACGTCTCGATTAAAGTCAAGCACCTTTTTAATGGTTGGATCCTTTCGGTAGTTGAAACCCAGGTTTATAATCTGTTCGGGTTGATTAACATAATGCAAGACTGCCCTTCCCCTAACGATATCATTGGTCCGAGGATTCCATTGTATGCCGGTTTCAGCCGATAGATGCGAGGAAAACTGGCTGCTTAATTCGGCTACCAAGGGCGACAGCGTGTCTGTTTCCGGTGGGCTTGCAAGATAGCCGTCTGGGATCTGTACTGCGCCCGGGAAATTTATCCGCACCGGGGCGGTGACTTCCCTATCGCGTAAATACAAGATTTCACCAATATCGAATTTAAGCCATTCTCTGCCGGAGGCAGGATCAACCAGCCGTGAAGTAACAGCAGCGGTTATCTGATTTGCATCCTGCACCCGGTCGCTACCGCTAAAACGGTTTTCCCAGAAGAGGTTGGGGTACCAAAAGTCATAAGCAGCCGTATCGAAAAGTGGAATATCATCCTGGTTGTCTTTGGGAATATAGAGATAAAACAGCCTTGGCTCGATGGTATGCTTTATCGGCGAATCGGCAATATCAAATTCTCGCTCAACAAAAAGTCCGCTATCTACAGACAATATCGGTAAGGTTCTTGTGATAGTATCTGATCCCGTGTTCCATATGAAGGCAGGCAGCGCCGGATCGGGATTGGGTCCTAATCTCGCAAGATCTTGCTTGCTTATCTGATAGTCAGTATGCTGAACCGAAACTTTTGGCGTTAAAAACGCCGCTTCGGATTTCCAGGGAACACTGACCGAAGGCTTGATATTGAATCGCTGGCCATTAATAATATCGTCATGCTGGAATAAAACATATTCGCTTTCCATTGCAGTTTTAAGCGGCATAAAATCGAAAGAATGATCCAGATTCAGATTAACCTCGGGAAGTCGTCGATAAGGACTGCGAAAACCGGTCAAGGTTTTATCGATGGTTTGATAATTGACTAAACGGGTGCTAAACAAAATGCCTTCATCGTTATACCTGACATCGGCCGAACTTCTGACAAAACTAAAGTTAGGAAAACTCAGCGCATTACCGAGTTCGCTGAAATAGTCCTTGTCGGATACATAATTCAAGTCCATATTCGAACTGATGTTCTTGCCGATATGACTGTAATTCTGGAATGATCCCAGAAACCTCGAGTCGTCACGAAGACTGTCATTGGGCATATACTCAAGGCTGGCCATGCTATTTGAATATTTTGTCAATAATCTGAAATCGCCGCCCAGCAGTATGCCGCGGTCGGTTAGATAACGCGGTCTTAAGGTTGCATCGTAATTGGGCGCGATATTCCAGTAGTAAGGCACTGAAAAATCAAAGCCGCTTTGTTGGGTACTGCCGAAAGACGGAGCCAGAAACCCGGAAAGCCTTCTGTCATCCATCGGGAACGACAGATAAGGCGAATAAAATACCGGTACCCCTTTAAATTCCAGCCAGGCATTTTTAGCGGCGCCTTTGCCGGTCTCGTCATTCAATTTCAGGTCGGATGCATGCACGATCCAGTCCTGGTTGTTAGGAGGACAACTGGTATAAGCGACATCCTTGTAGCGTGATAGGAATTTACTGTCGCGATAGACCGTTTGCGCGCGACCCCGAAGCGGAGTAGCCGGATCGATGAACATGACATTCCTCAATCTGGCCTCGTCGGAAGCAAGCTTGAGCGTGGCGGTGTTGCTGTACAAAGCCAGTTCGTCCTCGCTATAGTAAACATCTCCGTGTAAATCCAGGGTTTCAGAGATACTGTCATAGTTTGCCGCATTGGAGAATGAATGCTGATCCGCGCGGGATATTTCCACATTACCTGTATAGCTGCCGATTTCATTATCAAATATTTCCGAATAATCGGATTTGACATCGAGAGGGGACGTTTCCCTCAGGTGCTTCCCAGGGACAAATGAAGGCCTGGGGCCCATTTCAATAGTACAATTCGCCCAGGGATCGTATTTCAACTGTGACGACAAGGTTTTAAAGATTTGTTCCTGTTTGAAATCAAAGGCCGGCTCGAGGAGACTGAGTTTGCGCTCATCGGTTTCGACTATTCTGGCCTCACCTTTAGGATCGGCGCCAACCAGATTGCAGTTCCAGTTTTCGCCCTGCTCATTCGTATTGCAGGTCCATCCCGGGGTGCGTGTAGAAGCTTCCCTTGCCTGAACATTCTCGGGCTGCGGCTTTTTGGATACGGGAATAACCGGTTTGATGCCTTCAACGGATTCGGCTATCGTCGGCTGCTCGACGGCAGCCGGCTCAGGTAATGCAGGCTGCGCTGCTTGCACAGGTTCGGCTTCGGGTGCCGGCGATTTTGGCGTAGGCGAGGCAAATGTAGGCTCAGCAGTTTTCGCCGTTTCAGTGTCTTCAAGGGGTTTGGAATCGGCTATTTTTTTATCTTGTTTTTTATCGCCTACGCAGACCCATTCTTTACTGTCTTTGCTTTGTTCACATTTCCATAGGGCGTCATTAGCTATACTTACCCCCGAAAACAGGGATAAAAAAAACAGAATTAAAAAACGACGCATAGAGAGTTAATGTTTAGTAGCTTAATGAATCATATTTGGAATAAAATGCCGGATTCTCATTTTACCCCAATTTACTCCAGCATAATAACTAATCTGCCCTCATCATGATGATTGAAGATTTAAGAACAATAGCCATGTCGGACTGGCTTGAGCATGATCTGTTACTGACGATCGCCGGTTGCGAGCCGGCTTCCAGCGATGCCAGCTTCAGGCGTTACTTCAGGATTAAAGTACCTGGCGGGCAGTACATTGTAATGGATGCGCCTCCCGAAAAGGAGAACATTTCATCTTTTATAAAAGTTGCCAAACTGCTGAAAGCATCGGGCGTTCATGTCCCCACTATTTTCGAACAAAATCTGACTGACGGTTTTTTATTGCTTGAGGATTTCGGCAGCCAGTGTTATTTGGATCAACTCAACGCCGACAACGCCGACGCCCTCTATCAAAGCGCATTCGACAGCCTGTTTAAACTGCAAGCCAATACGGCATTGGCAGACTGCGACTTGCCCCGCTATGACAAACAACTCCTGGCCAGAGAATTGGCAATCTTTGACGACTGGTTTTTACAACAACTGCTCGATATTGAAATGCCTGCTCATATACGCGATCCGCTGTATGAACTTCTCATCGCCTCGGCATTGGAACAACCGGTTATCTGCGTGCACCGTGATTTCCATTCACGGAACCTGATGGCGCTGGACAGCGATACTCCCGGGGTCATCGATTTTCAGGATGCGGTGATCGGACCGATCACTTACGATTTGGTTTCATTGCTCAGAGATTGTTATATCGCCTGGCCTGAAGCCCAAGTCGAACGCTGGCTGACCCGGTATTACCACCGGCTCTTGCAGAAAAACCTGGTCGATTGCAGTCCCGCCCAGTTTCGACGCTGGTTTGATTTGATGGGGATGCAGCGTCATCTTAAAGCCATCGGTATTTTCTCCAGATTAAATTTAAGGGATGGCAAGCCCGGCTATTTGAAGGATATCCCCCGCACTTTGAATTATGTCATCGAACAGGTACAGACTTATCCGGAACTGTCAGAATTCAGTCAGTTTCTGCACAGCAGGGTACTGCCTCTAAAGGCTCAAATGGTATGAAAGCGATGATACTGGCCGCCGGGCGCGGCGAAAGAATGCGCCCGTTAACCGATCACACGCCCAAGCCGCTGCTGCCTGTCGCCGGCAAGCCCCTGATTGTGCATACCATCCGGCAATTGGTTTCGGCCGGTTTCGCCGATATCGTCATCAACCATGCGCATCTGGGCAACCAAATAGAAGATGAACTGGGTAACGGGCGTCAGTTTGGCGCCAGCCTGCGTTATTCAGCGGAAGGCGAGCAGGCGCTGGAAACAGCCGGAGGCATCATTAACGCACTGCCATTATTAGGCAATGACGTATTTTTGGTCGTCAACGGCGATATTGCTACCGACTTTCCGTATCATGTGTTAAACCGGGTGCCAGTTGATTTAGCGCATTTGGTTCTGGTCGATAACCCCGAACACCATAGCCGAGGAGACTTTGGCTTGAATGACGACGGTTTCGTCATCGAAAACGGCTTGGAGCAGTTCACTTTTAGCGGTATCGGTCTTTACCGTCCAGAACTGTTTAGCGATACGCCGGCCGGAGTCAGAAAATTAGGACCCTTATTACGTCAAGCCATTGCAAATCGGCGAGTGACAGGTCAAAAATATTCAGGATTCTGGATGGATATTGGCACCCCGGAACGTTTGCAGCAACTTGATCTTTACTACACACAACTGGAGAACAAAGATGAATGACCATATTTACAAAAAAATAGAGCTAACCGGTTCTTCTACTGTAGGTTTGCAGCAGGCGGTCGAGAATGCCATCGACAGGGCTTCAAAAACCATTAAAAACATGCGCTGGTTTGAAGTGGTTGAAACGCGAGGACAAATTGATAACGGTAAAGTCGCACACTGGCAAGTGACTATTAAAGTCGGTTTTGCCCTGACCGAGTAGAAACGGCATTAAAGGAGGGTATCGGTCGATCCCCTCCACAATTATTTGGTGAAGGCAATAAACTTCCGATAGGGAGAATCCTGTTTCCAGGTAAACGACTCAGTGTAATAGTGCATTAATGCCAGATAACCGAGTAGTCCCAGGGTTATTGCCTTGTAAATCTCAATGCCGAATAAGTAGTTTGTTACGAGATTGATGACATCATCTCCATAGGATTGCAACGTAAATGCCAGGCCAAAAGAAACCACGGGAAGCACTATAAAGAAATTGATCTTATAGCGTTTGGCCAAGCGATAAATAAAATTCTGCGGCTGCTCGTTATGCTTGTTGTAATCGTGCGTTATGTAAAAAATATAAGCCGTCGTATCATGAACCAGCCTGGGCACCAGAATGGCCAGAAAGTAATACTGCTCCGCATAGAGATAAAAGCTGCTTAAAACCAGCAGACTGTTCGACCACATAAACCATTTGCCGAATCGGGTGGCCACATAGCGCTGGCAAAATGCGGTCGCCAAGACCAGTGCTATGCTCAGATTGACGACCATCTGTTTAATTGCGGCGGCCATTTGCGCATCCAGGCTGTTTTTCAAAAAGATACCGATATAAATAAGAGTGCCAGCCGTCACGCTTAACCACAACAACAGATTAAAAGCCCAGGACGGAAGATGGCAAAGTCCGCGAATGACGCCATGCTGCTGTTTGAGCACATGAAAAACCGTCCAGCATGCGACCATAATATAAAGAACCCGATAGGGAATAACCAGACTGCCTATGCCAAAGACGCAGATGATGGCGACGCTCATCCAGATAAGTTTGTGTTTATAGAAATTGATGTAGTCTGTGTTACTAGCCAGCACTATGGCGCTGGCGATGATATGGGGGGTTCCGAATAAAATCTGGAAGAGAATGAAATGGCTAGGGCTGCTCGGTAAATTATCCTTGAGGTAACCCTGCCAAAACCAGCCATCCAATATCTGCAAGACCACGCAAACAGGGATGATCGAATATAAACAAAACAATAACCTGAATGATACGGCAAGCCTGTTTTGGCGGGGAAAGTCTTGTGTTGAAATTAACTGAGCAGACATAATGGCACTATCCTATCTTGAGGTTTGATTAACTGTTTCTATTGATCTGCCATGGTGTTAAAAGGTTAAGTTCAATATTTGGGAATTGATTGGCCGATTTAAAGCTGACGCCCCCATAAATCATGGTCATCTGCGTCCTCTATTTCAATCTCGACAAAATCGCCGACACGCAAATGGGTAGCGCCATCGATAAAGACTTGTCCGTCGATTTCGGGGGCGTCAGCTTTACTCCTGGCAACGGCACCCTCCTCCACGACTTCGTCAACCAGCACTGTTTCGATTTTACCCAGCCGTTGCTGCAACCTTCCGGCGCTAATTGCGGCCTGATGTTCCATAAAACGGGTCAGCCTCTCTTCTTTGACTGACTCGGGAATTTGATCCGGCAAGGCATTTGCGGCCGCGCCTTTTACCGGCGAGTAAGCAAAACAGCCTACCCTGTCGAGTTGCGCTTCGGTCATAAAATCGAGCAGTTCCTCGAACTCTTGTTCGGTTTCTCCAGGAAATCCGACGATAAACGTGCTGCGCAGGGTAATATCGGGGCAGATTTCCCGCCACGCCCTGATTCTTTCCAGATTATTTTGACTGGCGGCCGGCCGTTTCATTAATTTGAGAATCCGGCTTGAAGCATGCTGAAAGGGAATATCCAGATAGGGCAGGATCCTGCCTTCCGCCATCAGCGGGATGACATCATCAACATGGGGATAAGGATAGACGTAATGCAATCTGACCCAGATGCCCAAATCGCCCAGTGCCTTGGCCAAGTCATAGAACTGTGTTTTAACGGTTCTGCCTTTCCAGCCAAAGGCTTGATACTTCAGATCCAGACCGTAGGCGCTGGTGTCCTGCGAAACAATTAATAACTCCTTGACACCGGCATTGGCCAGACGTTCGGCTTCCAGCATGACTTCATCAACCGGTCTGCTGACCAGATCACCGCGCATAGACGGAATAATACAAAAAGTGCAGCGATGATTGCAGCCTTCCGAAATTTTCAAATAGGCATAATGTCGAGGCGTCAGCTTGATGCCTTGCGGCGGCACCAGACTGGTAAAGGGATCATGCGGCGGCGGACAATGTTCGTGGACGGATGCGACAACTTCTTCCAGGGCATGTGCGCCCGTTACTTTCAATACTTCTGGATGGCGGGCACGGATTTCGTTTTCTCTGGCACCCAAGCAACCGGTCACAATGACTCTGCCGTTTTCAGCCAGCGCTTCGCCAATGCTGTCAAGAGATTCTTCAACCGCCGCATCAATAAATCCGCAAGTATTGATCACCACCAGATCGGCGTCTTTATAGGTCGGTGAAATGGTGTAACCTTCGGAGCGAAGCTTGGTTAATATCCGCTCGCTGTCAACCAGGGCTTTTGGGCAGCCCAGGCTTATAAATCCAATTTGTGGGGCAGTCATTTATTTCTCGTATATAGTAAAACTTGAATAGTTTATCTGAGTGTTTAGTGAAAAAAAATATAAAAATAACAACTTACGTTAAAAGCCAAGGAGATGATCAATATTGAAACCATATTCGGTTAAATAAGTCTAATATCCGCATTACTTTAACAAGGTAATGCCGAATGTAGAATTGGTCATGCTAATGTGGCTTTCTTATCAGGGACTGAAAACTCATCAAAGCAAGTCAACTGTCGTAATGCAATCGATCTGGGAATTTCTACAACTGAAATTACTTACGAGGAGATAATTATGAAAAAAATAGCGTTGATATGTGCCGGCTTATTGGTACTTATGAGTTCTGCCGTGTTTGCCGAAGAACATGCCGATGTGGCATTGGATCATACCAAAATGGCGATTGTGCATGGTAATGCAGGCCATGGGCCAGTATTGGTCGAGCATGCAACCGAGGCATTGCTGCATGCCAAAAAAGCCGCGGAAGCGGCCACTGGCGAGTCTAAAACGCATATGGAAGCAGCGGTAACATCTCTGGAGTCAGCCATTGAACACGGTAAAATGGAAGGCGCCGAACATGTGACTGCAGCAACCAAAGCAGCCGAGGAAGCTGCGGAGCACATTAAGGCCGGTAACAAGTAAGTTTTCAATAACAGCATTCGGACGGTTTGTTCCGTCCGTTTGCGTCCTTATTTACTTAAGTTATTTAATCTGACTTCAATCTTTTGTTTGATGTTCAGGTAATGCACGGTTTGAAGCTGATCAGGCCTGGCAAGGGCGAAAGCGGATAGCGGCAGATCGATATCCGTGATATATATCGGATAATCAAGTTTGCTTTGCCTGCATCGCAATATATGTTGATGAGCAGCGTGGAATACCTGATTGCCGTATTCCAGCGAAGAAAATACATGTTCATTGCAGTAGATTGAATAACCGGGTCCGTTTTCGTCGGCTATGCTGCATATGCGAAGATTGAGCATTTTACTTGTGCCCGGCGCCTTCAAGATTATCTGTTGACAGGTGAGGATGTCTGAAGAATCTTTCTGTATTTCGTAATATTCGATGTCCACAATGGTCTCTTTAGTCATACGTTTGACTATGGACAGTAAAAAAATCGAGTAATGGCTCAATAATTGATCGCAGTTCGACTGCGTATATTCCCGGCTATATAAAGTTCCTCTTTCATCAATAATGTAAATGGTCGTAACGGGACAGTTTTCAAAATAAAAAAACTGGACGGTTTTCGGTCTGTTCAGTGTATAGATCAGAGGAACAGGGCTCTGGGTCATGGCTTTTTCGTCAAAGTATACCGAACAATAATGTTCTTGCGGGCGAGCCAGTTCAGCCAGGACCTGTTCATTCGACGTTAAAGCAGTATAAGCCAAGTCCTTATCGATACGCTGAAACAGGTAATAAGCTTCGCCGCCCGATAATATATACCGGGATTGGCTATCTTGCTGTGGTTCGGAAAAAAGGTTTACCAGGGCGCCGAAAACATTTTCAATTCGCTGAATAATGCTTTTAGCTCGTACAGGGGTGTAACAGACGATGCTAAGGTCGTCATTTGACAACGGTTTTTTGTGGTGATTAATGATGCCGATCAGGCAGTCGAAAAAACCTTCAATCCCCTCATGATGGCTGCTGACAATTTCACTCCAGCTGCTGATTGAGATTCTGTCTACGGTTTGAATTAAACATCTCCGATCCATTCCGTAACTTAATACGTCTGAACGCTCGCTGATTAAACACAGCCCCGTATCAGGCCCATCGGGCATGGCGTCGCCGATATTGACGATGACATGCGACTTTATCAAGGCATTGACTGACTGGTAATTTACCAGCGAGGCTTCCCAGTTAAAGTTGTTTTTAAAAAAAAGATCCAATTGGCCCAAAATCCGCTGTAATTCTTCATGGGACAAATTGAGCAATTTAGATCTGACATAAATTTGCTGTTCAGGCTGATAGAATCCGTTGATGACCAGCCAGCCCAGAATTTCTATTAGTGTTCGGCATTTTAGTATCGGATCAACATCCGAGATGCTGTCGTTCTGCACGTTATTAAAAAACAAAGTCCAGCTCTGTTTGTCATCAGCAGACCGGCCCTCTACGATGGATAATTCCTGTTCTCTGCTATGGACGGCGGTTCTCGTCGTGATGATTTCGATTTTGCCGGTTTTCTTTTCCAGAAATGAATATAGCTTTCGTCCGATCAGTTCAAGTTCGTAACTATGGCGATAAGATTGATTAACATGCTCGCTGGCGAACCCCATAATCACGCGAAAACAGTGCGCCAATTGGCGCAAAATGATGTCATGTTCCGAAATAGCTGTTTTAATGTCCCAGACTCTATGCCGTTTAAGTTCTTCCAGGGTTTTTATCTGCCAATGACAGCGATCTGCAATAGTGAGTAAGTATTTCTCCCTGGACGCGAGTGCCTGAAAACTCATGGCATCATCGGATGAATCAATGACTTTAAGAAAAAAGTTTTGGCGGGCCAGGCCCAGCCTCTCCAGGCTATGGCTATTATTGAGGTACGTTTCGACTTTCTGATAGATCAGCAAATAGGGATCGAGGTCGGTCGACGTGAAATGGCCCTGATAAATCGCCTGTTTAATTTCAAGGCTCAACCATTGCGGATTTGGATATTCGCTCGCATAGCTTTCCATCAATAATAATTTCAATAACGATTTGTGCGGCGACTGCAGCGATTTATAAATGTGCCACAGCGTAGCGCTGATAAACTCTTCGGCAGGCACGGCATTCAGGCCGCCGAAATCGATGAGTCTATTTTCGTCAATGAACCGCTGATCCACCAAATGCTTTAGATAGCCGCCGTAATTGTGCTCTTGCTCGGGCGGTACCAGCCACCAGGCGAGACTCTTTCCCGCTATGTATATCGAAGTCCGGTAAAACTCCTCCAGCAACAGATAATGCTGCGTCTCTCCGCAGCTTTCCTTGGACATGGGAACGTCCAGCCCTTGACGAAACAGTTTGCTGTTCATCAGGAAGAAATGTACTTCCAGATCTAAAGTCGCCGCCCAATTTTCCACTGCCTGGGCCTTATTTTCCAGTTCCCCGATTTCTTGAGGACACAGATCGGAATGATAGCAAAGCCAGATATCCATATCGCTGGCTTTTGAAAAGGCGATGCTGCCGACGCTGCCCATTAAAAACAGGCCATCAATATGCCAAGTCGACGCCGAATGGGCGTTATATTTGAAATTTTGTATGAATTTCCTCGCAGCTTGTAGCGTTCTGCCGCCGGGACTGTATTCGAACAAACCGGCAGGCGTGCTGGATGAAATAAAACCCGGTAATAAAGGGTAATTGCCATGAAAAATAAGAGGCAATAAATCCAGAAAAATTTGCTGTCGAGGCTGGAGAAAATCATGAACAGACTGCAGCCGCATCTGGTGCAGTTTTTTAAAACGCAACTTGATTGCGTATAGATCTTTAATGCTGATCTCTTCTCCGGGGGCACCTAATTGGATTGGGTGGTATGGTTTTGTCACAGCGTTTGTTTATTTATTCTCCAAAACAAGTATAGAACATATATCTTAAGCTGTTGCCTGGAGTTAGGGTCTTCTATATGATTCGCTATTAACGAACCGGAATCAATATTTTGAATTTTAGATTGGATTTACTATCGTAACTGTATGGTATGCTTTAAGAGGTTTGAAATATTGGCTTTGATTTGATAATTTTCGGAGCAAGCTGCAAATGATCAAGATAAAGAAAGGGCTGAATCTGCCAATGAAGGGAGAACCCAGACAGATTATCGGTGATGCAAATCCGGCAAAAACCGTTGCCCTGATAGGCTGCGATTATCACGGCATTAAGCCCGAAATGGCTGTTAAAGTCTCCGACCCTGTCAAAAAAGGCCAGTTGCTATTTACCGATAAACGAATGCCTTCAGTCCGTTTCACATCGCCCGGCGCGGGGCATGTCAAGGCCATCCATCGCGGCGAACGGCGTACTCTAATATCGGTGGTGATTGAGCTTTCCGGAAACGAGGAAGTCGTTTTTAAAAGCTATTCAGGAGAGCAGTTGCTTAACCTGAGCAGACAGCAGATCATCAACCAGCTGCTTGAATCAGGCCTCTGGACCGCCCTGCGTGAGCGCCCCTTCAGTAGAATCGCCAATCCGGAACAAAAGCCTCATTCACTCTTTATCACCGCGATGGATACCAATCCGTTGGCGCCTGCGATAGACCAGATTTTAACTGGTAATGAACTCGATTTCGAAACCGGCGCCGCTCTGCTATCCAGATTGACCGAAGGGCGGATGTTCCTTTGCAAGGCCCCCGAAACAAAAATCCCCGAACTGTCCATTAAAAATCTTTCAATACACAACTTCAAAGGCCCCCATCCTGCCGGTAATGCAGGTACTCATATTCATTTTCTTGATCCGGTGCATCGGGGAAAATCGGTTTGGCATATCGGCCTGCAGGATGTTATCGCGGTCGGCAAACTGTTCAGCACCGGTCAATTAAATACAGATCGCATCATCTCGCTCGCTGGCCCCTCCGTAACCAATCCCCGTTTAATCAGGACCCGCCTAGGTGCCGCCGTTGACGATCTTACCCGCAATGAACTGGCTGACGGGGAGTATCGAATCATTTCCGGCTCCGTCTTGTCCGGCTATCACGCGAATGCCGAGAGCGCTTTTTTAGGCCGCTATCATCAACAGATTTCTGTCTTGCCCGAGTCTCGCGAACGTCAGCTATTCGGCTGGCTGAGTCCCGGATTGAACCAATATTCGATCAAAAATATTGTATTGTCAAAATTCATACTGGGCAGAAAACACGATTTCACCACTTCGACCCATGGCGACGTACGGGCCATATTGCCCAGCGGCAACTATGAACGGGTCATGCCGCTCGATATTCTGCCGCTGTTTCTAATCAGGGCGCTGGCGGTGGACGACCTCGAAGAAGCGGAAAATCTCGGCTGTCTGGAATTGGATGAGGAGGATCTGGCGTTATGTGCGTTTGTCTGTCCGTCAAAACAGGAATTCGGCCCGATGCTGCGCAGAAACCTTGCCCTGATTGAAGAAGAAGGCTAGCACCATGTCTGATCAGGAAAGAATTGCTGACAAACTCAAGAGAACATTTTCCAGGGGCGGCCCGCTGGAAAGCTTGTATCCCTTATACGAAGCCGCGGAAAAATTTCTGCTGACGCCGGGAAGCGTAACCCGCGGCGCTCCGCATGTGCGCGATTTCATGGATCTCAAGCGGATGATGATTACCGTGGTGTTCGCATTATTCCCCCCCGTCATCATGGCGCTCTATAACACAGGACTTCAGGCCAATCTGGCGCTACGGAATATGGGCTTGAAATCGATTGCAGGGTGGCGCGGAGATTTGTCGGGCTTGCTCGGCATCGGCGTTGATCCGGACAGTATTTGGGATAACACGATGCACGGCGCACTGTATTTCTTGCCTATCTACGTCCTTACGCTGGCGGCCGGCGGCTTTTGGGAAATACTGTTTGCCAGTCTAAGAAAACGCACGATCAGCGAAGGATTTTTGGTCACCAGTCTGCTGTTCGCATTGATTCTGCCTCCCGATTTGCCGTGGTGGCAGGTGATGATGGGAATTTCCTTCGGCGTCGTTATCGGCAAGGAAATCTTTGGCGGAGTAGGCATGAATGTGCTGAATCCGGCTTTGGTCGGCCGCTGTTTCCTGTTTTTTTCCTATCCTCAGCAGATGACCGGTAAGACGGCATGGGTGGCGGTCGATGGTTATGCCCGCGCGACGCCATTGGCCCAGTTTTCCGATCCCGAGCTTGCCGACCCCGTTAACTGGCAGGATGCCTTTTTAGGGTTTATACCGGGTTCCATGGGTGAAACCTCCACGCTGGCCTGTTTGATTGGCGCAGCAATATTGATCATCAGCCAGGTGGGTTCCTGGCGCATTATGCTCAGCACGCTAATCGGCATGGCGGTCATGGCCGGCGTGTTCAATCTGTGGGGGAGCGATCAGAATCCGATGACCCAAGTATCGCCGATGTGGCATCTGGTCATCGGCGGATTTGCCTTCGGCACCGTTTACATGGCCACCGATCCCGTGAGCGCCGCCCATACCCAGGCCGGCCAAATTGTTTACGGCTTGCTAATCGGCTTTCTGACTGTATTGGTCAGAGTGATCAACCCGGGCTTTGCCGAAGGCATCATGCTGGCCATTTTGTTCGCCAATGTGTTTGCGCCGACCATCGATAGAATTTTTGTCAGCCGCAACATCAAAAGGCGGCTGTTAAGGCAGGCGAGCGATGCAAACCAATAATATTGCGCCCGCATTCAAGATAATCTTGCTGATCTGCCTGGTCTGCTCTTTTTTCGTGTCCTTCGCGACAATCATCCTGAACAGCCGCCAGCAAGAAAATAAGAGACTCGACAAAATCGAAAATATTTTAACCGCAGCCGATCTCCATGACGAACATGCAGATATCACAGCGGTCTATAAAGACCGCATCGAGCCTCTGATAATAGAGCTGAATACCGGTGAAAGGCTATCGGAAGATCGCTTCGACGACAGGCTCAATATTGAGCACTTCGATATTCAAACGCTGGCCAATGATCCTGTCCATGGCGAAAGCATCGCCTCGGAAATAGATATCGCCAAGTTAAAACGCCGGCCTCGACACATGCTGGTCTATTTCGTGAAATCGCAAGGTCGGATAAAAAAGCTGATTCTCCCGGTCTATGGCAAGGGGCTCTGGTCGACGCTTTACGGCTTTCTCGCCCTGGATAAGGATTTAAAAACCATCACGGGAATCACTTTTTATCAACATGGCGAAACTCCTGGACTCGGCGGCGAAGTGGATAATCCCAAATGGAAGCAACTGTGGAAAGGCAAACTGGCATTCGATGACAGCGGCAAAGTCGCCATCCATGTAGTTAGAGGCGAAGCCGATCCAGAGCCGGTCAAAGCCAGATACCAGATCGATGGTCTCGCCGGCGCCACACTGACCAGCCGGGGAGTCGACAAGCTGGTTCATTACTGGCTGGGCGAAAATGGTTACGGCCCCTTTTTGGCCAGAGTACGGCAGGAACGGTTAATGGATCGCGGGTAACGGTATGCTGGAACATTATTTAAGCCTATTCATCAAGTCCGTGTTTATCGAAAACATGGCCTTGTCGTTTTTTCTCGGGATGTGTACATTTCTGGCCGTATCCAAGCGACTCAGCACCGCCATTGGTTTGGGTTTTGCCGTCATCGCGGTACAGACCATTACCGTACCGTTGAATAATCTGCTCTATCAATATGTGCTCAAGCATAATGCCCTAGCCTGGGCCGGTCTGCCGAATATCGACATGACCTTTCTCGGCCTGTTGTCCTATATCGGGGTGATCGCCACCACCGTTCAGATTCTGGAAATGATTCTCGATAAGTTTGTACCCTGGCTCTACTCGGCACTGGGCATTTTTCTGCCGTTAATTACCGTGAATTGCGCCATTTTGGGCGGCAGCCTGTTTATGGTCGAGCGCAATTATACATTTGCGGAAAGCGTCGTTTTTGGTTTCGGCTCCGGTACCGGCTGGGCGCTGGCCATCGTCGGCATGGCCGGAATCCGTCAACGGATGAAGTACAGTGATGTTCCGGAAGGCTTGTCGGGCCTCGGCATTACCTTCATCACCGCCGGCCTGATGGCCATGGCGTTCATGATCTTTTCAGGCATTGAGCTATGAGGGATGGAGCAGCCCATGAATAGCATCACTATCATCATCCTGGGCATGTCACTGTTTACGCTGATCGTGTCGATACTGGTGTCTTTCATACTGTTCGCAAAATCAAGGCTGGAAACGCATGAAGAAGTCGATATTTATATTAATGACGATAGCTCACCCAAACTGCGTATTGCAACCGGCGGAAAATTACTCACGGCATTAGCCGACAACGGCATATACCTGCCTTCCGCCTGCGGCGGCGGGGGCACCTGCGGGCAATGCAAGGTGATCGTCAATAGCGGAGGCGGCGATATTTTGGATACCGAGCGGTCCAATCTGACACGGAAGCAGCTTCACGACCGCTATCGCCTGTCCTGCCAAATAGCCGTTAGACAGAATATGAAACTGCAAATCCCGGCGGAAGTGATGAAAACTCACACATGGGAATGCAAGGTACGCTCCAATCACGGCGTGGCGACGTTCATCAAGGAACTGGTTCTGGAGCTTCCGCCCGGCGAATCGGTCGATTTCAGGGCCGGAGGCTACATCATGCTCGAGGCGCCTCCGCATAGTGTGAAATATGCCGACATCCCCATTGAAGACCGCTTCAAACCGGCCTGGGACAAGTTCAATCTCTGGCAATATGTGTCAAGTGTCGAAGAACCCGCCGAACGAGCCTATTCTATGGCCAATTATCCGGATGAAAAAGGCATTATCATGCTCAATGTGCGGATCGCCTCGCCTCCACCCGGACAGCCGGATGTTTCTCCAGGGAAAGTGTCGTCCTATATTTTCTTGTTAAAACCCGGGGATAAAGTGACTATTTCAGGGCCTTACGGGGAGTTCTACGCCCGAGATACCGACAGGGAAATGATTTTTGTCGGCGGCGGTTCCGGCATGGCGCCGATGCGTTCGCATATTTTCGACCAGTTAAAACGCTTGCAGAGCCGTCGTAAAATCTCGTTCTGGTACGGCGCACGCAGTCTTGCCGAAGTGTTTTATGCCGACGAATTCGACGAACTGGCAAAACAATATGAAAATTTTACCTGGTTCATAGGACTTTCCGATCCGCAACCAGAGGACCACTGGACCGGAAAAACGGGATTCATACACCAGATTCTGTATGACAGCTATCTAAAAGACCACCCGGCGCCTGAAGATTGCGAGTATTATCTCTGCGGCCCGCCGATGATGATATCGGCAGTTGAAAAATTGCTCTATGATCTGGGCGTTGATGCCAAAAACATCATGTTCGACAAGTTTGGCGCTTGACCGCCTTGAAACCGTAACGTGATCGCCAAAAACTTTAAGCGCTGATTGCAACAGCGGGCACAAAAGACTCAATGTAAAGCATAGAATCGTTTCCGTAATCCAATGCCAAATCATACCGAGGATTTTAGATGTCTGACGAATTGCCCTGTACGTTGATTACGTGGGAAGAGGTTTACAGTCTGTGCCGCCAACTGGCCCGGCAATTGCGCACGGCGCATGTCCGTATCGATATCATCGTCGCCATCGCCCGAGGCGGTTACATACCGGGACGTATTCTGTCGGATATGCTCGGCATCACTGACATGACCGGTTTCAAAATAGAGCACTATCAAGGCACTCTTAAACAGCAGGAAGCCTTTGTCAAATACCCGTTAAACGCCGATATCAACGGGAGAAACGTACTGCTGATGGACGATGTCTGCGACAGCGGCGAAACGTTTCAGGTTGGCGTCGAGCATCTGCGGCAATGCGGCGCGTTCAACGAATTGCGCACCGCTGCCCTGCACCTTAAAATCGTTTCCCAATTCATTCCCGAATTTTATGTCGAAACGGTCAGCACATGGCGATGGATTATCTACCCCTGGGCGGTCAACGAGGATTTGTCGAGCATGATACCCAAAATAGCGCCGGTCAATCTCGATTCCGCGCTGCTGCAACGGGAAATCAAGCAGAGGCACGACATCGATGTAAGCATCCGGCAGATAGAAGATGCCCTGATGCTGCTTGAAGCGGCTAAAAAACCTCAGCCGAACACGCACGATGCAGACTCCCTCGATGTTAACGGTTAATGCGAAATGACTCAAAATAAAGACATTGCATCGAAACTTCGCGAAATCGCCGATTTGCTGGATGTGCAGAAGGCCAATCCGTTTCGGGTCAGCGCCTATGTGAACGCAGCTCAAACGATCGACACCCTGGCCGAACCGGTCGATGAACTGCTTCAGCACAAAGGTTTCTCGGCGTTGCTGGACCTTCCAGGCATCGGCGAAGGCATTGCCAGATCCATTAGCGAATATGTGATGACCGGTCGCATGAGCCGTCTGGAAAGTTTAAAGGCAGGACATGACCCGGTCGCGTTGTTCGAGCAAATACCGGGAATCGGCCCCCGGTCGGCGCACAGGATCATCGAAACGCTGCACATCGACACCCTGGAAGCGCTGGAACTGGCAGCTCATAATGGCCGCCTGAAAACAGTTCCCGGCTTCAGCACGAAAAAAATCGAACTGGTTCAATCCTGGCTGGCCCATGTCTTGGGTTATCGCCGGCCGCAAGTCGAACCACAGCAAAAAATGGCCGAGCCGCCGGTCAGCTTATTGCTGCATATCGACAAACAATATCGGAAAAAAGCGGAGGATGGCGAGTTGCCGACCATCGCGCCGAAACGTTTCAACCCCGGCGGCGAAGCCTGGCTGCCTATCATGCACGCAACCAAACAGGGCTGGCATTTCACCGCCCTTTATTCGAATACCGCGCGCGCCCACCAGCTGGAACGCGTCAAAGACTGGGTGGTGATTTTCTTTTACGACGACCAGCATCACGAAGGTCAGCATACCGTCGTCACCGAAACGCGCGGCGCCGCTGCCGGCCGGCGCGTCGTCCGCGGCCGCGAAAAGGAATGCAGCGACCATTATTCGGGGCAGACAGGATAAGCCAATGAAAAAAAGGAACAGGCTATTGCCTGGATCAGATTATTGGCATAACGCATCGAGTCTGGCCATTAATCGATTCTTTCCTGTTCCGGACTTTCGGCATTTAACAGCTCCGAGATCAGCTCAATATGGGCCGCCAATTGCGGTATAACAGGAATTTTCAACTCTTTTCCGGCGATACGTCCGAGTAAATTATGCAGCCAGGGCCGGTTCGAATCAGCGTGTTGAATGATCAATCTGTGGGATCCGTCATCGCTGATAATGGCAAAACCATCCAGCCAAATTTCAATGATGTCGTCTTCCCCGTAGAGCCTGGTTTGAACATAGGCACTCCGGGTGTCGAGATCAAAATTCAAATCAATCAGTTCGGCAATGCCCTTAAGAATTATATTTGCCACCCAGATGATCAAAAAGTCGGGAGTCCATTGAATGGCTATCTTTAATAAACTGCTTTTAAAACTCATTTTCAGCCTCCATCGGTTACAGGTTAAGGTTTCTAATCTTAACCGTTCTTTGCCGTGGCCGCTAAACACAATTCAAAAAATGTTACCGAAATACTGTATTGGTTAAGTTTTTTCGGAGACCATAGTAAAAGGCGATCTCATTGGGTAGGTTGGGTTGACTGCTGTTTGGCAACCCAAAAAGCAAAATGGATTTAAGGTTATTTCTGTATTCTAAAACACAAAATCTGCGCCCTGCGGCAAGTTTCACGACAGCGGCGGTCGGCTACGGCTTTCGCCCAAGGGGTCCGAGCCAATCGTTCCTACCAGGCTGTTCAAGTAATCCACGCTCTGCACACGCGCCAGTTTCTGTTGAGCCGTCTTCAAACGCTTGGCCATGTTCAGGCTGTTGTGCAACGAGGCATGGCGGCCATCCCGCATAAACGCATCCAGATCTTCGACATGGCGCTGCCACAACTCGGCATCGCGCCGTTGTTTTAATTCCAATCGTTCCTTGTACCAATCCGAAGCCAGCAAATTTTGACGGGTAAACATCGCCCGAATGTCTTCATGATTGACGTCCTTGCCTTGATAGTGCCCGTCGGCCATGATATGCAACAGCATAAACAGCGGAGGACAGGCTTCCTCGATACTGCCGTCTTTGAAATACTGGCCGGCAACCCGCTGCTGGGTCTCGACGATATTGTTCACGCCATCGACAAACACGGCCAGATCCTGACGTTCCGGCTGCAAAATCTCGTCGCTGAATACCGCCGAAGGATTATCGAAAATTTTTCCCAATAAGCCATGAACAAACAGGCTGGTGATCCGGTAGCCCAAACGGCTGGCCAGCACGCGCTGACCCTGATAATCAAAGTCATCCAGTTTTTCCAGATAACCATGCGCAATCAGATAATCGGGCTGGCGTTCGAAATGCTTCAACCGAGCCCAGATTTCAGGAATCAGAAGGCTGATATCGTGATCAACGCGCATATCCGGGCCGATAAAACCGGCTGAGCTGGAAAAACCTGCATAGCCGGTCAAAATAAACGACACCAGCGCATTGTTTAAATCCGCCGTTGCCCGCACGGCATTGAACGGGCCTTTGGTCAATGCGCCCTCACTGCCCGCGCCGGTGGTCGAAGGCGATTTGCCGGTCAGTGAGCAGATAAAATCCATAAACAGTTCCGGCAGTTCCTGATAATGAATCGGATTATAAACCGCCAGCGGACGGATGCCGTGCTCCAGTTCAGGCGGATTATTGCGCCGACCGGTCAGTACCGCATCGACCGCATAACAAACCGGTTGAGATAGCGGAATTTTGCGGTGCAGCCGCGCGCCGACTTCGGCCACGTATTTGCGCAAGGGGGCAATAAGATCGGAGCGGGTTTCCAGATAGCGCGGATTTTTCGACGGCTTGCCGTTTATCAATCGCGGATGCGCCGATGACACTACATAACCTTTGCCGGCCTGATAAGCGCCCGTCAATAACTGCCGCATCGGCGGAGTGAATTTCGAAAAAGTCATGACGTCTTCGACCAGATTGGCCAGTTCATCCCCGTGCAGCGGCTGAAAATTCGCCATGAAATTGCCGCTGCCTGCCATATTGGCTTCGGTTTGCTTGTCGTAACCGGGGTGTATCGCATCATCAGGCCGCTGGAACAAACGGTATTCGCAATTGGCAACCAGTTTGATGCTGTGCTGATATTTATCATCGGCGAGCAAAGGACGAACCGCCAAAACCGGCACTACGGTCGAGGCGGTAATATCGTCTTCCATTTGCACTTTTTCGGCGGGAATGTAGTCCTGGCGGGTTTTGAAGGTGCGCCAGCCGCTTTCCTGATTGAAACCGACCCGTAAATACATCGATACAATTTTTCGAGCGTCGAGTTTAAGTTCATGACCCGGCGCACCATCGATCACATCCACCGACAGGTGTTGACGCCATGTGTCGCCCCATTCCGAACGATAGAAGCGTTTAATTAAAAACACCAGAGCCAGAATGCCAGGCGGAATCGCTTTTAACCAGGCGCGGTATTCCTCGGTATGGGTCGGCGACGGCGACAGCAATTTGATCACCGAACCTAAACTGCGCTCACTGCTCAACACCGGACGCTCAGGCGAGTGGTCTTCGTCTTCGAAACCAGGCCGGAAACGTCCGCGATAGTCTTTATCGAAAATCGCCTGAACCTGATCCAGATCGTTCTGTAAATCATCGACATAGAGCGAGGCAAAAATTACCGCATCTTCAATCGATTTGGAAATTTCCGATTTGCCGCCGCCGGACACGGTGCAGGGCTTGTGGCAGAACGTGCCTTCAGCCGCTGTGCCGACCAAACGCCACGACGGTGCGCCGGGGTGTTTCTGCATTTCGATTTTATATCCGTTGGGCTGAATATAAATCTTGCCGGGTCGCAGGCGGATTGAATGCGCCTGTCCGTTTTTCAGCCAGGTGATTTTCTGGCTGTTGAGATTCATCCTGAGATCCTGCGGCACATAGACGATTTCAGGAAAATGCCGGTCGAAGGCATAACCTTCCGGCTGGATGTCCATTATCGCGCCATAGCGGTAAGCCATGTCGTCAAAATCATAACCCGGTTCGCGGGTCAGGCTGCCGACGCCAAACTCGTCGCCGTGATTAAAACGCTGGAATGCCAGGGCGCCGCCGGCATGCTCTTCTTCCGCCGCGCCGAACAGATTCGCCGCAAAGCTGATCTGGGTTTTCACTTCTTTTTTGCAGTAGCCGTAATAATTATCGGCCAGCAGCGTGACGATCACGCCCGATGCTTCCCGGCAGGTGAGTTTGAATGCCTGTCCATTGTTATACAGCTCGTCTTCATCCCGCCAGCACATGCCTTCTTGGCGCTGGCGTTCCGTGGCTTCATCCCAATGCGGCAAACCAACGTCTTTTTTGCTCAGCTTCGCCAGATGCGGAGCGAGAATCACGCAGCCCGAATGCCCTGTCCAATGTTCGATGTCCAGCGCGGCATCGAATTGCGGCAAGGCCGGGTTACCGCCATTGCCGAAAATGCTTTCGACAAAATCCAGATTGCTGACCAGATTGCCGGGCGCGAAAAAACGGATTTCCATCGTTTTTTCCGGTTCAATACCGGGAACCGCCGGGCACACCACTGGACGCAGCAGCAGCGAGGCGAACATTCTGGCCGGAGTGGTTTGCCTGGCGGTGAACGGCAGAATCAACATCTCGGCAGGCGGATTCAGCGCGTGTTCCAGCATGCGGGCGAACGTGAGTTTCGGAACCTGTTTTTTGTCGCCCGGCACCGGCAGGCCGCCTTCGGCGATGTGAAACGAGCCTTCGGTCGTTCGACGGTCGCTGGCGGGATTGTGCAGAACGCCCTGCTTGACGCGGTAGCTGGACACGATGTCCGACAGAAAGACATCCTCATCCATCGGCAGCGACAGTTCCCTCGCTACGCCGTGCCGGTCAAGCTCAAAGGTCATCGTGGGCAGGCGCGGAACTTTTTCCAGATTCAAATCCGCCAGATAGCGGTTCAGAAACGACTGGATACGCTGGTCGGCCGGATAATGGGATTCGCCCGCCAGTTGACGGCTTTTTTCCAGATGGCTGTTTAACAGGTCCTGCGCCGTATCCAGCAACTCTTTAGATTCGGTACTGATGCAGGCCGGCTGGCCGCAGGAGGCCAGTTTCAAGTTGATATAAAGATGCAGCTTGCGACGTTCGGCGGACGGATCGAGCGGACGATTGTCCAGGCCCAGTGCTTGTTTGTAATCCATAGGAACGTCTGTATTGATTGATAATACCGTAATATCGCAAACTCAGACCGTTGAGTCAATCGCTCCTCTCAGGCGATAAACAAAACAATCAACTGCGCGGCGATGATTCGCAAAATCATCACCAGCGGATAAACGGTCGCATAGGCGATCGACACCGCCGCCGATGGATTAAGGCCATTGGCAAATGCCAGGGCCGGCGGGTCGGTCATACTGCCTGCCAACAAGCCGCAAAGCGACAGAAAATTGGTTTTAAACATCTGTTGCGCGACAAAAGACGCCGCCAGCAACGGCAGTAAAGTAATCAGAGTGGCGCAGCCCATCCAGTAAAAACCATCTCCATGCAGCAATGTGTCAATAAAGCGATCCCCGGAATTAAGGCCGACGCAGGCCAAAAACAATACAATGCCCATGTCTTTCAAAATAATATTGGAGCTTTTGGGTAAATGCCATGTCATCGCCCCCCAGTTACCAATGCGGCTTAAGATGATGGCGACAATCAACGGCCCGCCCGCAAGCCCCAGTTTCACCGCCGACGGAATACCCGGCAAGGAAATTGGCCAGCTGCCCAGTAACACACCCAAGGTAATACCGATAAAAATCGGCACGATTTGCGGGTGATTAAGCTCATCCAATGAATTGCCCAGGACTTTTTCTATCGCCGCCAGGGCTTCCTGACTGCCCACAATATGCAGTTCGTCGCCAAAATGCACATGCACTGCGGGCGTAGGTGAAAATTCGACATCCGGACGGTATATTCTGGAAATGGTCACACCATGTTTTAAGCAAAGCTGGCCAATGGTTTGACCAATCGCCTGTTTATTGGTGACGACAAAACGGCGGCTGTCGAGATTCTTCGCCGCTTGCTTCAGGTCGATCGTCGATTCGGGCCCGATCAGAATTTTAAGGTTTTCCAACGAATCTTTGTCACCGACCACCCGCACCGTGTCACCGACAAACAAATGGCTGTCCGGTGTGGCAATACCCACTTCTCCATCATGAAGAATACGGGTAATGACCACGCCATCAAAAAACGGAATCCGGGCGATGCTGCGTTGGTGGAGATTGGAATTTTCAACGGTTAAATCCTGCCAAACCGGGATATGTGCGTTGTCCTGCTGGACTTTGGCGAACGCATCGGCTTCGGCTTCGATATTGACCTTGAATAGTTTTTTGATCAGCAGCATCGACAAAATAATGCCGACGATACCAAATGGATAGGCAACCGCATAACCCAAACCGGGCATTTTCAGGGTCTGGCTATCGATAGCTGGCAAACTACCCAGTATTTGCTGTGCCGCAGCCAGAGACGGAGTATTGGTCGTTGCGCCGGAAAACAGGCCCACTGCGACCGCCACAGGAATATCACCGAAATGACTGATCGCTATTGTCAGTAGCGCACCCAGAATCACGATAGCCGCTGCCAACGCGTTGAAACGTATACCATAACGAAAAAATGAGCTGACAAAACCGGGGCCAACCTGAAGACCGATGGCATATACAAACAGAATCAACCCGAATTCACGCAGAAAGGACATGACGTCGGCGCTAATCTGATTGCCGAAATGACCAAAAATCAGCCCGGAAAACAGCACCCCGGCAATACCCAGCTTAATACCGAATAGCGAAAGCTGTCCCAATGCCAGACCGAATGCAACCACCAGGCTGATAATCAACAAAGTGTGTGGAACGGAGTTCTGGTTAATAAATAGCTCAATAAGCCATTGCATAGTAAATGGATAAAAACAAATTAAAAATGACGTTGAATCTCATCGGATGTCATCGCCGCAGCCTGGTATTGCGAGCCGGAAAAACCAGAGCCTGTTTGTTAATTCTATCCGCTATTCATTAAGTTTGCATGCTTTCCGACGATCACAGAAAAAAACGGATCTTTTTAACGAAATCTGCTACAGTCAAAACCGCAGCATCCTCAGTCGACAGGAATTCTTTTTCCAATAAAAATAATTGAATCAGGTCTTGCCGCCACGGGTCCGCTCCAATAAAATGTTCAATCTGAGCGGACATGCGGCATTTTACCAATTTTCGGACTTTCGTGCCCCGTCCGGTTCGCGTAGCTAAGACAGCTTCCGGGTGAACAGCCCACCATCCTTCCCAGAATGAGGAATCCAGCGATGACCATTCAACTCGATCATTTCATAGTGCCATCTCACAACAAAGTTGCTTCTGCAAAGCTCCTGGCAGATCTGCTTGGCGTGCCATGGGCGGAATCAGGACCGGGTCCATTTGCCCCTGTTTTCATCAATGACGGGCTGACCCTCGACTATATAGAAACGGATGAAGACTTCCCTGTCCATCACTACTGCTTCCGCGTCGGGCAGGACGAGTTCGACGCGATTCTCGGCCGAATCAAGGCGGCTGGAATCAAGTATCGCAGCACAGTGCATGGCCCCGTGGATATGCAGATTAACACGCAACTGGGAGGCCGCAACATCTACTGGAACGAACCCGACGGGCACCAGTGGGAGATGCTTACCATCAGCTATGCGCGGCAGTCTTGATAATTCTTTGACGCATAGCGTTTTCTCCGAACTCTCCTCAAACGGAGAATCAACAGCAAAACGTGGCCTAGGCATACGTCGAACGCCGCGGCAAGCACACCTCAGGCGGCATCTATTGCACCGAGATTTCGGCCGGCCATGTCCTAATCCCCCTTAAAACCTAAGTATCTGTTATCATAAACGATTGAATGAAGGCAGTTCGTCAACATTCGCCTTTATTAAGAGTCCTTTGTGCAAACAGCTGAATTTTCATCGTTACCGTTAAAACCCGCCCTCCTCGACAATATCGAATCATTGGGCTACACCCGGCTCACGCCGATTCAGGCCGAAAGTCTGCCGTCTATCCTTGAAGGCAAGGACGTCATTGCCCAGGCCAAAACCGGCAGCGGCAAGACGGCCTGCTTCGGCATTGGTTTGCTGTCGCGGCTGGATATGAGCAGTTTCAAAGTTCAGGCGCTGGTGGTTTGCCCAACCCGAGAACTGGCTGATCAGGTCTGCAAGGAAATCCGGAGGCTCGCGCGTTTCACGCAGAATATCAAGGTCCTGGCGTTATGCGGCGGCGTGCCTTTCGGCCCGCAGGCCGATTCCCTGGAAGGCGGTGTTCATATCGTCGTCGGCACCCCGGGACGGCTGCAGGAACATCTACGCAAGCGCAGCCTTCGTTTGGGCAACCTGAAAATACTGGTGCTGGATGAGGCCGACCGGATGCTGGACATGGGCTTTGAAGAGGCCGTTTCCGAGGTCATCTCCCATGCGCCGACGCACCGGCAAACCCTGCTGTTTTCAGCCACTTTTCCCGATCCGATCCGGGAATTGAGCCGGAAATTCCAGTATAAACCGGTGACCGTCAGTGTTGAGACGCATCATCATGATGACGTCATCGAGCAGCGTTTTTATCAGATAGAGAAAGGCCAGCGAATCAATGCTTTGGGTTATCTGCTGGCTTTTTACCGGCCGGAGTCGACGGTCATCTTCTGCAATACCAAGAAAGATTGCAGCGATATCGCCACTGCGCTTCACAACAGCGGTTTTTCGGTTCAGGCCCTGCATGGCGATCTGGAACAGAAAGACCGGGATCAGGTGCTGGTGCGTTTTGCCAATAAAAGCTGTTCGATGCTGGTTGCCACCGATGTCGCCGCGCGCGGCCTGGATATCAAGGACTTGCAGGCGGTGATCAATTACGAACTGCCGTGGGACCCGGAAGTGTATGTGCACCGCATCGGCCGCACAGGTCGCGCGGGTCAGAAAGGACTGGCGCTCAGTTTGTGCACGCTGCAGGAACTGAACCGGGTCAAGGCCATTGAAGAGTATCAGAACACCCAGGCTAAATGGGACGACGTAGCGCCGTTTAAAATGAGCCGCGAACATCGCTTCGAGCCGCCGATGGTGACCTTATGGATTGCAGGCGGGCGCAAGGACAAAGTGCGTCCAGGCGATATTTTGGGCGCATTGACCGGCACTGCAGGTATTCCCGGCAGCGACGTGGGCAAAATCGATATCTTCGATAACCATGCTTATGTGGCGATCAAACGCGACAGTGCCGACAAAGCACTTAACTGTTTACGAGGCGGCAAAATCAAGGGGCGCGGTTTTAACGTTCGCAAGCCGCAATGGGGTTAACCCGGATTTGATTCGCCCTATTCCAGCTGGTTTGCACCGCATCAATTGATTGAACCTGAGCAAGGCAAATGAGTCTTTTGTGATGCAGTTGCAAGATAAGATGTATTCAGTGATATTAATTCAACATGGAGTACGATCATGAAATATACCCCCTTGATATTAATTGGACTTTTGTTTTTTTCGTCGACAGCGTCGTCTGAAGAGCAAGCCGACCCTAAGCGGATGGCGGAAGTGAAGCAACGCGAACAGCAGACGGTGCCCTTTGCAATGGATGAAGTCCGGCATTCGTTTACCAAAACCGTTCACGGCGGCGTTCAACATATTGTCGTCAAATCGGCTGACAATACCGAGCAGATAAAATTGATCCAGGACTATTTATTCAAATTGTCCAATGAATTCAGAAAAGGCGATTTTTCCGAGACTGAACGCATACATGGCCCCGATATGCCGGGTCTCGCCCAATTAAAAAAGGCGCAGACCGATGATATCAGATTTGAATACAAGGAATTGCCGGATGGCGCGCAGATTCATTATTCAACCGAATATCCTCAATATGTTCAGGCACTTCATGAGTGGTTTGACGCCCAGACGAGCGAACACGGCAAAGAAGTCGTTCCGGAACACATTAAACACCATTTAAAGCCCGCCGAATAAACGATTAGGGGCAACGCCTTGTTGCCCCTTCCCTACGATTTTTAGAGCACTGTGATAAACAGTGCTAAGCCAGCCGTATCTCGTCTTGCCACCATGACTTGCCCATTTCATTTCCGGTCATACAGTTCTATCCAATGAGCTAATCTCTGAGCCCGTTCGGCTGTTAATTGATCCCATTGAAAGCGCCAACGCCAATTGCCTTCCGCTGTTCCGGGAATATTCATCCTGTGCTCGGTATTTAATTCGAGAATATCCTGCATCGGTATCACCGCAAGATTGGCGACCGAGCGTAATGCCGCTTGTATCAACGCACAATTCAGCGTGGTAGACGGAAAACCGAGGTACTCGTAAATATAATGTTTTTCTTCGCCACTCAACTTATCGGACCATCCCACCGTCGTATCGTTATCATGGGTCCCGGTGTAAACGACGCTATTTTTAACATGATGGTCAGGTAAATAAGGATTATCCGGACCGCTGCCAAAAGCAAACTGCAATATCTTCATGCCGGGCAAATTAAACTCATCCCTTAACTCTTCGACCTCGGGAGTAATAATGCCTAAATCTTCGGCCACCAGCGGTATCGATCCGAATTCATCCTGAATGGCCTGCAATAATTGCTTCCCCGGAGCCTTGGCCCATTGCCCGTTGGTAGCCGTCTCTTGGTGGGCCGGAATCTCCCAGGCGGCTTCAAATCCGCGAAAATGGTCGATACGAATGATGTCGAATTGCTCTAACTGGGTCTCCAGGCGTTTAAGCCACCAATCGAATCCGGTTTGAGTCAGCGTTGTCCAGTTATAATGCGGGTTACCCCACCGCTGTCCGGTCGACGAAAAATAATCCGGCGGGACGCCGGCCACCACGGTCATTTCACCGGCATCATCAAGCTTAAAGACGTCCCGGTTAGCCCAGACATCGGCGCTGTCATAAGCAACAAAAATGGGAATGTCCCCAAACAATAAGACATCACGGAGGTTGGCGTACGCTTTCAGCTCCATCCATTGGCGGAAAAAGACGTATTGCTCGAATTTAATGCAGTCGATTGCTTCCTTCAGCCGGCTGCGCGCCATCTTCATCGTTTTTACATCCCTTTCCTTATAAGGCTCGGGCCATTGATTCCAGCATAGATGGCCGAATTCATTCCTGAGCGCGATGAATAAGGCGAAATCATCAAGCCAGTAATCCTTGGCTTGACAAAAATGCGCGAAGTCATCCCGGTCATGCTCTTCCGCCCGATCCATGAATCCATAATAAGCTTTAGTCAACAGGCAACTTTTAATACTCTCCGATGATTTGCGGCAACCCTCGCGGCACTCGACTGAATCGAGCCAGCCCAATTTGACCAGATTATCGATATTGATCAGGGCCGGATTGCCCGCATGAGCGGATAAACACCCATAGGGAGAACCGTCCGTATGGGTCATGCCCAAAGGCAGTGTCTGCCATATGGTGACACCGGTGTTTTTTAAAAAATCGACAAAATAATAGGCATCCCGGCCAAAATCTCCCTGTTCATCGGGTCCCGGCAGAGAAGTGATATGAAGCAGGATTCCGGCACGGCGTTTGTTTAAAATGTTATTCAAGCAGTGTAATCTCAAGTTAGTGTTCTACGCCATGGCGCATGGTTCCCCCCATAGCCGGGGCGCCTGATCCCTGGGTAAATGATAAGGCAAGATAAGGCGGGGGTTCCTCACCCAGCAGTTGGTATAAGCTAGCTAAATTAAGCCGGAATTGTTTTTCGAAACTACTCACGGCATGCCCCGGATTATAGTCGCCAAACCACCAGAACCAGTCGGAGCCTTCGCAAATCGCTAGCTGGTGCTCGGCTTGCTGTCGTTGCGCTGCCGTCAATCGGTTGGCGGCAATGGCGTTGTCGTATGCTCTTTTGACATCGCCCAGCATGTCCCAGCCGCGATTTTTATCGCTGGATCCTATCCAGGTGGAAAAGGTTCCGTAAACCCAGCTTCCGGCAACCAGTCTGGGCAGCGGTTTAACCGGTGTTTTGTCTTTCAGGCATTCCGAAAATGTCGTCAATTGAATGCGGGGGTGCTGTGCCAGGCGTTCGTATAGCCCGCGCAGAAAATAATAGCCATTGGCGGGGAAATATTCCCATGCATTTTCGCCGTCCATGATGATCGAAACCACTGGATCACCCGATTCATGAGCGGCAATATTTTCCAGGTGCCTGATCAGATCGGCCACCGCATCGTCGGCGTGCCATTTTGAATATTCAAAACCGATCAGATCGGATAATCCGTCATCGCGGAAAAAACAGGCAATCCGGGTATTCTTCAGCTTGAACGGATAGTGCATGCCGGCCGGTCTGTAATTTTCCTGCAGATTCATGCTGTTACGCAACACCGCGCCGCCGCTGGCCGCCCATTTAAAGCCAAAGTCGCTTAATGTTTTCAGGGTTTTCTCGCTGATACTCCCTTCCGACGGCCAGACGCCTTTGGGTTTAAAGCCAAAAAAACGTTTGAACGTCTGTACGCCTTTTTCCAGATGCCAGTCCACCCGTTCCTCTCCGCCCGGATAATGATCGAGATCAGGTAAGGGCGCGCCCGGCATCGCTTCATGCGCCGACGTCAAGTCCAGCAAAAGCGGCATGATCGGATGAGCATACGGCGTCACGGAAAGCTCTATCTGTCTTTTTTTGACCAAGGCTTTATACCGGTAAATGACGCTCGATAGCAAGTCGCCGATAATCTCCAGAATTTCAAGCCGCTCGTGCAAGGTATAGTTCATACCTTTTTCTGTCAAGAACTTGATCCGGTTATCCGACAACTTGACAGTTTCGCCCATCCATGCCAAATGATACCAAACCAGCATATCGATGATAAACTGGGAATTGACATAACACAGGGAGTCGTAATGCTGCTCCAGCCATTCAGTCATTTCCACCAGTTTTTTAAACGCCGGATACCGGTTGATTTGCATTTCGCGGTTTGCCCGCATACAGTCTTTAATCAACTTCAAGCGATCTTCGGGATCATCCGGAATGCTGGAAGCGACCAGAGCCGCCAGCAAGGGGTCCGAGATGGCGTGACCATGATTCAGAAAACCGTTGACTTGATTGGCATATGCTTCTATCTGCTCCAGCAAAATCGGCGCAAAATTGACCACCGCTTTAGCTTCCGGCACAGCCTCCAGATGCGCGGCCATATCGACATAATCCTTGATGACATGAAGATAGGTCCAAGGCAATTTGAATTCCCCGGAGTGCAAGTCCCTATACTCAGGCTGATGCATATGCCAGCACAAGACTAACTTTAACTTCTTTTTTTCTGACATGACGTACGTTATTGTCCTCGACCGGCGTCTCTTAAGTCACCAAGAAAAGCCGGGAGGGCATCGTTTCAGGATTAGCTGTTTTCGCCGCGCTTGATAAACTTCAGAAGCAGAATTCTTTATCGAACGAAATGCAGTTTTTGCCCTAACATATCCGGTGTCACCAGAACGACACCGCCCGGACTGACATGATATTTTTTCTCATCTTCGGCCCTGTTTTCACCGATGATGGTGCCTTCCGGAATTTCACAGCCTTTTTCTATGATGGCTTTGGTGATTCGACAATGACGGCCAATATTGGCTTGTGGTAGAACGATGCTGTCCTGCAGCGTCGTATAAGAGTTTACCCTGACATTTGAGAATAGCAGAGAATGCCTGACCATCGCGCCGGAAATGACGCAGCCACCTGAAACCATCGAATCTACCGCCTGCCCTCTTCTATCGTCCTCATCAAAAACAAATTTCGCGGGCGGCGTCTGTTCCTGATAAGTCCATATCGGCCAGTAGGTATCGTACAAATTCAAATCAGGCTTAACCCCAATCAATTCCATATTGGCAGCCCAGTAAGCGTCTATGGTACCCACGTCGCGCCAGTAACTTTGCACGCCGCTTTGCAAATCCAGAAACGGATAAGCATTGACAATATATTTATCGATAACCGACGGGATAATGTCTTTACCGAAATCGTGGCTGGAATTTTTGGTGTCGGCATCCTTGATGAGTTGTTCAAATAAGAAGCCGGCGTTGAAAATATAGATACCCATCGAAGCCAATGCCGTATCTTTCCGGCCAGGCATAATCGGGGGGTTGGCCGGTTTTTCAACAAACGCCTTGACCCGGCGGTTTTCGTCGACGCCCATAACGCCGAAGGCAGTTGCTTCTTTTAATGAAACTTCGATACAACCTATGGTCAAATCGGCCTTTTTTTCAACATGGTCGGCCAACATGGCGGCATAATCCATTTTATAAATATGATCGCCGGCAAGCACCAGGATGTATTCCGGATCGCGGTTGCGGAGTATATCGATATTCTGGAAGATTGCATCCGCGGTGCCTTTATACCAGGAATCCTCATCATGCCGCTGTTGAGCGGGCATCAAATGGACATATTCGCCGAATTCACCGGTCAAAAACCCCCAGCCCAGTTGCAGATGCCGAATCAGCGAATCGGCCTTATATTGAGTCAATACACCTATCTTGCGTATACCGGAATTTAAACAATTGGATAATGGAAAATCTATGATACGGAATTTGCCGCCAAAAGGTACAGCGGGTTTGGCGCGCCAATCCGTCATATTCATCAATCGTGAACCGCGGCCGCCGGCTAAAATTAAAGCAATTGTTTTGCGTGTTAAGTGGCTGACTAAAAAATCTGGCATTGGTATTCTCCCAGTAGAATAGATTCACAATGATAGTTGTGTTTGGTAACATTGACCGAAAGTTATTCTACTACACAGAGGCCGATACAGTGAAAAGACATTCAAAAAATTCATCCGATGCTGATTCTACAAAAATTACTGAACCAAGCGCTCTGAACATTGCCCCTGTAAAGTTGCCGGATGACGCCCCGAGCGCCCCTGTAAAAGAAAAAAAAGAAGACGCCAAGGAACTTTCGGAGCCTGGCCCGCCCGCTGCAGCAACATCGAAAAAATCCGGTTCTGCGAAACCGGCCAACACCGGAAAAGCCCAACAAGGCGCTGCGAATCGCGAAGCCGAACCAGTCACGGAAGCCGACAAATCAGCTGTAAAATCCACAGCAGTTCCTACCCTCAGCATTGATCAGATTAAAATCATTGAAGCCAGGCACCATGACCCTTTTTCAATTCTGGGCCGCCATCAACAGGCTGATCATATCGAAATCAGGGTTTTCATGCCTCATGCCGAAACCGTTTGCCTTGGCAACAACGGGCCGAAACTGGACAGGATCACCGGTACCGATTTCTTTATCTATAAAGCCAAAAAAGACGAATTACCAAAGCATTATAAATTGACCTGGGTAGACAAATACGGATTTACCCATGAAAACTATGATGCCTATGATTTCGATAAGCAACTGCCCGAATTCGATATCCACTTGTTCGGCGAAGGCAAACACTGGCATATTTATCAGAAACTGGGAGCACATTTACACTCTGTTGACGGCATCGACGGCGTCTTGTTCGCGGTGTGGGCGCCCAATGCCGAACGCGTTAGCATTGTCGGCGATTTTAACCGCTGGGATGGCCGTTGCAATCCCATGCGCAATCTCGGCGGCTGCGGTATCTGGGAAATTTTTATTCCGGGACTGAAAGAAGGCTGTCTGTATAAATTCGAAATATTAAACCGCAATAGCAAGGAAATATTGGTCAAAAGCGACCCCTACGGACAGCAATTCGAATTTCGTCCCAGCACGTCAACCATCGTCGTTAAGGAAAAAACCTACCATTGGCTGGATCACCAATGGATGACGAATCGCGTCCATCACAATTGGCTGCGCCAACCGATGGCGATCTATGAAGTTCATCTGGGCTCATGGCGCCGCGATACCCAGGGCAACTTCCTAAGCTACCGCGACCTGGCGCATGAACTGGTCGATTATGTCAAGCAGATGGGCTTTACCCACATCGAACTGCTGCCGATCACCGAACATCCGCTTGATATTTCGTGGGGCTATCAAACGACGGGGTATTTCGCTCCCACCAGCCGCCATGGTTCGCCAGATGATTTCCGTTACTTTATCGATATGTGCCACCAGAACAATATCGGCGTCATTCTCGATTGGGTGCCTGCTCATTTCCCAAAGGATTCGTTCGCACTGGCCCGTTTTGACGGCAGCGCCCTATACGAACACGAAGACCCCCGAAAAGGAGAACATCGCGATTGGGGAACCCTGATCTACAACTACGGACGCAATGAGGTTAAAAACTTTTTGCTTGCCAGCGCGATGTACTGGCTGGAAGAGTTTCATCTCGACGGACTCAGGGTCGATGCCGTGGCGTCCATGCTTTATCTGGATTATTCCCGTGAACAGAATGACTGGATCCCCAATATGTACGGCGGCAACGAGAACCTGGAGGCCATTGAATTTCTGAGGGAACTGAATTCGGTCACTCATGACCAGCATCCCGGCACGGTCATCATGGCGGAGGAATCCACGGCCTGGCCGCAGGTCACCCGCCCAACCTGGACCGGCGGACTCGGTTTCTCAATGAAATGGAACATGGGCTGGATGCATGACACCCTTGCCTACATGAGCCTGGACCCCGTGCACAGAATGCACCACCATGACCAGCTTACCTTCGGCTTGCTCTACGCCTTTACCGAAAACTTTGTACTGCCGTTTTCCCATGACGAAGTCGTGCATGGCAAGGGCTCACTGGTTAACAAAATGCCGGGGGATGAATGGCAGCGATTCGCCAATCTGCGCTTGCTGTTCTCCTTGATGTACACCTATCCCGGTAAAAAGCTGCTGTTTATGGGCTGTGAATTTGGCCAGGGCAACGAATGGAGCGTCAACAAGGCCCTCGATTGGTACGTGCTCGATTATGCCCATCATCGCGGCATACAAACCCTGGTCAAAGACCTGAATCATCTTTATAAGACCCATCCGGCCTTATTCACCCATGACTTTGAACATCAAGGCTTTGAATGGATCGACTGCCATGACATTCAGCAATCGGTGATCAGTTTCAGACGCAAGTGTGAATTCGAAGATCTGGTTATCGTCCTTAACTTTACACCTATCCCCAGGGAAAATTATCGTATCGGCGTGCCGGAAGCAGGCACGTATACTGAAATTTTCAATTCCGATTCCAAATACTACGATGGCAGCAATATGGGTAACGGTGCCGTGTTGTCGGAACCGACACCCTGGATGAATCTGCCTCATTCCATGAGTTTGACCTTGCCGCCGCTGGGCGCGGTGATCTTAAAGTTATAAATGGCGGAGAATCCATGAAAAAAATACTTTTTGTCACCAGTGAAGCGCATCCTCTGATCAAAACAGGGGGTCTCGCTGATGTTTCCGGCAGCCTGCCGAAAGCACTGGCTGATCTATCGCAGGATATCAGACTGATTATCCCAAAATATCAGGCAGTCAAAACCCACGGGGAGGATATCCGGTATCTGTGCTCGCTTCGAGTCGATAACCGGAATGTCAATATCCTTGAAACCCGCATGCCGGAAAGCAAGGTGATCGTATGGCTGGTCGATTACCCCGGGTTCTACAATTATCCAGGCAACCCCTATGTTGACGAGGAAGGCAATGCCTGGCCTAACAATGCCGAACGCTTTGCATTGTTTTGCAGAGTCGCCGTCGAAATCGCCATGGACCGGATCAATCAGGACTGGAAACCCGATATCGTTCATTGCAACGACTGGCAGAGCGGTCTGGTGCCGGCCCTGTTATCGATTGAATCCGATCGTCCGGCTACTGTGTTCACGATACACAATATGGCCTATCAGGGTTTATTTCCTGTCAGCACGGCAACGGCCTTAAATTTGCCTGGCCAGCTGGTTCATCCCGAGGGACTGGAATTCCATAGTTTATTGTCTTTTATCAAAGGCGGCCTGGTTTTCAGCGACCATATTACGACCGTCAGCCCGACCTATGCACTGGAGATCCAGACTCCTGATTTCGGTTATGGCCTGGAAGGCCTCCTGGCCTATCGCAATGATGTACTTACCGGCATCATTAACGGCATCGACCTGGATCAATGGAACCCTGAAACCGATCCCTATATTGCAGAGACTTACAAACCTGCATCCCTTAACAAAAAACAGTTCAACAAGTCTGAGTTGCAAAGAAGAATGGGACTGCCGGTTAATGACCATGTCCCCTTATTCGGATTGATCGGTCGCCTGGTCGAACAAAAAGGCATCGATCTGATTCTCGACTGCCTGCCCGAGATGGTGGCGATGCCGATGCAATTTGTCTTGCTCGGCAGCGGTGACAAGGGTTATGAAAAAAAATTGGCGAATCTTTCCCATTTATATCCGGATAAAATTGCCATCACCATCGGCTATGATGAATCGCTGGCCCATCTGATTGAAGCAGGCTCGGATATTTTCCTGATGCCGTCGCGGTTTGAACCCTGCGGTTTGAATCAAATGTACAGCCAACGCTACGGTACGATCCCTATCGTCAGGAAAACAGGCGGCCTGGCCGACACTGTCGTCGATAGTCTCCCTCATACCATTGCCGATGACACCGCTACCGGCATCATTTTCAATGAAGCCAATGCCGGTTCGTTGCTGGAAGCGATAAAACGCTCAATAATCTTGTACGGCAACCATGATGCCTGGAAAAAAATTCAGTTGAACGGCATGAAAAAAGATTTCTCCTGGCAACAAAGCGCCAAACAGTATTTGGCTTTGTACCAAAGCCTTTAATCGTTATCGAACTTATTTACCCAACCCTGGCCACATCGAGAAACATCGCCGTGTTTGACATCAAACACGGTTTCACCATCCCGGTGACAAATCCAGCCGCCTGACTATTTTTTGGAAATAACGGATGAAGATAATCCAGTTACTTTATGTCGAAAATGTAATTTCACGAAAAAAAAGAGGCGTTCAGCAACACTTGTCATTTTTGCTGCTGGTTGAAAACCTTAGCCCCAACAAACAGGTTGACATTGTCTGGTCGGGCGAAGATGACGTATGGCATACCTTACCGTCGAATTATATCGGCAAAATCGAACCCAATCAGGAATATTGGCTGGCGAGAACCCAAACCCAGTTGACATTGGAACAGTCCCTGCCGGGCAATATCCAGTTCGCACTACGCTATCGATCACCGGAACAGGACTATTGGGACAATAACAATCAATCCAATTACTCCAGCGAGGCCGATTCAGGTATCGAAATATTCGATAACCATCTGGTGCTGAACATTGGCTTCAGCGACAAACTGGATGATGGCCAGAAATATATCCCTGTTACCGTTGCCGTAGACCGGTCTCTTCAAGCCGAAAAAGTCACTCTTCATTGGACTACCGACAACTGGCGTCATACTCAAAAAACGGCATGCCGTTTCACCAGAAAATACTGGGATAAAGAATTTGCCAGCAATGCCAGAAATCCGAACCAGTATGGCGTTGAAGTCTGGAAGGGCTGGATCAAAGTCGCCCATGCGTTTCGCCTGCAGTACAGTATTTGCTGTGAATGCAAAGACCGGATTGTCTGGGATAACAATTTCGGCAACAATTACTCGGCTCACCACAAGCCCCTCAAGATCCTGATCCTTAATCTGCATTGCTGCCAGGAAGACAATCAGGATTACAAATTATCGCAAATTGCCAAAGCAATTAACGAACTGGATATCGACATCGTCTGTTTTCAGGAAGTGGCCGAACTGTGGAATGACGGTGACGGAGACTGGGACACCAATACGGCAAAAATAATCAACGATCGCCTGGATGAACCTTATCATCTCTATACTGACTGGTCTCATCTTGGATTTGACCAATACCGCGAAGGCGTCGCCATTTTGAGCCGATACCCCTTTTCCAGCCATGAGTCCCGCTACGTATCGGATAGCGATGACCCCTACAGCATTCATTCGAGGAAAGTCGTCATGGCCCAAATACACATTCCTTATATGGGCCTGATTAATTTTTTTTCCGCCCACTTAAGCTGGTGGGAAGACGGCTTTGCAGAACAGTTCAACCGGCTGCGCGATTGGGCGGCGGAAAAACATAACGGCCATGTCAAAGGCACCCTGCTCTGCGGCGATTTCAATATCGCAGCGGGTTCGCAAGGCTATGATCTCGTAGTTAAAAGCCATGAATACGAAGACCAGTTTTTGTCCGCCAATTCCCACGGCATCTTTGAAAAAGTCTTCCGGGTTAACGATCCTTTCTGGCAACATTATCTTGCCGATGATTACCGTATTGATTATATTTTTCTGAATAAAACGAGTCATTTGTCCGTAACGTCCGGACAGGTATTGTTCACGGAACAGGATTACGGCCAGGTTTCCGATCACTGCGGCTATGTCATGACATTTGAACCTAGGGACGCGTTATGACTTCGTCGCGCTGTACCTGGCAGAGTTCTTACCGTATCTTCATCGCGCACACTATCTAACTATGAATTAAATTTATTTTTTTGATCATCTTTTCTAAATTGAATACTGGCTCAATCGCCCGACCTGTTTTTTTAGAGGTAACACCATATGCAGTTAGCTGAACACTATGCCATGCCGGTACACGGCAACCTGGGCGGCTTTTTCCCCCGAGTCAATGACTATAATGACAAATTCTATATCCGTTGGGGAAAAATTGATTTCGACGTCTATTTTGGCGTTCAGGCTAATGTCAAAGTGATTCTAAAGGTTTACCGTGACAACAATATCCGCGAAACCTACATCGTCGATACGGATGCCTATGATGTCCAGTGGGATCGCCACAAACGACGCACGAGGGATTTCTATATACACCCGCATTCCGCCAACCTCGGCCCGATCAACTGCATCAAATTTTCATTTATCATTCATCTGGATGAGCATTCCATCCCTTCCCAAAATGACTACATCTTCATGGACTGGTATCAACTGCAGGATGATAAACCCCAATACCGCAGCATTAACTCAGACTGGGCAACCGCCAACAGTTACCGGACTTTCGAGTTGAATGCCGCCGAGTTACAGAGCGATGTCGACTGGTATAACCATCATGTCGAATCGTTGGGCCTGACCCCGAAATTTACCAAGGGGCAGTTGTATCATCCGTTTCATCCGAAACGATTTATACATGACCATATCGACAAGGTTATCCATAGCAAATGGGAAAACCGCGATCGCTTATGCACCATCAAAGTCAGCGTCGACTGCATTGACGACTCTGACTTCATAAATCATTTGATCCATGCTCACCACCAGGGGGTTTGCGTCCAGTGTATCGTCGACTGGCGAAAAATGACGCTGACCAACAGCCAGAACTATGCCCGGCTGAAGCGTTCCGGCATCGAATTGGTAGGGGTCTTCTGCACTCCGAAACATCACATGATAGAAGTTGAGCCGGATATGCATACCAAATTCGTTATTTTTAATGATGAGGACTGCATACTGGGCTCATTCAACATTACCTTCGACCGGTGGTGGGCCAATTGGGAATCGGGAATGACCTTTCATTCCAAGGGCATTTGCCGTCTGCTGGATAATATTTTCCAAAGCCAGCGCGGAGGCGTCAACCAGAAATACGGCATCGATCCCTTGAGCCAATTCAATCTGTTTTATACCTTCGGCAGGCATACTATGCTGAACGGAAAATATTACCGCCCTCATCATGCCATCCTGGCCGAAATACATCGCGCCCGGCATTCGATCAAGCTGTGTCTGTTTTTAATCGGCGATCTCGTGGGCGATTATCACGACAGCGTCATCGATGCCCTGCTCCATGCCAAAAACAGGGGGGTCTATATCCATATCCTTTTTAACGGTCATTTAGCCAGACAAGGCCGGGTGGGCGTAGAAAGATCCATGGCAGACGAACTGAACCGCCCGCTGCTGCCTGCGGTGCAGCGGCTTAAATCCGCAGGCATTCCCGTGGGCCTGGTCTATGGCCAGGACGACCATCGGGTGCCCTATTCGCCGATCCACTCAAAATACTGTATTATTGATGATTCGATTGTTATCGAAGGCAGCTTTAACTGGTATAACACCTCCGTTTTTTCTCATGATCTGGTCGTCGTGGTCAATAACTGGGAAATTGCCCAGCCTTATCTTTTCGAGTTTGAACAAATCCAGCGCTCGTTCAGAGTCTTTTATTAAATGCGTCATGATCAAGCCGTCTGCCCTTGCACCTTGCACCTTGCACCTTGCACCTTGCACCTTTTACAATTGTATAATTTGGACTTTTCAGTCAATTCTCACAAACAACCATGACCAACGTTAATACGGAAAAACTTTCCAGCGCCCGTTTTGCAGAGGCTACCGATGCATTTGTCGAAGTCTTTACCGCTTCGGTAAATTTTGATCAGCGCATGGCCCAGCAGGACATTCAGGGATCGCTCGCCCATGCCGAAATGTTGCAGCACTGCGGAATTCTGACCCAGCAGGAACTCCAGGATATAGTGCGTGGGCTGAGCCAAATAGGCCAGGAGATTCTTGACGGCACGTTTACCTGGTCGATCAAACAGGAAGATGTGCACATGAACATTGAAGCCCGCCTGACCGATTTAATCGGACTGGCGGGCAAAAAGCTGCATACCGGCCGCTCGCGTAACGATCAGGTGGCGACCGATATACGCCTGTATCTCCGCAGTGAAATCAGGGAGATCAGCGCCCAGCTCAGCCGCCTGCAAACCGCCATTCTGGATCTTGCGGAACAGCATGCCGACACCATCATGCCAGGATTTACTCATCTGCAGGTGGCGCAACCGATCACGTTTGGACATCATCTGATGGCCTGGTTTGAAATGCTCAGCCGTGATCAGGAACGGCTTCAGGATTGCTGTAAACGCCTCAACATCATGCCCCTGGGAGCCGCAGCGCTGGCAGGCACCAGTTATCCGATCGACCGCGCCTTGACCGCCAGATTGCTGGGCTTCAGCCGGCCATCCTCCAATTCGCTGGACTCGGTCAGCGACCGGGATTTCGCCATTGAGTTTGCGGCAGCGGCCAGTTTGATCATGATGCATTTGTCGCGTTTTTCAGAAGAGCTCATCCTGTGGTCCAGCGCCCAGTTCGACTTTATCGAAATGCCCGACGCCTTCTGCACCGGATCGTCGATCATGCCGCAAAAGAAAAACCCCGATGTGCCGGAACTGGTGCGGGGAAAATCCGGCCGGGTGACCGGTCACTTGATATCGCTGTTGATGTTGATGAAAAGCCAGCCTTTGGCATACAACAAAGACAATCAGGAAGATAAAGAACCGATTTTCGACACCGCCGATACTCTGATCAATTGTTTGCGCGCTTACGCAGACATGGTGCCGCATATCAGCCCCAAAAAAGACAATATGTATCAATCCGCCAAGCGCGGTTTTGCTACGGCCACCGATCTGGCCGATTATCTGGTGCGTAAAGGGATGGCCTTCCGGGACGCTCATGAAGCCGTCGGACTGGCGGTTCGTTTAGGCATCGAAACCCGCCGTGATTTATCCGAACTTTCCCTGGCCGAATTGCAGCGGTTTTCACCATTCATAGAGAACGATGTATTCGATTCACTGACCCTGGAAGGATCGGTCGCCGCACGCAACCATATCGGCGGCACGGCGCCAGAGACGGTAAGAAAGGCTATTCAAGCTGCACGTAAAATGATCTCCTGATGTTAACGGCAAGATAGCCAAACAATCCAGGAACTCGCCCGGGAATGAATGACTGGATGGGTCAAAATCCGGTCATTCAGCTCATCAGCAAAATAACGCCGGTCATCGTCATTGGCAATCCAAAAAGCCTGCAATTTTCCATCAAGGCAGGTTTTTGATCAGTCATCATCCTTGGGTGGCGCCTGTTTCTCAATAGCTGTCAATGGGATATGGTACGACGACATGATAGCCTGGATTTCATCTTTTTTAGCGGCAATCAGCTTGTCCAGCGTTTCTTTTCTGGCTTTGTCGTTGTTGCGAACGCCCATGGCCATGGCAAAGCCAAATTTCAACCCCGGTGTCGATTTCATCGGGATTATCGTATAGCTGTTCTTCGGGCTTTGGGAAATGACATAGCCGGCGATCGGGCCCCACAAAATAGCCATGTCGATTTTCTTTGCATTTATGTCCTTGGCAATCTGCATTGCCACATTATTTTCCTCATCTCCCGACATTGACTGATAAGGAATGCCAACATCGAGCAGGCCGTTTTTTTGCATCCAGACCGTACCCGGCCCGCGGTCGAACATGGCAATCTTTAGGGACTCCTGTCTTTGCAGAGGAAGATCAGCTAATTGCGACGCATCGTTAATATCGTCAAAGCCGCGCCCTTTGGCGATTAACAAGACATAAGTTGACTGATAATAGGGCTCCGTCGTCAATACCATCTCATAGCCGGCAGGGACCCCCATCACGACATCGCACTTGTAATTCTCGCTATCGACAGCGCTTTCATTGACTGGCGCCGTCAAGGTATTGCGAATAAATCCGATGCGCTGAGGAAACCAGGTGTATTCAACCGTTTGGCCGAGCTCCTTGGCAAACAGCTCGGCGATTTTGTTTTCAAAGCCGTCCTTATTTTTGGTCGAGTAAGGCGGGTTCAGTGGGTCAGCGCATACCTTGAATTTTTCTGCCGAGAAAGCCGAAAACGCGCTTAAGGCCAGTATAAAGCCTGTCAGTATTTTGTTAAATCGAGGTACAGCCCTCATTAATTTCTCCTGATGTTTAGCCGAATAGTGCAATAGTTTACTGCATTATTAGAGTCGATGATGTCGCTTTTCAATCCTGACGGAATTGTTGGACAAAAAAAAGCCCTGGCCGATTATCGGCCAGGGCTTTTAGCGATCAACCTAACGAAATGGGATTAATTAGTTAGGTAACGCAAAGACAGTCAAAGTACCACCAAGTTTGGTGAAAGAGTTCAAACTTCTGTAAGCGCCGACAGCACCCAGACCTTCGGTGTCGCCTTCAAGACCTGCGGCAATACCAATGCCCGCCCAGCCGCCGATGCCTGAAAGAACGCCAACGTATTGTTTACCGTTATAGCTCCAGGTATTGACGTTACCGATAATACCGGAAGGTGTTTTGAATTTGTACAATTCCTGACCTGTTTTGGCGTCAACCGCTTTCAGGTAACCTTCCAGAGTGCCATAGAAAACAACGCCGCCCGCAGTAGCCAGAGAGCCGGACCAGACAGAGAATTGTTCTTTGTTGGACCAGACGATCTTACCGGTTTTAGCATCAAAAGCGGTGAATTGACCCAGGTTGTTTGAACCGTCCGGCTGACCTGTCAATACATCGGCGCCTGCAGGCATCATAGTCAAGGTTGCGCCTACATAAGGCTGACCCGCGGTATAGGCTACTTCAAACGGTTCATAGTTCATGCACAGGTGGTTGCCCGAGATGTAGAACAAGCCGGTTTGAGGAGAATAAGATACAGGCTGTTGGTTTTTTGAGCCCAACGCAGCAGGGCATGCGCCCTCGGTGTTCACGTCTTCACCATTTTGTTCGGTGCTGTATTTGGAAACGACTTGCGGACGGCCTGAGTTCATGTCGACATGAGTCGCCCAGTTGACCGACTTGTCGAATTTTTCAGCAACCAGCAGTTCGCCGTTTTCGCGGTCCAGGGTGTAGCCGAATCCGTTACGGTCGAAATGCACCAGAGTTTTGTGCATTTTGCCTTTGACTTCCTGGTCAACCAGGACAGTTTCGTTGATGCCGTCAAAGTCCCATTCGTCATGCGGCGTCATTTGGTAAACCCATTTGACCGCGCCGGTGTCGGCGTCACGAGCCCACAAGGACATCGACCATTTGTTGTCGCCTGGACGCTGTACAGGGTTCCAGGTCGATGGGTTGCCTGATCCGTAGTAAATCAGATTCAATTCGGGATCATAGCTGGTCCAGCCCCAGGTGGTGCCGCCGCCGATTTTCCATTGGTCGCCTTGCCAGGTGCTCAGGCTTGAATTCTCGCCGACAGGAGTAACTTTGCCGTCTTTCCAGGTTGTTGTTTTTTTAGGATCGATCAGCGTATCTGAATCAGGACCCATGCTGTAGCCTTTCCATGCCAATTGGCCGGTTCTGATATCATAAGCCGCCAGGAAGCCGCGGACGCCGAATTCACCGCCGGAAATGCCGGTCAGAACTTTGTCTTTTACAACCAGTGGAGCTGCAGTGTTGGTCATACCCAGTTTCGGGTCGCCGTTTTGTACGCTCCAGATCCGCTTGCCGGTTTTGGCGTCCAAAGCAGTCAGAACGGTGTCGGATTGTTGCAGAAAGATTTTGCCGTCGCCGTAAGCCAAGCCACGATTGACAGTATCGCAGCACATCACCGGAATCGTTACATCGGCATCCTGCGTCGGTGTAAATTCCCAGATGACGGATTGGGTTTTTTGGTCTATCGCGAAGACCGTATTAGGAAAAGGTGTGTGAATGTAAAGAACATCATTGACAACCAATGGGCCGCCTTCATGACCGCGTAAAACGCCTGTAGAGAAAGACCATGCAGGTTGCAGATTTTTCACGTTACTGGTGTTTATTTGGTCCAGTTTGCTGAAACGTGTGCCCGAATAGTTGCCGCCCCACATAGACCAGTTAGCAGGGTTTTGAGACAGCTGTTCAAGATCGCTGTTAGCAGTTGAAAGCGCCGGCGCGGCTAATATCGCAGCCACACTTGTAGCAAGCAGCCAACTTTTTAAAGGCTTCTTCATATATTTTTCTCCTGGTACTTTGTCGCTGAACAAAATACTGATTATGTTTTTTTGACTAATATTAGTTTTTGGGTGATTTTCTAGTTCTGCTCGTGTAAAAAATCTCACTCCAAGTGCGTAGATTTAATGATTTTGCTTAAAAAGTCAACATTTAAAAGGCAAAAGGCGAGAGGCAAAAGGCGAAAGGCCAAAAAAATTATTATCTTGCGCTATGGGCCGGATAAAATTTATGATGGATACTTGGAACACGGCATACCTGAAAATTCCAGTAAAGATTAAAGCGGCTCAATTCGATAGCCTTCATTGTTCCAGCATAACACTTCCGCCGCATCTTTGCGCCAGTCGGCCAGTACAAAGCGCTGGGCCGGTTGCCGATTAATTATAAAGCTATGTATGTTGGGGCGGTGCGTATGCCCATGAATCAGGCGTAAGCAGTCATGACTGCGCATGACTTCAACCACCGTATCCTGATTGACATCCATGATTTCCAGGCTTTTTTTGCGTTTATGAAAAAAGCTGCGCAATCGGTACCAGCGAGCCGCCAATAAGCGGACCAGCAGCGGTTTGGATAACACGGAGCGTTGCCAGTCAGGGGTACGGGAAAGGGCGCGAAAAGCCTGATAAGGCAAATCATCGCTGCACAGCAAATCGCCGTGCGTCAGCAGAGTAGGAACGCCAAACAAATCGATAACGACATAGTCCCCGATAAGGATGACGCCGGTATCCCGACAAAACTGTTCGCCCAACAGAAAATCGCGGTTGCCTGGCTGCAAAAACACTTGTGTGCCGGATGCGGTGAGCTTTTTCAACTGCAAGCGGATTTTATCGTTAGGCGGGGTTGGGTCGTCATCGCCGATCCAGGTGTCAAACAGATCGCCTAAAATGTAAACAGCAACGGCATTGACGGCTCGCCGCTCCAGGAAGCGAAGAAATCGGCGGGTAATTTCGGGCTTTTCCAGAGAAATGTGAAGATCGGAAATAAACAGGATTTCATCGTTCATGGCGGATGTGAGAAAGCGCAAAGTGTAAAGTATAAATAACAGGGCACGACCAAGTTGATCATGGGTATTTTAACACTGAAATCACCTTGCCGGACGTCAACGAAAGAGCCCTATCGCAAATGCTGTTCCTGCCGCTTTTTTATTTTTACCATTTTGGCACTGCTTTTATATTAACCTGCATTTGATCCTGTCCACAGCCCGATTACCATAGTGCGCACCGGACCGGCGTTTGGGATTTATACGACAGTCAGGAACCAGCTTCGCCAATCCGGACAACCGATCCGATGAATCCCGAAAGAGAACATCATCCTGAGTTTGTGTTCAGGGCAAATTTGGTCGTATAGTATGCGGTTGATTAATCGCAGGAAAAACAAGATGGATACTATCAGCATTCGCGGCGCCCGTACCCATAACCTGAAAAACATTGATCTCGATTTGCCGAGAGACCAACTTATTGTCATTACCGGGCTTTCCGGATCGGGCAAATCCTCGCTCGCCTTTGATACCATTTATGCCGAAGGGCAACGGCGCTATGTCGAATCACTATCCGCCTATGCGCGTCAGTTTTTATCGATCATGGAAAAACCTGATGTCGATCATATCGAAGGCTTGTCTCCGGCGATTTCCATCGAACAAAAATCGACATCGCATAATCCCCGTTCAACCGTCGGCACCATTACCGAAATTTACGATTATCTGAGACTGTTGTATGCCAGAGCCGGCACGCCGCGCTGTCCCGAGCATCAGGTCTCGCTGGAAGCGCAAACCGTCAGCCAGATGGTCGATCAGGTGCTGGCGCAGCCGCAGGAGCAACGCTGGATGCTGCTGGCTCCGGTCGTCAATGAACGCAAGGGTGAACACAGCCAATTGCTCGACGATCTGCGCGCCCAGGGCTTTATCCGCGCCCGCATCGACGGTGCCGTCTACGATCTGGATGAAGCGCCGACGCTGGATTTAAAAAAGAAACATACCATTGAAGTCATCGTCGATCGCTTCAAAATTCGCGACGATATTGCGTTAAGGCTATCGGAATCCTTTGAAACCGCCCTGCGTATCGCTGACGGCATGGCGATTGCCGCCTGCCTGGATAACGGCGCGGAACTCCTGTTTTCCGAACGTTACGCCTGCCCACATTGCGGTTACAGCCTGACCGAACTCGAACCGCGCATTTTCTCGTTCAACAACCCCAAAGGCGCCTGCGGCAGTTGCGACGGCTTGGGCGTGCGGCAGTATTTTGATCCGGAACTGGTGGTGCACAACCCCGACATTAGCCTGGCCGGCGGCGCGATTCGCGGCTGGGACCGGCGCAACGCCTATTATTATCAAATCATTTGCGCCCTGGCCAAACATTACGGCTTCGATTCCGAACAGCCGTTTTCGGAACTGTCCAGGGAAATCCAAGCGGTTATCCTGTATGGCAGCGGCGATGAGGAGATCGAGTTCAGGATGTTGAGCGAAATCGGCTTCGCCAAAAAAAAGCGCCATCGCTTCGAAGGCATCATCGCGATTATGGAGCGGCGCTACCATGAAACGGACTCGCAACTGGTCAGGGAAGAACTGGCTAAATATTTATCGCAGAAGCCCTGCTCCGTCTGCGATGGCGCCAGATTAAATATTTCCGCCCGTAATGTGTTTATCGAAAACCTGCCGATCCATCATCTGACCCGCTTCCCGATCCGCAAATCACTGGATTTTTTTCAGCATCTCAACCTCCCCGGCAAACGCGGCGAAGTGGCGGTGAAGATTGTCAAGGAGATCCAGGAGCGGCTGGAGTTTCTGGTCAATGTCGGGCTGGACTATTTAACACTGGACCGCAGCGCCGACACTTTGTCCGGCGGCGAGGCGCAGCGCATACGTCTGGCCAGCCAGATCGGCGCGGGGCTGGTCGGCGTGATGTATGTTCTCGACGAACCGTCCATCGGCCTGCATCAACGCGATAATCAGCGCCTGTTGAATACGCTGTTCCGCCTGCGCGATCTCGGCAACACCGTCATCGTCGTCGAGCACGATGAAGACGCCATTCGTTCGGCCCAGCATATCGTCGACATAGGTCCCGGCGCCGGCGTTCATGGCGGGCGCATCATCGCCCAGGGGACCGTGCAGGACATTATCAACAATAAGGATTCACTGACCGGGCAATATCTCTCCGGCCAGAACGGTATCAGCGTACCTGAATCGCTCACGTCCGTCGACCCGGACAAGCAAATCGTGATCCGCAATGCCAGCGGCAACAATCTGAAGAACGTCGATATTGCCTTTCCGATCGGCCTCTTAACCTGCGTGACCGGCGTATCGGGATCGGGAAAGTCGACGCTGGTCAATGATACCTTGTACTGCCATGCCGCCCGCGTCATCAACCGCGCCGGCGCGATACCAGCTCCCTGCGGCGCCATCGAAGGACTGGAGTATTTCGATAAGGTTGTCGATATCGATCAAAGCCCGATAGGGCGCACGCCGAGATCCAACCCCGCCACCTATACCGGCCTGTTCACGCCGATTCGGGAACTGTTTGCCGGAACGCCGGAAGCCCGCTCGCGCGGCTATACGCCCGGGCGCTTCAGCTTTAACGTTAAAGGCGGGCGCTGCGAAGCCTGCAAGGGCGATGGCGTGATCAAGGTCGAAATGCATTTTTTGCCCGATATCTTCGTCAACTGCGAAGTCTGCCACGGCAAGCGTTACAACCGGGAAACCCTGGAAATACGCTTCAAGGGCAAGACCATCAATCAAGTGCTGGAAATGACCGTGGAAGATGCCGCCGATTTTTTCAGCGCGATACCGTCCTTGTCCCGCAAGCTGCAAACCCTGACCGAAGTCGGCCTGAGCTATATCACCCTGGGCCAAAACGCGACGACCCTGTCCGGCGGCGAAGCGCAGCGCGTCAAACTGGCCAAGGAACTATCGAAACGCGATACCGGCAAAACCTTGTATATATTGGACGAACCCACGACCGGCCTGCACTTCCACGATATCAAGCAATTGCTCATGGTGTTGCACACCCTGCGCGATCACGGCAATACCGTCATCGTCATCGAGCACAATCTGGATGTGATCAAGACCGCGGACTGGTTAATCGATATGGGCCCTGAAGGGGGCGACGGCGGCGGCACCCTGATTGCCGAAGGAACGCCAAAGCATGTCTCCGAAAACAAGGCTTCGCATACCGGCGTTTATTTGAAGCGATTTTTTGAAAAAAAGTAATCGGATGCGGAATAATTTAATCTCTAATTTACTTCATTGTTTTACTATAAATTTGTATCTGGCATGATAAAAGAAATTATTAAGACTTTTTAAAGTCTGAATCTGCAGCCGTACTTTTCCGCCTTTTAATAATCGCGTGATCAGACTTTTAACTCATAATGAAAAATTATCTATCGGCAGCAGGCCCTGTTAATCGCCATGTCCAACCCTGAATCGCAAGCCCGTGTTGAAAACTCTCCGCATATCGAAAAACTGCTGGAAGCGGCCAACTCAGCATCGCAGACAGTGGCGGCGCTTCATGTCGCATTCATAGCGTTCGCCGCGTATCTTGGCGTCATCGTCTGGGGCACCACGCATGAAGACTTGCTGCGAATCAGCCCGGTAAAACTGCCGATTCTGGATGTGGAACTGCCGCTTACCACCTTTTACTCTTTCGTGCCGTGGATGGTCGTCTTGCTGCATTTCAATCTGCTCATGCAATTGGAGCTGCTCTCCTGCAAACTTTGGAATCTGGACCGCGACCTGCCTGCTACACCGGCCGGGCAACAAATTCGCGACCGTTTATTCATCTTTCCTTTCACACACCTCATCGTAGGCCACTCCAGTGTCTGGCTGATCCGATGGCTGCTATCCCTGGTCGTTGGCATTACCGTCATCGCCTTACCGTTATTCATGCTGCTGGCAGCGCAAATCCGCTTTCTGCCGTTTCACGACGAAGCCATTACCTGGTCTCAGCGCTTTGCGGTTTGGATCGATGTAGCCATGCTGCTCGCTTTGTGGCCATTAATCGCATCGCCCCAGGATAGGGCACGGGAATGGTGGCAAAACTTTGGCTTTAGAATGGTAGGTTACTGGCCTGCATCACTTCGGTATTTTGGCACCCTCGGCTGGAACCGGCTGGCGCGATTGATCCAGCGCTGCTGGCCAAACCGCTACTTTCGTGAAGCCGTCCCTCAGCCCGTGCAGGAAACCGGCACTGAACCCAAGGGCATGGTGGTCTTACTGGTCTCGGTGCCGCTGGTAGTTCTGCTCAGTATTGTCGCAGTGATCCCTGGCAGCATTACCGTGCAATCTTATTATGCTCCGGCGAAAGTCGACACGCACAATGACTTGCCTGATGATGCTCCCGACTATTTCGAAGACTGGCTGATCCACAGAATGCCCGAGGCATGGCTGAGCGTTGCCGCCCGTCAATATGATGTTGTTTCGTGCACGTCGTTAGCGCAGGCGGAAAAGTCTGAAGCATCGATGCTTCAGGTCATGATTGGCCCCTGCTCATGGTTTAATTTGGGTCTTTTTCAACGCAACCTGGATCTTAGAGAAACCCGGTTGGTACCGAAAGAGGTTTCTCTGTCGCTATTGACCCGCGCAATTGACCCGAATAAACCGGTACGCGATGCAGCCTTTAAGGAATTCGACGGCCTAAATTTACGTAAACGCGATCTGCGTTTTGCCAATTTGTACGGAGCCGTATTACCCAAGGCCGATCTTCGACGCGTCCAGTTTCAGGGCGCAGTCCTGCTCAAAGCAAAACTACAGGGCGTAGCCGGTTGGGACAAAACACAACTGCAGGGCGCGATCTTGGGCGGGACGCAACTGCAAAGCTCGGTTTTGATCGAGGCGGATCTGCAGGGCTCGGATCTGCGCGGGGCTGATCTTCAAGGTACGGATCTGGGCTGGGCGAATCTGCAAAGCGCAGATCTTCGCGGTGCGGATCTTCAAGGTGCGAATTTGCAAGGAGTAAAACTGCAGGGCGCAGACTTACGCGGGGCGAAACTGCAGGGAGCGATCCTGCGCGAGGCGAATTTGCAGGGGGCAGACCTGGCCTATGCCAATTTGCAGGGCGCGGACCTGGTTATGGCGGAATTGCAGGGAGCAGAATTGCGAGAGACGCAACTGCAAGGGAGCGACTGGTCGGAAGCCAATCTCGACGGCCTGTTTGTTATCGACAGCTCAAAGTCGAATTGGGGTGAGCCGCAACAGCGCAAGTTGGAAACAACACTCAAACCGATACTCGACGTTGAAAAATTCAGCGCATTTCAGACCCGTATGAAACGCGCCGACTCCGGCCTGCCACCGCCCAAAGCGACCCGTCGAACCGGCTGCTACAGCGATAATCGAACCTTGCTGGCATGCGAATACGGTAATCCGGGGCAACTGGATGTTTATCGTAGTCACGTATTACACCCGAAACTGATCGAACTGGCCTGTTCCGATGCGTCAATTGCCGCAGGCATTGCAAGGCGAGGTTTCGATGAATCCACGGACAATGATCCCGATTTTGGTTTAGCGGCCGCCTTGCTCAAAGTACTGGATGCTCCGGAACCCTGTGCAGGCTTGACCGCGCTGCCGGAACAATTGCGACAAAAATTACGGAATACGGCGGAACTGCAGAAAATCACAGCCAAGCCCAAATAATACGCCCCCCGAATGTCTCGCATGGGACGGTTTTGCCTGCCAATTGACCGGTGAAATCAGGCCAATAGTCGGGTTAATTTGCTTTACAATACTGATTAAAGCAAGTGACAAAGCGGCTGAAACAGCCGGCATAAATGATATCCAGTTTTATAGATCACCCTGTTTAAAATGGTACTCTGTACATGACAAAAAACTAACTGGTTACTAGTAGTCCCTTTGCAGAGAGCA